>UQIB01000006.1 GCA_900541015.1 uncultured Collinsella sp. | reverse complement strand
TGACCTTGGCAAATTCAATTGACGAGGGCTTGAATCCGCCACGCAGTTTCAACTTAGTTTCGGCCGCGCGAAATCGGCCCTCGTGGGACCCTAATTGTGAATTATTCTCGCAGGGCCCTATCGTTCCCGTACCGCCGAGTACTCCGCCGTGCCGTCCAGTAGGGGCACTTGGGAATAATCTTGTCGTTTTCCCAGGTTGACATGCAAAAAGAAAGCCCTCGAACCAGAGGGTTCGAGGGCTATTATTCCCACTATTTCGCTGGTGGCTTTGCTCTGCGGCGACGCCGAATCAGCATCAGGCGGTACTCGACGGTATCAAAACGCGAGTTCAGAAGCCAGTTCCCGTTATTCCCACTCGGTGGTTATAGTTTTGCCGTCTCGTCACTCCAGTTGCACCCAGTTTTCGGCGGCATCTCGAAGTGAGTGCCGCTGAATGACGCGACGTCGCGTTTCATCGGCTTCGGGGACAAAAGCTGGGACAACTTCAAAAACCATTTTCAAACTCAGAGTATTGAGTTTTTATTTTTGTCCCAAGGGGCACGGAGAGCCGCCTTTGGAGGCTCGATATCGCCGAAAAACGCCCGTTTTGAAACTCAACCGCCTTTGAGCCTGCAAACCACCAGCTTCAACAGTAAGTGAGTCGACGCGGGTGGCTTACGAGTCGTTCACAAAACCGCAGGCCACAGGTCTTTGTCAACGATAAGCAAAGTGAATAGTCTCAGGTGGCTTGCCCATGAGTTGGCGTAAGCCTGTTTAGCAAAAGGCTAATCGGACACGACAGGCCGCCCGCATGGCGACGGCGTTTCCCGTGCGGGCACAAACAGCCCTGCGTGCCCTGTCGCGCGATATCCCAATGCGACGTTCAGAACCCTACCCGCCAAGCAGCCACCTCGCGAAATTCAGCACGAGCACGCCCTCCCGGGTATGGGGCTCATGCCTCGTGCGAGTGATGAGAATCTTCGGGAATGCATCCCCGATGGATAGAATCGGCGCAATCTCCCTCTCGAGCGTCGAATCGGCGCCGATATCGTCGCTCACATACACTTTCCTTCCCGGTTTCGAAACTTGGAAGGCAGTATGCGCAAGGATGCGTCGAGGTGCGATCCCAGTCGTACCATGCCAGCAGAGATGTCGAGGCACATTCGTTCATGCTGCAATGCGGGCATCGGAGATGAAAAACAGCCCGTCGGGTAGTCATGGGCGTGCGGGAGCCCGCATCAGTAACCTGCCTCCTCGGTTGTCCCTTCTTTGCATGGTCGTCTACATAAAGGAGGAACCAGCCATGCAGATCAGCATGCTTGCCCTTCTTGGGTCACGGACCGGGGAGGCGAGGGCCTCCGTCGGGACCGCCCCGAGCAACCGGCATATCCAAGGAATGACAAGGCTCGATCGCTGTGCTGGTCAGGATGCCGAAGCGGGCCGTCCGCCAATCGGAATGCGGGTCAGGATGCTGCAACGTGATTCCAGCTGCAGGATACGGCTCCTTTGCGGTTGCCGCAAAACCTGCTGGCAACATTCTTACTATCCGAATGATGTACGCATCCCTTGGGATCGTTTCGCCTGACCAGGGCCATCTTCAGCGCCTCATCGGCCAGCTCGGCAGGCGCCTCTTCCACGCGTAATAGCCCTGGCGGGTCACCTATGCAACCAAAGATACAAAAGGAATCGAATGGCCAGAGAGGATTGCCCTTACCGATGCTCGATTCTTGACAGGCAAACTCAAGCCTCGTTAATATTACATGGTTTGCCAGACCGAATTAACAAAGGAGGGGTGTCGTGGTTGGTCTTTTCCGCACGTGGATGAGCGCCTAGAAAGCGGCGCTGTTGTGGCGTCGCGCTGTTTTTCTGCACGCCATTTCACGATTGGACATAACCATGATATTTGAAACCTCTCGGGGCAGGTCTGTTCTGCTGTGCCATTCATGGCAATTCAAGCTTTGTTTCGTATGGGGCGGGGAGCTCGTTTCGACATTGACGAGTTCGATTCTCCAAATGGGTCTTATTTGGCATCTCGCCCTCACGACAGGGTCGTCTTCTCTCCTCTCCTTAGCATCGCTGGCAGGCTTTCTGCCGATTGCTTTGTTCGGAATCCTTGCGGGCGCCGTTGTCGACAGACTGCCTTTGAAACGTGTCCTCATCGGCGCCGACCTCTTCATTGCCGCGGTGGGTGCCGCCTTGGCGATTGCCTCGTTGGCCGGCAGCTTACCTGCATGGCTAATTCTCATCGCCCTGTTTCTCCGTGCAGTTGGTACTTCGTTCTACACGCCAGCCTCCCAATCTCTCACGCCCCATCTCGCCCCGCCAGAGCATCTCGTTCGCCTATCGGGGGTGACTCAGGCGATTCAGTCCGGCGGATACATTCTTGGCGCCGCGCTTGCAGCAGTGATTTATCCCGTGGCGGGCATTACCGCTATGATTGTCCTCGACGTGCTGGGAGCGCTTTTCGCTTCTTTAGCCGTCCTCGCCGCACAGATAGACGCAGGGGGCCTCGATGAAGCCGACCGCAGCTTGTCCTTTTCCAATAAGGTTCGAGAGCTCTTCTCTGAGATTTCGGACGGCTACAAGCTGATTAGGGAGTACAGGGGGCTGTTCGCCCTTCTTTGGTGCGGGTTCGTCTTCGCTTTCGCGTTCTCTCCGCTCGCGGCATTGTTCCCAATAATGACCTTGGGGCATTTTGGCGGTAGCACGGGGGATGCCGCTTTGGTGGAAATCCTTTTTTCTGCAGGCATGCTGGCTGGGTCCGGCATTTTGGCGGCCACGGGAGGGTTCCGCAATAGGTCGTTCACCATGGTCGCCGCGATTGCCGGCTTCGGCATTGCCGCAATCGTATCCGGATCGCTCGGCCCGTCATTGTTCGCTGCTTTCCTGCCGGTGAGCTTTCTTATGGGCGCATGCTCCCCGTTGTACGCGGGAACCCAGACTGCCCTTATGCAGGAGCAGATACCTCCTGAGTACCTAGGCCGCGTTTTCGGCCTCTACGGAACCATCATGGCGTGGGCCATGCCCATGGGCCTCGCAGCCCCCTCCGTTTTTGCGGATCTGCTTGGAGCTCCGTTATGGTTCGTCGGCTCTGGAGCGACCATGGTACTGCTTGCGATGGCTATGCTGCTTGCTCCGAGCGTCCGAAACGCGGGGAAAAGAGATACCGGGCAGATTCAATAGCCCAAGTATTCGAAAAAAAGAGGCAGCAGCCATCGGTTCAAGCGTCAGCCTTCAAGCCCTTGCGACGACGAGGTATTGCACCGACATTCCGCATCGCGCTCCTTATTCGTCGCCAACTATCATTTTCGGATTTGCCGGCTTGCGCAAGGTCAAAACGCTCGCGCCGGCAATTGGGCAAAGGCGAAAAATCGACGTGAGCAATCTTTTTTGGCATGGCTGCGCTTCCAGTAAAACACTAATACACAAAAGGCGGTTCAACCTATGGAACTCATAGTCAAAGCTAAAGACATCTTTTTGGAATATGCCGGCCGCGATATCCTAGATATCGAAGAGTTGGAAATCTACTCCTACGATCGCATCGGCTTGGTGGGAGACAATGGCGCAGGCAAAACCAGCCTGCTTAAAATTCTGAGCGGCAATCTTACCATTGCGGACGCCGACGTCAGGCGCTTCGGCAGCATTGCCCTCATCGGCCAACTCGATGAACTCGACCTTGATGCGGCTCAGGACAGTGGTGAGATGCTCTCCCGTCTCAACGTCGCCGGAGTGGCGCAGGAGACGATGAGCGGCGGGGAGGAAACACGCGCCAAGATTGCCTCTGCACTCTCCCAGCATGCAAGCGCGATCTTCGCCGACGAGCCTACGAGCCACCTCGACCAAGACGGCATCCGCCTTCTCGTCGGACAACTCAAGGCATTTGATGGGGCTCTGCTCATCGTGAGCCATGACCGTCATTTTCTCGACCAGGTGGTAGACAAGATCTGGGAGCTCAAAGACGGCGGTATTTCCGAATTCTGGGGTGACTACTCCGACTATCTGCGACAGAAAGAAGAAGAGCGCAAAGCTCAGGCGACTCGATACGAAGAGGCGATGCGCGAGCGCGATCGCCTCGAAGCCGCCATCGAAAAACAACGGAAAAAAGCACGGCAGGTCGACGCCAAGCGGAAGGCTGCGAAAAAAAGCAACGAGTATGCAGGTCGATTGGGGCATCAGAAAGCAACCGGCACCAAACAGAAGAGGATGTACCAGGCGGCTAAGGACATGGAGAAGCGCCTCGAAGCGCTCGAAGGGATTGAGGCCCCAGATAGCATTCGCGCCGTGCGGTTCCGCCAGAGCAAGGCCCTGGAACTGCATAGTAAATTTCCCATCTCGGCAGACGATTTCAGCTTGAGCTTCGGCAACTGCATGCTCTATGACCACGCGAAATTCGAGATACCGCTCGGTGCCAAAGTGGCCATCACCGGTGGCAACGGTACAGGAAAGACCAGCCTGCTGAAGGCAATCGCTCGACGCGCCGACGGTATCAACATCTCTCCCAAGGCAGAGATCGGTTACTTCGAGCAAACAGGCTACAAGTTCGACGCCCGTCAGTCTGCGATCTCGTTCATGCAGGATGGTTGCGAGTACAGCATGACCGAAATTCGAGGCATCCTCGCCTCTATGGGAATCGGACCGCGCGACCTGACAAAGGACGTTGGCGTTCTCTCGGGAGGCGAAGTCATCAAGCTGCTACTCGCGAAGATGCTGCTGGGCAGATACAACATCTTGCTCATGGACGAGCCTGGAAATTACCTGGACATCAAGAGCGCCGAAGCCCTCGAGCAGATGATGAGCGCCTATGCCGGAACGATAGTGTTCGTCTCCCACGATAAGAGGCTGGTCGAGAACGTCGCAGACATTGTCTACGAAATAAAGGACACCAAGCTAGTCAAAATCTTTCAGCGCGAATAGCCCTAAATGAGCAAGAAATAATCCCCGAACGGAGACAAGGGAGTAAAACGGCAAAGAAAGAGCCTCCGTCCCAACGCAGGGAACGGAGGCTCTTTAATCGCTTTTACTCATCTCCGTCGCTGGTGGCTTTGTCATGACTCTCGTACGAAACGAAACTCAGCGGCACAGTGCGGCACTCAAAAATGCAGGTCAGAACCCTATCGGCCTACTCCCACTCGATGGCGTCGGTTCTGCCGTCCCGTCACTCCAGTTACACCCAGTTTTCGGCATCGACACGGAACGCGTGCCGCCGAATGACGCGATGTCGCGTTTCGTCGGCTTCGGGGACAAAAGCTGGGACAACCTCAAAAACTTTTTTCAAACTCAGGGCTTTGAGTTTTTGTTTTTGTCCCAAAGTGCGCGGCGGGTCGCCTTTGGAGGCTCGATGGCGCCGAAAACGCCCGTTTTGAAACTCAACCGCCCTTTTGCCCGCAAGCCGCCAGCTGCAATCGCAAGTGAATTAACGCGGGTGGCTTGCGCGCCATTTGCAAAACCCCAGGTCGCAGGTCTTCGCCATTCGTGAACAAAGTGAGTAGTCTCAGGTGGCTTGCTTATGAGTTGGCGAACGGGCCTTCAGGATTCAGGGCAAACATGCTGGTAGAATAGGATTCTCAAATCAATGACAGGAGACCGAGCATGGCCGAACCCCACGATAGGAAGCCGATCCTCACGATCGAGCAGCAGATAGAGCACCTCAAGCAGAAGGGCGTAGCCTTCGAGCTGTGTTCCGAGGAAGAGGTCGCGGACTACCTGCGCGACAAGTGCAACTTCTTCAAGCTCGCATCCTACCGCAAACTCTTCTCGAAATACGAGGGAGGCCCGCGCGACGGCCGCTACGTAGACCTCGACTTCGGCCAGCTGCGCCTGCTCGCGGCGCTCGACCAGGAGCTGCGCCACGCCCTGCTCGGCATGACGCTCGACATCGAGCATTTCCAGAAGGTGACACTGCTTCGCGAGATGGAGGACCGTGGAGAGGACGGCTACGCCATCGTGGCCGACTACATGGCATCGCTTACCACTGCAAACAGGGAGTACCGCCTGCGCGAGCTCAAGATGAGCGGCCGCAGCCCCTACAGCTCGAGCCTCTACGCGAAGTACTCCGGCGACATGCCTGCCTGGGCCTTCCTTGAGCTCACCTCGTTCGGCACCCTCATCGACTTCGTGCGCTTCTGCGCCAGGCGATGGGGCGACAGGCGCCTCGAGGCCTCCCACTACGACCTCAAGCGCGTGAAGTCCGTCCGCAACTGCGCCGCGCACGGCTCGTGCCTGATCAACTGCTTCGCCGAGAGGGGCGCCGCCCGGGGCTCGGCGTCCAGCGGCGTCTCCCGAAGGGTCGCCGCCGTGGGAATTCCCAAGGCGACCAGGAGGAAGCGGATGGGGAATACGGCCATGCAGGAGGTCGCGACCGTGCTCGTGGCGCACTCCGGCTTGGTACCCGAGGGCTCCTCGCGCTCGCGCGCCGCATCCGAGCTCGCCGAGATGTTCGCCAGGGCCGACGGCGAAACCGAGGCGCTGCCCGACAAGGGGCCCGACGCCGCAGCTCGCTCCGCGCTCGAGTTCCTTCGCAGGTTGACAGAATCGCTCGGGTTGGTAGAATAGCCTGCAGATAGCAAAACCTTCACGGTTTTAGGGGCGGACTTGCGCAAGCGACTCTGCCCTATTTTTATATTCACTCGCTATAGGAGACGGGTGATACCTGGGTCAATGACAGAACTGAGAAGCCCGGAATAATGGAGCCAGTTAGAAACCCTCGGGTTTGCGGGGCGGGATCGTGAGAGCGATTCTGCCCTATTTTTTCCTCCGTCTGCCCCAAACCAAGTAGTTCGAAGATAGCCTGTAGGTGTCCTCGTGGGCGCCTTTTATTTTCAGGGAATCGGCCGCTTCATGAACGAGCGACCGGCTTGACCTAGATCGAACCGTCTTCATCTCCGTCTAGGCGCCGGCGATCAACATCGTGAATCCGCGCGTGCTACAATGCGGGCACCAGAGATGAAAACACAGTCCCCGTCGGGTAGTCGTGGGCGTGCGGGAGTCCGCATCAGTAACCTGCCTCCTTGGTTGTCCCTTCTCTGCATGGTCATCTACATAAAGGAGGAACCAGCCATGCAGATCAGCGTGTCGTCCACCCTGACCGTATATCACGACGGCCAATTCTGGGTCGGGCTGGCGGAGCATGTCGAGGACGGCAGATACGGCGCCGCCCGCATCGTCTTCGGCGCAGAACCGTCCAATGAGGAGATCCTGCGATTCGTTGTCAACAAATGGGCGAAGCTCTCGTTCTTCGGCCACGATCCGACCGAGGCGAGCAAGCCCGCGAAGAACCCCAAGCGACGCGCCCGCGAGGCGGCGAAAGCCCTCAAGCAGCCGGCGATGAGCACCAAGGCGCAGCAGGCGCTCGCGAATCAGCGGGAGACGATGAAGCGGGAATCGGCTCAAGCAAGAAGCCAGCGTCGCACGGATGAGGCGGAGGCGCGCTTCGAGCAGCGAAAGCTGAAGCGCAAACAGAAGCATCGCGGTCATTGATACCACCATCAACCCATATATAGCAGCAGGCGTAGCTTCGATTGAAACTACGCCTGCCACCTGGTGCTATAACGTTATACAGAACGTATGTTCTATACCCACTCGATGACTAACCCAGTCCGAGCACTACCGATGCGTGTCGCGTCATACCGCCTAAGAGCTGATTCGTTCAGAAAAGGTTCAGGGGGATCGTCGAGTTTATTGCACCCTCGCGTTTTACAAAAGAGAGTACAAGGCCCTTTAGCTCGAATTATTGCATTTAGAACCCCGCCGCTCATCCATCCTAGCTTGCCCAAACAGCCCTCCCGCGATGTCCATGTTCCAACGGATGGGTACCATTTATCCGGGTGCACCTGGGGCAACGGGCCGGCAGGCCCGCGCAAGGTCGCTCGCAGAACACGCAACATCAAACACGACAGAAGAGGCGAACGACAGATGCCGGACCCCGGACGACAGCACCGCGGAAGAGAAGCATTCCAACCAAAACTGAACAACTCCAGCCACTAGGCAGGCGCCCGCATGGGCGCCTTTTACTTTTCAGGGACTTAGCTGCGAGCTAAGGCGCGCGGCTCATGGCCGTTTCGTGGAGGCCCGACCAGCTCGACCCACCTCGACCCGTCTTCGCTCCCGTTGTGCGCGCCAAGCGCCATCAGGCGGTTCAATCGTCGCGCAGACGAAAAGGGACACTGTGCCGCGCGGCGTGCACGCACGGTGCCGCACGGGAAGATTGGAGGAACCATGGCACGCACAGCCGAATGCGCCGCGCCCGAGGGCAACCAGGACCGCGACGAATGGATGACGGTGATCGAGATGCAGGAGTACATGAGGGCGAGCAGAAACAAGGCATACGACCTCATCTGGTCGGGAGAGATCGACTCGTACAGGCTCGGAAGGAAGCTCCTGGTGTCGAGGGCGTCAGTGGACGCCTACATCGAGTCGAGGAGCGGCAGGAAATGACGGCGGCGACCGCCCCGGGAGCCGCCCGCGGCCGGGCACGCGAGGGAGCCTCGAGACGAAAGGAGCTCGAGGACGACCATGACCAAGAGCATTAGCAGGAGCCAGGTGAGGCTCATCGCATCGACCAACGCGATATTCGGAGCCGACGAGGCGTGCGCGATGCTGCGCATCAGCCGCGACGCAATGTACCGGCTCGCCAAGGACCCCGACGACCCGTTCCCGATCCGCTACATCGGCGGCAAGACGCGCGACGGCATCGTTCTGCACGACGAGCTCGTCGCATGGGTCGAGCGAAACAGCATCGTCGGCTCGCCCAGAAGGGATTAGCGCCGATGGCAGCCGCAGGCCCGAGGGGACGCGACGGCCCCTCCCCGCGCGAGTTCACGGCGGTACGGCACTTCATGATGGCGGACCTGGGCCTCTCCGGCCTTCCCCTGCTCGTCTACGCGCGCATCTTCGGCTTCTGCGACGCCGGGTGCGGCTACTTCGAGAGCAAGGGTGGCCTGGCACGATTCCTCAACGTGCAGGAGCGCAGCGTCCACCGCGCCATCCGCGACCTGCTCGACCGGGGCCTCATCGAGGAATGCGGCGTGCACGCCCCGGCGCGCGGGCACGCCACCAAGCGGTACCGCATCGTGCGCGAGAGGCTGCCGCCCGGAGCGCTGGCAACCCCTGACGATTCGTCAGGGTTCCCGGCGCGAAAGGGTGACGAAATGACAGGGTTCGCAGCCCGAACCCCTGACGAAATGACAGGGAAACCCCTGACGATATGCCACCCAATAAGCAAAAGGGACAACAAGGACTTCAGAAGATAAGGAAGGGGCGCCCGATGGACCGAGCGGGACTCATCACCCTGGAGCAGGCCCGTGCGGCCGGGCTCTCCTTCGACGAGCCGGAGCCGAGGGCGTGCCCGCACTGCGGCGCCGCCCTCGATCCGCTCGGCGCGGCGCTGGCGGGCAGGGTCGCCTGGGTCTCTGCCGCCCCCTGCCCGTGCGAGGGCGCAGCCAACGAGCGGGAGTCCGAGGCGCGAAGGCGCGCGGCCCTCGCCGCCAAGGAGGAGGCCGCCCGCCGGGAGAAGGCGCTCTCGCGCGCGGGCATCCCCAGGCGCTACTGGGCCGCCGAGGCCGACCGCCCCGAGTTCGCCGAGTACATCGCCTCGTTCGCGGGCAACGGGGGCGCCGGGCTCTACATACACGGGGGCGTCGGCGCCGGCAAGACGCACGCCGCCTCCGCCATGGCCAGGCTGTTCGCCGAGGCCGGCTACGACGTCGCCTTCACGACGGCCAAGGGCATGCTCGAGCGCGTGAAGGCCACGTTCGACGAGGGCGGCACCGAGGCCGCCGTCGCGCGGTACGCCAAGTGCGACGTCCTCGTGCTCGACGACCTCGGCAAGGAGGACGCGACGGAATGGTCAGTCGGCACCGTGTTCAGCGTGCTCGACGCGCGCTACGAGGACATGCGCCCGACCATCGTCACGTCGAACTACGCGCCGGGCGCGCTGGCGGACAGGCTCGCAAGGCGCGGCGAGCGCGTCACGGCAGAGGCGATCGCGAGCAGGATTTCCCAGACCTGCAGGACCGTCTACCTGGGCGGAAGGGACAGGCGCCGCCTCGGCTAGCTTGTGCGCTTCCCGTGGAGGCGCGGACGGCTCGACCCAGCTCGACCCATCGCAGGCGGCCCCGATGCCCGCCGCAATCGAAATCGCTATACACGTCTTGGGCGGCGCCGACGCGCCGGCACGCACGCCTGCTCCGACTCGCACCGTGCCCCCATCGCGAGGACGCCGCCCGTCAAACAACAAACGAAAGGCGGAGGGCCCATGGACGGCTTCGAGAGGATAACCGGCCGCGAGCACGACGGGCTCGTGGAGAAGTGCCAGGAGAACGGCTGGCTCAAGGTCGGCGGCTTCGACTGGCAGGACGACCCGTTCCTCGAGGAGTACCCCTACGAGTTCTCCCGCACGGACAGCGTCGACAGGCTCCGCGAGGCGCTCGGCTCGGGCAACTGGGCCATACGCCAGGGGTTCTGCTACCGCGACCTCGCGTTCATCCAGCAGGTGAACGGCGGCGACGAGTGGTGGACGCTCAAGCGCGACGGCGACGCGTGGACCGGCTTCGAGAGCTGGAGCTTCGGCGCCATCGCCCAGGAGCCCGAGCGCTTCGAGCGCGCCATGCGCGACATGTGCGAGGCGACGCCGGAGCAGTGCCGCAGCGGCGAGTGGGCCCATCTGCACGAGAAGGCGCCCGAGCCGCTGGCGCAGCGCGCCGCGTCCGCCCGCGAGGCGAGCCGCGCGCACGCCGGGCAGGAAGCCCGCGCCCCAATGGCGCGCGAGAGGGCCGTCGGGGCCTAATAGGGACGACCGGGGCGCGAAGGCGCCCCTTTTTCATCTCGACTGGAAGGGAGGCGCGGGATGGCGAGCGACTACGGGGACGAGGCGGGCGGCAAGCTGGTCGACTGGATGCTGAGGATCGGCCAGGAGGCCGGCGCCGAGGCAATGGAGCGCAGCGCGAGGGAGCTCTCCGAGCGCCTCGCGGGAATCCGCGGGACCATCGCCGGCAGGCGCGCCGAGGCCATCGCGGCCGAGGGCGTGCCGACCTACGCGAAGCTCAGCCTCGAGGAGCTCTCGGGGCTTCCCGAGTACGCGACGATCAAGGAGGTCGTCTCCGACAAGCTGCGCGCCGCGTCGGTCGAGCACCACATCATCCCCGGCGAGGGCCGCGACTGGCTGCTCTTCAAGGTGGAGGACGCGCCCGAGGTCGACGAGGCCTTCCGTCAGCTCGAGCAAGAGACGGGAAAGGCCGCCGAGCGCGCAAGGGAGCGGCTCTCCGAGATAGCCGAGAGGCGCCAGGCGCCCGAGCGGCTGGCCGAGCGCGCCGAGCGTGCGCGCGAGGCTTCGAAAGCCCACAGCCAGGGCCCCGGCCGGGACCGCGGCCCGCGCCAGATCGAGGGGCTCGAGAGATGAGATGGCAGGCGGCGGCCGCGCTGGCCGCGGCGGCGTTCGCCGCGGGAGACTTCGCGGCCGCGGCAATCGCGGCGTCGGGCGCGAACCCGATCCTCGACCCGGAGGCCGCCATGGCGGCGCTCCGCGCGGGACGCGCATTCTCAACGGAGGCGCTTCCCCTGTGCGCGGGGACCGCCTGCGCGTGCGCGGCGCTCCTCGCCTGGGCGCGCTCCCTGGGGTCCAAAGGGGCCCGACGCGACGGCGAGGAGCACGGGAGCTCCAGGTGGGCCACGCCTAAGGACATCGCGCCCTTCGGCGACGCCAAGGACCCCGACAACAACATCATCCTCACCGACAGCGCGCGCATCCGCCTCGTGAGCCGCAGGTTCGACCTCTCCACCGACACCAACGACAACGTGCTCGTGGTGGGAGGACCCGGCACCGGCAAGACACGCTACTACGTCAAGCCGAACCTCCTGCAGGCCAACGCCAGCTTCTTCGTGACCGACCCGAAGGGCACGCTCATCCGCGAGATGGGCGGCGCGCTGGCGGAGCTCGGCTACGAGATCCGCGCATTCGACACCATCGACTTCTCGCGCTCCATGCGCTTCAACCCCATAGCCTACATACGCGACGAGGCGGGCGTCATCCGCTTCGCCCGCGGCATCGTCGCCAACACCGAGGGCGAGGCCGACCACAAGGGCGACCCCTACTGGGAGAAGGCCGAGCGCCTGGTCTACACCGCGCTCACGGCCTACCTCGTCATGCACTGCGAGCCCGCCGACCGAAACCTCGACGGGCTGCTCACGCTGCTCTCGCTCGCCGACGCACGCGACGACCCGGGCTACATGAGCCCGCTCGACATGGTGTTCCGCGAGCTGGAGACCGGCGAGCGCTACGTCAGGCGCGGCGGCGCCTCGGCGGAGGGCGGTTCGCTGCGCGGCTTCGCCGAGGAGGACGGCGCGTGGGAGTGGGTCAAGGTCCGCGAGCCGGCGCCGCCCGACGACTTCGCGCTCGCGAGCTACCGCGAGTTCCGCGTCGCCGCCGGCGACACCATGAAGTCGATGCTCTCGAGCTGCAACGTCCGCCTGAAGCCGCTGTCCATCCGCGCCGTCCGCGACCTCACCTCCAAAGACGAGCTCGACCTCGCCCACATGGGCGACGAGGGCGCCAAGGTCGCGCTCTTCGCGTCGATGAGCGACACCGACTCGACCTTCGACTTCCTGTTCGCCCTGCTCATGGACACGGCCGTGAGCGCGCTCTGCGCCGAGGCGCTAGAGGCGCACGGCGGCTCGCTGCCCACGACGGTGCACTTCGTCTTCGACGAGTTCGCCAACATCGGGCGCATACCCGACTTCGAGCGGACCATCGCCGTCACCCGCAGCAGGAACATCGCCGTCTCGATGATCGCCCAGTCGCTCTCGCAGCTGAAGGAGACCTACGGCGACAACAACGCCGAGACCATCGTGAACGCCTGCGACACGCTGCTCTACCTGGGCGGCAAGGCGAACGAGACCAACGAGGAGATCAGCAAGATGGCCGGCAAGCAGACGGTGGCGAGCGAGACGCAGAGCGACTCGCGGGGCGCCGGCTGGACCCGGACCGTGAACCGCGGCATCTCCGAGCGCGACCTCATACAGCCCGCCGAGGTGGCGCGCATGCCGCGCGAGGACGCGCTCGTGCTCGTGAACGGGTGCATGCCGCTCATGGACCGGAAGTACCGGCTCGAGCGCCACCCGCGCTCGCGCCTGCTCGAGGAGGCCGCGCGCCGCGGCCCGTTCGACTTCGCGGAGTACCGCAGGCGGAAGGATGGCGCCTCGTGACGGGGCCGCGGAGGGCGCGGGCCTCCCCCGCCGCGGGGGAGGAACAGCAAGGAACATCGTCAACCGAAAGCAAAGGAGAGCAGCATGCTCGCAAACGTCATCAAGCTCGTGTCGGGCTGCGTGACCTTCCTCGGCGGCTTCCTGGTCGTGTGGGGAGCGGTCTCGCTCGGCCTGGCCATCAGGGAGCAGCAGGGCGGCCCGCAGATCGCGACCGCCATATCCACCATCGCCGGCGGCGCGATCATCATCGCCGCGTCGGTCTACTTCGGGCAGCTGGACACGTCCTGGCTGCCGGCATAGGGGGCGTCGCGGATGGCGCTCCGGATACCGGTCCAGAAGGACATCGGCGAGTACGAGGAGAAGATCGTCGGGAAGATGAGCCTGCGCACGCTCGCATGCGTGTCGCTCGGCTTCGGCAGCGCGGTCGGGGCGGCGGCCTTCGTCCACCTGGGCCTGCACGCCGACGTCGCGGACGCGGCCTTCCCGATCATGCTCTGCAGCATGCCGTTCTGGCTCGCCGGGTTCTGGCGGCCCTTCGGCATGCGCGCCGAGGAGCTGCTGCCTCTCCTGGCGGCACACGAGCTCTCCCCGCAGCTGCTCGCGTACGAGCCCTGCCTCGCCGCGAGCCTCCCCGAGGGCTCGCCGCGCCCGGGCCGCCCGGGGCGGCGCGCGAGGCGCAGGACCAGGAAGAAAGGAGCCGAGCTCTATGAGCCGAGCAAGAACCAACAAGGAGAATAGGCCGAAGCGCCCGAGCACCCTCGGGCTGCTCCTCGGCGGCACGGGCGGGCGCAAGGACGCCTCGAAGGGCGCGGAGGCCGAGCGGCAGAGGCGCCGCCGGGAGCGCGACCGTTCGCGCGAGATGGCCGCCTACGTCGGCTACGACGCCATGTACAGGGACGGCATCGCCCAGGTGATGCCCGGGGTGTTCAGCCAGACGGTCGAGTTCTCCGACATCAGCTACCAGTCCGCGCGCAAGGAGGCGCGCGAGACGGCCTTCACCGTGATGAGCTCGCTGTTCAACTACTTCCCGGCGGACTCCCACGTGCAGCTCCAGGTAGTGAACGCGCCCATCCCCGCCGACGAGGTCGGCCGCAAGGTCTTCTTCGAGCCCGGGGAGCGCGCCACCGCCGGGCTCGCCGAAGAGTACAACCGGATCCTCAACGACAAGATGCGCGAGGGCGTCTCGAACCTCGTGCGCCACCGCTACCTGACCTACGCCGTGGGCGCCGACGACGTCGACGCCGCGGTGCCCAAGCTCGCGCGCATCCGGGGCGACGTGGAGCAGACGCTCGCGCGCATACGCTGCTCGTCGCGCGCCCTCGACGGCGCCGAGAGGCTCGAGCTTTTGCAGGGGCAGCTGCGCCCGGGGTCGCGCTTCGAGTTCTCCTGGGACAAATTGTCCCCGACGTCGGGCGCGCGCACGAAGGACTTCGTCATGCCCTCCACGCTCGACTTCAAGCCCGAGGGCAGGTCCGACTGCTTCCGCAGCGACGGGCGCTACGGCGCGGTGCTCGCGGTGCGCAGCTTCGGGTCGGTCATCGAGGAGACCTACCTCGCCTCCATCATCGACCTGCCGCTGCCGCTCAACGTGACGCTGCACGTGCAGCCCATCGCGCAGAGCGAGGCGCTCGCGCTCGTGAAGCGCCAGATCGACTGGATGGACAAGGAGATCATCGACGAGCAGATGAGCGCCGTGAAGAAGGGCTACGACTACCAGATCCTGCCGCCCGAGCTGCGCTTCTCGAAGGAGGAGGCCGAGGAGCTGCTCGACTTCCTGCGCAACAAGTCCGAGCGCCTGTTCGTCTACACGGGCCTCGTCTACACCTGGGCCGACAGCCTCGAGGAGCTCGACCGCCGCGTCCAGCAGGTGACGAGCGTCGCGCAGGGCTGCACGATCGGCCTCGAGCCGCTCCACTTCCGGCAGCGCCAGGCTCTCAACTCGGTGCTCCCGCTCGGTGACAACCACGTCACCGTGAGCCGCTACCTCACCACGGGGCAGGTGGCTATGCAGATGCCCTTCGCCAGCCAGAGCCTCGACGAGGCGGGCGGAGGCTACTACGGGCAGTCCAAGGAGAGCGGGAACCTGGTGCTGTGCGACCGCAAGCGCCTGGCGAGCCCCATGGGCTTCGTGTGCGGCAAGCCCGGCTCGGGCAAGAGCTTCTCGGTGAAGCGCGAGATAACCAACACCGTGCTCGCGCACCCCGAGGACGAGGTCGTGATCTTCGACCCGGCCGGCGAGTACGGCAACCTCGTCGGCGCGCTCGGCGGCGCGAACGTCGAGCTCGCCCCGGGATGCTCGGCGGTGCTCAACCCCCTCGACACCGCCGACGTCGCGGACCGCGCCGACGCCGCCAAGCTCGCGTACAAGACCGACGCGGTGCTCGCGCTCTCGAGCGCGCTCATGGCCGAGGGCCGCGAGGGCCTGCCGGAGCGCGACCGCTCGATCATCGCCCGCTGCGTCGGCGAGGCGTACCGGGGGTGCGCGAGGGACGGCCGCCTGCCCACGCTCGGCGACTTCCACGCGGCGCTGCTCGCTCAGCCCGAGGCCGAGGCCGCCGACATCGCGCTGCGCTACGAGCGCTACGTGAAGGGCGCGTTCTCCTTCTTCAACGGCCAGAGCAACGTGGCGCTCGACAACCGCATCACCAACATCGACATGCACGGCCTCGGCCAGAACATGCGCGTGTTCGGCATGATCACGGCGCTCGAGATGGTGCGCAACCGCGTGATGGTCACGCCGCCGCGCCCCAACTACACCTGGCTCTACATCGACGAGGTGCAGAGCCTCTTCGCGCACCCGACGGTGGTCGAGTACTTCGCCCGCCTGTGGCGCGAGGGGCGCAAGTTCGGCCTCATCTGCACCGGCATCAGCCAGAACACGAGCCACATGCTGGCCAACGCCGAGGCACGCGACATGGTGCTCAACTCCGAGTTCTTCCTGCTGCACAAGCAGTCCACCGCCGACCTCGACGCATGGGCGGAGATGCTCCAGCTCTCCGCCACGGAGCGCGGCTACATCGGCGACGCCGTCAAGCCCGGCGAGGGGCTGCTCATCAGCGCCGGGATCCGCGTGCCCATCACCGACGACTTCCCGAGGGGCTTGCTCTACGACCTGTGGAACACCAAGCCCGCAGAGGTCGCCGAGCGCGAGATGCGCCGGGCGGCGCGAGAGGCGGAGGAATAGGAATGGCCGGCCCGAGCGAGGGCGGCGGGATGCTCGAGGTGGTCGGGGCGCAGCGCCGCGACGTGCTCACCGCGGGCGACGTCGCGGAGACCGAGCGCGACGCCCTGGGAAACGTCTCGGAGGGTGCCGGCCCGCTCGACGAGGCGGGAGGCCCCGCCGCAACGGCGAAGGGGCGCCCTTCCGGGCCCGACGCGCCGGAAGGCGGGCTCGGGGACAAATTGTCCCAACCAGCCGGCGACCGGCGCGCGGCGGCCGCGATGCGCTCGCGCGTCGATGCGGCGAAGCTGGCGATCGCCCGGGAGGCCGTCTCCCAGCTCGACGACTCGGAGGAGCTCGAGGGCGCCTCGGGCATGTACGACGCGGGGCGTGCGGCCAAGAAGGCCGCGGGAAGGCTGCGGCAGAGGAAGGCGAAGAAAGCAGCCCGAGGCAGCCGCAAGGCGGCGACCGCCCTCGGCGCCCCAAAGGGAGGCGCGCGCGGCCCCGAGGCAGCCGGCGCGACCGCCCCGGCCAAGCACCAGGCGGCCCAGGCGGCCCGCGCTGCGGGGTCGAAGGGCGCCGCCTCCGCGATCGCGGGCGCGGTCTCGGGCGCAGCGCCCGCCCTGCTCGGGGCGGTGGCCGGCATCGTGGCCTTCGTCGCCTGCGCGATCGCCGTCGCGCAGCTGCTGAGCGCGCTGTTCGGCTTCTGGGACGACGCGGCCTCCAAGCGGGGCCTCGAGGGGCTGCCGCCCTACATCACCTACGAGATGGTCGAGGCGGCGCTCGAGTGCCAGGAGGAGTACGGGCACCCGGCGGGCTGCACCATCGCGCAGATCATCCAGGAGTCCGGCCAGGGCGACCGCATGAGCCGGCTCGCAGAGCGCGACCACAACCTCTTCGGCATGAAGTGGTGGTCGGGCTACGCGGGCTGCCCCGAGGTGGCCGGCAAGGCGAACTGGGCCACCAGCGAGGAGTACGTGCCCAGCGAGCACACCCAGATCACGGCGAGCTTCATCCGCTTCACCGGCGACGCCGAGTGCATCCGCTTCCGCAGCAGGGTCTTCCTGCAGGCGCAGCGCTACTCGGGCAACGCCCTCATCCGCGAGGCGATCGAGAGGCACGACTCGGACAGGATGGCCGAGGGGCTCAAGGACGCCGGCTGGGCGACCGACTCGTCCTACGTCGAGTCCCTGAAGTCGATCATGGCGCAATGGGGCCTCTACAGGTTCGACTCCATGACGGTCGAGGACCTGAAGGACCCGGCCGCGAACGGGAACGCGATCGTCGAGGCGGCGTACAGCCAGCTCGGCGTGCCCTACGTGTGGGGAGGCTCGACCCCCGGCAAGGCGCTCGACTGCAGCGGGCTCACGCAGTACTGCTACGCGCAGGCGGGCATCCGCATAAGCCACTACACGGGTTCCCAGTACGAGGAGCTCAGGCGCATACCGCTCTCGGAGGCGAGGCCCGGCGACATCCTCTACCGCTCGGGCCACGTGGCCATCTACATCGGCGACGACAGGTACATACACGAGCCGCGAACGGGCGACGTGTGCCGCATAGCGAGCGGCATCGGCAGCTTCAGCTGCGCGCTCACCGCGAGATAGGAGAAACCAATGCAGGGAAAGTCAAGGGTCATGGCCGCCGTCGCGGCAGGCGCGCTCACCGTGGCGCTCGGCGCGGGCGCGGCGCGCTGCGCCATCGCCCCGCAGGAAGGCGCGCAGGATAGCCCCCAGGGGCAGGCGCAGCCCGCGGCTGCAGGCGCCGACGCGGCGACCGGGAAGGCCGCCTCGGGCGCCGAGGCGCTCTGGAACACCGTGTGGACGGGAGCCGACGACCCGACCGCCACGCTGCGGATCGTCGAGGGCGCCATGGTGGAGAGCGCGGGCGGCACCGAGCGAGCCTGGTTCTTCTCGGCAGAGGAGCCAACCGAGGCCGACGGCGTGCTCAGCGTGCCCATCGACGTCAAGGGAACCGGCGACAAGGCGGGAGGCCTGTCCCTCATCCAGGTCTCGGGCGGCGGGGACGCCCGCACCCTGGCCTGCGACCTCCTGACGCAGGCCTACGCGCCCCAGAAGGCACGCGAGGGAACGTTCTCCGTGACCGGCACCGACGGCCGCCTCTCCGAGGCGCTTGGCGTAGACGTCGCCGCCATCGAGGAGGCCGTCGCCGGGAAGGCGGCGGAGGTGTCCCCGCAGGCGGCGGGTGCCTCCTGGGACAAAGAGGTGTGGCTCGACTACGCCGGGAACGTCGCGTCGACGACCTTCACGCTCGACGACCCCGCCTCGACGGTGGTCACCGTGGTCTCGCGCGGCGGCTCGCTGGAGGCGATGTAGCCGTGCGGGCGCTTGAATCGCGACGCCGAAGGGCGTTCGCCATCTCCGCCGCGACGGCGTTCGCCCTCTGCGCGCTCCTGCTCGTCCCCGTGCAGCCGGCATACGCCGACATAGCCGGGGACGTCAACGATTGGCTGTGCGGCCTTCTGCGCGACTGCTGCAACTGGATGTTCAAGGCGCAAACGGGCGTGCTCGGGTCGATCGGCGCGAACGGGATCCTCTCGGCCGACTTCGCGCACATGCTCACGAGCTCGAGCGACCTGACCATGCACGACGTCGCCCGGGGCGTATGGCAGGTTGCCATCCTGCCGATCGGGTGCGGGGTGCTCGGCCTGGTCTTCACCCTGAAGCTCATCGAGATCTCCCAGCGCATGGACGGCAGCCAGAGCCTTCCCGGCGTCAAGGAGGTCGTTTTCCTTCTCGTGTTCTTTGCCGTGTTCCTGTTCCTCATACAGAACAGCTTCGACCTGATGGCGTCGATCTACGAGGTCTGCGGGCTCGCCATCGACCGAGTCGAGGCGCTCTTCGGCGCCGGAGGCGCGCTCGACCTGCCCGAGGTGTCCGTCGTCACCACCGACGACGACATCCCGTCGCTCATCGCCATGCTCGTCGTGAGCCTCATCAGCTGGGTCGTGGTGCTGGCGGCCTACGTCGTCGCCCTCGTGGTCTGCTGGGCCCGCGCGCTCCAGCTCTACATCATGGCCGCGTTCGCCCCGATCCCGCTGGCGTTCCTCGGCATGGACGCCACGCGCCAGATAGGCCTTGGCTACCTGAAGAGCTTCGGGGCGGTCTGCATCGCCGGCGTCATCATCCTCGTGCTGCTCATATCGTTCCCGCTCGTGCTCGGCGGGCTCACCGGGGCGAACCCCGGGACGGGTACCCCGGCCGACGCGGTCGCGAACGGGCTCACCTACGCGCTGCAGTACCTGGCCATGTGCGTGCTGCTCATCCTGGCCCTCGTGAAAAGCGGCTCCTGGGCGCGCGACATCGTGAGCGGCTTCTAGCGGAAAAGCGAGGAAGGGGGCGGTCGCCATGAGATAGGGGCACCGCGCCGGGGCACGCGTCCCGGCGGATGAAGACAAGGACCGATTGAAAACGAAAAGGAGGAAAGACATGGAAGAGAGGAAGAACGTGTACCTCTCGCTGCACAAGAGCTTCGTGCGCGAGGGCATCGAGTACACCGACCGCGCGACCGGCGAGGCCAGGACCTTCAACTCGGCGACCCTTCCCAAGGGCACCGTCGTCGACGGCATGGACGTGGGAGGCTACGAGTTCAGCCCCATGTTCGTTAACGAGAGCCGCTTCAAGGGGGCCGACTTCCGAGACATACCGCTGCTCGCGAACCGCGAGGTGTGGCTGAGGAAGACGGTGATGGGCCCGGACGGCCAGCCCGAGCTCGACGAGGACGGACGCACGGTCAAGGACACCGTGAAGGTCATGCCGGCGCAGCTCAAGGAGGCCGTTGACGCAGGGCGCTCGCGCTACCTCGCGGAGCGCGCCGAGCACGCCCGCCAGGCGAGCCGCGCCGCCGAGCACGAGGCGCCCCGCGCACAGCGAAGCGTCGAGAGATAGGGAGGCGGAAAGATGAACGCAGCGAAAGACTGCACCCTGCAGGAAAAGCTCCTCCGATGCGCCATGGCGCTCATCCTGGCGGCGGGGGCTCTGCTCGCCTCTGTGGCGGCCTCGCCCGCCTACGCCGCGCCGAGCACGGTAGACGTGTCCATCGGCGGCAAGATCCCCTACGGCGGCTTCGCCACCACGTGGATGAGCGCCGACGGCAACATCGCCTACTGCGCCGAGCCCTCGTCCCCGACGCCCGCGCCGGGCTCCTACTCGACGAGCCCCGTGCCGAGCGGCGACGTGACAGCGGCGATCTGGTACTCGTTCGGCTCTCCCGGCTTCGACGCGTCGATGTTCCCGGGCAGCTGGTACGACGGCGGCGGCTGGGACGACGCCAAGTACGCGGCGGCGAGCCATGTGCTCATCGCCTACGCCTACTCTGGGTCCGAGTCGGCTGCCACGCACGGCACGAGCGCCGAGTTCGCCTCCTGGGCGAAATCCGAGCTGATCGGCGGGACCTTCGCCAAGATGAAGGCGGGCGCCGGCAAGGTATCCGCCGGGTTCGAGGCGTTCTGCGTCAGGACCGGCGGCGGCCCCCAGACGCTCGTGAGCTTCAGCTGGTCCGCAGGCGGAGTCAAGGTCGCCAAAACGGACTCCGAGGCGGGCGCGGAGCCCCAGGGCGACGCCTCGCTCGACGGCGCGAGCTTCTTCGTCGTTAACGAGACCGGCCGCTACGTGCTGGTCGGCGGCAAGTACTACGCCGACGGTGAGGTATGCGCCACGATAAAGACCGCGCCCGAGGACGGGTCGCACGTCGCCGCGACCGGCGCCGACGCGCTTCCCGCGGGCAATTACCGCATCGTCGAGTCCGGCGCGCCCGAGGGCTACGACGCCAGCGACGTCCCCGTCGCGTTCACCGTGAAGGCCGGCGAGGTGTGCGACCTCACGGGCGACCCCGTGACCGACGAGGTCTTCCGCGGCGGCGTGCAGGTGACCAAGTCCGACAAGGAGCTGCAGGCGTCCGAGGCGCTCGCGGGCAGCGGCCACAAGGAGGCGCCTGGCGAGCACCCCGGCCTCGACGGGATCGAGTTCACCGTCGCGAACCGCTCGGCGCACAAGGTCCTCGTTGACGGCGAGTGGCGCGAGCCGGGCGAGGCCGTGGCCACGCTGACCACCGCATGGAACGACGAGGCCGGCGCCTACACCGCCCAGACCGCGGCCGATGCCCTGCCGTACGGGACCTACGACGTGCGGGAGACGGCGACGAACGGGAGCTACCTGCTGACCGACGGCGAGCCCCGCACCTTTGAGGTCCGCACCGGCGACGAGATCGTGAGCGCCTCCGCGGACGGCGCCGCGCTCGAGTTCCGCGACCAGGTGGTGCGCAACGACCTCGAGCTCTCCAAGAAGAGCGAGTCCGACAACGCCGGCCTCATGGTTCCGTTCGCCATCGAGAACGCGGCCACCGGCGAGATTCACGTGCTGGTCACGGACCGCAACGGCGACGCGTCGACCGCGAGCAGCTGGAACAGGCACTCGAGGGACACCAACGCCAACGACGCCCTGCTCGGCCATGAGGGCCCGATTGCTGCCGCCGACATGGACCCGAAGGCCGGCATCTGGTTCTCGCTCGGCGAGGACGGCTCCTCGGCGCCGGTCGACGACTCGCTGGCGGCCCTGCCGTACGGCGCCTACACCATGACCGAGCTGCGCTGCGATGCCAACGAGGGCCTCGAGCTCATCACCAGGAGCTTCTGGATCGATCGCGACTCGACGGTCGCGAAGGCCGTGTGGATGGGCCTTGACGACCAGGAGGGCCCGCGCATCTCCACCACGGCAAAGGACGGGGCGGACGGCGACAAGGACGTCTCGGCCGACGCCGAGGCCAAGGTCGTCGACGCCGTCGCCTACGAGGGCCTGAAGGCCGGCGAGGAGTACGAGCTCTCGGCCACCCTCGTCGACAAGGCGACCGGCGAGCCCGTGACCGACGTCTCGGGCATGCCCGTGGAGGCCAAGGCCGAGTTCGCCCCCGCGCTCTCGACGGGCAGCCGGGACGTCGAGATCTCCTTCGACGCGAGCCTGCTCGGCGGCCGCGACCTGGTCGTGTTCGAGAGCCTACGCAAGGACGGAGCCGAGGTGGCGTCGCACGCGGACCTCTCCGACGAGGGCCAGACAGTCCACGTCGCCGTCGAGGTAAGCACGCAGGCGGCTGACGCCGCCGACGGCAACCAGGTCATCGAGGCCGGCAAGGCCAAGGTCGTCGACACGGTGGCCTACAAGGGCCTCGTCCCCGGCGAGACCTACATCGCCGTGGGCACGCTCATGGACAAGGGCACCGGAGGGCCGTTCCTCGACAAGGACGGCAACGAGGTGACCGCGCGCACGCCCTTCGAGCCCGAGGCGCCCTCCGGCACCGTCGAGGTGACCTTCGAGTTCGACACCGAGGGCCTGGCCGAGGGAGACGAGCTCGTCGTCTTCGAGAAGGTCCTGGACTCCGCCGGCAACGTCGTTGCAACCCACGAGGACATCGACTCCGCCGAGCAGAGCGTCGTCGTGGACAACCCCGACACGCCCGAGGTCCCCGAGGAGCCCTACGCCAAGACCGGGGCCGACGCCCCCGACGGCACCGGCTACGCCGTGGCCGCGGGCATCGCTCTGGCAGCTGCGGCGGGTGCGGGCGGAGCGCTCGCGTACCGCAAGCGCAAGACGGCCGGCGCAAGCAAGGACACGGCAGCCGAAGAGCCTGCCGAAGAGCCGGAAGAGTAGCGGCGCCGCATCGATACCGAACCGGAGGCCCTGGGCGCTCGCCCGGGGCCTCCCCTGCGAACGGGGGAGGACATGAACAAAGGGAAAGCTGCCACGGCGCTCGCCATTGCCGTGGCGTTGCTGGCGATGGGGGCGCTCGCCGTCCTGCCGCTGCCCGAGAGGAACCCGTACGAGGTGCACGAGGTGCCTACTGCGGAAGAGGACGCGACAATGGAGGCTCAAGAGACGGGAGGCGGCATCGACTGGGACGCCCTTCCCGCCTCCGTCGTCGCTTGGGTGCGCGTGCCGGGCACGACCGTCGACTACCCGATCGTCCAGGGCCGGACTGAATCGCCCGACTTCTACCTCACGCACGACGCCGGCGGCGAAAGATCCGCGTGGGGCGCTCCCTACATAGACGCCGGGTGCGCGCAGGGCGCCGAGAGCCCGCTCGTCATCGTCTACGGGCACCACATGTCCGACGGCACCATGTTCGCGCCGCTCGCGCAGTACTCGTCGCGCGACTTCGCCGAGGGGCACCGCACCATCCGGGTCTACACCCGCGAGAAGGCGATCGAGCTCGAGGTCTTCGCGGCCGACGTGGTCGACGCGAGCTCGGAGGGCAAGCGGACCGACTTCGCAGACGCGGCGGCGCTCGCCGCCTACCTCGGGGACAAATTGTCCCGGTGCGAGGTCGTCCTGGAAGAGCCTTCGGACGTCGCGCAGGCCTGGGCCTTCGTGACGTGCAGCTACCAGACGAGCAACTCACGCACCGTCGTTTACGCGAAGGAGGTGGAAGGATGGGATTCGCGCCCTTCGGAATAGGGCTCCTCATGGGGCTCCTCACGCTCACGGCCTACGCCTGCTGCGCAGCCGGCGACGACGACGACCGAGACTAGGACTTGCAGATCGAAACTACAACCGAATATGGCCCTTCGACCCCTTGCCGCTATATCTCGGCAAGGGGTCTTGCATGTGGTGAGATAATTTACGCACTTGATAGAAACAAGACGCTGCCGGCTGCTTCTCGATAAGCTTCCGGTTGTCCATGAACAGAGGTGCGCAATTGGAAAAGATAAAGCTGCAAGACGTCAAAAAGGCCATCGACATCGGCAAGGACGTCCTGCCTTTCTTTGAACCCGCCTTGGACAAATACGGGCCCGCTCTAATCGATTGGGGGCAACAGAGGGGAAAGCAGGCAGCAGACAGTCTGGGAGAAGCAAGGGATTCCTTCCTTTCAAAAGGCCAGGCAATCAAAGACAAGAGGGAACGGCAAAAGTCACTCGAGGCAGCCCGCAAGAAGGCCGTGGCAAGTTCGCTTCCGCCAATCTCCGCCAAGGAGTTCTTCGAGAACTTCGAGAACAGCGTCACCAGCGTAGCCGATCTCAGCGATGGGTACATGGCAATCGCCGGCTGCTACGCCATCGCCACGATGAAGTCGACCCGCGAGAAAGACCCTTCCGCCTACGAGGATGTCTATGTCGGTTGCGGCAAATCCATGGGCTTCAGCATCTACACCCAGCTTTGTGGTTTCGGCAACGTCGACGTCTACGCCGACTTCAAGTTCAAAAAACCCATGATGATACTGCTCTTTCCGTGTGAGGAAAAAGACCTCGAGAGCCGCTATGAGGCCCTCGTCAGGGATCTTCAGGCCGAGAACTCGTACAACAAATGGGACGTCCTGGCACGCTCCGATGAGGCGAGATAGGCGCCAAGAGCATGAGCGACAAAGAACTTGCGCCGATTAGCGTCGAAGTTGTTGCGATCGACGACCTCAGCAGCATCAAGGTCATCGCGAACACCAATGCGAGCAAAGAGAACAACGCCGGCATCGGAGAGCGGACGGACGCCTTTCTCGGCCTCGCCTCGGACGTCATAGACCTCGTCGAGGGAAAGCATCTCTACAAAGTCGAGGTCCCCGAAGGCTACAGCCTCAAGGACCTCGTCGCCTCGAAGAAGGATCCGGAAGCGGTGAGAGCCCTCGTCCGAGACCCAAAGGGTCGTCTGAACGGCGACGTCTCCCTCAAAGCCACCGGGGTCAGCCCCGCGCAGATCGCCAGCGTCGGCCTTGCCGCGGCGGCGATGGTTGTCGGCCAGGCGTACATGTCCGAAATCAGCGACAGCCTCCAGCGCATCGACGCCAAGCTGGAATCGATCGCCTCCATGATCGCCGGCGATCAGAAGGCGAAGATCAAAAACGCCCTGGACATCGCCAGAACCTACGCAGCCTTACACGACGATTACCTCCAAAAGCCCGCCGAGGCGCGCCAGGCGGCAAGAAACGAGATCGAGAGCAGGTACAACGATGTCGGTCAGGTAATCGATTGGATTACCGAACAGCTCGCCGGCGTCGAAGACGAGGTCAGGGGCACCGCCGAACGCGAGAAGGACCTCGAACCGCTGCTTAAAGAGATCAAATCCTACGAGGCCCAGTTCGGCATGTGCCTCCAGGCCCTGTCGGCGCTCGCAATGACGCGCATGTACTACGACGGCAGCATGGACGACCGCAGCGCCCTCATCGAAGAGCAGCGGATACTCAACAAATCTCAGGGATTCCTGAAAAAGAGGCAGACCCTCGCGGCTCTCATGGAGATGAAGATCGGGGGCATGAAAGGGGCACCCATCGCGCTTCCTCGCGGCGGCCGGGGGAACGTCCTCAAAAGGCTGGTCTCCCAGACGCCAAGAGCCGCCGCAAAGGAGCAGATCCTCGAGGCCAAGGTCGAGATGCGCGCGAGCCTACGCTCGGGAGAGTCGAAACTGAGGTCCGAAGCCGAAAATCGAAAAGGTGAGATCGAACGCATCGCAGCGGCATCCCGGACAGCCAGGACGCTGCTCACGGACGGAACCGACTGTTGGCTCATCGACGATCAGGAAGATTAGAAACCAAGAAAAAGAGGCGGGCAATTGCCCGCCTCTTACCACATCACCCACTTGAACACGGCGTAGAACAGCCAGACGAATAAGCCCAGCGTGACCTTTAGCACCGCCTTGAGGAACCTACCAAGCCTCTTCATCGACGTCGCCCCAATCTTCCTTGACCTTGCGGTCGCTGTCTTCGGTGCCCTCTTCCTTCTCTTCCGCGAGCAGCCTCGCCAGATTCTCCGGCACGCCCGGAACCTCCGCGCGGCCGGAATGCCGTCCGCGGGCGCGCCAGGTGCGCCAGCCGTCGCGCACCTGGCGCCAGTTCGCCGTGAGCCAGAGCCGCTCCTCGGGCTCTTCGCGCATCTCAAGCTCAAACTCCGTGAGGCAGATATCCCACCCGCCACGTGCGCGAATGCTGTCACTTGCCATCTCGAAGCCCTCGCGCAGCTGTACCTCGTCGATGAAGAGACGGCTCTGGGCGTCCTCGAGCGCCCAGAGCCGCTCCATGTACGTAGCGCGGTCCACCCATGCCATCATCCGCTCCCTCTCGGTTTCGAAACTCGAATATTTCTAAAGTTTCGAAACCGAGAAGGCAATGTGCGCAAGGGCGCGTCGGGGGGCGATTCCCGGTCGCGCCATGTCAGCAACAATGTCGGGGTGCATTCGCACGTGCTACAATGCGGGCACCAGAGATGAAAACACAGTCCCCGTCGGGTAGTCGTGGGCGTGCGGGAGTCCGCATCAGTAACCTGCCTCCTTGGTTGTCCCTTCTCTGCATGGTCATCTACATAAAGGAGGAACCAGCCATGCAGATCAGCGTGTCGTCCACCCTGACCGTATATCACGACGGCCAATTCTGGGTCGGGCTGGCGGAGCATGTCGAGGACGGCAGATACGGCGCCGCCCGCATCGTCTTCGGCGCGGAGCCGTCCGATGAGGAGATCCTGCGATTCGTTGTCAACAAATGGGAGAAGCTCTCGTTCTTCGGCGACAAGGTCACTGAAACAAGCAAGCCCGCGAAGAACCCCAAGCGACGCGCTCGCGAGGCAGCGAAAGCCCTTAAACGGCCCGCGGTGAGCACCAAGGCACAACAGGCGCTCGCGGCACAGCGGGAAGCGATGAAGCGGGAGTCGGCTCAAGCAAGAAGTCAGCGTCGCACGGATGAGGCGGAGGCGCGCTTCGAGCAGCGGAAGTTGAAGCGCAAGCAGAAGCATCGTGGGCATTGACCGGCGCCGACATGGGTCCTGGTGTGAACAGGGCTACGTCCCCTGTTCACGCTGTTCACACATACAGCAGCGGGCACGGATTCGATTGAAACCGTGCCCGCTATCTGATACTACATTATTTTATCGAACGTCTATTCTATTCCCACTCAATAGTTAGAAACGATCTCCAGTTTGTTCCAATTTGCCGCAGTTTACTCCAGTTCGCCCTATTTACGCCCAGTCTCAATAATTGCCGCGAATCCATGGGGTCAAATCTGGGTCATGGTTTTTCGGGTCATCCGAGGCGATTTCGTGGGTCACGAAAACCGTTTCTGGTTTTGAATCACGACAGGAAGACAAGTGCGGTCAATCTCTGCTGGCCGTCAATCACGAGCTCCTTAGATGTCGCGTAGTTCTTCTGGTTGAGGTCAATCGAGAACTTCTTGTCCTCCTGGTCATCGGGGCGCCTCCCGAAGAATGCAGTAGCCGATGGGATAGCTGCGTAGCATGGAATCGAAGAGATTTCGGACGTCGCAATCCCTTCATACAAAGGGTCTCTGCAAATCGGGCAATCTAACACGACCCTCCATGACATCACCGAAGAGCTTGCCGACAGGTCGATCGACTCTGGTAAATAATGGTTCGGCCATGAAGCTATCCCTTCGCCTTCGATACATGGCTAACTCGACGCCTTCCGCGTATCTTGTAATGCCGCAATCGCAGCATCGTAGGCGGCCTTATCGAGCCGAATCTCATCGATGAACGCACTAGTCGCCTCTATGATGATCTCCTTGAAACTCGCTTTATCGAAACCATCGTGTTCGCATTCGACTCTGAGCTCGTTTGGGTCAAACTGATCCCTGATCTGCACGATCGCGCTAACAAGGGCACCGATATCTGGCGCGTCGCTCTTCAAGATGACCTCATGGCCGGGTTTGAGAATGACCTTGACCTCTTTATTCTCCATACTTAACGAGCCTCCTTTTCACCGCATCCTTGCCGCCGTCAAGGATGAGCGACGCCTGGTCGATTGTGTCGCCGTACTCAAGAGCGCCGTATTGATAGGCAAACTCCCCTTGGTGTGGCTGTTCGGCGATGATTACGTTTTCGGCGTCGGCGTTTATGACGATATTTGCGTCGTGTGTAACCACGATTACCTGCCTTGACTGTTTGAGCCCCATGAACCAGCTGCGAATCTTGCTATAGATCGTCTGGTTGTCTACGTTGTCCTCAGGCTGGTCGATAAGTAGCGGGACCTTCGTTTTCTTGTGCACGATGTACTCGATGAGGATGTTCGTCTGCGTACCTGGGGAAAGCTGCCTTATGTCTTGATAAGTGCCATCCCCGGAGTCGAAGCAGATGGAAGACTTTTCTTCATAGGTGAGCCCAAAGGCGATGAGATCATCATATAGTTGTTCCCAGTCAGAACCCTTTCGATACCCGTCTTCGCTAAAGCAGAAGGCCTTAATGTACTCCCATAGGTTTTCAGGATTGCACTTCCCGATGCCCTGCAAGTTCAAGGTTCTGGCGTTGATGGTGCGTATCATGAAGTCGATGGGGTGCTCGACACATAGTTCGCGCATGAACTTGAATGCATTTGCCTTCTCGCCGTTTGCGAAGTCATGCTCCTCATAGTGCGTCACGAAACCATCGCATACCGCGATTAGAGCTCTTACGAGTGCGACGCGCTTCCTTATCCCCAGCGTCTTTTGCTGAAAGGTTGAATCGAAAAGCTCGATTTGCTTGGTGCGCTCGCTCTGCGCGTTGTTCATAGAATTCTTCTTGGCAACGAAGAGGTCGACAAACGTGTTCTGGAAGAAATGACCCTCAAGATACGTCCGCCTGGCAGTATATGCCTCATCGCAGATGACTCGCTGCAGTTCCGTAATCGCCGCGTCGATACGCGGGTTGCTTTCGAGTGTCGGAGGCAGCTTGGCTTTTATAGCTGACCTAATGTCATCGAGTACTTTCTGGTATTTAAGAGACGCCAGCTTACTATCCGGAATCTGGGCCTTCGATTTCCTCGGTCCGATGTCCATGTCGAGTCTATCCTTTGTGTCGACTATGTACTTATCGACAAAGCCAACGATGTTTTCCGGAGTCTCCTCTTCAAAGGACTCAATGAGCTCGGCGAATGCGTCGGCATTGGTGCGCTCTATCGATGCCCCATCGATGCGCTTTACGTGCTCAAAGCCGCTTGCAAAGTGCTGTTCGATCGCCTTGTTGAACTCTTTGCCCGACTTCTCAAACAGTGTTGCTATGTAGCTCTGATTGAAGTAGTCAATGTTGAACTGGCCTTCAATGATCGGAGCGCCGCTCATCGTGCTTACAGATATCCCGCGCCCCCTAATGAATGCCCTGCGCTCGTCAAGTAGGGTACCGGCGTTTGGCCTTATGCCGCACGCAATCGAATCGAGAAGGACGGATTTGCCGCTACCTCTTCCACCTATGATCGCATTCAGGCGAGGTGTGAACTCAATATGTTGACCCTCGAACTCAACGGCTCCTATGTAACCGCCCAGGTTGCTCGCGTTGACAACGCCCTGCACTCTGGTGATGCGGGTGATCTCACTTCCGGCAAGCTTCAAGCCGTTGAAGTTTGGCAAGGCATTGAAGTATTGGCACGGGTTGTCGAGATATTCGCGCAGCTTTCCGAAATCCTTTGAGTCGGAGAACGACACGATGGAGACCAGCTCGTCTCGAGCCATCTGCTTGAGGAATTCGACGGCATGCGCAATCTCACTCTTACCGCTTGACTCCCAGAAGCAGAAGAACTGGTCAAGATACTTCTTCATTTCGTTATCGCGCTCGTCGGTTGGCATTGCGTGCCAGTCGTAATCTATGCCACGCTTACCCTGCTTCATGGCGTGTGGGCTAAGGGCAAAATGGACCCCGTAACCTATAAGCCTATCGAGCAACAGGTGTATGTCGATGGGCTTTTTGCCGTTGCCACTGCCTACGTTCTTCTCGCTCATCAGAGCGTTCAGCTTGCTTGCAAGGTCCTCAAGCTTGTCCACATCGCCCATCGCATCGAAATAGACGACAAGATGCTTTGCTGGCTCGTTTTCATCGAGTGCCACGTCGATCTCTACACCCGGCAGAAGTGCTATCCTGCTGTGCGCGTCGTAAAAGGCACGATAGAGATCGATGCATATCTGGTTATGGTCGGTGAACGAAATCATGTCAAGGTCCTCGTATTCCTCAAGTACCTCGATAAGCCGTACTACGTAATCATTGACGCTGAGCTTTTTGAGCTCCTCATCGGTAGTTGAGTAGCACTGGTTCGAATGTATGTGTAAGTCCCAAACCTTGCCCCGTGTGCAGATGTGGGTATCGCTCATACGCTATTCCTATCCTATCTGCAGCAAACCCTAGAAGAACGACCCAGGGAACAAGAACTTCCGCAAGCGTTTCTTCTTCTTGTCATCGCTGTCGAACGTGACATCGATGTAAGCCTCATCGATGTCGATGATGCGCCCGTAGCCGAACGCCTTATGGAAGACGCTATCGCCCGGTTCAAGCTCGTCGAGCTGCTCCTGCGTCACCGCAGGCTCGGGCTTCAGCTCATCCTTGCGCGCGTGGGTTTTTCTCAGACCGTAACGTCGCAAGGAGCCGGGTGCCCCTCCAGGTAGTTATCGACCGAGCATCTATTGATGTTCCCTTTGTAAACATAGCTGTGTGCAATTGGCTCAAGCTGAGCGAACAGCAAAGCGGCGTCTCGGCATGATTGCAAAGTCCCGCATCTGCATCCCGCATGCGCGAAGAGGTGTTCGTGGTGAGCGGCGCGATTGCGAATCTTGTTGATTCCCGCTATCCGTCCATTGACGTCGTTTCGGTCTGCCCCCTTTGGCCATGCCTTATGGATGATCGGAATCCACAAGTCGCGTTCATGGCTGCGGTCCGTCATGTGGGCCCAGAAGCCCAGCGTGAGGTTCGAGACGATGTCGTCTGCGGTCGCGTTCTCGCGAAGGCCGTTTCTCAGGTGGTCTATCGAATTCTTGTTCAGTCGGTTGGCGTCGTTGACCTGTCCTCGCTTATTCGTCCTGAGAATCGGGCGCCTTACGGGAGAGGCATCGTCGAGCAGCCAGTGGTCAGACCCGCTCCAAGTGGAGGATATTGCCCTGTCGTACGCGTTCCTGAGAGCGACCTCGAAGAACGAGACGTCTTTCAAGACGGCCTGCGCAAGGCCGATATTCCAGAGGTAGAGGTCGAGGGCAACGGCGTCATCGCCTCGCGATACTTCGAGATATTTGCTATATCGCGGCTCAGAGAGCCACGATATGACGTGCGCCCGGTCTATCTTCGGAGCGTTCGACATGGGAAACCTTTCCTCAGATAATAATTGAGCCCCGGCGACTTGAATCAGCGGTCGTACCGGGGCTAACTAGTTTTGGATTTTAGCACATGAATCCTGCTTGCAAAGTCTTAACCGCTTAGGGGTGAAAGGGTTCCGAGGACGCGGCGGTCGATGCGGTAAGCCGGTTCTGCTCTTCCAGGCTCTCGGCTCGATGGCCCACGGCCGGCCTGGTGGCGACCTCGAAGGGGCTCCTCTGCTCCCTCACTGCCTGCTTGAGAAACATGTTGATCGCCTGGGTGGTACTGACGCCGAGCCCCGAGAAGAGCCCCGCCGCATCGTCCCTCGTCTGCCTTTCCATACGTACGGTGACGTTGACCGTCTCCATGCGGACCTCCTTGCCTTATGAGTTCGTTGCATGGAATTGTACGTGCGGGAGGCGAGTTTTTCTGGGGATTCGTCATGACATGACGGAAATCCGTCATGTGGCGACCGGAATATGCCGTTACCCGCTCCGATACACAAAGATAGCACCCATGGCGCAGTGCGCCATGGGTGCTATCTGGGCTGTCATGCACGTGTATTGCACGTATTTTTTCTACTCCTACTCTTTGCGTCAATTCGTATATCTGTTGGTCGTTAGTGACATCTGGTGACAAATTGCGGTCGATTCTGATGCCGAGTTCTCAGGATTTTGGAACCATTTGGGAACCAGCTATCTTAAGCTTCTGAAGTTTCCGAAATGGAGTCCTCTAACGCATGCGGTGCGTCACCAACGCTTTCGATTTGCTTTTCTTCGGGAAGAGCAAGTCTTCGAGAAAACAGATCATTAATCGCTCTTTGAATGCTCGAATCGGAAACTCCAATTCGCCTCAGTTGCAAGGCGTAGATTAAATACCTGAGGAATAACAAATCCAGAATTGCTGCGCCGTTAAATTCTTTGTCAATGTTTCCATGCGCGAAATCGTTTCGCTGGTTGGCCAGCCTATTTCCAATTGTCTTGTAGTCAAACTCTTCCTCATTCAGCGAATACAGTTGCTTGCCAAATACGCCAACCACAGGGTCAAAGTCGTGACCCGCCTGTATCACTTTTGCCTCAAGATTAGTGAAGCCAATGCTCTTCCTGGCGAATTTAAGAATCGACTTCGCCTCTCCCGTGGTGTTTGAAATAACAGCGTCGATTTCTTCGAGGGCGCGTTCTTCTGCCTTTACTCGTTTATCCTGTTTCGAAACGCCGCCTGGGTACAGCTGGCTAAATTCCCATTCGAACGCAGCGGTGGTCATTACGAAACTGGATGCATCGATCGAACGCGCTCCTTCGGATGATTTGGGGATATGCCTTAGGTATATGCTCTCGTCGGCGATGAGCGCGATAAGGTCTGCCTCATGGGATTCGAGATACCGCAAACTGATATATCGACCCTTTTCCAGGGAATGCCCATCGGAGGCAATAGTATCTCTTGTTAGCTTGAAGGTTCCAACATCATGGAATCGCTTTTCATCGAATTTTGCCTGCAGCGCACACTCCGAAATTTTCGCATTTTGCCTGAACGTAAGCAGCTGAACCATGCTTTCGGCGACGCTCCACAGCCTTCGAAGAAACCAATAGTCACTTGTCTCTTCGAACTCGAAAATCATATTTGAGTTCAAAATGATTGGCGGCTCGTTGTTCTTTGTGCTGCATTTCCAGCCAACCGAGAAATGGACTGATACGCAATTGCCATCAACCGTGAAAGGACGCTTAGTGGTTGTTGTCGCATCGAACCCATTGGTTTTGATGGAAATCACGCCATCCTTTTCAAGGTCATCAAAATTAAACTCCTGATAATAGGCGCGATTGATTGGATGGATGAAGTTCAACTCAGGACTGGACAAAGTTAATCGAGAAAAACGGGAGTCAGCTTTATTTGCCTCTATTACACCAACCACATTAATGAGTAGCGTTGAGTTTCTGCTCCCGACAGTTGAGCTTTCATGGGTCAGAAAGATCATCTGTTTATTTGTTTCGTAGCATCTTCCAGACATGAAGGGGACGTCAACCGTAAGCGGTTTGCCACACGTATAAACACCTGGGCCAATTTCTTCCTTTAGCCACTCCCACTCAACTTCGTGTTGATGCTGCTTTGGGGTGATAAGTGTAAGCAGCTCGCCATCGAACACAAATTGAAATTCAATGTTTCTGTATTCGAGGGAGCCCGTGTAAATATGTTCCAACATAGCTATCCTTCGTAGTGGTCTTGCCAGTTTTGATATGTGTTGACATCGCCGGACTCGCGGAATTCGACCCATGCGAAATACCATTCGCCAAACAGCTTTTCGAGATTCGGTCTAGCAGGCAACTCGCCTGCCCTGAGATCAACATCATTTACGAGGACAATGCGTTCTCCGACCCTCTTGGGTGTTAGGTAGAAGACGTGGGCAATCTCCATCAGATAATGGAACGCCTCATTTGGGTTGGTGATGCCGAAGTCGAGCAACACCTCCGCCGGAACGCCAAGGGCTTTCGCCATGGCGATGCGTTGCTCGTCGTTGGGAGTGCGCTTGCCCTGCTCGTAAGCACGGACGGTGAAAACGCTGAAACCCGCCGCTTCCGCCAGGTCAGCCTGCGTAAGACCACTTGCGGCTCTGAGCCTCCTCATAGTCTCGCCAAGACGCGGAGGCTGAACAGGGTAGTCCATCTCATCGAACGGGCCGTCGTAGCCCAGCTCGAAACGCTTCCTGGTCCCAGATGCGTATTTGGAATCGGCCTCACGCTTTGCGCGCTCTTCTTCTGAGATGCCGTCCTCGTACAAGTCGCGGAACTTCTCAAGATCATCCTCAATTACATCTGCCCACTCAGTCATGGAGTACTCGATGTAGCTCCCGTTACCCTTGACGCCGATCTCCTTACCGTCGTAGTAGGGTTCCAGGTCGTAGGCGCTGGCAATCTGGAAGAGCACTTGGGCGACCACGTTGACCTGATTGGCACCGTCCGAATCAAACAAGTCCCTGATCCGAATAGTAAGGAAGCCGGCAGGCGAAATACCCAACGCCATGGCCATCTTTGCGACAGCATCCTCCCTGGCAAGGCTCTTCTCCTGCTCGTAGTTCTGAATCAGGCCGACGTCCACGCCGGACTCCTCGGCAAGCTCCTCCTGGGTCATCATGCCGTTAAGCGCACGCAGGTCTTTAAGCCTGCTCACGAACGCCCTTCTGTCGGCTCTACCGCTCTCCAAGATAGCCCTCCCTGAACTCAGTGTATTACACGAACGATAACGAAACGGTAAACCAGTAAAAACTGTCTTACAAGATGTTGACTCGTAAATTATGTATCACAAAACTTCATCCTATGCAGTCGTAAATATCGTATTAGCAAAGGAGGAATCTATGTGCGACTACAAGCTTGTCGGTAAAGACGAAGTCAAGGAAATGATGGGTTGCTCGGACCAGATGGCATACAAGGTTATCCGCCAGCTCAAATCACCCTGATTCAGTAAAGGGGCTTATCGCGATTGTTAACACGATGTCCGATACGAATGGCAACAACTGCCACTTCGTCACCAAAACTTGGGGAGAACTTGGCCTTAATCTATAAATGTTTAAATACGCAGGTCAAACCGCCCGTTGGTTCCCAACGGGCGGTTCCCATTTGGTTCCTGTTTTTGAAAGTTGAATCTGAACGGCCCTGATGCAACTTGCGATAACGCCAGAACACCAGCCGGAGCCACATAAACAAGAAGTCCAGATAGATTTGTGTTATCTACCTGGACTTTTGCTCTATGTTTATTCGGTTTTCCGCGTGGATTTCACCTTGAATCAGCAAAACTCATAGCGTTGAAACCACTTCAAAACAGTCCGTATCAGCTCATAAACTAATACACTTTTTACTGTAAACTATTCCCACTCAATCGTCGCGGGCGGCTTGGACGTGATGTCGTAGCACACGCGGTTGGCGCCGGGAACCTCGGCAACGATGCGGCCGGAAATGCGGGCCAACACGTCGTAGGGCAGTTTGGCCCAGTCGGCGGTCATGGCATCGCTGGACTCGACGGCGCGCAGGATGATCGGGCGCTGGTAGGTGCGCTCGTCGCCCATAACGCCGACGGACTTAATGTCGGGCAGAACCGCAAAGTACTGCCAGCAGCTGTGCTCGGAGTTGCGCTCGCCGGTCTGCTCAAACAGGCGCTGATTGTAGGCATCCAGCTCCTCACGCACGATAGCGTCGGCATTCTTGAGGATCTCGAGCTTCTCCTTATCGACCGCACCGATGATGCGGATGGCCAGACCCGGACCCGGGAAAGGCTGACGGAACACGATATGACCCGGCAGGCCAAGCGCCAGACCAAGCGCGCGGACCTCGTCCTTAAAGAAGTGATCGAGCGGCTCGATAAGGTCGAAGTGCACGCCCTCGGGGAACGGGATCAGGTTGTGATGGCTCTTGATGGTGGCCGTCTTACCGCCCGTCTTGCGAGCACCGGACTCGATGATGTCGGGGTAGATGGTGCCCTGAGCCAGGTACTTGACCGGCTTGCCATCGGTCTCGAGCTGCTGCGCCACGGCGAAGAACTCTTTCCAGAACTGCGTACCGATGATGCGGCGCTTCTCCTCGGGCTCGGTCACGCCGGCCAGAAGCTCGGCATAACGGTCCTCGGCGTGAACGTGGATAAAGTCGACGTCAAACTGCTTGGTGAAGACCTCCTCCACCTGCTCGGGCTCGCCCTTGCGCAGCAGACCGTGGTTGATGAACACGCAGGTCATCTGCTTGCCCACGGCACGGGCGCCCAGGGCGGCCACGACGGAGGAGTCGACGCCGCCGGACAGGGCCAGAATCACGCGGTCGTCGCCGACCTTCTCGCGGAACTCGGCCGTCATGGTCTCGACCAGGTTGTCCATGCTCCAGTTGGGCTCCAGGCCGCAGATCTCAAACAGGAAGTTGCTCAGCAGCTGCTGACCATACTCGGAGTGCTTGACCTCGGGGTGGAACTGCGTGGTGAAGATCTTGCGCTCGGGGCACTCCATGGCAGCAACCGGGCACACGTCGGTGCTGGCGGTAACGGTAAAGCCCTCGGGCACCTCGGAAACGGCGTCGCGATGGCTCATCCACACAGTCTGCTCCATGGGCGTGGAGTTAAAGAGCTTGGCGCCGGCCGTGCGCGTGATGGTGGCGCGGCCGTACTCGCCCACCTCGGAGTGGCCGACCTTGCCGCCGAGCGTCACGGCCGTGATCTGATGACCGTAGCAAAAGCCCAGGACGGGAAGGTCCAGGTCAAAGATGGCAGGATCGATGGACGGAGCGTCCTCGGCATACACGGAGGCCGGGCCGCCAGAAAGGATGAGCGCAGAGGCGTTCATCTCGCGAATCTCGTCGGCCGAGATGTCGCAGGGGACAATCTCAGAATACACGTTGAGGTCGCGGACGCGACGGGCAATGAGCTGACCGTACTGCGCACCAAAGTCGAGTACGAGGACCTTTGCGGAAGCCTTTTGATCCATGGTTCCCCCTCTTGTTGGCGGGGAGCCGGTGCCCACCCGCGTGAATGAACGAAAATAACCTCCATAGTGTACACGTTATATGGGGTTTCTCGTCCCTCGCAGCCATCAGCGCACGGCAAACGCACGACCTGGGCCCCTATTTGACGGCAATTGAAGTGTTACCAAACGTTACAGATGATGTAATACGTTTGAACATTGGACGCCCTGTGCCACAATACTGCCGAACGACTCCGCCTCTGCGGCGGCAAATACGATAGGAATACCAGCATGAAGCGCATCCTTCTCATCGCCACGGGCGGCACCATCGCATCGACCGAGGACGGCAACGGCCTCTCCCCCGCTCTGACCGGTGAGGAGCTCGCCCAGAGTGTCCCCGAGATCTCGGGCCTCTGCGAGCTCGACGTCGTGCAGCCCATGAACATCGACAGCACCAATATGCGCCCGAGCGACTGGATGCGTATCCGCGACGTCATCGTCGAAGGCTATGCCGACCACGACGGCTTCGTGATTCTGCACGGCACCGACACCATGAGCTACACCGCAGCAGCGCTTTCCTACCTGATTCAGGACAGCCCCAAGCCCATCGTACTCACCGGCTCGCAAAAGCCCATGGGCAATCCCTTTACCGACGCCAAGCTCAACCTGTACCAGAGCCTGCTCTATGCGCTCGACGAGCACTCGCACGATGTGTCGATTGTGTTTGGCGGCGTCGCCATTGCCGGCACGCGCGCCCGCAAGCAGCGCACCATGAGCTTTAACGCGTTCATTAGCGTCAACTATCCGCCCATTGCCTACATCCGCAATGACCGTATCGTGCGCAATGGGCTTCACGGCACGCATCAGGGCGAAAACCCGGTGCGTTTCTACGACAGCATCGATCCGCGCGTATTTGTACTCAAGCTTACGCCCGGCGTAAACCCGGGCATCCTCGACGCCCTTGCCGATAGCTACGACGCCGTGATTCTGGAGACCTTTGGCATTGGCGGTATCCCCGAGTTTGGTGAGTCGGGCGAGTCGTTCCAGGAGGCGATTTTCCGCTGGGTTGATTCGGGTCGTACTGTCGTTATGACCACGCAGGTCCCCGAAGAGGGCCTCGATCTGGGCGTTTATGAGGTCGGCCGTGCTTACGCCGATCATCCGGGTATTCTGCGCGGCGACGACATGACCACCGAGACGCTCGTGGCCAAGACCATGTGGGCACTCGGCCAGTCACGCGATGCCGCCGAGATCCAGCGCCTGTTCTACAGCCAAGTCAACCACGACCGCATCCCGATGGCGTAATTCAGTTGTCGACGGGTATCCCCTATTCGATGCCCTCGAGAAGCTCTGACACCGTCATGCCGAGTGCGGGCGCGATCTTAAATAGAACCTTGAGCGTGAAATTTGCCGTCCCATCTTCGATTCGGTCGAGGTAGGGTCGGCTGATTCCTGTCGCCACGCAAAAATCAACCTTGGAGATACCAAGGTCCCTGCGTGTCTCTTCGACCCGCCTGCCAAGAATCTGTTTCGCACGTTCGTCCATGCAGCCGAGTTTGAAATGGAGCCGAACATAAACGTAAACTATAGTTTACGTTTTGCCGAATACACAGGAGTTTTCTATGTCGGGTTCTTCGGTCCGCATGTACCGAGCCACACTTCGCACAAACAGCGCGCCGCCCAAGCTCGTCGTCGTTGAAGCAGAATGCCTTTCGCCCGATGAGCGCACAGCATTTGCATTGCTATCAAGTCGCGTCGCCGCCGTTCTGGTCCCTTGCCCGGCGCAAGGTGAACTTGCCATCCAATGCCAAGCGCACAGCTGCTCGCTCAATCAAGCTGCCGTAATCGCAACCAGCCAACACGGTCTGCCCCTTCTCCTGGAAGCCGGTATCGCACTTGCCCTTCGCGGCGCCGGATACGAAAACGAGGCCGCCGCCGACATGGTCTTTAAACCACGATCGAGCGGCGGCCTCGCAGCAGCCATTGAATATGTGTGCAGGCTCGTTGCCTAAAAGGACAAGCTAGAAACCAAAGCCAAAGCCCGTTCCAGTAATCGCCGAATACATAAAGTAGACGTTGATTACATTGAGGAACACGCCCGTGATGCAGCCGTTACGCAGGTAGCGCTCGCACGCAAGGCGTGCCATCACAGCGGAGTCCTCGTTGTTTTTTGCCTGGCGTCCCGCCGTAAAGTACGTCGCCACGCTCAGCAGCAGGTTGAGCACCGGCAGTGCCAGCAGCTCGTAGCTCTTACCCCAGCGCGTCACCTCGCCGGCTGCGTTAAACTTCGTTGCCACCTCGGGGCCAATGTTGGGGATAACACACGCTGCAACCACCAGCGGAATCACCGCAAGTACGAGCAGCGCAATACCCATGTAGCCAGCTTTTTTGCCATATTTAAACATATGCGTCGTCCTTACACGTTAAAGCGGAAGTGCACGACGTCGCCATCGGCCATGACATAGTCCTTGCCCTCAATGCGCAGCTTGCCGGCGGCCTTGGCGCCCTGCTCGCCGCCGAGCTCGATGTAGTCGTCGTAGCCAATGACCTCGGCCTTAATAAAGCCGCGCTCAAAGTCGGTGTGGATGACGCCGGCGGCCTGCGGGGCGGTCGCGCCCTGACGAACCGTCCAGGCCTTGACCTCCATCTCGCCGGCCGTAAAGAACGACTGCAGGCCGAGCAGCTTGTAGGCCGCCTGAGCGAGCACGTCCAGGCCGGGCTGCTCCAGGCCCAGGCTCTCCAGGTAGTCGGCGGCGTCCTCGGGATCGAGCTCGGAAAGCTCGGCCTCGATCTTGGCGCAAATCGGCAGCGGCTTGACGCCGTCGATGGGCGCCAGGTCGTCGTTGAGCATATCCTCGTCCACGTTGGCCACGTACAGAATGGGCTTCATAGTGAGCAGGAACAGGCCCTTGGCGGCGGCACGCTCCTCGTCGGTCATCTCCATGGATGCGGCTCGCTTGCCTTCGTTGAGCCAAGCGAGCAGGCGCTTGGCCCCCTCGAACTTGGGCATGAGCTCCTTGTCGCGCTTGGCCTCCTTCTCGAGCTTGGGCAGCTGCTTCTCGAGCGTGCCCATGTCGGCCAGGATGAGCTCGGTCATGATGGTATCGGCGTCACCGGCGGGGTCGACGAACTCGCCCGTGCGGCCCACCTCACGCATGACGTTGGGATCCTTAAAGTAGCGCACGACCTCGCAGATGGCATCGGTCTCGCGAATGTTGGCCAAGAACTGGTTGCCCAGGCCCTCGCCCTCGTTGGCGCCCTTCACCAGGCCAGCGATGTCGACGAACTCGACCGTAGCCGGCACAATGCGGCCCGGGTTGACGATGTCGGCGAGCTTTTGCAGGCGGCTATCGGGCACATCGACGATACCCACGTTGGGGTCGATCGTGGCAAACGGGTAGTTGGCGGCAAGGCCGGTCTTTTTGGTAAGCGCGGTGAACAACGTCGACTTGCCCACGTTGGGCAGGCCCACGATACCGATGGAAAGGGACACGACAGCTCCTTTTGGTACAGGTACTTCAAACTTCATAAGTATAGCGCCGCCGCAGCATCCGGGCGAATCCGGACACCGCGGCGGCGCAAATGAAGCAGAGATGCGTGAGAGTTCTAGACAGTAGTCCTTACTTAAGCTCGGGCCAGAAATCCTTGTTGGCCTCGATGAGCTCGTCCAGGATCTGCTTAGCAACGCTTGCCGAAGGAATGGTCTTGGAGAGCGTGAGCGCCTGCCAGAGCTTCTGGTAGCTGCCCTCGACCCAAGCCTGGACAACGAGCTTCTCGACGGAAACCTGCTGCTCCATCAGGCCCTTCTGGAACTGCGGGATCGGGCCCTGGCAAATCTTCTCAAAGCCGTTGGAACCGACGATGCAAGGCACCTCGACCATGGCCGTCGGGTCGAAGTTGGGCACAGCACCATCGTTGGGGACGATCAGCAGGAAGCGCTCGAGCGTGTTCTCGGCCAGCGCGCAGGCAAGGTCGACGATGTAGTTGGCGTGTACGTCGGGCTCAAAGCCGCCGTCCTTGGCAGTACCCTTGGCGATGATGTCGCGGCAAGCGCCAAAGACCTTCTTCTCGCGGCCGTCCATAACCTCATTGGCGCGAGTGTAGTTGGGGTCAGACGTCTCGACAACATAGTCCGGGTACAGGTAGTACTTGAGGTAGGTGTTGGGAATCGTCTCGGGATCGACAGCATAGACATCCTTGGCCTTGCCGAAGGTGTGAATCCAGCTCTCCTCGACATGCTGCTCCTTACCGGCCTCGTGCTCGATACCGTCCAAGTAGCCGTTCTTAGCCATGTGCTCCTTAATCTGCGGCATGAGGTCGTTGCCATCCTTGTCGTAGATCTTGCTCCACCAACCAAAGTGGTTGAGGCCGTAGTAGCTATACTGCAGCTCGCGACGATCCTTGATGCCGCACATACGGCTCATCTTATCCATAAGGTCGATCGGCATGTCGCAGATGTTGATGATGCGGCTGTTGGGGCGCAGCACGCGGCAGGCCTCGGCGACGATGGCCGCGGGGTTGGAGTAGTTGAGCATCCAGGCGTTGGGGCTGTACTTCTCCATGTAGTCCAGGATCTCGATGACACCGCCGATGGAGCGCATACCGTAGGCGATGCCGCCAGCGCCGCAGGTCTCCTGACCAACGCAGCCGTACTTGAGGGGGATCTTCTCGTCGAGCTCGCGCATAGCGTAGAGACCCACGCGGATGTGAGCAAGGACGAAGTCAGTACCGGTAAAAGCGGTTTCGGGGTCGGTGGTGTAGTTGAACTCAACCTCGGGAGCGTTCTCGTGGAAGTAGATCTCGCACGCCTTGGCAACGATCTCCTGGCGCTCGGCGTTGTTGTCGTAGAAGGTCACCTTGTTGACCGGGAAGCGGTCGCGCTCCTCAAGCAGCATCAGGGCGATGCCCGGGGTGAAGGTAGAGCCACCGCCGGCAATGGTCACGGCATAGTTTTTCTTGGACATGATGTCCTCCTCATTCTGGCCGCTTGCTCAATCCATCCCCGTACGCGGCCTGCACGGTTTGGAATTGTTACCTAGAAGTGGATTTTTTATCTCCAGAATCGGCCTTGCGGTGCATACCGGCTCTGCAAGGCCGATTGTTTCGATGGACGATGGTTTACAGAAGACTCTCGAACTTCAGAAGACTCTCGAACTTCTCGCGAACCTGCGGGACGGTAAGGCCGATGATGACCTGGATTGACTGACCTTGGACCACCAAGCCATGCGTACCGATCGCCTTGAAGGAAGCCTCGGGTGCAACGACGCTCTTGTCCTTGACGTTAACGCGCAGACGGGTAGCGCAGTTAGTTACATCGATGATGTTATCCGTGCCACCGAGCAGATCGAGGATGTTCTCGGCAAGCACCAAGCGCTCATCATCTTTACTCTGGGCGACCGATTTGCCAGCAGCACCGCCCTGCTTTTGCTTGTAGTCGGCCTTGGACTTGAGCTCGACCTCAACATCGTCATCCTCGCGACCGGGGGTCTTAAAGTCGAACTTGACGATCAGGAAACGGAAGACCACGACCCAAAGAGCGGTAAAGCACAGACCGACAAGGATGGAGATGGCGTACTGCAGACCATGTGCGGCCCAAAGGGGCAGCCAGTCCCACGAGAGCATCGAGATGATGCCGCCGTCGAAGATGCCCACGACGCCAAGGAGGTTTTGAGCCATGCAGCCAAGCGCTCCGAGCACGCAGTGGACGACGAACAGGCCAGGCGCGATGAACAGGAAGGTGAAGTCAAGCGGCTCGGTAATACCGCAAAGCATAGCGGTAAGGGTGACCGGGATCAGCAGAGCCTTGACGCGCTGCTTGCGCTCGGGTTTGGCGGTCATATAAAACGCAATGGCGACGCCAAGCGAGCCGAAGACCTTAGTCCAACCAGGGCAGGTATAGGCAGCCCAGGGTGCGGCATCCTTAAGAGCAATGCTCGGATCGGCAGCCAGTTGGGGCAGGATATTGGCCCAAGCAGCAAAGATGCCGCCGTTGACCGCCGCGTTGTCGTAATAGAACGGCGTATAGATAAAGTGGTGCAGGCCTGTAGGGATCAGCACGCGCTCGAAGAAAGCAAAGACACCCACGCCAAACGTACCGGCGGAAAGAATGAATCCCTGGAAGGCAGAGATAGCAGCCTGAACATGCGGCCACACCAGGCAGGCGATAAGAGCGACCGGAACCATAACGAAGAAACCGATCATATAGATGAACACGGAACCCGAGAACACGCCCAACCACTCGGGGAGCTCGGTGTCGAAGAACTTATTATGCAGCATCGTGGCGATACCAGAGATAATGAGCGCGCCCATGATGCCCATATCAAGCGTTTTGATGCTTGCGATAGTGGCAAGACCAGTACCGCTGCCCGCCTCGACAGAGTAGTCGACCCCAAAGACAGGGCCCCACTGCCCCAAGATTGTGCTTACAAAGTAGTTGAAGGTAAGGTAGATGGCCAAAGCCTCCATGCAGCAGCGAGCGTTCTGCTTGTTCGCGAGCGAAATTGGCAACGCTACGCAAAACAGCAACGGCATCTGGTTAAAGAGCGTCCAACCACCCTGGAGCAGCACATTCCAGCAATCAAACCAAAGATGGCCTGCAGTGGCCATCTCGCCAAAGATCGCCTCGGTGGTAAACAACGTACCCAGGCCGACGACAATTCCGGAAAATGCGAAAAGAATTGCAGGCGTGTACATTGCACCGCCGAAACGTTGTATCTTTTGCATCATGACGGGGAATCCCCCTCTCTTCATTCGGAGCGGCTGCGGTTTTGGCTTCACTCGAGACCGCAGACGCGCCGTTTGCGTGTACCTCGTGCAATAGGACGGGTGGGCCCGCTTCCCTGACTTCTTGCGCTTCTATTTTTATCATATCACTTATCTAGACAAGTTGATACGGTTTCTATGTTCGGTCAGCGGTCGATTATTGGCCGTAAACGGTATAAGTCCAGTATTTTGCCTGCTAAATCTAACATAGCTTATGGCCGCAAATTATATTTCTTTTCAACTTGTCTAGATGTGCTTGTCTATACCTGTAGACATGCCTATACTTCATTACAATATTCACCGCCACGTTAAGGAGTCACCATGAAAAGCGCGGTCTTCTATGGAAAGCACGACCTCAGAGTCGAGGAATCGGCAAAGCCGGCCGTGGGCAAGCGCGACGTTCTGATCAACGTCAAAGCTTGCGGCGTCTGCGGCACCGACGTGCATATCTATGAAGGCGACAAGGGCGCGGCCGACGTTACCCCGCCCACGATCCTTGGTCATGAGTTTGCGGGCGTTGTCGAGGCCGTGGGCAGCGACGTCGCTGGCTTTAAACCGGGCGATCGCGTGTGCATCGACCCAAACCATCCCTGCGGCTGCTGCGAACCCTGCCGCGACGGAATCAACCACTACTGCGAGCATATGACCGGTTACGGCACCACCGTTAACGGCGGCTTTGCCGAGTACTGCTCCGTCGATATGCAGCAAGTCTACAAGTTGGGCGATCACACCAGCTTTGAGCAGGGTGCTATGACCGAGCCCGTCGCCTGCTGCCTGCACGGCATCGATATGTGCAACATCAAGCCCGGCAGCACAGTTGTCGTTATCGGCGGTGGCATGATCGGTCTGCTCATGATGCAGCTTGCTAAAAACGCCGGCGCCACCAAGGTTGTCTTGCTCGAGCCCGTCGAAGGCAAGCGCGAGGTTGCGCTCAAACTCGGCGCCGACCTGGCAATTGATTCCATCCACGAGGACGTCCCGGCCCGCCTGAAGCAGGAGGGCGTCGGCAACGTCGATGTCGTTATCGAGTGTGTTGGCAAGCCCGTCACCATCGAGCAGGCCATCCAGATCGCCGGCCACAAGGCTACGGTCATGATGTTCGGCCTCACCAAGCCCGATGAGACAATCACCGTCAAGCCCTTCGAGGTCTTCCAGAAGGAGCTCGTGCTCACCTCGTCCTACATCAACCCTTACACACAGCGTCGCGCGCTCGAGCTCATCGACTCTGGCAGGCTCGACGTATCCTCGATGGTCGCCAAGGTGGCTTCCCTCGACGAACTCGGCGCCATCCTGTCAGACCCGGCCCTGCGTGCCATGGGCAAATATATAATCGACCCCAGCAAGTAAATCGCTTGACACCTGCGCGGGCGGCCCTCATCCGTCGCTCGCGCACCCAGCTCTAGGAGACCGTCATGGCGCGAGCCATCTTCCAAACTATTTATGACAACGTGAAGCAGTCAATTGACGACGGCACATACGCCTATCAGAGTTATCTGCCTTCGGAGACTGAGCTCACGCAGCTGTTTGACTGTTCGCGCATGACGGTCCGTCGCGCCATCTCGATGCTTGCGGCAGATGGATACGTGCTCCCCCAGCAAGGCAAAGGCATGCGCGTCATTCGCAACATCAGTGACGAGACGAATCGTGGCGGCGGCGGACTCGAGACCTTTAAGGAAATCGCAGCCAGCCGAGGCTTTGAGCTCAAAACGGTTACCACTGTCTTTGAGCTCCTCGTCTGTAGCAAGGCACTCTCCAGGATTACCGGGTTTCCCGAAGGCTGCGAGCTCACGCGCGCCAAACGCATCCGTTATGCAAACGGACATGCCGTGTGCTCCGACGACTCCTATTACCTAAGCTCACAGGTACCGGGACTGACACCCGAGATTGTCAACGATTCGATTTATCGTTACCTCGAAGAAGATCTTGGCATTAAGATTGCCACGGGCAAACGCGATGTAACGATTGAGCATCCCACGCCCGAAGATGCGCGCGTGCTCGATCTCGACGACTTTAACGCACTCGCCGTTATACGCGGACAGACCTACAACGCCGACGGCATCCTTATGGAATACACCGAGACAAAGCAGGTTCCCAGCTTCTTTTTACTCCACGAAACGGTCACCCGCCGCAATAACGGCAGCGAGACCCATCAGAGCAGCATGGGCTAACCATCTATTAGTTGCGGTGGAATAGTTCCTAGAATGGCCAGCTTAAAGGCAAAACGGGAACTATTCCACCGCAACTTTTTTTGGCCGGCGGGGCAGTACCTGTCCTACCGGCCATCATTTACGCTCTTTTAGCTAGTCCGCGAGCTTTTCCACCTGGTCGAGCATCTTGTCAAGCTTGGCCTTTGCCTCAGCCTTGACCTTCTCGGCCTCCTCGTGGGCCTTGGCCTTCTGAGCGGCCTTTTCCTCGGCCTCGGGGTCGACAACGACCAGATTGGACGCATCGTGCTCGACCAGCTTGAGCGCATGCTCGGGGCACACCTTGACGCAGGCTCCGCAACCTAGGCAATACGTGGACTCCAGTGCAAAGCGACCGCTTCCCACCAAATCGCAGGCAAACGTGGGGCACACGTTGACGCATTCGCCGCACGACGTGCACTTGTCAAAATCGCATTCCGGCGTGCTCACCTGCATGTTCTGGGCAAGCTCGGGATGGTTCTGCAGCGTCGAGAGCACCAGTTGGCGCCCGTGCGTGAGCGAACGGCGACGCTTGGTCGTCGTGGTGCCGCACATGGTGTTGAGCGTGCGCTCGAGCTGCGTGATCTGGTGACGGTGGGCCTTCAACTTCTGCGTCACCGAAGCCAGTGCCGCAGTCGCCGGGTTGAGCTTGGTCACCGTCAGGCCCGTGGTGCGGGCAATCTTTTCCATGTACTCCTTGCGTTCGTACTCGCGAAGCTTATGGCACTTGAGGCTCTTGGGGTCGACCTCCAAGCCCATACCCGTGCCGGACCACTCCTCGGCCTTCGCAATCGCCTCGCCCAGAATATCCTCACCGCCGGTGTTGCGGCATTTATCGCACACGCCCAGCGGCAGGTACACACTCACGTTGGGATAGTCCGCCAGTACCGAGAACCAAGTCTCGGCCGTAATATCGCCCACGCAGGCAACGACGACCTCGTTTTCGCGCGGCATGCGCTTGAGGGCGCGCGTGCAGGTGACGTAGGCGGTCTCGTGGCTCGTAGCGGCAGAGACGATATCGTCATACAGGTTTTTAGGCGCCAGGCGCGGCGAGATAATCGCCTCGGTCGGGCAGGCAGCGGCGCACAGACCGCACTTGCGGCAGGAGTCGAGGATCTCAATGGCGTCTTCCTCGACCTCGATAGCGTTGACCGGGCACACGTCCATGCACGCGGTGCAGCCGCTCTTTTCGTTTTTGCAGGTCAGGCACGGAATGGTATTGCCGCGCGGGCGCTCCTTGTAGTCGGCAGGATTCCACTGCGGCGCCGACGGATCGAGTGCATCGGTCACGCCGCCAAGCGGGTTTTTAAGAAAGTCGAAACCCTTGCTGATCTCGATAATGTCATCAAACAGATCGTGTTCCTGCGCCATGCGCGGCCCCTCCCTGAGCAGTGCAAACAAGCAAGAGATAATGATACGCTATCGGCCCGTGCCTCGGGCAAATTACACGCGGAGCACCTTTGAGGCAAATAGTCTATGGCTTATCTCCGCCTCGATTGCACAAGGTCAATCAAGCGCCAAGCTATGCCTCGCACATGAGCTGCACGAGCTTTTGTTTGGTCACCTTGGCCTGCTCGTTGGCCATATTGCGCTCGTTTCTAAAGACCGCATTTGCAACACCCTGCAAATCGGCATCGGAAATCTCGCTGCACGGACCGTCCATCGAAGCCGCCGTGGGGCATACGCACAACGGCAACTCGGCATAAAACGCAACGGCCTTGGCGATATCGAGCATCTTGCCGCCGCCAATACCCACTACCATGTCGCAATACTCGGCCTGGGCTTCCTTAGCCATTTCGACAACGGCCTCGTCCGTACACGGACCGTCATAAATCTTAAAGAACGGCTCGCTTAGATCTTCGTCCAGAAATCCATCGACGATCTGCCTGCACAGCCGATCCTCGGTGCCCTGGTCAAACAAGACATAGGCAGCGCAGCCCAACCATGACAAATACCTGCCTTGACGCGACAGTTCGCCCGGCCCCTGAACATACCGGCCGGGACCGCCGTAAACCATAGGAAGCGCCATACGAGAATCCGCCCTTCATCAAACAACGATTGGTGCAAAGTAACCTTGCCCCTTTGCACCATAGCAAAAAGGGGCAAAGCCATCTGCCGGCTTTGCCCCTTCCTTAGCTTGATTTACTCATCCATGAGATAGTAGTGGCCCAGCGCGTCGGCACCTAGGATGGCGTTTGCGACCATCTCGGGCGTCACCTCAAAGGGCATGTTGCACATGGTGTCCTCGGGCGCGCATGCGGCCTCGGCAACAATCATGGCCTGCTCGCGCGTAAGCTCGGCAACGCCAAGTTCCTTCATCGTGACCGGCAGGCCAAGCTCAATGCAGAAGCCCAAGACTTCCTCGAGTTTCTCAGTCGGGGCATCCTCGAGTACCAGCTGGACGATAGTGCCAAAGGCGACCTTCTCGCCGTGATACATGCCGTGGCACTCGGGCAGCATCGTCAGGCCATTGTGGATGGCATGAGCAGCAGCAAGGCCCGAGCTCTCAAAGCCAATGCCCGAAAGCAGCGTATTGGCCTCAATGATGTGCTCGACGGCAGGCGTGAGCGCACCCTTCTCCAGCGCGACCTTGGCCTTGACGCCATCGGCCATAAGCGTCTCGTAGCAGAGCTTGGCGAGCGCCAGGCCGGCCATTCCGCCCTTACCGCCGGCGCAAGTGCCACCGTCGGCATCGTGCGTTGCCTGGGCCTCGAAATAGGTTGCGAGCGCATCGCCCATACCGGAAACCGTCAGGCGCACCGGGCTCGCCGCGATAACCGTCGTATCCATAAGGACAATATTGGGGTTTGCCTTAAGGAACAGGTACTTATCGAATTGGCCGTCATCGGTGTAGAGCACCGAAAGTGCCGAGCACGGCGCATCGGTCGAAGCGATGGTGGGGCAGATGATAACCGGGGACTCCAGGTAATAGGCAACGGCCTTGGCGGTGTCGAGGATCTTGCCGCCACCGACGCCGACGATGATGTCGCAACCGTTGTCGCGAGCGAGCGCAACCAGGCGATCGACCTCGCCCTTAGAGCACTCGCCGTTAAAGTCCTCAAACAGCAGCTCGGCCTTGGCCTCGGCAAAACCGCCCTCGATCTTGGCACCGACGCGCTTCTTGCCCGAAGGCGTCACGATGACGAGGGCCTTAGCGCCGAGCGGCTCGACATAGGAGCCGAGCTTGGCGAGTTCGTCCGGGCCCTGGATGTACTTGCTGGGGCTATTGAAAATTGCAGCCATAACTATCCCATTCTCTAAAAGAAAAAAAAGGGGCTCCGTACAGATACGTGCGGAGCCCCTCGTTACGATAACAAGAGTCGATTAGAAATCGATGTCGGTGTCGTAGTAGCAGGCCTTGAGAATCTTCTCGAAGTCGGCAGCCTTGGTCTCACGCGGGTTCTCGGGCGTGCAGGCGTCCTGCTCGGCGTTCGCGGCGATCTCGGGCAGCTTGGCGAGGAACTCCTCCTCGGAAACCATCTGCGGGTTCTCGGCGTCGACCTTCACGCCACCATTCGCGTAATCCTTGATGGACTGCGGAATGTTGAGCTGGTCGTTGAGGTCGCGGATCTTCTGGACGAGTGCAGCGATGAGCTCCTCGTTGGTCTCGCCGGGAAGGTGCAGGATCTCCTTGGCCACGTAAGCATAACGCTCGGCAGCACGCGGGTCCTTGGAGTTCCACTGGATGACCTTGCCCAGGTACATGGCGTTAGCAGCACCGTGGATGATGTGACCGTTCTCAAAGGCTGCACCGGTCTTGTGAGCCATGGAGTGAACGATGCCCAGCAGGCCCGAGGAGAAGGCGATACCGGCGATGCACTGAGCCTCGTGCATATGCTGACGGGCCTCATGGTCGCCAGCATAGGACTTGGGCAGCCACTCGACGATCTCGCGGATGCCGTGCAGAGCGTTGGCGTCGGTGAACATAGAGGCGCAGGTGGAAACGTAGGCCTCCATGCAGTGGGTCAGAGCGTCCATGCCGGTATGAGCGCACAGCTTGGCGGGCATGGTGTAGGTGAGCTCGGGGTCGACGATGGCGACATCAGGAGTGATGTTGAAGTCGGCCAGCGGGTACTTGATGCCCTTGGCGTAGTCGGTGATGACGGAGAAGGCAGTGACCTCGGTAGCGGTGCCGGAGGTAGAGGAGATGGCGCAGAAGTGAGCCTTCTGACGCAGCTCGGGGAAGCTGAACGGCTGGATGATGTTATCGAAGGACTCCTCGGGATACTCGTAGAAGACCCACATGGCCTTAGCGGCATCGATGGGCGAGCCGCCGCCGATAGCAACGATCCAGTCGGGCTCGAACTCGCGCATAGCGGCTGCGCCCTTCATGACGGTCTCGATGGAGGGATCGGACTCGACGCCCTCGAACAGCTTGACCTCCATGCCGGCCTCTTTGAGGTCGGCCTCAACGTCCTGCAGGAACCCGCCGCGGCGCATAGAGCTGCCGCCAGAAACGATGATGGCCTTCTTGCCCTTGAGGTTCTTCACCTCGTGGCGAGCGCCCTCACCAAAGTACAGATCGCGAGGATTGGTAAAACGTCCCATACTGTGCCTCCTAAACAAGCCCCTCTTAGACTTGCGTATATAACGGAGCACCCAATTGGCTCCGTTAGGACCGATTTGCGCGTTGCCGGCGATGGCAATGCACGATGTCCAAACGTCTCAACGCTCAGACAAACACTATTTTACCGTTCTGGTTGGTCAGTTATTCACCTAAAGCTGACAATGATGAAACGTTTTTTCTATCCCTGAAGACTCTTGTGGGGCATTCGTACCCCAAGCTGGGCAAACGTTTTATCAGGGTTGACTACATATCCCGGGCAGGACTGTGCCCCTCCAAAATGTGCCCCGTTCGCCGCCAAAAATCGACCGTTTACGGCACTGTGATACCACCCGCGCAACCGAGGTGCCGACATTTGTGCGACATCCGTCTTCGTGGTGCAAAGGTGCAAGTCCAAGTGCGGCACCCCCGGTGTGCCACATGCGGGTAAACTAGAACCTTATATAGAGATGATTTGAACCCTAACCGCAGCAAAGGAGGCCCCATGGCATTCGACCCCATTCAAGAGGATTGCCATCGCCTCGTTCTTGAGGCCTTGCGCCGCGACAATATTCCACTCACCGACGGCCCCGCCGTCGAGCGTCTGATGGAACAATTCACCCGTAACCCCGCGCCGCTCATCGTGCACGACCGCGACCGAGCTGGGCATCTGATTGCCAAGGTCGTCGAGGCTGTCGACTACCGCATCCCCTTTATCCCCGACGACGCCCAGGCAGAGCAAGAAGAAGCTGCAGCCGAGAACATGCTCCGCGAGGCGGCCGCGCTCGATCCGGCCAACTGGGATGCCCAGCGCATGCTGACGGCGCTCACAGCCGAATCCAACGAGGAATACGTGCAGTATCTGGTGTCCAAGTGCGACGAGGTGGAGCACGATCTGGCGCTCAAGATCGCCTCGGCGCAGGACCCCTACGAGCGTGAGGCCGCAGGCGACCTGACCCGCCGTCCCTACCTGCGCTGGCTTGCTGCCTTGGCATCGCGCGCGCTCATTAGCGGCCGCTACCGCATGTCGCTGGATGCCGCGAATCGCAGCCTGGACTTTGCGCCCAACGATCCCGCTGGCGTCCGCCATACCGCGATGCTTGCCATGGCAAAGCTCGAATACCCTGCCGAGGAGCTCAAGCGTTTTCGTTCTGCCCACTCCGTACCCTATCTTGCCAACACGCCGCTGCGCCGCCGTCCCAAGGACGCAGAGCGCGACCTGGACCCGTGGACGCTCATCGCGTTGATGAGCGCTGCCTGGCGCGAGCTGGATTACGAGGGCGCCGAACACTACCTGCGCATCCTGGTGCGCTCATGCCCGCACGCGGCCGAGGCGCTCTACTTCCAAACCGAATTTCCCGATGGCGTCTATGCTCGCGTCAACGTAGGTCCGGGCTCCACCGACGAGTTTGTCCTTGCCCTGTCCGAGGCGACGCCGGTGCTGCAGGAGGGCCTAGGCGCGCCCGACAACGCCAGCTTTGCCGCCTGGGTCGCCACCAACGACATCGTGCGCTCCCAAATCGACGAACGAATCCTGCGCGCGGCCGAACAGGGATTGCCGTTTAAGGGAGGAGACCTCTAATGGATCCGAGCGTCTACATCCCCGCCTATCTGGAGCGCACCTATCTGGCATCGCACCCCGAACTCACCGATGCAGCACGCGAGCTTGTCCATAACGACATCAGCGCAAACCCTCACAAGTATGCGCAAACCGAACATGCCCAAGCGCTGCTGTCCTATGCCGGCGTTCATCGTCATTTGCTTGACGAGCTTCGTCGCATCGAGGACATGGGCAGCGACGAGGAGTTTGAGCAGACGCGCAACCGTCTGTTCGACGATATGCGCGATGAGCTGCTCAAGATCGTCCGCGTCGATGCACTTGCCGTCGATGCGCAGCTGCTCGCCATCATCCTGGCGGACACGCCCGTTGATGCCTGCCTGGGCGACTTGATGAAGCTCGAGACGAGTACGGCCGACTACCTGCAACAAAGCGTGCCCGGGTTCGACATGGAGGCCCCGCACTACTGGGCCAATAATGTTTTGGCCGACGGTGTCACCGCAGCAGACCTTACCGTGAGCGAGCCGGCGCTTATTGGCTGGCTTCACACGCTCGAGGCCATCTCGCAGCTGTGCATGGCGAGCGCTCGTTACCGTGCTGCTGCCAACTACGCCCGCCGCGTCCTTAAGGCAGAAGGTTATCCCACCCGAGCTGCCGGCACCGTGTTGCTCGCCCTCGCCCGCTTGGAAGACCAGGACGGCTTTTTTGCCCTGGCTCACCAGCTCGAGGAGCAGGTGGGGGCCGATACCCTCGAGAACTCCCCCTGGTACCTGCTCGCCCGCACGATTCTGCTGTTCAAAACAAACAAGATGCGTCCGGCGACGCGCGCGCTGCGTGAGTTCGCTAACCGTTGCGAGGGCGGCGCGTTCTTCTTGCTGAACCCCATGTACCAGACGCCGTACCTTCCCTGCCGACCCGAGCCACGCGACCCCTGGGACCTCTCGCACCAGGCGGTTTGGGAAGCCGACGGCATTATCTCGGACACCCCCGACTTTGCCCCCTGGGCCAACGCCTGCGAAGATGTATCGCAGCTTGCCCAGGAATTTGCGCGCCGCTACGGCTTTTAGCGACGCGATCGCCCCGACCATGTCATCTATGTTAGGAACGGCTTCATGAACCTCCGCTCATCTCTCGCCTGCACCTCGAGCGATATCGCCCGCTGGGGACTGCGCTCTGTCCTCAAACGCCAGGGTGGCGTGCTTCCCGGCCGCATCGCCATGAAGATCGACCCCGAGCTGCTAAGCGACCTCGCGAGCCTGGTCGACCGCAGCGTGGTGATCACCGGTACTAATGGCAAGACCACCACATCCAACCTCATCGCCGACGCCGTTGCTGCCAGCGGTGCTACCGTGGTGTGCAACCGTGCCGGCAACAATATGGAGCCTGGCGTAGTGGGTGCTCTGCTCGAGGCCCGCGACGGCCTTAAGCACACTGACAGTGGCAAGCGCGTAGGCGTTTTTGAGTGCGACGAGCTCTACACGGTGCGCGTCTTGCCCAAGCTCAAGCCGACCTACTTTGTGCTGCTCAACCTGTTCCGTGACCAGCTGGATCGCTACGGCGAGATCGACCACACCCAGGACGTCATCGCCCACGCGCTGGAGCTTTCGCCGGCAACGACGCTCATCTATAACGCCGACGATCCGCTGTGCGCCTCGATCGCCGCGCGCGTCCCCAACACGAGCATCACCTTTGGCATCGACGGTGCCACGGGCACCGAGTCCGATCGCATTAGCGACTCGCGTTTTTGCTCGCAGTGCAACGCGCCGCTGGAGTACGACTATGTGCAGTACGGACAGCTCGGCGCCTATCATTGTCCTTCGTGCGGTTGGGGTCGCCCCGCGCTGGTCCGTCGCGTGACGGGCGTTGAGCTCGGCTGCGACGGCTACGGCTTTGACCTGGTCTTTGGATCTGCGCCCGACGCGGCTGCCGTACACATCGCCACGCGCTACAACGGCCTGTATATGGTCTACAACGTTGCCGCCGCCTTCTTTGCGGCGCGCGAGCTGGGCGTGGACGCAGCTCACCTGCAGCCCACGCTCGACGCCTACGTGCCAGCAGGTGGTCGCATGGGCCGTTGGAATATCGCCGGCCGAACCGTCGAGGCCAACCTGGCCAAGAATCCCGTAGGCTTCGATCGCCAGATCCAGTCCATTAAAACAGCAGGTGGCAGGCTCTGCGCTTTCTTCCTCAACGACAACGATGCCGACGGCCACGATGTATCGTGGATTTACGACGTCGACTTTGAGCGCATCGCCGACACAACGGGGCTTGTCGCCTTTGCTGGCGGCACGCGCGCGCACGACATGCAGGTGCGCCTCAAGTACGCCGGCATCGACGCCACGATTATCTCGAATATCGAGCAGGCGATCGGCGCCGTGGCAGACGAGGAGGCTGGCGACACTTTCTATGCCGTCGCCAACTACACGGCCTTTCCGCCGCTGGTCAAGGAGCTCGACGAACTTAAGGGCACCGATGCGGCTACGGTTGCCGCCCACGCTGCAACGTGCGCCGATGGCAGTGCCGTCCCCGTCGGTGTCGCGCCGACCGAGCTCTCGCGCCCGCTGCGAATCGTCTATCTGTACCCCGATGCCCTCAACCTCTACGGCGACGGTGGCAACGTCATCGCCCTCGAGCGCCGCTGCGCCTGGCGCGGCATTCCCGTGCGCGTGAACGAGGTCCGCATGGGCGAGTCGCTCGATCTCGCCGACGCCGACATCGTCATGATGGGCGGCGGCTCCGATCGCGACCAGCTGGCCGTGGCGCATGAGCTGCTCGCTCAAAAAGACAAGGTTGCGGCTTATGTTGAGGACGGCGGCTCGCTGCTTGCTATCTGCGGCAGTTATCAGCTGCTCGGCCGTTCGTACTATATGGGCGAGAATCGCATCGAAGGTCTGGGTGTCATTTCCGTCGAAACCGTGCGCGGTTCTGACCGCCTAATCGGCAACGTCGCCGTCAAGACCGACCTGGCGCCTGAGCCCTTTGTGGGATTCGAGAACCACGGCGGCCGCACCCTGCTCGATACAGAGGCCACGCCGCTCGGAACGTCCGTCGTTGCGGGCACCGGCAACAACGGCGACGATGGCTTTGAGGGCATCATCTACAAGGGCGTCATCGGCACGTACCTGCACGGACCAGCGCTACCCAAGAACCCTGAACTCGCCGACTGGCTCATCGCCCACGCCCTCGAGCGCCGCGGCGATGCGCAGGCCACAGCCCTGCTGCCGCTCAAGCCCCTCGACGACACCTACGAGCGCGCCGCCCACGACGCCGCCATGAAGCTCCTCCCCTAACGCCCCGCCACTACAAAGGGACAGGCACCTTTGTGGTGGTTTTCCAGTTTGCCATCGATATACGCACCGGCAAAAAAGTCTGCTATACTCTTTCCCGCTGTCCCCATCGTCTAGCGGCCAAGGACGCCACCCTTTCAAGGTGGATATCGCGGGTTCGAATCCCGCTGGGGGCACCACAGAATCTGAGAAGCCCGTTACCAATTCGGTAGCGGGCTTTTTGCTACCGATATGCCGGGATTCGAAGCCGACAGGGTGCGGAGCTGAGGAAACGCGAAGCGTTTTCCAGCGCAGCACGCAAGGAGCGGAGCGACGCAGCGAAGGCGGGCGGCGCCAGCCGCACGCGGACATCCCGCTGGGGGCACCATTTAAACTGAGAAGCTCGTTGCCCTTGCGGTGACGGGCTTTTTGCTATCCATGTGCCGGGGATTCGAACCCCGAGGGCATAAAATCACACTGCCATCCAAGGGCCCGTGGTCAAAAAATAGCAAATATGAGTACTGTTACCAATTTAGTAACAGCGATTGCATATCACCAGAAGGCGATTTAGACGCCAGGAATCCTACGGCGGAAGAATTGCAGGCTTTTATCAGCTAAGTACTTGGACATATGTTGCGTAACACAGCATATTTTACAAAAAATAATGCTACAGCACTTGTGACAGTACTCATATTTGACGTTTTTTGCCCACGACCCCTTATTGCGTGGGTGAATCAGTTGCAAAACGGGCTTCAAAGCGTCCTTCTCAAACAAAAAGCCGGGGCCCGCGCGATGCGGACCCCGGCTCAATACCGTGACGATATGTCAGTTACATTCTACACGTAGAACAGGATGTCGTCGTAGGTCGGGACCGGCCAGTAGTCGGCGGCAACGATCTCCTCCATGGCATCCACGGCGGCGCGCAGCGTATCCATAGCGGGAACGACCTCGTGTGCATACACATTGGCCTGCTCCTGACCATCGAGGGCCTCGGCCTTCTGGTGCACGGCGTCGAGCGCCTTGATGGAGTCGTTAATGGCGGTGATGCCGTTGCAGAGCTTGTTGAGCGTGTTCTGCTCGCACTGCATGGCGGCCTCAGCACCGGCGGCACGAATAGTCTCAAGGCCCTTCGCGACCTTGGTGGCGTAGGCGGTAATGACCGGGCGATAGGTACGACGCGCCTCGCGAACCATCGTGGTAGCCTCGATGTTCATGAGCTTGTTGTACTTCTCGAGCTTGCAGTCGTAACGGCACTGGGCCTCGGCCTTGGTCAGGACGCCCGTCTCCTCAAAGAGCGCGATAGCCTTATCGGAAACAAAGGCGGGTAGGGCGTCGGCCGTGGTCTTGTTGTTGGCAAGGCCGCGCTTCTCGGCCTCAATGGGCCACTCGTCGGAGTAACCGTCGCCGGAGAACAGGATGCGCTGATGATCGGTCAGCACCTTCTTGCAGTACTCGAGCGCGGCGTCCTGGAACTTATCCTCGGGCGTACCCTCGAGTGCGTCGGCGAAGGACTTGAGCGACTTGGCCACGGCGGCATCGAGCACCAGGTTGGAGTCGGAGACGTTCTGCTCGGAGCCGCAGGCACGGAACTCGAACTTGTTGCCGGTGAAGGCGAACGGGGAGGTGCGGTTGCGGTCGGTGTTGTCCTGCATCAACTTGGGCAGGGTATCGGCGCCCAGGTCGAGCACGCCGCGCGTGGCATGGACGGAAGCCTTGCCATCGATGATCTTCTCGACGACCTCGGTAAGCTGGTCGCCCAGGAAGATGGACATAATCGCCGGAGGAGCCTCGTTGGCGCCCAGACGATGATCGTTGCCGGCCGAGGCAACGGAGGCACGCAAGAGCTCCTGATAGTTATCGACGGCCTCGATCACCGCGGTGAGGAAGACGATGAACTGCAGGTTGTCGAGCGGGGTGTCGCCCGGATCGAGCAGGTTCTCGGACTCGGTGCCAAGCGACCAGTTGTTGTGCTTGCCCGAACCGTTGATGCCCTCGAAGGGCTTCTCGTGTAGCAGGCAGACCAAGTCGTGACGGGAGGCGATGAGCTTCATCTTCTCCATCATGACCAGATTCTGGTCGATGGCCTCGTTGACCTCGCCATAGACAGGGGCGAGCTCATGCTGGCAAGGAGCGACCTCGTTGTGCTTGGTCTTGGCGGGAATACCAAGCGCCCACAGCTCATCGTCCAGGTCCTTCATATAGGCCGAGACGGTGGGGCGGATAGCGCCAAAGTAGTGCTCCTCGAGCTCCTGGCCCTTGCAGGGAGCAGCACCAAAGAGGGTGCGGCCGGTGATGACCAGGTCCTTGCGCTTGCGGTAAGCGTCCTTCTTGATCAGGAAGTACTCCTGCTCGTCGCCCACGGAAGGAACGACCTTCTTGGGGGTCTTGCCAAACAGCGCCAAAACGCGCTTAGACTCACGCGAGAGCGCGGTCATGGAACGCAGCAGCGGGGTCTTCTTGTCCAGGGCCTCGCCCGTGTAGGAGCAGAAAGCCGTGGGGATGCACAGGACATCGTCCTTGATAAAGGCGGGGCTAGTGGGGTCCCAAGCGGTGTAGCCACGGGCCTCGAAGGTAGCACGCAGGCCGCCGTTGGGGAAGCTCGAGGCATCGGGCTCGCCCTGGATGAGGTTCTTGCCCGTAAACTTGGTAATGGCGGTGCCGTCGTGGTTGGGCTCCAGGAAGCTGTCGTGCTTCTCGGAAGTAATGCCCGAAAGCGGCTGGAACCAGTGCGCGTAGTGCGTCGCGCCCTTGGAGATGGCCCAGACCTTCATGGCATGGGCGACGGCGTTGGCTACATCCAGGTCGAGCGGCTCACCGCCCTCGAGGGTTGCAGCAAGGCGCTTCCAAATGTCCTTGGGGAGGTAGTCCTTCATGACTTCCTCAGAGAACACCATGGTCCCGAAGCGGTCAGTAAGTTCGGCCATACGGAACTCCCTTCGTATCGGCACCGCGTGAGAAGCGGTGTTGATTACTAACGAACGAGTCATAGCTTAGACTCGCCGTGTTTCCGCGACATTACCGTTATGTTGCTGTCGCGAAACCAATCATTGAGGTTACCCTATCGAGGCGGCGTTGCCACCCTCAACAGCCAATCAACTGCATAAATTGCAGACCTCTCCCCATGGTTTAAGGGTAATCAATTTGGGACGGGGCTTTATTAACTGGTATTTCGCATCAGATACCATTCAATATAGCCCCATCCTACATTGACCGCCCTGTTATAGGAAATGCCGATAGCGAAGCATTTTCGATTGGTATCCCCAAATAGCGAGAGAAACTCCGCCTTAGCGCAGTGGTGCTGTAGAATCCTTGCAACAAAACATCGCACCCAGGCATCTAAAGGAGCACGATATGCGCGTCGACGAGGTTTTTAAGCAGGCAGCATCCCAGGGCACCGCACCCGTTTCGTTTGAGATGTTCCCGCCCAAGGGCGAGCTAACCCTCGACACGGCTCGCGAAGTGGCAGGCAATCTGTGCAAGCTTTCGCCGAGCTTTGTCTCGGTCACCTGCTCGGCCGGCGGCTCGGGTAACGGTGCCACCACCGCCCCCATCGCGCATATGATTTCGAGCGAATTCGATACGCCCTCGGTAGCGCATCTCACCTGCGTAGGCCGCACCCACGCCGACATCGCCGCCAAGATTGACGAGTATCGCACCGCCGGCGTTGAAAACATCCTGGCCCTGCGCGGCGATCTTCCCGCTGGCGCGACTGAGGACGACAAGCCTGCCTCCGACTACGCCTACGCCCGTGACCTCATCCCCGAGCTCGTCGACGCCGGCTTTTGCGTGGGCGCCGCAGCCTACCCCGAGGGCCACATTGCCTGCGAGGACCTCAACGTCTCGGTCGAGCACCTCAAGCAAAAGCAAGACGCCGGCGCAAGCTTCTTTGTGACACAGCTCTTCTTTGATAACGAGTGCTTCTATCGCTTCCGCGAGCTTGCCGACAAGGCCGGCATCACCGTGCCCATTACCGCGGGCATCATGCCGTTTATGGGCAAGTCGCAGATCAGCCGCATGGTCTTTATGTGCGGCGCGTCGCTGCCCTCCCCCGTCATCAAGATCCTCGCCAAGTACGAGAACGACCCCGAGAGCCTGCAGGCAGCCGGTGTAGATTATGCTGCTCGTCAGCTTTGCGACCTTAAGGAGCACGGTGCCGACGGTCTGCACCTGTACACTATGAACCGTCCTGCAATCGCCGCGACCATTATGGAGCGCCTGGGGTAATGGAAAAACCGCACGTCGATACAACCGTTGTTGAAGTGCCGGCCGACCTTGCGTCGCCGGCGCTTTACCGTATCGACGCCGCCCACCACCCTCGTGTCGACCGTGCCGAGATGCTGCGGTATCTGGGCTACGGCGGCCAGCAGATTGAGCCCGAGCTGTCACGACGAATTGAGCTTGTGGTCGAGCGCCTAGAGCTGGATATCGAGCCTCGCGGCGTGCAACGCGTGTTTGCCGTCGATGCCACGGGCGTTGACGAGCAGGGCGAGCCCTGCATCCGCTTGGTTGGCACCAATGTTGAGCTGCGGGGTCGTGATATCTATCGCCATCTCAAAGACGCCCGCTTTGCCGCGCTCATGGCATGCACCCTCGGCATGGACGCCGAGCGTCGTCTGCGCACCACGGGAGCCCAGCAGCCCCTGGAGGGAGCCGTGCTCGACGCCGCGTGCTCCGCTTACGTGGAAGCCGCCGTTGAGCAAATGGACCAGCAGGTCAAGACGGACGCCGCCGTTCATGGGCTCGCCGGCAACTGGCGCTTTAGTCCCGGCTACGGCGACTGCCCGCTCTCGGCCCAGCGCTCAATCGTGGCTGCGCTCAACGCCACGCGGCTCATCGGGCTTACCGTCACACCCACCAGCCTACTCATGCCCACCAAGAGCGTGACCGCGGTGATCGGCCTGTTCGAAGGCGAAGTCCACGACGCCCAAAGCCGCCCCACCTGCAATATCTGCCGCATGCGCGAGCACTGCCGCTTCCGCGCCGCCCACACCACCTGCTATTCCAGCCATTAGGAGCCCTCGATGTTTACTCCGCTTATCACTCATGATTCTGACGGCACTGCATTGGCGGCACCCGTTGATGCCGCACGTCGCAACGGTGCCACGTACAAGACGCGCACGATCGACGATCTGCGCATTAAGGACGATCGCCTGCGTGCCGCCATCGAGGGCACGGGGCACCTGCTGTTCGACGGCGGCATGGGCACCATGTTGCAGGCCGCCGGCATGAAAGCGGGCGCCCTGCCCGAGCTGCTCAACTTTGAGGAACCCCAGGTTATCACCGATATCCAACGTCAATATGTCGAGGCCGGCTGCGACGTGATTACCGCCAACACCTTTGGCGCCAATGCCCACAAGCTCGACGGTGCCGCCACCGTGGCAGACGTCTTTGCCGCGGCCGTCGCCTGTGCCCGCGCGGCCGGTGCCCACTACGTCGCCGGCGATATCGGTCCTATCGGCGCGCTGCTTCGCCCCCTGGGTACCCTGAGCTTCGACGAGGCCTACGACCTCTTTGCCGAGGAAGTGCGCGCCGGCGTCGCCGCGGGTGTGGACCTCTTTATTATCGAGACTATGACCGACCTGGCCGAGATCAAGGCGGCGGTCCTCGCCTGCCGCGAGAACTCCGACCTGCCCGTCTTTGCCACCATGACCTTTGAGGAAGACGGTCGCACCTTCCTGGGAACGAGTCCCGAGGTGGCCGCCATCACGCTCGACGCCATCGGCGCCGACGTTTTGGGCATCAACTGCAGCCAAGGACCGGCCGAGCTCCGAGGACTCGCTGCACGTATGCTCACCGTTACCGACAAGCCTGTTATGGTGCAGGCCAACGCAGGACTGCCCCATGTGGACGACGACGGCAACACCGTCTTTGATATCCAGGCCCCCGAATACGCCGAGGCCGTCGCCGGCATGATCGCCGACGGCGTGAGCGTCGTGGGCGGCTGCTGCGGCACCACGCCGGCGCACATGGCGGCCCTGCGCACGCTTATCGACAACCACACGCCCAGCCCGCGCCGCCGCAAGCCCAGCATGTCGGTCACGAGCGCCCAAACGGTCGTGGACCTTCCCTGCGACGGCCACAAGATCGCCGTCATCGGCGAGCGCATCAACCCCACCGGCAAAAAGCGCCTGCAGCAGGCCCTGCGCGACGGCGACCTGGACTACGTCGTGAGCCAGGGCATCAGCCAGCAGGAACAGGGCGCCGACATCCTGGACGTCAACGTGGGCCTGCCCGAGATCGACGAGGTCAAGATCATCCAACAGGCGACCGAACAGCTCCAGGGCTCCACGCTGCTGCCGTTGCAGATCGACTCCACCGACCCCGCAGCCGTCGAGGCCGCCGTGCGCCGCTACGCCGGCAAGCCCATCATCAACTCGGTCAATGGCAAGCAGCAGATCATGGATGAGATCTTTCCGCTGGTCGCCCACTACGGCACCAACGTTGTCGGCCTTACGCTCGACGAAGGCGGCATTCCCGATACCGCCGAGACTCGCTTCGCCATCGCCGAGCGCATCGTGGCCGAGGCCGCCCGCTACGGCATCGGACCGGACCGCATCCTCATCGACTGCCTGGTCATGACCGCCTCGACCAATCAACGCCAGGCCGAGCAGATCCTACGCGCCATGTCCCTGTGCAAGGAGCGTCTGGGCGTCAAATGCGCGCTCGGCGTGTCGAACATCAGCTTTGGCCTGCCTGCCCGCCCGCTGCTGGGCTCGGTCTTTTTGGCTGCCGCCTTTGGCGCGGGCCTGGACGCCCCCATCATGAACCCGGGCTCCAAGCGCTTTATGGATACCGTCTACAGTTATCGCGTCCTGAGCGTTGAGGACGAGGGCTCGACCGGATACATCGAGCGCTACGCCGGCTGGACCGATCCGTACAAGATCGCCGCCAACCCGGCAGCGGCTCAGGCCGCATCGACCGACACCGTGCCCGCCGCCGGCACCGACGGCAACGACGACCCGATTCGTCGCATGGTCGTCTCGGGCCGCAAAGGCGAGATCGCTGCCGAGACCGAGCGTCTGCTGGCAGACCACGACGCCATGGACCTCATCAACAACCACTTTATCCCCGCCCTCGACGAGGTGGGCGTCCTCTTTGACCAGGGCAAGTTCTTCTTGCCGCAGCTTATGGCCTCGGCCGAGGCCGCACGCGTGGGCTTCGACACCATCAAGCGCCTGATGCCCGCCGGCGAGATTGCCGACAAGGGCAAGATCTGCGTGGCCACCGTCAAGGGCGACATCCACGACATCGGTAAGAACATCGTCAAGATGCTGCTCGATAACTACGGCTACACCGTCTTTGACCTAGGCCGCGACGTCGACCCGCAAGAGGTGCTCAAGACCGTCAAGGAGCGCGACATCAAACTCGTCGGCCTCTCAGCGCTTATGACTACCACAGTCGTCGCCATGGAAGAGACCATCAAGCTGCTTCATGCCGAGGTGCCGGGCGTCAAGATCATCGTAGGCGGCGCCGTGCTCACCCCCGAATACGCCAAGCAGATCGGCGCGGACTACTACGCCAAAGACGCCGCCGAAAGCGCTCGTATTGCCGAAGAGGTCTTTGGGCAGTAACACAACGGAAACAACCGAGCATCAAAACGTGCCGCATGCGCCACTTGGCACGTGCGGCACGTTAGAATAGATAAGACTATGCTCGTTTTGGCAGATAGGAGCGCAAGGATGGCGATCACGCCCGCAGAAATCGCGGAAACCCGCGGCATGGTTGAGGAGCAGAACCTCGACATCAGGACCATCACCATGGGTGTTTCGCTCATGGGTTGCGGTAACGAGAACCTCGACCGCATGTGCACGAAGATCTACGACCACGTGACGCACACGGCTGAGCATCTGGTCGAGACCGCCGAGAACCTCGAGCGCGAGTACGGTATCCCCATCGTCAACAAGCGCGTTTCCGTCACCCCGGTGGCGCAGATCGCCGCGTGCTGCAAGGATGAGGACCTCACCCCCATCGCGCATGCCCTCGACCGCGCGGCTGAGACGCTCGGCATCGACTACCTGGGCGGCTTCTCCGCGCTCGTCCAGAAGGGCATCGGCGACGCCGACCGCCGTGTCATCCAGTCCATCCCCCAGGCGCTCGCTACCACCAGCCGCGTCTGCTCCAGCGTCAACGTCGCCAGCCTGCGTGCCGGCATCAACATGGACGCCGTGCTCATGGCCGCCCAGACCATCATCGATGCCGCCAAGCTTACGGCCGACGAGGATTCCGTTGGCGCCTCCAAGTTTGTCTGCTTTGCCAACATGGTCGAGGACTCCCCGTTTATGGCGGGCGCCGTCCACGGCGGTGGCGAGGCCGACGCCGTCATCAACGTAGGCGTCTCGGGCCCCGGCGTTATGGCCGCAGCCCTGGAGACGCTGCCCGATTCCGCATCGATGATGGAGGTCGCCGAGAAGATTAAGCAGACCGCCTTTAAGATCACCCGCGCCGGCGAGCTCATGAGCCGCGAGGCCGCCCATCGCCTGGGTGTCGAGAAGGGCATTGTCGACCTCTCGCTGGCTCCCACGCCTGCCATCGGCGACTCCGTCGCGCGCATCCTCGAGATCATCGGCGTGGGCACCTGCGGTGGCCCCGGCACGACCTGCGCGCTCGCCATGCTCAACGATGCCGTCAAGAAGGGCGGCGTCATGGCCAGCTCCAGCGTGGGCGGTCTCTCGGGCGCCTTTATCCCCGTATCCGAGGACGCCGGCATGATCGCCGCCGTCGAGGCCGGCGCGCTTTCGCTCGAGAAGCTCGAGGCCATGACCTGCGTGTGCTCCGTCGGCCTGGACATGATCGCCATCCCCGGCGACACCCCGGTCGAGACCATCGCCGGCATCATCGCCGACGAGATGGCCATCGGCGTCATCAACAACAAGACCACGGCCGTCCGCGTGATTCCCGCCATCGGCAAGGGCGTGGGCGACTGCGTCGAGTACGGCGGCCTGTTTGGCCGTGCGCCCATCATGCCGGTGAACCCCAACGCCGGCACCGTGCTTGCCCACCGCGGTGGACGCTTCCCGGCTCCGCTGAACTCGCTCAAGAACTAGCTGAGGGGGACTGGCGAGGAGCCCCGGGGAGGGCAAATATATAAGGTCGCCTGCTCGAACAGTCCTGACTCGCACGGAGAGCACATTAAGTGCTCTCCGGCTCGTGCGGAACTCGCGATCGACCTTATATATTTGCCCTCCCCGGGGCTCCCGCACAACGGGACCTCAGTTGGGGTCTATCCCGGTTGCAGTTGCTTCGCTCCTGCACCACTTGGCTGGTGCGGCGGCTTGGCGTTGGAACGGTTCTTTTCTGATATATGCTGGTTGCGGCTCTTCTTTTGGGAGGAGTCGCTTTTTTGTTGCTAGGAGGTTGGCCCGTGGTTGATGGGGAGAATCGTTCTGAGCTGCTTGCTGCTGATTGGAATGGCGAATGGATGCGTCTGCAGGCTGGTCGGCGGCGGGCTGATGATTCTTTTGAGTGGGATAAAAGGGCTCGGCATTTTCGGCCGCTTGAGACTGCCCCTTATGCCCGGGATTTTATAAAGCTGTTGGCGTTAAAGCCTGGTGAATCGGTGCTGGATATGGGATGTGGGGCTGGGTCGATTGCTATTCCGCTTGCGCAAGACGGGCATCCCGTGATTGCCGCTGATTTTTCCCCTGCCATGTTGGGCACCCTTGATGCCGGCATTGAGTATTACGGGCTCGAGGATCTTATTACGCCGCTTGAGCTTGCTTGGGATGATGATTGGGATTTGGTTGGACCGGTCGCGAAAGCGGTGGATGTGGCCTTTGCCAGTCGGTCGGTTACGACGACCAATCTAAAAGGCGCGCTTGCCAAGCTTGATCGTACGGCTCGTCGTCGTTGTGCTGTCACGATGGTCGCCAACTCCAGCCCGCGCTATGACCTACACTTGATGAACGCTATCGGTGCCTCGGTTACCTGCAGTAATGGCTTTGTGTACGCCTTCAACATCCTTATTCAGATGGGTGCGTTGCCGCAGGTTACGTACTTTGAATCGCCTCGTCGCGATACCTTCGACAGCCTTGAAGCGGGCGTGGCGGACTTTTCCCGCATGCTTGAGCATGGCAACGAGGATAAGGTCGACCGCCTGCACGACTACATCGCCCAGCACATGATTGAGAATCCCCATGCCGGTGAGCCGGGCTCCAAGGGCGTGCCGCAGGGGCGCTATATGCTCGATCATGTCCGCAAGGTCCGTTGGGCGTTTATTGCATGGGATCCGGTCTCTGCGCTCAGCTCATAGCCTGTTCGCAGCCCGCACCGCCCACTCACTCGGCATCCGCATTCTTTTTGAACTGGGCAAACGCGCTCCACACCGCGCCGTTCCTGCGCTATCGTGGGACAGCTCACGTAGATTAAGGCCCCGTCGCGGGGCGCCCCATACATAGAAAGCGAGAACCCATGGCACTGACAGGAGCACAGGTCAAGCAGCTTCGCAGCATGGCCCATCACCTCAACCCCGCCATCATCATCGGCAAGTCCGATGTCAACGAGGGCACCGTCGAGCAGACGGTCGCCTACCTGGAGAAGCACGAGCTCGTTAAGTGCTCCGTGCTCGATGGCTCCAGTCTTTCCGCCCGCGAGGCCGCCGAAGAGCTCGCTGAGCGTTGCCACGCCGAGGTCGTCCAGGTCATCGGTCGCAAGTTCTCGCTGTATCGCGAGTCCTCGCGCAAGGACATCGAGAAGATCAAGCTCGTCTAAGAGCCAATGATCCGGCGAGCCAACACATAGCAAGCTTACGGGTGCCCAAGTACTTCGGGCGCCCGTTTTTTATCGCTCGACCAGCACGCGATTGAGTCGCCCCTCCACCAAGCGCTCGTATAGACGCCGCGTCTCGGGCTCGGGCACGCCATTGACCTGCTCCCTCAGATGGTGCATATGCCCGCTGTACAGCTCGACGATATCGCGCCGCCGCCCCGCCGCACTGTAGACGCGCATGGCGCAGCGCACCATATCCTCACGCGCCGTTTCCTGCCGAAGCCCCGACTCCGCCAGCCAAATCGCCGACTGCAGATCGTTTTCTTCTAGAGCGGCATTTGCTCCCTTAATCATGCAATCGATGTACTTTGACTGCATAATGCGTCGCATACGCAAAAAGTAGGTGGGATTACAGCCATTGGGCACATACAGCGGTCCGGCATAAAGCTGCTCAATCTTAAGGCACAGCTCAACTAAATGGGGCCCGCGCGCACCCGTGCGATTTCCCAAAACCTCGCGGCTTATCTGGTCAAACAGCCGTACATCGGTCTTAACGTAGTCGCCGTTGAGTCCGATGCATTCATTTTGGATGAGCACACACGACTTGCCGTCTGGCGTCGGCCCCAAAGCCGACCGCAAGCGCGATATCGTCGAGTACAGGTTGTTGCGGGCGCTATTGAACTCGGCATGGGGCCACAGCTCCATGGCCAGCGTCTCACGATCGACGAGCGCATCCATGCCCAGCGCAAGCCGCTCGGCAAGTGTCGCCGCCTTCTTGCGGCGCCACATTTTGTCCGTGATGGGAAACCCGTCGCGCTCGGCGCGAAACGCACCAAACATGCGAATCTCGATATGGTCGATGGTATCAACGGCTTCAACCTCGCCGGCCTGGAACAGGCGCTCGCCCTCCCCTTCCAAATCGTCGCGCAGCGAATACCGCGATAGCTCGCGCACGGGAAGCTTCTTGCGTATCCTGGCCGCCGGCTCGCCCAGACAATGCATGGCAAGGCGCGCAAAGAGCCGATACGATGGCTCTAGAATCCCAGCACGATTCATGGACATCCAGGCCGCAAGATCGCTGTCTCGGCCCGCACAGGCCAAATGCAGCGCCACCATCCAGGCCTCCGCTCCACCAACCTGTGTCTGGCTTATATCGAGTAGCTCCGCTTCCTCGCGCACCGAAACCATCGAGGTGTTACGCAGATATGCCGCGCGCTCCAGCAGCAATGCGTTATCGCGCATGTACGCAATCGACTCCTCGGCAAGTTTGAGCACTTGGACCGCACGGAACTTTGCATTAACCGGCCGTCCCTCTGCCAGCGACTGCCAGCCTTCTAGCAACAGGCCAAACAGCTGAATCTGGTTGTCGCGCATGCGCACGGCAAAACGATCGAGCTCGTTGAACGCCGCGTCGTCGGTTACCGGCAAGCCGGAAAGGAGCCGCCGTGCCGCCAACACCATGCGCACCCAGATAGCCATCGCCTTAAGCCCACGTACGTCGAGCGCCTCCCGCACCACCGTCATCTCGTCGTCGCGCTCGTCGGTTCCCGCAAACGACCCATCAAAGAGCTCCACCAGCATGCTATCGGCCCGTATAACAATCCCCGCGATGTCGAGCTCGCAGTCGTAGGCCTTGCTCGTTTTGAGCTGTTGTAGAACGCCGCCGTCATTTCCCCGCTCGGTCAGACAGCGTTTGACCTCGATATGCGCAGACAACATATCGAGTGCGGTATGGGATGTCTCGATTTCTGGCACGGCCAGATTCGTAGGAAGCCCAAGCCCGTTGTCCCCATAGCAAACAGCCGTCAGTGTCTGGGCCACCCTCCATGAAACAGGGTCTATTTCGCAGGCCGCCCGTTCGCCCCCGCGCTCGATGACCGATGCCATATAGCGAGCGAGCTTTGTATTGGACACGCTGACCGATGCCAGATATACGCCAAGCGCCTCGGCAGGCGTTGGCTCTGGAGCCGGATCGTCGGCATCGATCGTGCCCAGCGCTGCTCGGCAGATATCGGCCCCGTGCCCCGTCAGAGCAAGATCGACCCCATACTGCCCAGCAAGTTCAAGGACCGCTTCACGGTCCAAAAAGGCGTCCGCCAGGCCCATCGCCGCATCGCATCTACCCGCCTTAAGCAAAATTCGGGCCGCCCTCGGAACAAGTTCGGGGCGAACCTCGGCCACCAACTTACGCAAGCGCAAGCGTCCGTTATCCTCCGTGCCCAGACACGTAAAACTCCGCTCGGCGGGGTCCAAGCCAAAGATCGGGTAGTCGCGTACAAAGTAGGACTGGTCGACCATCGACAGCCTTACCCCACAAGCCTCGAGTTCTGCTATATTGCCCTCGCCCATCAAAACCATGAGACATGCCACGCAAAACAGCGCATTATTGTCGAGCGAAGCCAGATCGGCAAGTGCCGCGCCATATACGTTCACAATCTCATTTTCGAGCAGACCGGCTACGTCGCCTTGGCCATACAGACCTGTCTGCAATGCCGAAACGAGCTCGGGCACGCCCTGTGTGAGCTGATAAAAGTCGAGCGATGTGCTGATCGAAAACGCCGATGCCCACGCCGAATACTCATAGGCATGCACCTTGAGCATCTGCGCATTGATCTTAACCGAATCGCCCAGCCCATGAATCAGCTGACGATTTGAAGGACGGCAGGAGATAAAGACCCCTACCCCCATAGCGCGCAGGCCGCGAATCCTGTCGATGAGGTCTTCGGTATCGTGCTGATCGAGGTTTGGCACATTATCAATCGCGATAAGGGAGTGCGGTTTGTCTTTGAGTTCTTCGGTAACCACCTCGAGCTGCATAAACACCTCGCGCCCAGTGGCGCGATCGGCCTCGATAATCCGCACGGGGCCTCGCGTCGGGTCGCATTTAACCTCATGGGTGTACTGCAGCAGCACCGAGGTCTTCCCAAACCCGTCGGGCGCATAAAGAACCACGATGCCGGCCTTTCGGCCCTTGGCGATAAGCTCATTCATCAAGCGTTCGCGTCGCACCATATAGCCTCCGCCCAGCGGCATCAGCTCGAGGTCGTCTATACCGCTCAAATCGTTTACCATGCCCGCTCCTCAACTCGACCGTATGGACACTGTAGCCGCAAGACCATACAAGCCGCGCTATGAATAGAGCGACCTTGTGTTTTAGGTTGTCTTTTGGTACGCAAGCGGCAAGTTTTTGTACAGCGAGGGCCGATTGTTATTAATCCCCCGACTAATCGGTCTTTAAGCAGGTAAATGAGCTTGTCAACTTGTCCCATCTAAGCGGCAGTGTAACGCAGATGAACAAGGTTCAGCTATGTCATTCAACTCGCCTAGCACCCGCTACCGTCTACGACCTTCTAGTGGCATTTTTGCATAGAATCTGATATAGAATGAATCAAGCTGTTGGGCATCCGGCATTCGTCAAGCTTGCGGCAAGATTTTGGTCAAGTGGGCGGAAAGGGATAGCAAAAAGGCCCCCGCAAAGCGGAGGCCTTAGGCAAGGCTATGTCGAGCTGCAGGATTCGCGCTACTCGCAGAGCGAAAGGGCGGCCTCGTCGGCAACGACAACGCAGTTGGTGTGCAGCTGCAGGATCGAAGCCGGGCACTCGGGCGTAACCGGACCATAGCACATGTCATGCACGGCCTGAGCCTTGGCCTCGCCGTTGGCGACGACCAGGATCATGCGGGCATACATGATGGTCTGGGTACCCATGGTGTAGGCCTGACGGGGAACATCGTCGATGCTGTCGAACAGGCGGCTGTTGGCCTGAATGGTGCTCTCGGTGAGGTCGACGCAGTGCGTGCCCTTGGAGAAGTGGTCATCGGGCTCGTTGAAGCCAATGTGGCCGTTGTTGCCAATGCCGAGCAGCTGCAGATCCGGATAACCGGCGTCGGCGACAATCTTGTCGTACTCAGAGCAGGCAGCGGCGGCGTCGGGGTTGGAACCGTCGGGAACATGCGTGTTGTTCAGGTCGATGTTGATGTGATCGAAGAAGTTCTCACGCATGAAGTAGTGATAGCTCTGGGGATCGTCGTGCGAAAGGCCGCGATACTCGTCCAGGTTGTAGGTGCTGACCTCGGCAAAGTCGACGTCGCCCTTCTTGTACCAAGCAGCGAGCTGCTTGTAGGCACCGATCGGGGTGGAGCCGGTGGCAAGACCCAGCACACAGTCGGGCTTGAGGATAACCTGGGCCGAGATGATATTAGCGGCCTTGCGGCTCATATCCTCGTAGTCTTTAGCTTTAATGATCTTCATTACGCGTCCTTTCTCGTACAAGAGAGGCAAGGCTCCCTTACAAGCACTTGCCCGCGGCCCGCGTCGGCCGCAACCAACGTGTGCGGCCACCAGGGCGAGGTCGCGTAATGTATGTGTCTCGTGTCTAGCCGCGTCGAGGCCCCTGCCCGTCCACGGTGACCCAAAGCCTTTTAGCTTCGGACAAATCCCATCTTGCCACTGAGGGCGTCCTCTTTCAAGGGCGCCCTCCGTAAACGTGTTTGAATTGTAGACTAATGGCCACGTGCACTTGCTAGCGCTCGCGAGCAACGATGAGCTGGTCCATCTCTTCGACATGCACGCCAACGGAGCCCTTGATGCTCGAGAACTCAACGGAGTTGCACACCAAGATGGGAACCGTCACATCGTAGCCTTCGGCAGCAATTGCCTCGCGATCGAACTCAATGAGTACATCGCCCTTATGGACGATGTCACCCACTTGCGCATGTACGGTAAAGTGCTTGCCCTCGAGCTGAACGGTATCCAAACCAACGTGGATGAGCACGTCCAAGCCATCGACCGTGTTAAGCGCAACGGCGTGTCCCGTGGGAAAAATGGCCTCGACCTTGGCATCAGCCGGTGCAATCACACGCGTTCCGGTGGGCTGAATCGCCACGCCCTGGCCCAAAAGGCCGGTGGCAAACGTCTGGTCGTTTACCTCGGAAAGCGGAATGACATCGCCCGAGATGGGAGCATCCAGCGTAAGGACTCGACCACGCATACCCAAAGACCTTAGGACTTTAGTGAACATGCTCCCCCTCGGACATACCAATCAATCAAAATAACCTTAACAGTTTACCACTTGGCACCGGTTTTTGACCATTAGGGAAGTTCGCGCTTGACAACCTCGACGATGTCGTCGACAACGCGCTGGGTCAGCTCGTGCGTCTCGGCCTCGGCCATCACGCGGACCAGCGGCTCGGTACCGCTCGGGCGCACCAGAATGCGGCCGCGGCCGTCAAGCTCCTTCTCGGCAGCAGCGACGGCATCCCAGATGGGCTGGCAATCGTCCAGACCGGCCTTGTTGTCGGAATGCACGTTGACGAGTACCTGCGGGTACTTCTTCATGATGCCGGCAAGATCGGTGAGGGTGCGACCGGTGCGCTTGAGCACGGCCAGCAGCTGCAGAGCCGTCACCAGGCCGTCGCCGGTGGTGTTGTGCTCCAGGAAGATGATGTGGCCGGACTGTTCGCCGCCGATGACGGCCCCGTCCGCGAGCATGCGCTCCAGAACGTAGCGGTCGCCCACGGCGGTCTGGACCATCTCGAAGCCCTGCTCCTTCATAGCGATGGAGAAGCCCAGGTTGCACATGACGGTCGAGACGATCTCGGAGTTGGCGAGCTTGCCGCGAGCGGCAAGGTCAGAACCGCAGATAGCCAGGATGTAGTCACCGTCGATCTCATCGCCCTCGCTGTCCACGAACAGCACGCGGTCGGCGTCGCCGTCGTGGGCCAGACCGATATCAGCATGGGTGCGCAGCACGAGCTCGCGCAGGGGCTCGAGGTGCGTAGAGCCGCACTCGACGTTGATGTCGGTACCGCAATAATCGGTGTTGATGGCATGGACCGTGGCACCCAGGCGCTGCAGTGCGGCGGGCGTAGTCTGGCAGGAAGCACCGTGGCCGCAGTCGACGGCAACGACCAGGCCGTCGAGCCTCAGGCCATCAAGCGTATCGATGGCGTGGTCGACGTATGCCTTGCGAGCGTCCTTCATCTTGATGATGTGGCCCACGCCGGCACCGGTCGGCAGCGTGTCGGCAGCCATGGCTTCCTCGGACATGACCCAGGCGCTGATCTCTTCCTCGACAGCATCGGGGAGCTTCATGCCCTTGCGACTAAAGAACTTGATGCCATTGAACTCCGGCGGATTATGCGAAGCGGAGATGACGATGCCGCCATCGAGCTCGTTCTGAACGGTGAGCAGTGCCACGGCAGGCGTGGGGATAACGCCGCAGCAATGCGGGCGGCCGCCCTCGGCCATAATGCCGGCGGTCAGAGCACTCTCGAGCATGGTGCCCGAAAGACGCGTGTCGCGGCCGATGCAGATATCCGGACCAAGAAACTTGGTCGCCGCACGGCCCAGGCGAAACGCGAGGTCGCACGAGAGGTCGGCGTTGGCAACGCCACGGACGCCATCGGTACCGAAGATGTTCTGGGGCATAGGATCGCTCCTTCCCTAGTAGGCGATATGCAACCGCCCACCCTAGTCGAAAAAGAAAAGCGGGACCCGCCGAGGAATCGGCAGGCCCCGCTTGTACATTGTATCTCGAAAGGAGATAAAACCTTAGCGCTTGGAGAACTGGGGAGCGCGGCGGGCCTTCTTGAGGCCGTACTTCTTGCGCTCGACCACGCGAGCATCGCGCGTAAGGAAACCGGCCTTCTTGAGGTCAGCACGGTAGTCGCCAGCGTTCAGAAGAGCGCGAGCGATGCCCAGGCGCAGAGCGCCGGACTGACCGGAGATGCCGCCGCCATCGCACAGAGCGATAACGTCGAACTGACCGGCGGTGTCGGTCACCTTGAAGGGAGCAAGGGCGTTCTCAACGAGCTGATGACGGCCGAAATACTGCTCGGCGTCACGCTTGTTGATGGTCACCTTGCCGGTGCCGGGGACGAGACGGACGCGGGCGACGGCGTTCTTACGACGACCGGTACCCTGGTAGACAACGGTGTTCTCAGCCATCTTTAAGCCTCCAGCTCAATCTTCGTGGGGTTCTGGGCAGCATGCGGATGCTCGGCACCAGCGTAGACCTTAAGCTTGGTCATCTGGGCACGGCCGAGGGTGGTCTTGGGCAGCATACCGCGAACGGCGCGCTCGACAACCTTCTCCGGGTGCTTCTCCATAGCCTGGCGGAAGCTCTCAGCCTTGAGGCCGCCGTTGTAGCCGCTGTGGCGATAATAGGTCTTCGTGTCGGCCTTGTTACCGGTAAGCTGGACCTTATCGGCGTTGATGACGACAACGAAGTCGCCGCAGTCGCTGTTGGGCGTGAACTGGGGCTTGTTCTTACCGCGCAGGATCATTGCGATCTGGGTGGCAAGACGGCCCAGGACAGCACCATCGGCGTCGACGAGAACCCAGTTGCGCTGGACCTCGCCCTGCTTGGCGTAGTGAGTCGATTTCGAAATCACTTAGACTCCTCCATGTACAGTACGTGTTGTTACAGAGATTCACGGGGCTCTGCAAGTAACCCGTCCATATTACCCCGCTCGCCGTACGAGTCAACAGGTATTTTGGCTCCGACCAGACTTTCTGCACATGTCATCCACGAGCCGTGATTTTTCCAGCTCTTTAGCTGTTGCCATTTTTTGATGGTTCGCCGTTGCTAGCGCTCAACGAACTCTTGGATTTCCGCGAGCAGGCGCCTTGCCTCCTGACGACCCTGGATATACAGGTCCAAAAGCTTTGCCGGATCGTGCTCGACATGGCCGACCTCGACCGGCTTTTGCGGAGCGACGACCAACGCACGGCCCTCGCGCTCATACTTCCACAGGTGCATGCGCTGTATGTTGTAGCGGTCGTGGCGCGTCTCGATTCCCTCGAGCAGATAGGGGTAGTCGGCATAGCGGGCTCGCGCGGCAGGCATAAACTCGTAGGGCTTTTTCTCGTACGAGCGGTCCTGCGTGACAATGACAACTGCACGGTCGAAGCCCGCCTCCTCCAGCACGTGCTCGATGGGGATCGAATCGGCTACGCCACCGTCGACGTATTTGTGCCCGTCAATCTCGACCGGCGGCGTCACCAGCGGCAGCGACGTCGAGGCGCGTACGGCGTCGAGATCGAGCACGGCGCTTTTGACCGGGAGGTACGTGGCGGTTCCAAAAAGCATGTCCGTCGCGACGGCGTACATCTCGATGGGGCTCGCGTCGAACGTCTCGTTGTCAAAGGGATCCAAGCGGTCCTGGACATCGTTGAAGATAAAGTCGTAACCCACAATGGAACCCGTGGACGCAAACGATGCGGCGCCCATGAAGCGGCTGTCGTTGCAGAAAGCCAGGTTGATGCGATTGGCACGGCCGATCTGGTGCGACTTGTAGTTCACGCCGTTGAGGGCGCCGGCCGATACACCGTAGACAGCCGGAATCTCGACGCCGGCCTCCATGAGAACGTCGAGCACGCCCGCGGTAAACTGCCCGCGAAAACTACCACCCTCCAGGACGAGCGCGACCTTGCCGGCGTTCTTTGCCTTATCTTCTGCAGTCATATTGACCTCCTGCGATTGCGTTTTGGCTTTCTTCTACCCAGTTTTGGGATGGAGGGCGCGCAGGTTTTTTGAGGCGGCAGGTGAAGCGGAAAGTGTGTCCCGTTCTCAGAGCAAATTCCGGGTCGCATTTTCCGCTGAGCCCGCCATCCGGAAAATGAATCCCATTTCGAGCTTAGATTCCGGGATGCGGTTTCCGCTTGATGTGCCATCCGGAAACTACGTCCCAGTCTGAGCGCGGATTCCGGGACGTACTTTCCGCCTGGGCTGCCATCGGGAAAGCGTGTCCCGGTCTGCGTTGCCAAGGCGTTTTCTTTACGCCCGCGCCCTGCATAGAGTTCGATTCTCCGCGGGTAGGGGGATCCGTTGATGCGGCGCATGGCCGGCTGAGATTCGATAAACATCGCATCTGTTTTGGGTTGGGGCTTTGCGCGGAGAATCCGCGTATTTGCTACGCAAATACGCACCGGCTTCGGCCGCCTGCCGGCGTCCTCGCCCGCGGGCTAAAAACGCTTACGCGTTTTCTTTACGCCCGCGCCCTGCATAGAGTTCGATTCTCCGCGGTACGGACTAGAAATAAAAAGGCAGGTAGATACGAATATCTACCTGCCTGTTACTTATGGTGGAGGCGCGGAGAATCGAACTCCGGTCCACGAAAGCCCCCTGATTGGCATCTCCAAGCTCAGTCGCTGGTTTAGTCTCGGACGCTTTGCGCGCAGCGACACGCTCGCGGCGTCCTAACCGGTTCGGTCTTAGCCTGCGCCATACCGATTACGTGCGCAGGAGCATTCCCCTAACATGACGTCGCGCCGGTGTCGGGGAAATCACCGGGTTGACGCGCCGCTATAAACTAAGCAGCGAGAGCCATAGGCTCAAAAGAAGAGTTGTTGTCAATTCAATTTGACGGTACCCCTGTTTAACGAGGCGAGGAGACCTCGGCTTGCTTCCTCTCTCAGAGCTATCGTGTCGAAACCAGTCGCCCCCGAATGTCGGGAAAGTCTGGATGGCATTGGGCATGAGCGCCCAACACCCGTCGACTTTTCAAGGAACATGCGGGGCGAGCCCCGCTTGTGGAGTGCTATCTTACCACGTTCTGAAAGCGGACAGCTGTTCTATGCACGAGCTGTGAAGACCCCAATGTGCGCCGCACTTCGCACTTTTGCTACCGATCGCGTCACGTATATTTTCGCCAAGCGAAATTGACCCGTCGAAAGGACCGTTATGGATACCAAGCAGCAACTCGTCAATGCCCTCGCAGGCCTGGGCTCAACCATTACCGAAGCTATGGATGTCATCGAAGGCTTTGTCCCCTGCGGACATCCCGCCCTCACGGTATCGAACGCACTCGTCGCGCTGGACGCCGACGATAATGCAGCTCTCGCCCAGCAGCTTGAGACCGTCGAGAGCTTTATCGACCACGTGAGCGAGAACCGCGGCGTGGCCGCCCACCACGGCATCGAGGTCGAGCTCGCAGGTCCCAAAGCCGATCTGTTCGCAGCAATCCGCGAGGTAGGCACCCTTATGCAGACCGCAGGCGTCAAGAACACCCAGGTCAACGAGTGGGTCTACCGCAGTCTGGCAGCACTCGACAGCTCCGACGAAAAGGCAGCCGAGCAGCTCGCAGAAAGTCACGCCATCAAGGCCGAGCTTTTGTAAATAGCAGACGCGGGCCCCTTGGCGCATCGTCGTCCAAGAGGCCCGCAAACAGTTCGCGTCAACCGATAGCCGCGCCACCGCGTTCGGCTAAAGCAAGAATCGGCATCATTTGGCGCGGGGTCTTTGCTGCAAGATCGGCATGTTCGAGCAGCTTGCGATCGTTGGTCACCAAGTAATCGACCTGCGCGCGCTTGCAAGCGGCGAGCACCAAGTTGTCCTCGTAATCGCGATGGAGCGCTAAGTATTTGTCGGCCAGCCAAAGGTCCGACGCGTCTGCACCCACGGCCGTGGCGTTTTCGGTCATGTTCCGAACAAACGCCAACGCCACATCGCCAATCGCGCGGGCAGAAGCCTCGTCGAGCGCTCCCCCGCTGGCAAGAACGCTACGCTTCAGCTCGTGTTGGACAACGTACAGCACGTCCTTGGCGATATGCACCGGGAAGAACAGCAACGCCCCCGTCTCCGTCGCCTGCCCAATAAACGCACGCGCGGCAAGCGACTCGGCATGGTCGACGCAAAACGAATCAACCCATACGTTGGCGTCTACCATGATCTTGAGAGGCGCCCCACTCACTGGATCATCCCCTTTTGGCGATAATGCTCATCCATGGCTTCGGAATAGATTGCGTCCCAACCGCGATCGTCGGATACGGGCGACGCAGCGATGCCCAAATCTGCATAAAGCCGGTCTGCCACTGCCCACGACGCGGCAAACGGAGTATCGGGCGCGACGGCCTGGTGCCGGTCGTCGACAGCCGCAAGCACCTCCTCGCACTGCCCGCCACCCTGCGCGACCTTGGCCACCACCTTTTTGATGAGCTCGGGCAGTGACCCGCCCGAAAACCGCAGCGCTTCCTCGGCACGGTTCTTGACCTGGCGATCCACGCGAACGTTCACCTGCGCCATGCCACTAACAGCACCCACGTTGAACCCCTCTCTTCAATTGCTAGCTTTGCTAGCAACACTATATAGAGAAGCTAGCAAATGGTCAAATGCAAAAGGCCTGCGCCCAGACGGCACCGATGCCGTCTGGGCGCAGGCCAGATAACGTGGGCGAACACGCCTGCTAGCGCAGATATGCCTTCGCGTTGCCCAGGCTGTAGGCGATCGTTGAGCCGTTGTGCAGCAGTGAAGACGCCTGCGGGGTAATCGCGCCGGTAATACCCAGTGCCAAGAGCGCTGAGTTGGTGAGCATCACCTTAGAGTAGGAGCTCGTCAGACGATCAACGAGGCCCTGGCTCATGCGGCGCAGGCGCACGATTGCGGCCAGATCCGTATCGGTCAGGATGATATCGGCGACCTCCTTGGCGATGTCGCTTCCGCCACCCATCGCCAGGCCCACGTCGGCCAAACCGAGCGCCGGCGAATCGTTGACGCCGTCGCCCACCATGGCAGCATGGCGCCCCTCACTCTTAATGCGCTCCACATAAGCGTACTTGTCCTCGGGCAGCAGCTCGGCCTTAAACTCGTCGACACCCGCCTCGCGCGCAATGCGCTCGGCCGTGCGTTCAGAATCGCCCGTGAGCATAACGACATGTTTGACGCCCAGCGCATGCAGGTCGGCGATGGCCTCGCGGACCCCGGGCTTGAGCGGGTCCTCGATACCGAGCACGCCGACGACCTTGCCATCGACCGCCAGATACAGCGGCGACAGGCCCTGCATCTGGAGCTCGATTTGCTCCTTGATGTCGGACTCGAGCTGCGCGCCCTCATCCTCAAATACAAAGTGCGCGGAACCGATGATGGCGCGACGCCCTTCAATGGACGAAGCGATGCCGTGCGCCACGATGTACTCGACGGCGGCATGGCGCTCGCGGTGCTCGAGCTCGCGCTCGCGTGCCGCATTGACCACGGCGCGTGCCACCGGATGCGGGAAATGCTCCTCCAAGCAAGCGGAAAGGCGCAGAATCTCGTCCTCGCTCCAGCCATCGGTGGTGAGCACGCAGGCAAGGCGCGGCTGCGCCTCGGTGAGCGTGCCGGTCTTATCAAACACGATGGTATCGGCCTTGGCAAACGACTCAAAGTACTTCGCGCCCTTGACCATGACGCCCATCTTGGCGGCATCGCTCATAGCGGTCATGACGGCAACGGAACCCGTGAGCTTGAGTGCGCACGAGTAGTCGACCATCAACGCCGCCGAGGTCTTGATGAGGCTGCGCGTGGTGAGCGCGACCAGACCCGCAAGCAGGAAGTTCCACGGGACGATCTTGTTGGCGAGGTCCTCCATGTGCGACTGACCCTCGGACTTGAGCGAGTCGGCCGTCTGCACGAGCGAGACGATCGAGCGGAGCTTGGTCTGAGCCGTGTTGGCGCGCACACGCACCAAGATACTGCCGTCTTCCACGACGGTGCCGGCGAATACATCGTCGCCCGCGCTGCGCTCGACGGCAAGCGGCTCGCCGGTCAGGGTCGCCTGGTTAACCATGGCGCTTCCTTGCTCGACCACGCCGTCGATGCAGATGGACATGCCGGTGCGAACGGCGACCAAGTCGCCGGGCTCAAGCTCGGTCGCGGCAACGCTTACCTCGGTGTCGCCGACGACCTTTTGCGCCTTGTCGGGCACATCAAGCAGCGAGTTGATGAGCTCGTTTTCGCTCATGGCGCGTGTGTAGTCCTCGAGCAGCTCGCCCACGTTGAGCAGGAACATCGTCTGGCCCGCGGTGTCGACATCACGCTTGACGAACGAAATGCCGATGGCCGAAGCGTCGAGCACAGGAACGGTCAGGCGCGGCTGCGCCAGCTCATGAAGGGCAGCGCGCAAAAATGTCATGTAACCGGCCACGACAAACACCGCACGCAGAGGCGTCGGCAAGAACCATCGGCGCGCATAGTGGGCGCCGACAAGCGTGGCAAGATCCATAACGAGCTTGTGCTTGCGTGGCTCAAGCTGCATCACGTAACCCGTCTTTGCGTCGGCAATGGCCTGAGCGTCGAGCGCACCGACGGCGGCCAGCACGGCATCGCGGCGCGGCTCATCGTACTCCAGCGCCATCTGGCCAATGCGGCCATACACGCGCACCTTGTGCACGCCGTCGATATCGCCGCCGAGCTTAAGAAGTGCATCGAGATCGCTTTCTGGCACAGGACCCGCCAATTGAAGACGGGTCCTGCCGGGGATCTCGCTAATAATCGAGAATCTCATAGTTTGTGCCTGGGAGCGTTACTCGGCCGCCTCGTCAGCAGCGGCCTCGCTCTGGGTGATGTAGGCAGCCTCGGCAACCATATCGTCGACATTAGCCTTGGCCTGCTCGACCATGTCCTGGTAGCCGTTCTTGATGCGCATGCCGCACGCAATGCCCTGCACGCAGGCGTTCTTGACCGGAGCGCTGGTAAGCAGCTTGATGCCGGCCGTGCCAAGCAGAAAACCGCCACCAACAAGCAGGGTGTTGAACGTCGACTTCTTCATGTTGCTTCTCCCTTTTGCCGCATTGGGCGCGGCACGGTGCCTTAGCACCCGAGTAAATAAGTTTGCTCGAGCACACTTTTGGAAAATAGTTTAGTTTATCTAACTATTAAGGTCAACAAAGGTTAACTTTTTGGAAATCTTCAGGCGCGGAACAGCCGGCTTCTGGCGATCCGCCTGCCGCAGCGTACATCTCCGGCATCCAAGAAAGGCTCTCCCCGACCCAACAAATCGAGGTCTAATACTTTTCCGCGAAGTGAACGAGTGAAATCGGACCCCCGAAACATCTGCATTTTTCGCCAGCAAAATCGCAGGAAAAACTCGACAAAACCGCAGTGTTAGCGCCGGGCGATTTTAGCCGCTAATAGTCAAACGATTTTGACCAATCCCGGTCACCGAATAATGGCCACCGT
>UQIB01000005.1 GCA_900541015.1 uncultured Collinsella sp. | reverse complement strand
GAATCCGGCGTATCCGCGTTGGCGCGATTGGCGAAAATGCGTTGGTGGAAATGGTGAAAATTATATTGACGCTAACAGGAGACGGCCGCGACGACGCAGTCGACGCCGAGCCCGGAGAGCTCCCTCTGCGGGGCGAAGCCGAGGTAGCCGCTCTCGTAGGCGGCGAGCGACGGGCCCGGGAAGCCCGACATCCACTCCGCGACCTCGCCCCACGGGTTGCCGCGGAACCTCCTCGTCACTGTCTCGCCCGTCTCCGCGTCGAGCGCGCAGACGGTGGTGGACCTGAGGTGTACGTCCATTCCGAAGGCGGTAGAATATCTAGGCACGGGAGCCTCCCAACCTCGTTGCGGCGCGGCTGCGCCTCTGGCACTTCAATAACATTGTCGCAGCCCCGACCCGCGGTCACGAGCGGGGGCTCCTGTCGTTTCCGTGCCCTCGGATTGGGTCATAGTGTCTGACTTATGCTCAACAAGGGCGGTTGGAGGAAGGGCGTCCCCCGCGGGCACTCATTGGGGACAGACTTAAATGAATGCCCAATGAGCAGGTACTCATTTAAGCCTGTCCCCAATGAGTGGGTTAAAGGTTGCGGGTTCTTTACGGGAATGTAGTGCGGGCTGCGGAAACGCGGTTCTTTCCGTACAATAGTGCAATTCGTGTAAGCGCAGGGAAGGGACATTCATGGCAGACATGATCGAGATCAAGCATCTCAACAAGTACTTTGGCGACCTGCATGTGCTCAAAGATATCAACCTCACCGTCAAGCGCGGCGAGAAGCTCGTAATGATCGGGCCGTCCGGTTCGGGTAAATCGACGCTCATTCGTTGCGTCGATTATCTTGAGGAGCCCACATCGGGCGAAGTCGTCATCGACGGTACGCCGCTCACCAAAAAGAATCACCTGGAGATGGCCCGCAAGTACAGCTCCATGGTGTTTCAGCAGTTCAACCTGTATCCCAATATGACGGTGCTCGGCAACCTGACGCTCGCGCCCATCAAGCTGCAAAAGAAGAGCAAGGAAGAGGCGACCGAGATCGCCATCGCCGCACTCAAGCGCGTCGGCATGGCACATAAGGCCGGCGAGTATCCGCAGAACCTCTCGGGCGGTCAGCAGCAGCGCATTGCCATCGCCCGTGCCCTGTGCACCAAGCAGCCCATCATCCTGTTTGACGAGCCGACCTCGGCGCTCGATCCCGAGATGGTCCAGGAGGTCCTGGACGTTATGATCGAGCTCGCGCAGGAGGACATCACCATGATCTGCGTGACGCACGAGATGGGCTTTGCGCGCCAGGTGGCCGACCGCGTCATCTTTATGGAGGACGGCCGCATCCTGGAGGAGGGCACCCCCGAGCACTTTTTCGATAACCCCGAGAACCCACGCTGCCGCGAGTTCCTGTCCAAGATTCTGCACTAGGCACGGGTGATGGACATGACGGATATGACGAGGGCGGCCGTATCGCGCCGTCACTTTTTGCAGCTGGCGGGCGCCGGCATGCTCGCACTGACGGGTACCGCGCTCACGGGCTGCGGTAGCTCTACCAGCGGCGAGAGCTCCGATGCGGGTTCCAAGCTCGCAGCCATCAAGTCGCGCGGCCATCTAAATGCCGGCGTTAAGAAGGACGTTCCCGGCTACGGCTATTACGACACCGCCAAGGGTCGCTTTGAGGGCATGGAGGTCGACCTGTGCTACCAGATCGCCGCTGCCGTCTTTGGCGTGAGCTACAAGGAGGCCCGCGCCCAGGAACTTGTCGAGTTTACCGACGTAACGCCCAAGACGCGCGGCCCGCTGATCGATAACGGCCAGCTCGACGTGGTCGCGGCGACCTACACCATCACCGACGAGCGCAAGAAGAGCTGGGATTTCTCGACCCCGTATCGTACCGACTACGTGGGCCTCATGGTCAAGAAGCGCTCGGGCTTTACCTCGATCGAGGACCTGGACGGCAAGGTTATCGGCGTGAGCCAGGGCGCTACCACGCAGGGCCTTATCGAGCAGATGATTAAGGACAACGGCTTTCACTGCGAGCCCGAGTTTAGGGCCTTTAGCGGATATCCCATCATCAAGAGCTCGCTCGACGCCGGCAATATCGACGTCTTTGCCATGGACCGCTCCACGCTGGCCGGCTACATGAACGAGACCGTTGAGCTGCTGCAGCCTGAGGTCAAGTTCGGCGAGCAAGGCTACGGCGTGGCGACCAAGAAGGGTTGCGACCTTTCGGCCGTGGTCGATCAGGTGATTTGCGATCGCCTGGCCGACGGCTGGCTCGACCAAGAGGTCAAGACCTGGGGCCTTGTATAGGGCATCGTCCAAGGAAGGAATCAAATGCTCGAAGGATTGTTTGACGCCGACCGCTGGTCGACGACACTCCAAAACATGGGGCCCTTCTGGGAGGGCTTTGGCGTGACGCTGCAGGTGGTTGTTGCCGGGCTGCTGCTGTCGCTGGTGCTGGGCACGCTGCTGGGCGTGTTCTCTACCACTCGTTCGCGCGTGCTGCGCGCCATAAGCCGCGTGTACGTTGAGTTTTACCAGAACACCCCGTTGCCCGTGCAGGTGCTCTTTATGTACATGGCCGGCCCGCAGTTTTTGCAGGCCATAACCGGTGCCGACCAGCCGGTGCGCATCGCGCCGTTCGTGCTGGGCTTCTTGGGCGTGGGCCTGTATCACGCTGCCTACATTTCGGAGGTCATCCGCACTGGCATCGAGGCCGTTCCGCGCGGTCAGATGGAGGCGGCTCAGAGCCAGGGCTTCACCCGTGCGCAGGCATACTGGTACATCGTGCTGCCCCAGACGTTCAAGATCATTCTGCCTCCGCTGTGTAACCAGGCACTCAACCTGGTCAAGAACACGTCGGTGCTGGCACTCGTGGCCGGCGGCGACCTTATGTATCGCTCCGACAACTTTGTGAGTCTGTACGGCTACCTGCAGGGATACATCGTCTGCTGCCTTATGTATTTCATCATCTGCTTTCCGCTCGCCATGCTGGTGCAGTGGCTCGAGCGCCGCTCCAAGGAGCGTCCGCGCGGCGTGAGCCTGGCCGAGCTGGGGCTCGACAACGTAGAGGAGGCCTAGCGCATGGAAATCTTTAACGCGACCAACCTGCTCTACATTTGGGGCGGCTTTGTTAAGACCATCGAGATCTCGGCGCTGTCGATCTTTTTCTCGCTCATCTTTGGCACGGTGCTGGCACTCGTCAAGAGCTATGCGGCCCGCCCGTTCCGTATTGTGGTGAGTGCCTATATCGAGCTGTTCCGCTGCACGCCGAACCTGCTGTGGATCCTGTTTATCTACTTTACGGTGCAGGGTTTGGACATTGTGATCTCGACCATCGCCTTTACGCTGTTTACCAGCGCCGTTATGGCCGAGATTGTGCGCGGCGGCCTCAACTCGATTCCGCGCGGCCAGTTTGAGGCAGCGCAGAGCCAGGGTTTTGGCTTCTTTGCCACCATGCGCTACATCATTCTGCCGCAGACGTTTAAGACGATCATTCCGGCGCTGTTTAGCCAGTGCACGACCGTCATTAAGGACAGCTCGTATCTTTCGGGCATTAACGTGGCCGAGCTCATGTACACGGCAAACGTCGTGATGGCCCACGCGATCGACCTGTCGCAGGTGCTTATGCTCTACGGCCTGGTGTTTGCGATGTACTTTGTGCTCAACTTTGGTATCTCGCTGCTGGTCCGCGCATATCAGAGGCGAATGGTGGCCGCATAGTCCTGCTTCCCCAAGCACGGCACCTTGCCCCTCAATCATCGCTTGCGTACATTTAGTACGCGGCGCTCCTCTTTCGGGGCAATCTGCCGCACTTGGGAAACCAGGACGGTCGTAAGTGACAAAATGGGAATCAGGAATCGCCTATTTCCCATTTGTTAGAAAGGAATCGCGATGAGCGATCTGGAGAATAAGAAGAATCCTGTGGTCATTACCATCGCGCGCGACTTTGGCGCCGAGGGCCACGAGATTGGTCGCATGCTTGCCGACGAGTTGGGGATTCCGCTGTATGACAACGAGCTGCTGGTGCGCGCGTCGCTGCGCACGGGCGAGTCGCTCGATAAGATGGCCGCCTACGACGAGCGCCTGGCCGTGGAGAACATGGCGTTTCTGCCCGACCGCTACGATGCGCGTTCGTACTCGGATAAGTTGTTCCAAAAGATGAGCCAGGTGATTTTGGATCTGGGCGAGACCGAGAGCTGCATTATCGAAGGCCGCCTGTCCGATTACCTGCTTCGCAACAACCCCAACCACATTGCCGTGTTGGTGACCGCACCCTTTGAGGACCGCGTCGAGATCGTGCGCAAGAAGCGTGGCCTTAATAAAAAGAAGGGCGCCAAGCTGGTCAAGCAGCAGCAGAAGGCGCGCGAGGCGTTCTATAAGCGCTACAGTGCCGGAAAGTGGAAGATGACGAGCGGTAAGGACATCGTCGTCAACCGCGCCAAGCTGGGCCGCGAAGGCTGCAAGGACGTCATCGCCGCGGCCTACCGCTACAAGGTGGCTCAGCTCGAAGGCTAACCGACCAAAACCACCGCAAAGGGGACAGGTACCTTTGTGGTGGTTTTTGTTTTAGGCCGAGGGGAAGGCCTTGGCGGCAGTGCCTATCCTCGGCTTTTGCAAAATCTCGATCTGTAACACCAGGCCAGCGAAAAAGGCTCTAACTGTTACAGATTTAGATGAACTGTTCGGCCGTCAGCCCAACGTCTCGATCTGTAACACGTAGCGAGGAATTTGGTCTCTAACTGTTACAGATTGAGACAAAGCGGGGGCGGCTGGCGCAATATCTCGATCTGTAACAACTACAAGGCTCAACGGGCTCCAGGTGTTACAGATCGAGACAAACCGACCAGCCAGGCTCCAAACCACCACAAAGGTGCCTGTCCCCATCGTGGTGGTTGGGGCGGCCGGCATAGAAAAAAGTCCCCGCCGGGCGTGTGCTCGACGGGGACTTTGCCGTTTGATGGCTAGCGCTGCAGGTGATTACTCGCCCAGCAGGCTCTTGGTGATGGAAGCGGCGGCCTTCTTGCCGGCACCCATCGCCAGAATGACCGTAGCGGCACCGGTGACGATGTCGCCGCCGGCCCAGATGCGGGGATCGGTGGTCTGGCCGGTCTCCTCGTCGGCGACGATGTAGCCCCACTTGTTGAGCTCCATCTTGCCGCCGATCTTGGCAGCGAAGGGGTTGGCGTTGGTGCCGATAGCCGAGATCGCGACGTCGCAGGGGATCTCCTCGATGGCGCCCTCGATGGGCACCGGGCGACGACGGCCGGACTCGTCGGGCTCGCCGAGCTCCATCTTCTGGACCTTGACGGCGCACACGGAGCCGTCCTCGCCAGCGACAAACTCGAGCGGGGAGACGAGCGGCAGAACCTCGACGCCCTCGGCCTTAGCATGGTGCAGCTCGGCGCGACGGCAGGGCATCTCGTCCTCGGTACGACGGTAGGCGATGATGGCGTGCTCGGCGCCCAGGCGCTTGGCGGTACGGACGGCGTCCATGGCCACGTTGCCACCACCAAAGACGACGACGTTCTTGCCGTGCTTGGTGGGGGTGTCGTACTCGGGGAACTTGTTAGCCTTCATCAGGTTCACGCGGGTGAGGTACTCGTTCGCGAAGAAGACGTTGGGCAGGTTCTCGCCGGGGACGTTGAGGAACTTGGGCAGGCCAGCGCCGGTCGCCACGTAGATGGCGTCGAAGCCCTGCTCGAACAGCTCCTCGGCCGTGGCCATGTTGCCCACAACGGAGTTGTACTCAAACTTGACGCCCATGTCCTCCAGGCCGTCAATCTCGCGCTTGACGACTGCCTTGGGCAGACGGAACTCGGGGATGCCGTAGACCAGCACGCCGCCGCCGGTGAAGAATGCCTCGAAGACGGTGACGTCAAAGCCGTTGCGGGCGAGCTCGCCGGCGCAGGTGATGCCGGACGGGCCGGAGCCGACGACGGCGACCTTCTTGCCGTTCTTGGGCGCCATCTTGGGCGTGGAGGCGAGCTCGGGGCGGTCACCCAGGAAGCGCTCGAGCTGGCCGATGGCCACGGGCTCGGACTTCTTACCACGGATGCACTTGCCCTCGCACTGGTTCTCCTGCGGGCAGACGCGGCCGCAGATGGCGGGAAGCATGGAGTCCTCGCGGATGGTATCGAGAGCGCCGCCGAAGTCCTTCTCGCGGATCTGCTCGATAAAGCGGGGGATGTTGATGTTGACGGGGCAGCCCTCAACACAGAACGGCTTCTTGCAGTTGAGGCAGCGCTCGGCCTCGGCCAGCGCCATCTCCTCGGTGAAGCCCTTGTCGACGGGGCGGAAGTCGCAGGCGCGCTCGGCAGCCGGCTCCTCGTTATCGGGGGTGCGGGGCGACTTCATATCGGCAACGAAACGACCGTTAACTAGTGGCATGCGCAGCTCTTTTCCTCATAGGCCTTGAGGGACTCGCCCTCTTCGGAACGGTAAGCGGCCTGGCGGGCACGAAGGTCATCCCAGTCGACCAGGGTGGCATCGAAGTCGGGGCCGTCGACGCAAGCGAACTTGGTCACGCCGCCCACCTCGACGCGGCAGCAGCCGCACATGCCGGTGCCGTCAACCATGATGGGGTTGAGCGACGCGGTGATGGGGGTGTCGTACTTCTGGGCGGTGAGGGTCGAGAACTTCATCATCGGAACGGGGCCAACGCAGAAGACCTGGCTCACGGCCTTGTCCTGCAGCAGGCGCTCCAGCGGAGCGGTGACAACGCCCTGCTCGCCGTAGGAGCCGTCGTCAGTGGTGATGTGGATGTGCTCGTCGTCGAGCAGCTCGCGGAACTGGTCCTCGAGCAGCAGGAGGTCCTTGGTGCGGGCGCCCATGATGGCGTGCACCTCGTGGCCGGTCTCGACCAGGTGCTTGGCAACCGGGAAGGCGATGGCCAAGCCGACGCCGCCGCCGATGACCGCGCAGGGGCCCTCGGGCATCTCGGTGGGAACACCAAGCGGGCCCACGACGTCGCGCAGCGACTCGCCAGCCTCGTAGGTAGACAGCATCTCGGTGGTCTTGCCGATCACCATGAAGATGAACTCGACCCAGCCCTCGTCACCGTTCCAGCCGGCCAGGGTAAACGGGACACGCTCGCCCGTCTCGTTGGCGCGAACCATGAGGAACTGTCCAGCGTGCGCATGCTTGGCGATTGCGGGCGCCTCGATGCGGAACTTGAACACCTTCTCCGAGAACTGCGTCTTCTCCAGGATCTTATACATAGAACCCCTCTCTTGTTAGGGCGACCGAACCGTGCCTCCACGGAAATGGACGGCAGCCCGAATAAAACCGTACGCGCACAGGCGTTGTGCAGACATACGGTACAAATTATACCCTCATGGACATGTCACTTACGTGTATCTTCGGCAGGTGGGAAAAGTGACCTGCCAAAAAGGGATAGGTTTATTTTGGCGGGTTTTATCAGGCAAAACGACAAGGGGGCCGACCTCGCGCTTCGGTGAGGCCGGCCCCCTTTGGGACATTGCATATGTATGGCGGCGCAGGCTTTATTGCGGTGTGGCCACCGTGGCGTTTCCGCAGATAAAACCTGCCAAAATAAACCTGTCCCTAAATGGTAGGTTTTAGTGCTTGCCGTTGGCAGAGGCGGAACCGTTGACGTGGTCTCGGGCATAGATCACACCGTGCACGATTGCCAGGCCGGCGGCGTCGGCGGCGCGGACACAGGTGTCCTGGAAGTCCTCGGCCTCGCGGGCGCGCAGCTGCTTGAGCACGTAGTCGGCGACAGCCATCTTGCCGGGAGGGTTGCCGATGCCGGTGCGGATGCGGCTGAAGTCGCGGCTGCCCATCTTGTCGATGATGGAGCGCAGGCCGTTGTGGCCGGCGTGGCCGCCGCCCACCTTGACGCGCACGTCGCCGGCGGGAATGTCGAGCTCATCGTGGATCACGAGCAGCTCCTCGGCCTTGATTTTGTACTCGCGGCAGAGCTTGGAGATGGGGCCGCCCGAGGTGTTCATGTACGACTGCGGCTTGACCAGCACGATCTGGCGCTTGCCGCCCTCTTCCTCGGGATCGTTGATGTTGATGAGTGCGACCTCGGCGCCGGCCTGGTTTTTCCAGTACGTGACACCGGCTTGACGGGCCAGTTCGTCGATCGCCTTAAAGCCTGCGTTGTGGCGGGTTTCGGCATATTCCTCGCCAGGGTTGCCAAGTCCGGCAACCATGCGAATCTTAAGCGGCTGTGCAGCTGCCATGTGCTTCCTTTCGTCGATTTGTCGCCTGCTATGGTGAGCGACCCCGTTGCCGCTGTCAAATAGAGGGTGATTGAGGTTGTTTGGGGGCGTTTGAACGGCCGTCGAAATCCAAGGTGGACAGTTAGTTCAGATACGTATAAGTTCTGAGGACTCGAATTGCTCAATTCAATGCCGATACGTTGTTTTGGAGCTTTAGTTAGTCCATATGACGCTGTTTGAAGTCTACCCTGCCTTCAAATAGGGCGAATGGTATAGAGATGGTTGCAAAACAGCCTAATTCAATGTGTCCATTTATACGTATTTGAACTAACTGTCCAGCCCTGCTCGACGGCGCACGGGTGATTCGCCGTTTAGACCGGCGCGAGGCCGATTCCGGCCCGCAGCGCGTTGAGCCAAGCGGCCTGACGCTTGCGATAGCCCTTGATGCGATATCGGAATCGGACTCCCGCGAGTCGATGCATCGTCTGGGCGAAGGCTTCGAGTGCAACAAGGTCCTTCATTTGGTCACGATTGATAACCAGGACGTGGATGCCCATTGCCTTGAGGCCATTATTTCGATTGCCATCGTGGATGCGAGCGTTTTGAAGCTCATGTCCAATTCCGTTGTATTCGTTGTCGACTCCGGCTGCCGGGCAATATAGGTCGCAGATGGCGTAAGGGATGCCGGAGGACATGTTGACCGCAAGGGTGTCGAAGTCGATTCGATGGTTGAGCAGCAGGCCTCCCATGGGCAGGCCGCAACATCCGAATCCGCCAAAGCGCATGGGCGCTCCGAGAACGGCGAACATTAGGGATTCGGCTGGTGATGCGGATCCAGCCCGGGCGAGTTTGACTGCCGTACGAAACGAGGCGTATGAGCTACTTTTGGCGAACCGTGCGACCGCCTCGAGCTCTTCGATGGTTGTGGCGGGCTCGCATTTGTAGTGTGCCTGTTCATAGCGGGTTTCGGCTTGCTTTTCGGGTGTCGGTTGGTCGCCCTGGCAATCGAGATCGTCCATCGCTTCGAAGCTGTTGGCCTTGGGCCACGTGCCGTCGTAGGCGATGGGGTAAGTTGCCTCGGGCGGAAGTGAGTAGGTTCCGAGCAGTTCCATGAGAAGCATCAAGGTTTTGGCGACTGATTCATTTTTGGAGCAAAGCGTGGCCGTCATGGCGGGAGACGTTGCGTAGATGTCGGCCTCGACGTGCATAATTGCACCTTCAGGAAGCGGAGCGGAGAGAATATGCTGAAGAAGTCGCTTGTCGGGGCGTCTGTTGTCTTCGTCTGAAACGAGAAGATCGAGCAGTTCGGAATCATCTTCATTCCAGGCGTCGAGTATCGAAAGTGCGGCAAAGTCTATCGCGTCATTATTGGGAATGCAGCCAGCCAAGGCCTGTGCTTGCTGTTCACTATCAACGAAGTCCCAGGGTAGGGCAGAGTACGCCCGTCGTGCGCGACGAATTGCGCGGAGGGCGGAGAAATGTGAAATCACGGTCGTCATAGCTATAACGTACTAAGTTGGCGGCAGAATGCGACCGCCATACCGTTCTTTTCGCTCAGCGGGGCGCTGCGCGCCACGAACGGCTGGGGGTTATGAAATCGGCGGAATCGGTTGAGGGGATTGCAGGAAATTGAGCTCTGCCGCGAAGGTTGACGATAGCTACTGGACAGTTAGTTCAGATACGTATAAGGCGGCGGGCGTTCGAGGCGTTTCTAAGGGCCTTTGAGGGCGATTTGAGGATAAATATGCGGCGGTTGTACTCGAAAACGATGGGCTTTGGACGGCATGGTATCCGCCGGGGAGCTCAGAAGGCTCCGAACGGCCCTTTGGAGCTTTAAAAAAATACGTATCTGAACTAACTGTCCAGGGTAGATTGGCGAGGGATAGAAAAAGGGGCCGGAAACGAGCTTCCGGCCCCTTAAGACATCAGAGATGATGCGATGCGCGTTGGATTACAGCGCGAAGTCGCCGCCGACGAGCGTGGAGACGGGCTCCTCGTGGTAAACGGCGGAGATGGCCTGAGCGAACTCCTCGGCGACCGAGATGGTCTTGATCTTGCCACCGACCTCGACAGGGATGGCATCGGTGACGACGCACTCGACGATCGGAGCGTCGTTCAGACGCTCGATGGCCGGACCGGAGAAGATGCCGTGGGTGGCGCAGACGTAGATGTCGCCGGCGCCCATAGCCTTGAGCTCCTTGACGTTGGCGCACAGGGTGCCAGCGGTGTCGATCATGTCGTCGTTGATGATGCAGGTCTTGCCCTTGATGTCACCGATGATGCCCATGACCTCGGCGGCGTTGTGGCGCGGACGGCCCTTGTGGGCGATGGCCAGGTCGCAGCCGAGCATGTCGGACAGCTTCTTGGCGGCCTTGGCGCGACCCACGTCGGGGGAGACGACAACCAGGTTGTCGGTGTCGAAGTGCATGTCGTTGTAGTACTGGCCAAACAGCGGCAGTGCGGACAGGTGGTTAACCGGGATATCGAAGAAGCCCTGGATCTGACCCTGGTGCAGGTCGAGGGTGATGATGCGGTTGACGCCGGCGCGCTCGAGCAGGTTGGCGACGAGGCGGGCGGTGATGGGCTCGCGCGGGCCGGCCTTGCGGTCCTGGCGGGCATAGCCGTAGTGGGTGATAACGGCGGTGATGGAGCGGGCGGATGCGCGCTTGGCAGCGTCGGTGGCGATGAGCAGCTCCATGAGCATGTCGTTGACGTTGCCGCCGGCCACGGACTGAATCAGGAAGACGTCGGCGCCGCGGACGGTCTCGTCGTAGCGGGCGTAAATCTCACCATTGGCGAACTGCTTTAGCGTAAGGCCCGAAAGCTCGACCCCAAGGTACTCAGCGATCTTCTGAGCGAGGGGACGGTTGGAGGAACCGGAATACACGCGGATGGACTTGCGCATATTCTCCGACTTCTCGGGATCATTAATCGGCATTACCCTTCTCCTTTATACATCGAATGCCATATAGATGCCTTGTTGCATTGTAACCGCGCGGCGGGGTTTATCGAGTCTTGATAACGTCTTTACCGTCAACGGACACGAACCGACCACTCATCCGGTCGCGCAGGTCACGATAGAAAAAGGAGCCGCCCCCATGGGAACAGCTCCTTAGATGCTTGGTAAAACGTTATACCTCGTCGTCCTCGTGCAGACGGCGGCGGTAATCGGCGGCCCAGCCCTCAATGTTTACCTGGCGGGCACGACCCAGGCCAAGTGCGTCGGCCGGGACCGGCTCGGTGATGACGGAGCCGGCGGCCACGACCGCGCCGTCGCCGATCTGGGCAGGCGCGACCATCATGGTGTCGGAACCGATGAAGGCGTCCTTGCCGATGACGGTCTTGTGCTTGTGCACGCCGTCGTAGTTGCAGGTGATGGAGCCCGCGCCCACGTTGACGCCGGAGCCCATGGTGGTGTCGCCGATGTAGGACAGGTGCGGCACCTTGGAGCCCTCGCCGATCGTGGACTTCTTGATCTCCACGTGCGTTCCGGCCTTGGATCCGTCGAGCATGTGGGTGCCCGGGCGCAGGTAGGCGCGCGGGCCGCAGTCGACGCCGTTCTCGATGACGGCCTCGATGGCGATGGTCTCATCGATGATGCAGCCGCTGCCGACGGTGGTGTCGGTGAGACGGCTGTTGGGGCCGAGCTGGCACTCCTCGCCCACGGTGACGTGGCCGATCAGGTGCGTCTGCGGCCACACGACGGTGTCGCGGCCGATGGTGGCGTCGGGGCCGATCCAGGCCTGCGTGGGGTCGATGAAGGTAACGCCCTCGGCCATCCAGTGCTCGTTGATGCGGTCGCGCGCGATGGCGGTGAGCTGCGCGAGCTGGATGCGGCTGTTGACGCCCAGGCCGTCGCGGTAGTCATCGCAGTGGAAGATGGAGACTGCCTGGCCGTGGCCCTTGAGGATCTCGAGCATGTCGGGCAGATAGTACTCGGACTGCGCGTTGTCGTTGCCGATCTCGTCAATGTGCGCGGCGAGCTGCGCGCCGTCGAAGGCGTAGCAGCCGGCGTTGCACTCGAGCAGCGTGGCGGCCTGCTCGGGCGTGCAGTCCTTCTGCTCGATGATGCGCTCGATCTGGCCGTCGGCGCCCAGCTTGATGCGGCCGTAGCCAAAAGGATCGGGCGGGGTCATGGTCATGACGGTGCAGGCGAGCTCGCCGGTGGCGACGGTCTGCGCAAACTTGGCGACGGTGTCGGCGGTGATGAGCGGCAGGTCGCCGTTGAGCACGACGACGGGGCCTTGCGTGATGCCGCAGGCCTCGAGCGCGACCTTGACGGCGTGGCCGGTGCCCAGGCGCTCGGTCTGCTCGACGCACTCGACCTTGGTGGCGCTGTTGGCGTAGGCGCCGTCGATAAGGGCGCGCATCTCGTCGGCGTGGCTGCCGATGACGACCACGACACGGCTGCAGCCGGCCTTGATGGTGGCGTCGACGATCCACTGAACCATGGGCTTGCCCAGGATCTTGTGCGAAACCTTGCAGTGGTTCGACTTCATGCGGGTGCCCTCGCCGGCGGCGAGGATAATTGCGGTTGCGTCCATGTGATCTCCTGTTACGTTATAGAGACGTGTGTTTGGAAACGATACACGGCGCAATATGATACCGCAGGCATATGATGAGCGCGTAGCGATTGGTGTGCGACGGCCGATGTCGCTGCCGCCGGCGTGGTGTTTGCGCTGCTTGCGGGCGGTGCCGGCAGTGCTTCGGCGTCGGTGATTTGGCGGGAGGGCGGGGATGCCTATGGACAACATGCGAGAGGGCTCGGGCGCCGAGCCCGTTGCGGCATTCTCGATGTCGCATCCGGCTGTGCCGGCACTCTATATAGCGTTGACGCTGGGGCTCACCATGTTCTCGATGCAACCGGTGCTGATTGCGCTGTCGCTTGCGGGCGGGCTGGCGTACGGGCTTGCGACGCGCGGTGCTGCGCGCACGTTAGGGGCGCTTCGCTGGCAGCTGCCGGTTATTTTGATTATCGCGCTGGTCAACCCTCTGTTTAGTGCATCGGGCTCGACCGAGCTGTTTCGCATCGGCGTGCGCGCGGTGTATCTGGAAAGCATGGTATATGGCTTGTGCATGGGTGGGCTGTTTGTGGCGAGCGTGCTGTGGTTTGAGGCCGCGGCGTCGATGCTCGAATACGACAAGGTACTCGCACTGTTGGGCAACGCCGCGCCGGTGATCGCGCTCATGATCTCGATGTGCATGCGGCTTATCCCACAGTTTTTGCGCCGCGGCCGCACGGTGCTGGCGGTGCAGGACGCGATCGATGTGCCGGGGCGTGCGCCCACCGATCCCGTGCGATCGCACCTGCGGGCGTCGAGCGTGCTGATGGGCTGGGGCATGGAAGATTCGCTTGAGCGCGCGGATGCCATGCGCTCGCGCGGGTGGGGTGCCGCGACGCGTCGCACGACGTACACGCGGTATCGGCTGGGGCGCAGCGACGCTGCCGCGCTGGTTGGGCTTGCGCTGTTTGGCGTGGCCGCGGCGGCAGTGGCGTGGGCCGCGACGACGCAGTATTCGTTTTACCCGCAGCTTTCGGTGCCTGCGCCGTGGCTGGGCTATGCCGTGTATGCTGCTTGGATGGTGCTGCCCTGTGTGTTGCATGCGATCGATGAGAAGAGGTTCGGCTGATGACTCGGTTGGATAGGGGCCCGGCCTCACGCGCGGCGCGCGGCTCGGATATGCCGGCGATTGAGGTGCGGAGCCTGAGCTTTGCCTACCCCGGGGCTGATGCTGCGGTGCTCGAGGGGCTCGACTGGTCTGTTCCCCAAGGTGCATTTGCGCTGCTTGTTGGCGGTACCGGATCGGGTAAGTCGACGCTGCTGTCGCTGCTCAAGCCCGAGATTGCTCCGGCGGGCGAGCGCGCTGGCGAACTGCTCGTGCTGGGCGAGAACGTTGCCGACATGGACGTGCGCGCGTCTGCGGAGCGCGTGGGCTACGTGTTCCAGGATCCCGAGAACCAGATTGTGTGCGAGACCGTGTGGCACGAGATGGCGTTTGGGCTAGAGAATCTGGGTGCGTCGCGCGACGAGATGCGCCGCCGTGTTGCCGAGACCAGCTATTTCTTTGGTCTGGAGGACTGGCTTCATCGCGATACCGATACGCTTTCGGGTGGCCGCAAGCAGCTGCTGTCGCTTGCCGCCGTCCTGGCGCTGCGTCCGCGTGTGCTGTTACTCGACGAGCCCACGTCTCAGCTCGATCCCGTTGCCGAGAAGAATTTTCTGCACGCGCTGTTTCGCGTGAACCGTGAGCTGGGCTGCACGGTTGTTGTGGCTACGCATCAACCGCGGCCGATGCTCGAGTATGCGACGCGTGCGTACCGGATTGAGGGCGGTCGCGTGCGCGAAGTGGCGGATATGGCTTCTTTGGGACGCCGAGAATCGCTGTTTTCCGATGACATGTTGGGGTGGGGTGCCATCCGATGTGCAAAAAACGGAGTATTCAGCAGGCGTGAGGACAATTTGGGCTCTCTGGAGCCGCCCGGGGACGTATCGAGCGCGAAAAAAAGTTCGGAATTGGACAAATCGTCCGAATTTGTGGCGCAAACGTCGTTCGAGAACGGCTCGGAAGCCTTCCCGCGCACGGATGGAAGCAGAATACTCCAAAAAATGCACGGCGGGTCGGCTACCACCCTGTCGGAAGGCTGGTTTCGCTACGATCGCGTGGGCGGTTGGGTGCTGCGCGGGCTCGATGTGACGTTTTCGGCCGGCGCGGTGCATGCGGTCGTGGGCGGAAACGGCTGCGGCAAGTCGACGATGCTCTCGGTGCTGGCCAAGACGGCTAAGCTGCAGCGTGGCCGCATGGTGCGTGGGACGGCTTCGGCGGCGCTGCTGCCACAGAACCCCAAGGCATTGCTGGTCGCCGAAACGGTGCGCGACGAGCTGATGGAATGGGCTTCGACCTGCGGATACGACGAGGCCGCAGCACAGGAGCAGACAGCGCGCCTGGGTCTGGCGGGCTTGGAGGCGCGTCACCCGTACGATCTTTCGGGCGGTCAGCGCCAGCTGCTTGCGTTGGCAAAGCTGCTATTGATTGGTCCGGAGCTGCTGCTGCTTGATGAGCCCACCAAGGGCCTTGACCTGGCAAGTCGCTGCATTATCGCCCGAGCCCTGCGCGAGCATGCGCAGGCTGGCGGCACCGTTGTCATTGCCACGCACGACCTAGACTTTGCCGAGCAGGTGTCCGACGATGTCGCCATGATGTTCGACGGCGAGATCGCCTGCATGGAGCCTCCGGCAGATTTCTTTGCCGACAACGTGTTCTACAGGGCGTGATGCGATGACGGATCATCGCGCCTCGCGCCTACTCACAAAAATGGAGATCCCGCTGCTCCTGGCGGTGCCGGCAGTGATGACTGCGGCGTTGCTGGCGGGCATTGAGCAGGCGGCGCTTGCCATGCTTGTCGTGGTGGCGCTCGTGCTTGCACTGTTTTTTGCGGGCTACGAGGCGTCGCGCCCGGGCTTGCGCCAGATTGTGCCAACGCTGGTTCTGGCGGCGTTGGCCGCGGCGGGCCGCATCTTGTTCGGCCCCATTCCCGACTTTAAACCCGTGAGCGCCATCGCTATTATCGCGGGGGCGACGTTGGGCCGACGCAACGGCTTCATGGTCGGCGCGTTGGCAGCGCTGACCAGTAATTTCTTTTTTGGACAGGGCATGTGGACGCCGTGGCAGATGTATGCCTGGGGTCTGGTGGGCTATATCGGTGGCGCACTGGCGCATGCGGGCGCGTTTGACCGTGCCGATGGAACCGTGCGAATGCCGGCGCTGTTGGCGTATGGCTTTGCCTCGGGCTTGCTGTATGGCGTCGTGATCAACGCGTATGACATCATCGGTTTTGTGCAGCCGCTCACCTGGGCAGGCGCCGTAGCGCGTCTTGCTACGGCGGTGCCGTTCGATATCACGCACGGCCTCGCGACCTGCGTGTTCTTGGCCGCCTTGTACAAGCCTTGGTGCCGTCGCATTAACCGTGTCGTCGTGAAATACGGACTGTAGGGCATTTCGCGTTCCCTCACGAACTTGCGGTGGAATAGTTCTCGTTTTTGGCTATTTGCTGCCCAAACAGGAAACTATTCCACCGCAACTTATAGGGGGAGAGGGGTCACATGATCTGTTTTCCTCTGTCCCCCAGGAATTACTTGGCGCTAGAGCTCTAGCGTGAGGGTAACGGGGCAGTGGTCGCTGCCAAAGATGTCGCCGCGGATGCCGGTGTCGCGTACGTTGTCGGCGATTGCGTCGCTTACCAGGAAGTAGTCGATGCGCCAGCCTGCGTTGTTCTTGCGGGCATTAAAGCGGTAGCTCCACCAGCTGTAGACGCCCTCGACGTCCGGATTGGCCGCGCGCCAGGTGTCGGTAAAACCGGCGTCGAGCAGCTCGGTAAACTTGCCGCGTTCCTCGTCCGAAAAGCCTGCGTTGCCGCGGTTGGACTTGGGGTTCTTAAGGTCGATCTCCTCGTGTGCCACGTTAAAGTCGCCGCAGGTTACGACGGGCTTTCCGGTCTCGCGCTCAAGCGTGCTCAAAAAGCCGCGATAGGCATCGTCCCAGGCCATGCGTACATCGATGCGCGCGAGCTCGTTTTGGGCGTTGGGCGTATAGACGTCCACGAACCAAAACTTGTCGAACTCCAGCGCGCAGACGCGGCCCTCGGTTGCGGCTTGGGCGACGAGCTCGGCCGCCTCGCCCTCGCCGGCGTAGGGCAGCAGCGCGTCGGCGCGCAGCACGCGCTGCGGCTCCTGGCGGCTAAAGACCGCGGTGCCCGCGTAGCCCTTGCGCTGGGCGTAGCTCCAGGTTTGGTGATAGCCGGGCAGATCGATATCGACCTGGCCCTCCTGCAGCTTGGTCTCTTGCAGCGCCAGGATATCGACATTGAGCTCCTGTGCGATCTGGATAAAGCTCGGGTCTTTTTTGAGCACGGCGCGCAGGCCGTTGACGTTCCACGAGGCGAACGTGTAAGTCTGAGACATGGTGTCCTTTCGACGGGGTTGGCAGGCTTAAGATTAGCGCAACAGGGGCGGGGCGGAGTCCGCGAGCGATAGCGCGATCGCCGCCGTCCCGGAGACACGGACGGAGGACATATATGACGCAGGCAATATCGGACCCCAAACAGGCCTCCGCCGCGCTGGCGGAGCTGTTCGAAACCCATAGCCACGTGGTCTTCTTTGGCGGCGCGGGCGTTTCCACGGCAAGCGGCATTCCCGATTTCCGCAGCGTGGACGGTCTGTATCACCAGCGGTTTTCCTATCCGCCCGAGACTATGCTCTCGCACAGCTTCTACGAGGCGCATCCGGCGGAGTTTTTCGACTTCTACCGGACCAAGATGATCGCGCTGGGCGCCAAGCCCAACCACTGCCACGCCAAGCTGGCGGAGCTGGAGCGCGCCGGCAAGCTTGCCGCCGTGGTGACTCAAAACATCGATGGCCTGCATCAGGCGGCTGGTTCACGGCACGTGTTTGAGCTGCATGGCTCGGTCCACCGCAATATCTGCCAGACGTGCGGCGCGGTCTACAGCGCCGAATGGATTTGCGCGCGCGAGCACGAGGATGCCGCGGGCGTGCCCGTGTGCCCTACGTGCGGCGGTCGCATCAAGCCCGATGTGGTCCTCTACGAAGAACCGCTCGATGAGCGTGTGCTTACCGGCGCCGTTGCTGCCATCGCCGCATCCGACGCCCTTGTCGTGGGCGGGACCTCGCTCGTGGTGTATCCGGCGGCGGGCCTCACGCGTTACTTTACTGGCGATGCGCTGGCCATTTGCAATTTGGCACCCACCGATCAGGATGCAAATGCCGACCTGCTGATTTCTTGCGACATCGCGGCCGCGTTTGCATTCTAGCCCGCGCGCGCGGATACAATAGAAAGACTGATTGCAAAGCGACCCCGCCGCCTGTGCCCGAGCGCGGCGACGTGGGCATTTTAGGAGGATGTTCATGGCGAACGACAGCAAGACATGGCGGTGCGGAAAGTACGAGCTCAGCTTTGACCGTCCGCGTATCATGGGCGTCCTCAACGTGACGCCCGATTCGATGAGCGACGGCGGTGAGCACTTTGACCAGGATGCCGCTATCGAGTACGGCCTGGCGATGCTCGATGCCGGCGCCGACATCATCGACGTGGGCGGCGAGTCCACGCGTCCTGGCTTTACCCCGGTCAACCCCGACGAGGAGGCGCGTCGCGTGCTGCCCGTCGTGCGCGCGCTCGCCAAAGAGGGCGCCATCGTCTCGATCGATACGCGTCATGTGGCGGTTGCCAAGGCGGCAGTGCGCTGCGGTGCTTCGATTGTCAACGACGTGACGGGCTTCACCGATCCCAAGATGGTTGAGTTCGTTAAGACAAGCACCTGCGGCGTTATCGTAATGCACGCCGGCGAGGTCGCCGCACCCGCACGCACGCACGCGACGGTGCAGCTCGATACCTCGGCTGCGGCGTTTGTTGCCGAGAAGGCACGCGAAGCGGCTGTCGAGGCCGCGCGCGAGGCCGAGAAGCCGGCCCGTCGCCGTCGCGGCAAGTTGCTGGGCGAGCCCAAGGTTGAAGCCAAGCTTCCGGGCGGTGTGGTACAGCCCTCGCTGCCGCTTGGCGAATCGGAGCCCGCGCCCGAGTCCGAGTCAGAGAAGCCGGCTGCCGAGCAGGCTGCCCCTGCCGCCGCTGCGCCCGAGACCGTGCCCGCAGCTGCCGAAGCCGCACCAGAGCCCAGCGATCACCTGGCCGCCATGATGCGCCGCAGTGCCCGCCGTGAGGAAGCCTATGTGCCCACTTCGCAGCTCCGCCGCTTTACCCTGCCCGATTCTGCACCCATCATGCGCCGCGTCATGGGCTTTCTGTCCGATCAGGCCCGCACGCTCATCCATGCCGGCGTGTCGCGCGACCGTATCTGCATCGATCCCGGCTCGGGCTTTGGCAAGACGGCCAACGAAGACATCGTCATCCAGCGCGAGACCGCCAAGATGGCGTCGCTGGGCTATCCGCTCATGTGCGCCGTGTCGCGCAAGCGCTTTGTGGGCGCCGTCTCGGGCGTGACCCAGGCCGCCGCGCGCGATGCCGCCACGTTTGGTGTGTGCCTGGGCGCCATCCAGGCCGGCGCCAACATCGTGCGCGTGCACGACGTCGCTGGCTTTGCGCAGTTCCTGAACGGTTACTGGGCTGTCGCCGAGCCGCAACCGCGCCGTGCGTTTGTGGCCGTGGGTTCCAACCTGGGGCATCGTTGCGACAACATCCGCGCCGCGCGCAACATGATTGCCGAGATTCCGCTCACCTGCGTGTCCAACTGCTCGCGCATCTACGAGAGCGAGCCGGCCTACGAGACGCGCCAGGACGCGTTTGCCAACGCCGTCATCGAGATCAAGACCGAGCTGGCGCCGCTGGTGCTGCTCGACGAGCTTATGAAGATTGAGGCCGAGCTGGGCCGAGACCGCTCCAAAAAGGCCAAGGCAAACGGCCCGCGCACCATCGACTTGGACCTGCTGTGGATGGACGGCGAGACCCACGGCGGCAAGAAGCTGCGTCTGCCGCATCCGCTGATTGGCGAGCGCGACTTTGTGCTGGTGCCGCTCGAGGACCTGATGCACGACCCGGCGCGGTTCTTCCGCTACAACGGCGTCGAGGTCAAGGAGCCCGAGGATCGCGTAGGCCATATCGTGGGCGAATTGGGGCGTATGTAGATGATCGAGATGAATGCTGTTACCGCCGGTACCGAGCTCGACGCGGCGCGTGACGCGGGCCGCGAGGGCATGTCTGCGGACTGGTGCGCGTGGAGTGCGGGCGATGCATCGCTGACGTTTTCGCTGGTCGTGCGCCCCGATGTGAACATGCACGCCTTCCACGGCCTGCCGTTTGTGGCCGCAATGGGCATGATGGACGCGCTCGCGGGCACGGCCGCAACGCCGGGTCTGGGGCTTGCCGGCAAGGTGGGCATCCAGTGGCCGAGTGACATCGTGTGCGGCGCTCCTGCGTTTGAGACGTCGCTCGCGCGCGTCGCCGTCAACGGTGGTGCCGGTGCTGCGGGCATGTTTGCCGCGGTGACGGTTGATGTTGAGCGTGCGGCGCTAGGCGAGCTTGGCGTGGATGTGGCTGACGAGGTGCTGGTCGAGGCATTGGCCGCCGCCGTGCTGACCCGCGTTGACGCCTGGGCGGTTGCCGCCAACACGCCACAGGGCGCTGCCGGCCCGCTGGCCCCGGTGCTGGGCGAGTACTTCGACATGGTGCCGCTGCTGGGCCGCCAAGTTGCGGCGGTGTCGCCCAACGGCTTGCCGCTTGCGGTCGGTGTGTTTGCGGGCCTGGACATCTGGGGTCGCGCGACCATTAAGAACGACGCCGGCGAGCAGGAGTTTCCGCCCGAGGCCGTGCGCATTCGCGGGCTGTAGCGCGAGGCGACCGCGCCCAAAGATAACGATGACAAGCGAAGCCCTCCTCGGCTGTACCGGGGAGGGCTTTCGCGTGGCTGCAGGGCGGCATCTCGGTCCTATTCCTCAAAACTGACAAATTTTCAGTTTTGAGGAATAGGCTTGGTGAACGTTTGCGGGGACTGTGGCATCGGGCGTGCTCGACTTAGGTCCCCGTCCTACCCCAGTTTCTGCATGCGGCGGAAGATTTCGCAGATGCCTTTGATGGTGAGTTGGCCGTCGACTATGTCGAAGGCGTCGGTCGAATCGGCGACGATGCTGGCGAGGCCGCCCGTGGCGATAACGGTGGCGTCCTCGCGCCCCAGCTCGCGCTTCATGCGCGCAACCAGGCCCTCGGCCATGGCGGCGGCGCCCGTTACGGCGCCGACCTTGATGCACTCCTCGGTATCGCGGCCGATGGCGTGCTCGGGCGCCTCGAGCGGAACGCTGGCGAGCTTGGCGGCTCGGGCGGCGAGTGCGTCCATCGAAATGCGGATGCCCGGCGCAATCGCTCCGCCGATGTAATAGCCGTTCTCGTCGATGACGTCGATATTGGTTGCGGTGCCAAAGTCCACCACGATCGCCGGGGCGCCGTAGAAGGTCTCGGCAGCGACGGCGTTGGCGATACGGTCGGCACCAACGGCCTGGGGGCGCGCCGCCCGCAGCTTGGTCACGGCCGCCGTCTGCGGCCCAATGACGATGGCGTCCGCCGCGATACGGTCGGCCACGGCGTGCCACTCGCGCGAGAGCTGCGGCACCACGCCCGCAAAGGCGATCGCGTCGACCGCATCGAGCGAAAGGCCGTACATCTTAAAGAAACCCATCAGGCGCACATGGATCTCGTCGGCGGTATAGGAGCGGTCGGTGGGCATACGCCACGACTGCACCAGCTCGTCTCCGTCAAACAGGCCCATGGCCGTCTGCGTGTTTCCCATATCGATAGCGAGCAGCATGTCTACTCCAGGTGTCGGCGTAAAAGGACGCGCACCATTGTATACGCGCCGCCGGCGGTGCCAGGCTGCGATTCGTTTACGGTGATATGGGCTAAGGGGTTTTAAATATGAAGGAATTATGCTCTACGAGATTTTCCTTGCCGTTTACCGAACTCCCACGTAATATTCTTTCTTGCGCACATGAGGCGCCCAGACATTGCGGGGTGGAGCAGTCTGGTAGCTCGCCGGGCTCATAACCCGGAGGTCGTAGGTTCAAATCCTGCCCCCGCGACCAAGAACTTGCAGCTCGTCGGCCTAGCCGGCGAGCTTTTTTGTTATTCCGGGACTGTTTTCTTAGCCCAATTCCCAACCTCTCAATCAAAGATCTCGACCTGTAACATCTAGACCCGATTTGGGCGGCTAGATGTTACAGATTGAGATGTTTCGGCAGGACGGTCTTCGTTTGTCTAAATCTGTAACACGAGGGACGGATTTTGCCGAGTTGTTGTTACAGATTGAGATTTTCTTGCAGGCGGGTCCCGTTTGTCTCGATTTGTAACATATAGGGTCGTTTTTGGTCTGTAGGTGTTACAGATCGAGATTTTCCGACGGGACGCTCTCGTTTGTCTCGATCTGTAACAGCAAGACCCAGTTTTTGCTGAGTAACTGTTACAGATTGAGACAAACCGACGGGCCGCCCCGCCCCATCCAGCTGCCGCCGCCTGCTATCCGCCGATTTTCGTTGTGCTGCCGTGCCCCCATGCCATATCCTTTAGACAACTACGCGGCAACATCGCCGCCGCGCCTACAAGAGAGGAATGTCCATGACCGCACCTGTATCCAAGCTGCTTCAGCCCATTACGGTTGGCCCCCTTGAGCTCAAGAACCGCATTATGTTCCCGCCGCTGACCACCGGCTACGAGGAGCGCGACGGTTCCATTGGCGAGCGCAGCCTGGCTTTTTACGAGCGCCTGGCTCGTGGCGGCGTGAGCTACATCGTCATCGGCGACGTTGCTCCCGTCATGACCGCGAGCCCCACGCCCAAGCTGGCGACCGACGCCCAGATCCCCACGTTTAAGGCGCTGGCCGATGCCGTCCACAAGCACGGCGCCAAGGTCGCGCTGCAGCTGTTCCACCCCGAGTACGACGTGCCCGGCGTCGGCCGCATGGTCATGGGCTCCATGGCCGCCGCCAAGGCCGCGCAGGAGGCCAAGGCCGCCGGCGACGAGGAGACCTTTGCCGCCAAGATGGCCGAGTCCAACGAGATCCGCAAGCAGGCATACGCCAAGCTGCACCACGACATGCAGCACTTTGTGAACGAGGCGAGCGTAGAGCAGCTCACCCAGATCAAGGAGGCCATCGCCGCCTCGGCCGCCCGCGCGCAGCAGGCCGGGATCGACGCCATCGAGGTCCACGGCGACCGTCTGGTGGGTTCGCTGTGCTCGGCAATCCTCAACAAGCGCACCGACGAGTACGGTGGTTCGTTCGAGAACCGCGTCCGCTATGCGCTGGAGGTCGTCGCCGCCATTAAGGAAGCCGCGCCGCAGCTGATGGTGGAGTACAAGCTCCCCGTGATCATGGAGAACCCCGACGGCACGCCGCGCGGCAAGGGCGGCCTGCAGCCTGACGAGGCCTGCGAGTTCGCCAAGCTACTCGAGGGCGCGGGCATCGATATGATTCAGGTTGCACAGGCCAACCACACCGGCAACATGGGCGACACCATTCCGCCCATGGGCGCCATGCCCTACAACTGGACGCTGCCCGTGGCCGAGCGCGTCAAGGCCCTGGTCTCCGTGCCGGTGGCAACCGTCGGCCGTGTTGTCTCGGTCGAGGCCGGCGAGAAGATCCTGGAGGACGGCTCGGCCGACATCGTCGCCTATGGCCGCTCGCTCATGTGCGACCCCGACATTGCGCTGAAGGCCGCCACGGGCGAGCCCATCCGCGAGTGCCTCAACTGCAACAAGGGCTGCGTCGATGCGATTCAAAACCGCAAGTACATCTCGTGTGTGCTCAATGCCGAGAACGGCGACGAAGCGACCGTCGCCATCAAGCCGGGCGAGGGCGACAAGAAGATCGCCGTGGTGGGCGGCGGTATTGCCGGCCTGGAGGCCGCACGCGTGGCGGCCAAGCGCGGCTACGATGTGACCGTCTACGAGGCGAGCGATCATCTGGGCGGCCAGATTGTGCTGGCGGCCGCGCCTCCGCGCAAGGACGAGATCATGCGCTCGGTCGAGTATTACGAGAAGATTCTGCCCGGCCTGGGCGTGAAGGTTGAGCTCAACCATGCCGCTACTGCTGAGGACCTCAACGCCGCCGACGCCGCGATTGTGGCCGTGGGCGCGCACGACGTGGTTATCCCCGTTCCGGGTGCCGACTCGGAGAAGGTCGTCTCGAGCTGGGACGTGCTGGCCGGCAAGGCGGAGCTTACGGGCCGCGTCGCTGTCATTGGCGGCGGCCTGGTGGGCACCGAGACTGCCGAGTACCTGCTGCAGCACGGCTGCGAGGTGGCGATCGTGGAGATGCTCGACAAGATTGCCGCGGGCGAGTCCGAGACCATTCTGCCGCTGATTATGAGCGACTTTGCAGAGCACAACGTGGAGCAGCACGTGAAGACCCGCCTGACCGCCATTACCGACGAGGGCGTGGAGGCCATTCGCACCACCGAGGACGGCGCCGAGGAGCCGGTGAAGATCGCCTGCGATTACGTGGTGATGGCCGTGGGCTCCAAGGCCAACGCGTTTGACCTGGACGGCGTGACGGTGCCCGTGACCTGCGTGGGCGACTGCTCGGGCGAGCGCACTGCCGACATTGCGAGCGCCATTCGCACGGCGTATCACGCGGCCAACGAGCTGTAGTTGAACATCGCGGCCAGGCGGGGCGGCAGCACGGACCTGCCTCGCCCGACTGCGTCCCATCGGGTGTCAACCGGGGCGGGGTCTGCAAGCGCAGCAGGTCCCGTCCTTTTTGTTTTGCTCGGGTGGATGGCAATGCGCGGTAATCATGAGGAGTGAGGCGTCACTGCCCTGCAGGCCGCTCAAAATTATTGGGGGAGGGGTTAATAATTATTCCCTCTAGACCAAAGGACATAAAGAGATGTCAATTTTGTTGGCAAACGAATGACGATTAGCTGCGAGCTAGCTACCAGCGTAAATAATCGATAAAGAAATGTCGTAAATAGGTGTCAAATGCCCAGATAACGCCGCGTCTATTTTAATTAACTACTTTGAGCAAACAGCAAAATGCTACTATCTAGCGTGCACGTAAGAAAGCAGATTAACGGTTAAGGCTAAGAAGTGGCAGGTATGTCGGAAGCAACTAGGACTCGCACGCATGCGCCCGAGGTTAGGCAGCGCGCCGTCGAGATCCTCCAAGAGGGGGTCGGTCACCGCGCCCTCGCCGCAAAGCTTGGCATTCCCCAGGCCACGGCTCGTCAGTGGGCCCGCGCATATGCCGTGGGCGGCGCCGACGCCGTGCTCAACGCGGGCGCTCGCCATCACACCTATTCGTACGACGTCAAGCTCGCCGTGGTAAAGGATCGCCTGGAAAACGGCCTGACGGTTCGCGAAGCCATGATTAAGCACAAGATTCCCAGCGAGTCTTCGGTCAAGGCCTGGTGTCGCCAGTATCGCGATGGCGGCGCCGACGCGCTTATCGATAAGCCGCGCGGTCGCAAGCCGCGCGTTAAAAAGGCGGAATAGCGAACGGGATGGTGCGCCCACGGGGGCGCATTTTTCTTGCCGTGCCAACTTTTCGGATCGCCGCGTGCCTATCGGGACATCCTTCAAAGTGGCCAATAAACCGCGTGCAGTGCCCGCGCGCCCATCGCTGCAATAGGGGGAGCGTCGCCTCTCTGCTCCAAAGCGGACACGCCCTTACCCCGTACGCCTAAAACTCCCCAGTTGACCGAAAACCTGCCGCCGCTACTCCTCAATTGAGCTATAACGTTAAACAATTGCAGCGTTTTTGCATGGGGGAGTGATGGTATGACGCTACTGTATTTCCTTACCCTGTTTCCGCTGGTACCGGCGCTGGGCATGCTGCTCGCGCGCGGTGACCGCGTCCGCGATGCGGTGGGGCTCATAGGCTCCGGCATTATTATGGCGGTGACAGTTGTAGTCGCCGTCATGTTTTTTGGCACGGGTCCGCAGAGCTTTGAGGTTGTCCCCGGCGCCTCGCATGTGCTCTCGATCATCAGCTCCCTCATCGACGTCATCCTGTGCGCCGTCATCCTGTACAACGCGTACAAATATAGGAACGCGCTCACCACAGTGCTCGGCATAGTCCAGCTGGTGGGCTCGCTCGCCTTTGCAGCCATGACGCTGCCCGCGGCCGAAGCCGTCACCGCCACCCCGCTCTATCTGGACTACATGAGCGTGATCATGGTCCTCGCCGTCGGCATTGTCGGCAGCCTTATCTGCGTGTATGCCCTGGGCTACATGAAGGACTTCCAGGCTCACGACGAGCACGAGGCCGCGCTGCGCGGGCAGACCGCGCCCGACCGTCGCCCGCAGTTCCTGGCGCTTATGTTCCTGTTCCTCTCGGCCATGTTCGTCATCGTGACGAGCGACAACCTTGAGTGGCTGTTCTGCGGCTGGGAAATCACCACCGTGTGCTCGTTCCTCATGATTGGCTACACGCGCACGCCCGAGGCCATCAAGAACGCCTTCACCCAGATCATCCTCAACATGCTGGGCGGTATCGCGTTTTTGGCCGGACTCATGTACCTGCACGTTAACGGCATGCCGCTGACCATCTCGGGCATGATCGAGCTTTCCGGCGCCGGAACCGCGCAATCCGCGCTGCTGGTGATGCCGGTCATCCTGTTGTCGCTCGCCGCACTCACCAAGGCCGCACAGATGCCGTTCCACACTTGGCTGCTCGGTGCCATGGTTGCGCCCACTCCCACGAGCGCCCTGCTGCACTCGTCAACCATGGTCAAAGCCGGCGTGTTCCTAATGGTCAAGCTGAGCCCGCTCTATGCTATCTATCCCGTAACCGGCTTTATGGTCACGAGTGTGGGCGCCATCACGTTTTTGCTTGCTGCCCTCATGGCCATCTCGCAGAGCAACGCCAAACGCGTGCTCGCGTACTCCACCATTTCCAACTTGGGCCTCATCAGTGCCTGCCTGGGTGTCGGCGCGCCCGAGGCCGTGTGGGCCGCCATCTTCCTGATCCTGTTCCACACGGTGGCAAAGTCGCTGCTATTCCTGTGCGTGGGCACGGCCGAGCATCATATCGGCAGCCGCAATATCGAGGACATGGACGGTATGTTCAGCCGCATGCCGCACCTGACGCGCCTGATGATGCTGGGCATCATGGGCATGTTTGTGGCGCCGTTTGGCATGCTCGTGTCCAAGTGGGGTGCCCTGGTGGCGTTTGCGCAGACCGGCAACGTGCTCATGATCATGGTGCTTGCCTTTGGCTCGGCCGCGACGTTCTTCTTTTGGGGCAAGTGGCTTGCCAAGCTTTCGGGCGTCGACCCCACGGCTCAAAACGTTGAGGTCAATGTCCATAAGACCGAATGGATGGCGCTCAACACCATCGCCGCGCTGCTGATTCTGTGCTGCGTGGCGTTCCCGGTTATCTCGAGCGGTCTGGTGTCGCCTTACTTGGCCATGGTGTTTGGCCGCGTGCCGTACGTTATTGGCAAGGACGCCATGTTTCTGATGGTGGTTATCGTGGCGTTTATCGCCGTGGTGCTGCTGACTTCATTCCGCGTGAGCAACAAACCGCACGTCAACGTGTACCTTTCGGGCGTGGGGACCGACAAATATCGCCATTTCCGCGGCTCGATGGGGCACGAGGTGAAGGCCGAAAAGCGCAATTGGTATTCGGAGGACGCCCTTGGCGAGAAGCGTATTGGCCCCGCGGGTAGCGTCGTGTGCTGTAGCATTATCTTGTTTGCGCTGCTGTGTTGCGCGTGGATTGGGCCCGAGCGGCTTGCCATGAGCGCGCCCTCGGTGCTGCGCGGCAAGTATTTTGAAGGTTCGGGCGTCGTAGGCATTTTTATTGGCACCGTGGCGTTTGCCCTGCTGGCGCCTTTGGTTGGTGGCCTGATCGACGGCGTTGACCGCAAACTTTCGGCCCGCATGCAGGGCCGCGTGGGCCCGCGCCTGCTGCAGCCCTTCTACGACGTTGCCAAGCTGCTGCGCAAGGCCCCTGCCAGCGTAAACACCATGGACGATACCTATATGGCGTGCGCGCTCATCTTTACCGTCGTGGGCGGCGGCATCTTTGTGTCGGGCTCCAACACGCTGCTGTGCGCCTTTATGGTGACGCTTGCCGCGATCTTTGTGGTGTTGGCGTCCGCCTCGACGCAAAGCCCGTTTGCCCAGGTTGGTGCCGACCGCGAGCTGCTGCAGGTTATGAGTTACGAGCCCGCCGTTCTGCTGATGAGCGTGGGCCTGTACCTTGCCACCGATAGCTTCGATTCCATCGCCGTGACGGGGCAGTCGGCCCCCATCATCGTGTACAGCGCGCCCATTTTCCTCGCGCTGCTCGCGGTGCTTACCATCAAGCTGCGCAAGTCGCCGTTTGACCTTTCGTACTCGCATCACGCGCATCAGGAGATTGTCCAGGGCGTCGCCACCGAGATGAGCGGCGGCACGCTGGCCAAGATGACCCTTATGCACTGGTGCGAGACCGTGCTGTTTTTGATGTGGGTGGGCATGTTCTTCGTCTGGGACAACCCGGTGAGCTGGGTGGTCGCCCTGGTCGTGATGGTCGCGACGTATTTTGTCGAGGTACTGATCGACAACACCTTTGCCCGCAGCACCTGGCGTAGCTGCTTTAAGCTCGGCTGGGGCGTGGCGCTGGTGTTTGGCCTGCTCAACCTTATGCCCATCCTCGTCGACGTATTTATTTAGGAGGCGGCATCCATGGATCATAAAATGTCGCGCTCGCCGTGGGTTATTCATTACGACGGCTCGAGCTGCAACGGATGCGATATCGAGGTGTTGGCCTCGCTTACGCCGCTGTTCGATGCGGAGCGCTTTGGCGTGGTCAACACCGGCAACCCCAAGCATGCGGATATCTTTTTGGTGACGGGGTCGGTCAATGCCCAGAACCTGCCCGTCGTGCGCCAGATCTACAACCAGATGCTCGAGCCCAAGTGCGTGGTGGCGTGCGGCATCTGCGCGTGCTCGGGCGGCGTGTTCCGCGATGCCTATAACGTGATCGGCGGCGTGGACCGCGCGATTCCCGTGGACGTGTACGCGCCCGGGTGCGCCATTCGTCCCGAGACGGTGATCGATGCCATCGTTGAGGCGTGTGGCATTCTGGACCAGAAGGAGGCCGTGATGCGCGCCGGCGGCGATCCGCTCACCGTTGGCGGTGCCGCTACCTGGGACGGTGGCGTTGAGCTGGGCGAGGACGGGTTTGTTGCCGCTGCGGGGGCCGGGGCTGACGGCGCCGGTGACGCGCCTGCTGGGACGCCCGTCGCTGCAAAGGAGGCCGAGTAATGCAAAAGGCTATCTATACCACCGTCGGGATCGACGAGCTCCTGTCGCATGTCCAGGCGCTCAAGGGCGCAGGTGCCCGCTTTGTGCAGATGCACGCCGAGCGCAACGTGGACGACGGCACGTATCGCTTGGTCTATACGTTCATCAACGTTCGTGCTGCTCAGGAACATATTGCGCAGGACGGCAGCTATGCAATCGAGAACCTGTTGGTTGAGGGAATTGATCGGTACCAGGAGATTCCGTCCATCAGCTCGTACTATCCGGCGGTGTTCCCGTTTGAAAACGAGGCGCACGATCTGTTTGGTCTTGCCATTACCGACATGCAGATTGACTTTAAGGGCTTTTTCTACCAGGTTTCGACTGCTGAGCCCATGAGCGTTATCACGCCCGAGGTGAAGGCCGCGCGCGAGAAAGCCATGAAGGTCCGTGCCACCGCCGAGGCCAAGGCGCGCAAGGCCGCGGCCGAGAAGGCCGCCGCGGCTGCGGCTGCTGCAGGGGAGGGCGCTGCGAAGGCCGGCGATGCCGCGGGCGCCGCTGCTCAGCCCGCTGCGGCTGTCGGCTCCGATGCTCAGCACGATGAAGCTGCTGCGAAGGCCGCGCTCAAGGCCGCCGAGCTGGAGGCAAAGCTCGCCGCCATGGATCCCGAGAAAGCGGCAAAGGTCCGCGCGGCGCTTGCCGCCAAGGCCGCCCGCGACAAGCAGAAAAAGGAGGCGTAAGGTCCATGGCTCATCGCTCCGTAATTCCGTTTGGCCCGCAGCACCCGGTGCTGCCCGAGCCGCTTCATCTGGACCTGGTGATCGAGGACGACTGCGTCATCGAGGCAATTCCGCAGATCGGCTTTGTGCACCGCGGACTCGAGAAGCTCACCGAAAAGCGCGACATGCACCAGTTTGGCTACATCGCCGAGCGCATCTGCGGCATTTGCGCCGTGGGTCACAGCTATGGCTATGCCAGCGCCTGCGAGCGCATGCTCGACATCGAGGTGCCCGGCCGCGTGCAGTATATCCGCACCATTTTGCACGAGCTTTCGCGTATCCACTCGCATCTGCTGTGGCTGGGCCTGCTCGCCGACGCCTTTGGCTTCGAGGCGCTGTTCTATCGTTCGTGGACGCTGCGCGAGCAGATTCTCAAGATCTTTGAGAGCACGTGCGGCGGCCGTGTGATTCTGTCGATTAACGAGATCGGCGGCCTTAAGCACGATATCGAGGACTCCGAGCTGGCCGGCATCGTCCAGACGCTTGACGCCATGCGCCCCGACTACGAGGCCCTGGTGCATACGTTTTTGGACGATGACAGCTGCGGCGAGCGCCTGCATGGCGTGGGCGTGATCAGCAAGAAGGACGCGCTGGATCTGTCGATGGTCGGCCCGTTCGGCCGCGCCTCGGGCGTGGATTACGACGTGCGCATGTTCGGTGACGGCGCCTATGCGGACCTGGCTGCGTTTAAGCCTATCGTTGCCACCGATGGCGACTGCTATGCCCGCTGCCAGGTGCGTTGTGCCGAGGTCACGCAGGCCATGGACATCATTAAGGAGCTTGTGGGCAAGATCCCGCACGACGGTATCGGCGGGCGCACCAAGCTCACGCCGGCCGACGGCGCACGCGGCGAGGTTGTGATTGAGCAGCCGCGCGGCGAGGCGTACTACTATGTGCGCGGCAATGGCACCAAGAATCTGGACCGTTTCCGCGTGCGCACGCCGACGTCGCAAAATCTGGCGGGCCTGACGCATGCGCTACAGGGCGTGCTCATTGCCAACGTGCCCATGATTATCCTGACCATCGACCCCTGCATTAGCTGCACGGAAAGGTAGGCGCGGCATGAGTTTGCTGACATTTGCCAAGACGGCCTTGGGCTCTATGGTTAAGCAGCCGGTAACGGTGCGCTATCCGCAGGAGAAGCTCGCGGCACCCGAGCGCCTGCGCGGGCACATCGTCAACGACATGGACGTGTGCATTTGCTGCGGCATGTGTGCGCGCCGCTGCCCGGCGGGTGCGCTCGCGGTCGATCGCAAGGGCGGAACGTGGTCGATTGACCCGTATGCTTGCGTGGTGTGCGGCGAGTGCATCGAGAGCTGCCCCAAGCGCTGCCTGACTATGGACACCGCCCGCACTCCAGTTGCGGCGGATAAGACTCCCACGGTAGAAACCAAGCCGGAGTAGCGCTGGAATAGAGCTGGAATAGGGGCCGGTGGGGCAAGAATGCCCCACCGGCCCCGCGCGTGAACGCGCGGGCGAGCCGCCGCGAACAAAACTATGCCGGATTACTACGATAAATCGTCTACCCCCAACCACACTGCATGTGGCAAAACCAAAACCGCAGGTAGATGGCTTGCAGTTTTGCGAAAAAGTCACGCGTGATCGGGGATCTCATTTTTACCGTAGTAAACCGGCATAGTTTTGAAATGGCACCATGTCGATAACAGCCCTTGATCTCCCATGGACGGAGGAAAACGGATCATTTTGGCCTCGCGAGGGCCGCCGCGTGACCCGTCTGCCACGAAATGGGTCTATCTACTACGTTTAGGCCGCTGCCCTCAACCACAGCGAAAAACGCAAAAACAAAACCGCAGGTAGAACGCCTGCGATTTTTCATGAAATGCGGGTATGGTCAGTGGTATCGGGTTAAACGTAGTAGATGGGCCGGTTTCGTGGCGAGCACCATCGACTGCTCCCTCGGGGATGGAGGAAAACGCGCCCTTTTGCCCCCGTCCATCTTGAGTCGCACCCGTTTTCCTGCGAAAACGCCGTGTCTCAATTTTGGTGAGACATTTGTCTCACGCTCAAAATCGAATCTGGAACGTGTGTCACCTGCCCAAATTGTGTCTCATTCCGTAACTTTAGGCTGATGCAAGGTCTGAGACCGCGAGAAGGGAGACGCGATGAGTAAGTACACGAGGGGTCTCTTGGCGGTGATACTGGCCGTGGTGCTGGTGTTGCCGGCTGCAGCATTTGCCATGCTGCCCGAGGCCAACGCCAGGTCCAGCACCGGAATGGACGGACCGACGGCGACAAAGATAGTCGATCCTGACACCACTAGCCGTTGGCAATACTGGGCGTCGGGCGGCGAGCAGGACCAGACGACACGTTATGTGGGCCGGATTTGGACGGACAAGACGGTCGAGCCCGCGCAGGACGAAAAGTCCGACTTTGTGACGACGCTTTCCACGATCTCTTCGACTTCTGATACAACGTCGCTGGTTACTAAGCCGCTCGATATCGTGATGGTGCTGGACGCCTCCGGGTCGATGGGTGATGACATGGGTGGCAGCGATTCGACCAAACGCATCGACGCACTCAAGGCAGCTGCCAGTTCCTTTATCGACACCATCGCCGAACAGAACGCAAAGATCAAAGATGATTCCAAACAGCATCAGGTTTCGATTGTCAAGTTTGCCGGTACAAAGAGCTACGATATCGGTAACGGTACGTATAGCCGGAACAAATATAACTATTCGCAGGTTATGAAGGGCTTGACGCCGTGTGTCGGTAGCGATGCGACGGAACTTAAGAATACGGTCGGCCACATCGAGCCCGCCGGCGCTACGCAGGCTGATTACGGCCTTGAGCTTGCTCGCGACATGTCGGGCCGCACGGATGCCCAGAAGGTCGTCGTGTTCTTTACCGACGGCTCTCCTACAAGTTCTAATGGTTTTGAGTCCGATGTCGCTAATGATGCCGTTAATGCCGCCAAGACCATGAAAGATAAAGGCGCCACCATCTACACCATCGGCATCTTTAGCGGTGCGAACCCGGATCAGGCCATTAGCAAGGCAAGCAAAGAAAACAAGTTCATGCACGCCGTGTCGAACAACTATCCAAACGCCACGTCCTACACAACCAATAAGCTTGGTAAGCGCACCGAGAATTCCGATTTCTACAAGGCTGCGTCGAATGCCGATGAGCTCAAGAAGGTGTTTGATGATATCTCGAGCTCTATCACCTCGGGCAAGGGTTCTCCCACTCAGATCGAGGATGGTTACGACGAGAGCAAGTCCGGCTACATCACCTTTAGTGATGAGCTGGGCGACTTTATGCAGGTCGATACGTTTGTCAGCGCTCAGATTAATGGCGTCCCCTTTGATGAAGTGACCAAGACAACCAAGGGCAATACGGACACGTACGAGTTTTCGGGCGTGGCCAAGGACCTGGTCATCACCGTCGAGCGCTCTACCAATGCGCAGCAGGGCGATATCGTGACGGTCAAGATTCCCGCATCGCTGATTCCGCTGATCCGCTATCACGTGGACATGGAAAACGGGATCTTTGAGCGCACGTCGCTCAATGACATCAAGCCTATTCAGATTAAATACACCTCGAGCGTCAAGGACGCCGCGCGTAACAACCTGTTTACGCCCGATGACGGACTCAAGAAGTATATCGAGAAACATAAGGGTGCCGACAACCAGACGGTCTACTTCCTGGCCAACAAGTGGTCGGGCGGCGAGCTGGGCGATGTTGTCGCCGAGTTTGAGCCCGCCGATACCAACAGCTACTATTACTTCCAAAAAATCACGCCTATCTACACGGACAAGGAATGCACCCAGCGCGCGACGGTAAAGCCGCAGGGCAACGACGTCTATTACTACAAGGACGAGTTTGTGGCGATGGGCGAAGACCTTAAGCCGAAGAACGACTATGCCGTTGTGATGTTTGAAGGGCACGAGATCGCCAACTACGACGGCGCTCTGGTCAAAGAGGACGGCTACTGGTCCTTTAACAAGGGAACCGCGCGCTTGGCCTATATCGACCAGCTGCATACCACCAAGGACGATGTGGAGGCGAACGGCAACAAGACCGAGACCGCGCGCGACGTGCTTAACCCCAGGTGGAATGACCTTTCCTCCGTTGCGACTTCCACGCACGTGCATTCGCACCTGGGCAACAACGGCAAGATTATCTTTAGCCTTGCAACCAAGCCGACAACGGTGGCGACTGCCGACTTTGGCCTGACCAAGGTACTCGAGGGCCGCAAGTGGGCGGATACGGATGCGTTTGAGTTTGAGCTCTCCGCGACGTCCGACAACAATGCCCCGATGCCCGACCCCGCGACCGTAACTGTGACCAATGCCGATCTCGACAAGGGCAAGGCAGCCATTAACTTTGGCAAGATTACTTATGCCGAGCCGGGCAAGTACACCTATGAGGTCCGCGAGGTCAAGGGCGACGCCGGTGGCATTACCTACAGCAAGAACGTTGCCACGTTCAAGGTGACTGTGACGGTTAACGCCAAGGGCGAGCTTAAGGCCGACGTTGAAAAGACCTCGGGTGAGACTAAGTTCACGAACACCTATAGCGCCAAGACGGAAACCCCGCTGACTCTTGAGGCTACCAAGACGCTCACGGGGCGCCTGATGGCCGACGGTGAATTCAAGTTTACGTTGAGCTACGCGGGGCACGACGAGGTCCTGCTGAACGCAACCAACAAGAGTGGCAAGGTTGAGTTCGGTCCGCTGACGTACACGACCAAGTCGCTCGTCAAGCTTGTCGAGGAAGACAAGGCGTCGTTTGACGCCAGCGCAGATAAGCCCACGTGGACTATTCATTACATTGCTGCCGAGCAGACCGGCGAGCTGCCTGCGGGCGTGAGCGCTACCACGGCGGCAATTGACGCATATGTAACCGTTGTCGACAACGGCGATGGTACCCTGACGGCGACGGCTGTCTACGGCGATACCGGCAACGAGTTTGTGAACGCCTACACTGCCGAGTCTGCCGAGACATCGCTTGTGGGCAAGAAGAATCTGCTGGTTCCTGCTGGCCTGACCCCGGCTGACATTGCCGGCAAGTTCACCTTTACCGTGACCGGTGAAGAGGGCGCACCCTTGCCCGCGAACGCGAGCGTGACCAATGATGCCAAGGGCAAGGTCGACTTTGGCAAGATTACCTTTACGCTCGACGACCTTAACAAGGCTCTGGGCGAGAAGCCCGAGAAGCGCGAGCACACCTTTACCTACACCGTGACCGAGTCCGGTAAGGTTGCTGGCGTGACCAACGACGCCAAGCTGTCGCGCGAGGTTTCCTTCACCGTGACCGATGACGGCAAGGGCAATCTGAGGGTGTCCCGCAAGTCGGATGGCAGCGCAGCCTTTACGTTCATCAATACCTATAGCGTGACGCCCAAGGATTCCAGCGTCACCGACAAGATCAAGGCGACCAAGTACCTGACCGGGCGCGACATGGCTGAGGGCGAATTCTCCTTCGAGCTCGTCGAGGGCGAGGGCAAGGACGCCAAGGTCGTTGCCACCGGCAAGAACGCCGCCGATGGCAAGATCACGATGAGTCCCATCGAGTACACCAAGGCCGGAACGCACACCTACACGCTGCGCGAGGTCAAGGGCAACATCGGTGGTATCACCTACGATGCCGCGACCTACACCATCGAGACTGTCGTCAAGGACAACGGCGACGGCACGCTCGGTGTAGAGCACAAGCTGAAGGACGTCGACGAGGCGAAGTTCACCAACTCCTACAAGCCTGGCTCCAAGGACTCCAGCGTCACCGACCAGATCACCGTGACCAAGTCCTTGGACGGCCGTGACCTCAAGGCCGGAGAGTTCCGCTTCGAGCTCGTCGAGGGCAATAACGTGGTCGCCACCGGCACCAACAATGCCGACGGCAAGATCGTGATGGATCCCGTCACCTACACCGAGGCCGGCGAGCACACCTACACGCTGCGCGAGACCAAGGCCGGTGCCACCGAGAACGGCATCACCTACAGCACCGCCGAGTACGCCATCGTGACTAAGGTTACGGACAACGGCGACGGCACACTCGGCGTGGAGCATAAGCTGCAGAACGCCGAGAAGGCGATCTTCGAGAACACCTACAAGCCGAATCCTGGCAAGTCGAGTGTCACCGACAAGATCGCGGCGACCAAGGTCCTGGCCGGCCGCGACCTCAAGGCCGGCGAGTTCTCCTTCGAGCTCGTCGAGGGCAACGACGTGGTCGCCACCGGTACCAATGACGCCGACGGCAACATTGCGATGGGCGAGATCACCTACACCGAGGCCGGCAAGCACGCCTACACGCTGCGCGAGGTCCCGGGCGACGCCGGCAACGGCATCACCTACGACGGTAAGACCTATACCATCGAGACCACCATCACCGACAACGGCGACGGCACGCTCAAGGCCGAGCATGTCCTGAAGGGCGCCGACGAGGCGAAGTTCAACAACGGCTACAAGCCGAATCCTGACGAGTTCAGCGTCACCGACGAGATCAAGGCGACCAAGTACCTGACCGGCCGCGACATGGCTGAGGGCGAGTTCTCCTTCGAGCTCGTCGAGGGCGAGGGCAAGGACGCCAAGGTTATCGCCACCGGCAAGAACGCCGCCGATGGCAAGATCACGATGAGCCCCATCGAGTACACCAAGGCCGGAACGCACACCTATACGCTGCGCGAGGTCAAGGGCAACGCCGGCGGTATCACCTACAGCGATGCCAAGTTCACCATCGAGACCACCATCACGGACAACGGCGACGGCACCCTCAAGGCCGAGCATGTCCTGAAGGACGTCAAGGTTGCCGAGTTCAAGAACTCCTACAACGTGACCCCCAAGAGCTCCAGCGTCACCGACCTGATCACCGCGGACAAGGTCCTGGACGGGCGCGACCTCAAGGCTGGCGATTTCCGTTTCGAGCTCGTCGAGGGCAATAACGTGGTCGCCACCGGTACCAACAATGCCGACGGCAAGATCGTGATGGATCCCGTCACCTACACCGAGGCCGGCGAGCACACCTACACACTGCGCGAGACCAAGGCCGGTGCCATCGAAAACGGCATCACCTACAGCACCGCCGAGTACGCCATCGTGACTAAGGTTACGGACAACGGCGACGGCACACTCGGCGTGGAGCATAAGCTGCAGAACGCCGAGAAGGCGATCTTCGAGAACACCTACAAGCCGAATCCTGGCAAGTCGAGTGTCACCGACAAGATCGCGGCGACCAAGGTCCTGGCCGGCCGCGACCTCAAGGCCGGCGAGTTCTCCTTCGAGCTCGTCGAGGGCAACGACGTGGTCGCCACCGGTACCAATGACGCCGACGGCAACATTGCGATGGGCGAGATCACCTACACCGAGGCCGGCAAGCACGCCTACACGCTGCGCGAGGTCCCGGGCGACGCCGGCAACGGCATCACCTACGACGGTAAGACCTATACCATCGAGACCACCATCACCGACAACGGCGACGGCACGCTCAAGGCCGAGCATGTCCTGAAGGGCGCCGACGAGGCGAAGTTCAACAACGGCTACAAGCCGAATCCTGACGAGTTCAGCGTCACCGACGAGATCAAGGCGACCAAGTACCTGACCGGCCGCGACATGGCTGAGGGCGAGTTCTCCTTCGAGCTCGTCGAGGGCGAGGGCAAGGACGCCAAGGTTATCGCCACCGGCAAGAACGCCGCCGATGGCAAGATCACGATGAGCCCCATCGAGTACACCAAGGCCGGAACGCACACCTATACGCTGCGCGAGGTCAAGGGCAACGCCGGCGGTATCACCTACAGCGATGCCAAGTTCACCATCGAGACCACCATCACGGACAACGGCGACGGCACCCTCAAGGCCGAGCATGTCCTGAAGGACGACGTCAAGGCTGCAACTTTCGAGAACGCTTACAGCGTGACCCCGCTCGACGCAGAGCTCGACTTTGACCTGAGCAAGGCCATCGACGGTCGCGACTGGACGGACTCCGACAAGTTCAGCTTTACCATCACCGCCCCCGAGGGCACCCCGCTGCCCGACCCCGCAACCGTGACCGTGAGCAAGAATGACGCGAAGGACGGCATCGCAGCCATCAAGTTCGGCAAGATCCACTACACGGCTGCTGGAACCTACAAGTACGAGATCCGCGAGAACGCGGGCAGCGCGGCAGGCATGACGTATGACGGACATGTCGCGACCGCCGAAGTGACCGTGACTGATAACGGCAAGGGCGTCCTGACCGCCAACGTCACCAAGAAGGAAAGCGGCCGCTTCACCAACACGTACCGCTCTGAGCTCGATTACGCCGCGGCCGGCGGCCTCAAGCTCAGCAAGACCCTCTCCGGACGTCCCATGACCGAGGGTCAGTTCACCTTTACCGTGACGCCTGCCGACGAGGCTTCGGCCATCGCGCTCGGCCTGCACGAGGGCGCCAACGTGTACAAGTCCCCTGCAACGGCAGAGGCAACGGTTGGTCTGATCGACATCCTGGCTGGCCATGAGGTCAAGTTTACGCAGGCTGACGCGGGCAAGACCTTTACATACACCGTTGCCGAGAAGAACGACGGCCAGCCCGGTTACACCTACGACGACGCCGAGCGCACCGTGACGATCGCTATCGCCGACGATGGCGCTGGTACGCTCAGCGCCACGACGACCGTTATTGGCAACCCCGACAAGGGAACGCCGGTAACCGAGTACAAGACTGGTGCCGCTACGGTCGAGAGCGCCGTGGTTCCGTTCGTCAACAGCTACCGTGCATCGACCGATAACCCGGGCGGCGAGCTTGCGCAGATTGTCGCCACCAAGACCCTGACCGGTCGTCCGCTGGCCGACGGCGAGTTCTACTTTGGCATCGCCTATGCGGGCGAGAAGGAAGCCATCGAGGGTACGTGCGTTACCAACGTTAACGGCCAGGTGAGCTTTGGCGCTCTGCATTACACGACCGAGATGCTCGCCGATCTGGTAAACGCCAAGCGCGCCATCCGCACCGACACGGATGCCAAGCTTGCGTGGACCATCAACTACACGGCGTTTGAGTACACGTCCCCGCTCGCAGCAAAGGGTATTACTGCCGCGAAGTCGAGCTTTAGCTTTAAGGTCATCGTCGTCGACAACGGCGACGGTACCCTGACGGCAAAGCCTGACTACGGTGGCGTCGAGCCCGTGTTCGAGAACGTCTACGGCGCCGACGCCGTTGACGCTGCGCTCGCCGGCACCAAGAAGCTCCAGGCTGCCGAGGGCCTGACCCCGGCCGACATCGCGGGCAAGTTCACCTTTGCCGTGACCGCCGATGAGGCGGATGCCCCGATGCCCGAGCGCACGACCGCAACCAACGACGCGGCTGGCAACGTGGACTTTGGCAAGATCCACTTTACGCTCGACGACCTCAACCGCGCCCTGGGCGTGACGACTGATGCTTCTGGCGATGCATCGAGCGACGCTGAATCCAACGCCGACGAGGCCGAGGTTGACGCTGACGCCAGCGGTGACGAGACCAAGGACGAGTCCAAGCCCGAGGCCCCCGCTGCTCCGCGCTCGCACACCTTTACCTATACGGTGACCGAGTCCGGTAGCGCCCCTGGCGTGACCAACGACACCAACGCCACGCGCAAGGTTTCCTACACCGTGACCGATGACGGTGCTGGACATCTGATCGTCAAGCGCGACGGCGGCGACGGTGCGGCCTTTACGTTCACCAACACGTACGGCGTGGCACCTACCGATTCTTCCGTGACCGATCAGGTCAAGACCGTCAAGCGTCTGACCGGCCGCGACCTTGCAGCTGGCGAGTTCACGTTTGAGCTGCTCGAGGACGGCGTGACTGTCGCTAGTGGCACCAACGACGCCAACGGTAACGTTACGCTGAGCCCGATCCGCTACGAGGCGCCCGGTACGCACACGTACACGCTGCGCGAGGCTTGCCCCAACGCGCTCGGCCTGTACAAGGGCGTCACCTATGACGGCACGACCTACACCGTCGTGACCACCGTCTCCGACAATGGCGACGGCACGTTGACCGCGACGCACAAGCTCGAGGGAACCACTGAGTCGGCTGGCTTTACCAACAAGTATCACGCCATGCCCACGCAGGTTTCCATCGGTGCCGTCAAGGTGCTCGAGGGACGCGAGCTCAAGAAGGACGAGTTTAGCTTTAAGCTCGTTGGCGAGGACGTCGAGTCCACCGTCACCAACGATGCCGACGGCAAGATCAACTTCGACAAGTTCGAGTACGACGAGCCTGGTACGTACGTTTACACCATCAGCGAGGTCAAGGGCGACGAGGCCGGTATGACCTACGACAAGTCCGTCTTTACCGCGACCGTCAACGTGGTCGACGACGGCGAGGGCAACCTCAAGGCGAACGTTGCCTTTACCAAGGGCGACAAGAGCGTCGAGGGTATCGTGTTCAACAACACGTACAAGAAGTCCGAGACACCCGTGCCGACGCCCGATCCCGGCACGCCCAAGACCGTGACGAACATCGTCAAGACGGTCAAGGGTTTCCTGCCCACCACGGGTGACCAGCAGGCCGCCGCACTGCTCATGGCATTCGTCATTGCCATGGCCGGCGTCGGAGCCCTGGTCTGGGGTATCCGTAAGCGCTAGGCACGCTGGCAGCGCCCGGGGCCAAAAGGCCCCGGGCGGCCGGCGGGGAGCCAGAACATAGCCCCCACCCCCACCCCCAGCCGCCACGGAGGTATCTCCCTCCTCCGTGGCGGCGCTTTTGTGCGCCGGGGGCGCCACGAAATCGGCCCATCTACTACGTTTAGCCCCTTACCCCCAACCATGCCAAAAACGCGAAAACAAAACCGCAGGTAGAACGCCTGCGGTTTTGTTCAAAACGAAGGCATGGTCAGGGGTATCGAGTCAAACGTAGTAGATGGGCCGGTTTCGTGGTTGGCGCCGCCGAATGATCCCCCGGGGACGGAGGAAAACGGATCATTTTTGGCTTGAAGCGGCTTACGGAGACACTTGACGTGGTCGCTCGGACAAAACTATGCCGGTTTACGGGGCTGAGTCACGAGTCCCCAACCATGCCGATATTCGTGAAAATAAAACCGCAGGTAGACGAGCTGTCATTTTGCAGAAAACGCGGGTATGGATGGGGGTCCTGAGTTTAGCCCCGTAAACCGGCATAGTTTTGAAATGGCATTAAATCGGCAGCAGCCATTTTGCTACGCCGGAGCGGTCGGTCGTCGGACAACTACCCTCGCAGGTAGGCGATGGCGATTTGGGTGCGGTTGCGCAAGCCCATTTTGGCCAGGATCGAGCTAATGTGGTTGCGCACCGTGCCTTCGCCCATATAGGCGGTGGCGGCAATCTCCTTGTTGTCGAGGCCGCGGGCGATGAGCTCTGCGACTTCGAACTCGCGGTCGGTCAGGCTGACAAAGGCCGCGGGCCGGTGGGTCGCACCGGCTTCAGCGTTCGCCCCATCAAAGTCGACATCCTCGATTGCCTTGCCCTCGAGCACACGCTTGCCAGCCATGACCTGCGCCAACGCCGGCGGAATGGCGGCGACATCGGTTTTGATCAGATAGCCGCGGGCGCTCAGTTTAAGCGCCGACACAATGTACTCGTCATCCGAGAATGTCGTCAGAAACACCACGCGCGCCGCAGGGTCGCGCCCGAGGATCTCGCGTGCCGCCGATAGGCCGTCGCGTCCCGGCATCTGGATGTCGAGCAGTGCGATATCGGGTGCGTGCTCGGCGTAGAGCGCCACCGCATCGTTGCCGTTGGCGCCGGTGCCCACCACCTCGATCTGCGGCTGGGCGCCCAGGATAATCTTGAGCGAATCGACCACCAAGCGGTCGTCGTCGACAACAATAAGCCTCATCGGCCCTCATCTCCTTGCGGTTTGGGAACGGTGGCAAACACGCGCCAGCCGCCGGCGCCGGCACGCGGACCGGCGGTGAAGGTGCCGCCAAGCGCCTCGACGCGCTCGCGCATGGAGGCGAGCCCCATGCCTTCTGCGACGTTGCTGCTGCTCGCCGGGGTCGCGTCCACGCCATCATCGGTAACGATGAGCTGGTAAAACGACGGATGCTCCATGCACCGCACGGTAATGGTTTTGGCATGGGCGTGGCGCATGGCGTTGGAAAGCGCCTCGCGCAGGACCGCCGCAAAGCAGTTGGCGACATTTGCGGGCGCATGCTCGGCCAAAACTTCAAGCTCAACCTGCGGGCCGCCGTCCGAGCGTGCGCCTTCAACGATGCTCTCGAGCTGTACGGAGAGGTCGACGGCGTTGTCGTTGAGGGCGTGGACGCTGGCGCGTACGAGCTGGAGCGTCTCGTCAACCGTGCGTTTGACGTCGGCGAAATCGGCGGCGACGCCAGGCTCGTCGGCGTGGACCACGCGAAGGGCTTCGGCCTGCAGTGAGGCGCGCGTGAGCTGGTGGCCGACGTTATCGTGGATCTCGCGCGCGATGCGGGCGCGTTCGGCGAGCGTCGCGAGCTCGACTTCGTAGTCCTGGCGGTCGGCAAGATCGCGGTTGCGCGCTTCGAGCGCGAGGGCTCGTTCCTGCAGCTCGTCGCGGATGCGGCGCATGCGCTGCTGCTCGCGCTCCAACTGGGCGGTGCGTAGCGATAACAAGGTGGCGGCAACCGAAAGGATGACGGTTAGCAGAAGCGTTCGGGCGGCGAGCGCATCGGCGCGAAGGTCCGCGACGAGCGCAAAGGCAAAGATGGAGCCAATGCCCAGCGCGACCCAGGCATGCTCACGGCGCACGCGCCGCGCGATGTCATAGAAGGCGAGGGGCGCAAACGGCACAAACGGCGGTACGAAGACGGCTGCGATGATGTAAGCGTGGCTCACGGCCTCGCTCGCACGGCGGGCGCGGTTTCCCTGTGCGACTTCGGCCAGCGAGGTGGCAATAACGCCAAGGCAAAACGCCGCGACCAGGCGAGCGTCCACAGCAAGACCCATGGCGGCCGCAATACAGCACGCCAAAACAATCGATTTGTCGAAAAGCCTGTTCATACGGGTATTGTACGCGAAGCCGCGCGTGGTGGAGGGACCGCCTGCGTAACCGTGACATTCCTCCCGTGCGGCAAAGCGGGGGCGTCGGCAGGCCGCACGACCAGGACCCTGCACTCGTGACAAAGCTCACTGGTGCGCGCCGGCGGCTCCTGCGATGATGCAATCGTACCGGGCCGCAAGCAACAGAAGGGCCGCCTCATGACAGACATCGTCCACGTCGAAAACCTCGTCAAGCGCTACGACGATCTTATCGCGCTCGACCACTTTAATCTGAGTATCGCCCCCGGCGAGATCTTTGGCCTGCTCGGACCCAACGGCTCGGGCAAGACCACGTCCATCAACTGCATTTTGCAGCTGCTCGCCTACGACAAAGGCACCATCGAGCTGTTCGGCGAGCCCATGACGCCCGCCCGCTACGACCTCAAGCGCCGCATCGGCGTGGTTCCGCAGCAAGTCGCGGTGTTCGACGAACTCACGGTGCGCGAGAACATTGACTATTTCTGCAGCCTCTACGTCACCGACCGCAAGCGCCGCCGCACGCTCGTGGACGAGGCCATCGACTTTGTCGGGCTGGGCGACTTCACCAAGTTCCGCCCCGGTAAGCTCTCGGGCGGCCTGGCGCGCCGCCTCAACATCGCCTGCGGCATCGCGCACAAGCCTGAGCTCATCTTCTTTGACGAGCCCACGGTGGCGGTCGACCCGCAGAGCCGCAACGCCATCCTGGAGGGCATCTGCCGCCTGCGCGACGAGGGCGCCACGGTGGTGTATACCAGCCATTACATGGAGGAAGTCGAGCAGATCTGCAGCCGCATCATGATCATGGACGGCGGCCGCGTGCTGGCGCAGGGCACCAACGACGAGCTCAAGCGCATGATTCAGATGGGCGAGCGCGTGACCGTCGAGGTCGGCGCCGTCGAGCCCTCCACGGTCGAGCGGCTGCGCGCCCTCGAGCATGTGCTTTCGGTTGAGCTCTCCGGCGGCGAGCTCGTCTGCACCTGCGAAGCGAGCCCGCACAATCTGGTCGACATCCTCGACACGCTGCGTGCCGCCGACGTGGCACTCGGCCGCGTGTGGAGCGAGCCGCCGACCCTCAACGACGTGTTCCTCGAGATCACCGGCCGCGAGCTGCGCGACTAGGGGGCAGCCATGTTCAATACCATTATCATTACGGTCAAGACGCTGCTGCGCCGGCCGAGCACGTGGGTCTGGGGCGCGATCTTTCCCGTCGCGCTTTCCACGATGTTCATGTTTATGTTTGCGAACCTCGGCTCCGACGGCACGGTCGACCCGGTGCCGGTGGCCGTCGTAGAGGATGAGGCCTGGGGCGCTTCGTCCTTTAAGGACGTGACGACGTCGCTTGCCCAGGAAGGCGACGACCAGCTGCTCGAGATCCACGAGTGCGACGACGCAGCCGACGCGAACCGTGCGCTTAAGGCCGGCGAGGTTGCGGGCATCTATACGGTCGACGACGCGGGTACGCCCAAGCTCACACTGCTTTCGAGTTATGACAGCTCGCGCGCCTCGTCGGTGCTCATCGACCGCAGCATCCTTGAGACGGTGGCGAGCTCGTATACGCAAAATGCCGAGCTCATGTCCCAGATTGCCCAGGACAACCCGGCGGCGCTCGCCGACCCCGAGGCGGTTGCGCGCGCCCTGTCGCTCGAGGGCGGCACCCGCCGCGTAAGCCTGACGCGCACTACGCCCGATGGCACGGTCATCTACTATTACGCGCTTTTTGGCCTGGTCGCGATGATGTCTGCCGAGTTTGCCGCCTTGAGCGTCGTCGACCTGCAGCCCAATCTGTCGGGCCTTGGCGCACGCCGCTGCGTGGGCGGCCTTTCCAAGACGGCGTCGCTGGCCGGCATTTTTGTCGGCTCGTGGCTGGTCTCCTTCGCCTCGATGACGATCACGATCGGCTACGTGCGCCTGGTCGTGGGCGTCGACTTTGGCGGGCGCGAGGGACTGTGTTTGATGGGCGGCGCCGCTTCCGCGCTTGCCGCCACGGGCTTGGGGCTCTTTGTGGGCACGCTTCCCGTTAAGGGCGGCAAGGCGTCCAAGTCGGGAATCCTCACGGGCTTTGCTACCACGTGCGCCCTGTTCGCCGGCCTCTACGGCGAGCCGGCGATGGCGCTTGCCGACGACGTCGCCCGCGCCTGCCCGGCCGAGTGCTGGTTCAACCCTGTCAAGCTCATCTGCGACATGTTCAACCGCCTGTATTTCTTTGAGGACCTGGGCCCCTTTGCCGTCCGCGCCGGCGCGCTGGTCCTTATGGCGCTGCTGTTCGTTGCCGCCGCCACGCTGATCTTTGGAAGGAGCCGCTATGAGCACCTTTAAGACTGCGCTTCGCATGGCGTTCGCGCACCCGTTCTACCTGCTCATCTATACGGTGTTCATTTCGCTGATGGGCGTGTTCATTGCTGCCTCGGTGAGCTGGAACTCGTCGCAGCTCACCGAGTACAAGCCCTACGACGCCAACGTGATCGTGGTCGACCGCGACGACAGCGACCTTTCGCGTGCGCTTACCAAGCATTTGGGGTCGCGTTTTGAGCTGGTCACGGGCATCGGCGACGATACGTACGATCTTGCGGACGCGCTCTCCAAGAGCAACAGCGCCAAGGGCAGCGCCGACTGCGTGTTCTTTATCCCAGAGGGGTTTGAGGGCGACCTTGTTGCAGCCGCCCGCGTGGGGGGGTCCCTGCCCAAGCTCGATGTGACCTACGGTGCCGGCACCATGGCGGCGGCGCTTTCGTCTGCCGAGGCCTCGCGCTGGATCTCGCTCGCGGGCGCTGCGGCGGCCCTGGAGCCTGCCGCCTCTAACGGCAGCGTCGCCAAGGCCGCCGAGCATGCCGCCGCAAAGCGCGCGGAGGTCGAGATTGAGCAGGTCAAGGTCGACTCGACTGCCGCCGCCACACTCGAGTCGTACTTCAACTTTGGCGCGTACGCGATCATCTCGTCGGCCATCGTGTCGGTAGGGCTGGTGTTCTCGGGCATGAGCGAGCCCGAGCGCGTGCGCCGCATGGAGGCCGGCCCAATCTCCGAGCGCCGGCGTTCGCTCGCCGTGTTTGTGGCCGCCGCCGTGCTTACCGTCTGCATCTGGTTTGTGTCGAGCATGATGGGCGTCGTGGGCTTTGCCGGCGCGGTCGCCGAGGTCGGCGTGGGTCGCGTGTGCCTGGCGTTGGCGGCGACGTTTGCCCTGGCGTGCACGCCTCTGGCCGTTGGCTTTGCGCTTTCGAGTCTGGGCGCGCGCGAGGAGCTGCTCAACGGTGTGGGCAACCTGCTTGGCATGCTCATGACGTTTTTGGGTGGCGCCTGGATGCCGCTGTCGCTCATGGGCTCGGCCGTGCAGACCGTGGCGCATTTTGTGCCGACGTTTTGGGTGAACGACGCGATCGGCAAGGCGCTCGCCGCGGACCTGACGTCCACCGTGCTGGGCGACATCGCCTGCGACCTGGGCGTTACGGCACTCTTTGCCGCGGCCATCGCCGCCGTAGGCCTCGCACTCTCGCGCACCAAATCCCGCGCCTAGCCGCCTAGCCATTGGGGACGTTCTTAAACGGCTAGTCATCGGGGACGTTCTTAAACGACTAGTCATCGGGGACAGTCTTTGCCGATTCGCCGGCTTGCCGACCGGGTCGGCAAGGACTGTCCCCAGTTGCCGACAGAAAAGGAACGTCCCTGAGCGCCGGGTGGCGAAAGAGCGTCCCTGGCGGCACTCATTTAAGTCTGTCCCCAATGAGTGGTTTCGGTCATTTAAGTACGTCCCCAATGAGTACCCAATGGCTAGTTTGGAAAAAGTTGCGACTGTCGCTTAAAAATAGTTCGCCCCGGTTTACTATTATCCTATAAAAGTAGCAACAGGCTAACAATGGGGGGGGGTATCATGGCGACAAAGCAAGCCTATGTCCAGGTCAAAGGGCTCAAGAAACACTACGGCGACGGTGATGCGCGCTTGACGGTACTCGATGGCATCGACACGTCCATCAACCGCGGCGAGATCTGCGTCATGCTGGGGCCCTCGGGCTCGGGCAAGTCGACCTTTCTCAACCTCATTGGCGGCCTGGAGGATGCCGACGGCGGCTCCATCATGGTGGACGGCTGCGACCTCACGGTGCTCAGGCCTACCGACCTGGGTGAGTACCGCCGCCGTGAGCTGGGCTTCGTCTTCCAGTTCTACAATCTGGTGCCCGACCTCACCATCAAGGAGAACATCGAGGTCACGGCGCACCTGTCCAAAAACCCGCTCAATGTCGACGACCTGCTGCGTTCGCTGGGCCTCTACGAGCACCGCAACAAGTTCCCGCGCCAAGTTTCGGGCGGCCAGCAGCAGCGCTGTGCCATCGGCCGCGCGCTCGTCAAAAACCCAGGTCTGCTGCTGTGCGACGAGCCTACGGGCGCGCTTGACTACAAGACGTCCAAGGAAATCTTGCAGCTCATGGAGGATGTCAACCGCACCTACGGCTGCACCATCATCATTGTCACCCACAATGCCGCCATCGCGAGTATGGCCAATCGCGTGCTGCGCCTGCGCGACGGGCACATCGTCGAGGATGAGCTCAACGAGTCGCCCGTCGCGGCTGCCGAGCTCGATTGGTAGGCGGCGCCATGACACCTCTCGCAAAACGTCTCCCGCGCGAGCTGCGCCGCAATATCGGCAAGTACCTGGGCATCTTTTTGCTTATGTGCGGAAGCATCGCCCTTACCTCGGGCTTTTTGCTCGCGGCGCATTCCATCGGTTGCCTTATCGACGACATGCGCGATGCGTACACGATTGAGGACGGCCGCGTGACCACCTCCTTCGAGGCCACCAAAGACCAGCTCAAGGCAGCCGAGGACGCGGCCGACGACGTCGGCGGCGTCACGCTCTACAAGAATTTCTCCATCGACGCCATCATCAAAAAGACCGCCGGCGACGACGGCACCAAGCGCACGCTGCGCACCTATGCACACCGCACCAAGGTCGATATCGCGTCCTACTGTGAGGGCAAGGAGCCCAAGACGGACGATGAGGTGGCAATCGACCGTGTCTTCGCCACCAACAACGACCTCGCCGTGGGCGATAAGGTTGAGCTTGAGGGCCGCACCTACACCATCTGCGGCATCATGACCCAGCCCGATAGCCAGGCATTGTTCCTCAACAATTCGGACTTTACGGTGAACACCATCACGTACGGCGTGGCCGAGGTCACCGACGCCGGCTTTGCCGCGCTCGAGGACGCCGGTGGCGCGCCTGCCTACACCTATTCCTTTACCTTTACCGATCGCGACCTCCCCACCGCGGATCGCATCGATGCGGAGCAGGATATGGTCAAGGCGCTGACCGATGCCGATGCACGCGTGGATGACCTCATCGATGCCGATTCCAACCAGGGTATTGGCTATGCGCGCGATGACGTGGACGGCGACTCCGCGATGTGGATGACGTTGCTCGACATCATCATCGTGATCATGGCGTTTGTCTTTGTGGTCCTTACCGACGCCACCATCGAGGAGGAGAGCGCCATTATCGGCACGTTGCTCGCCAGTGGCTATCGTCGACGTGAGATCGTGCTGCACTACCTGGCACTTCCCGCCATCGTGGGCGTGGTCGCGGCGCTTTTGGGCACTGCACTCGGCGTTGTGTTCTTTACCGAGCCCATGCGCAGTCTCTATTACGGTTCGTACAGCCTGCCGCCCTTCCAGGTGTACTGGAGCTGGGAGATCTTTGTGAAGTGCGCCGTGGTTCCCGCCGCCGCGCTCATTCTCATCACGCTGGTGGGCCTGCTTCGCAAGATGGGCAAGACGCCGTTGCAGTTCCTTCGTCACGAGGCGAGCGGCAAGTCTGGCACCAAGCGTGGCCTGCAGCTGCCGGAGCGCATGGGTTTTGTTTCCCGCTTCCGCCTGCGTATCTTCCTGCGCAACCTGGGCAACTTCGCCACGCTCTTCGTAGGCATTGCGTTTGCTTCGCTGCTGCTGCTCTTTGGCCTGGCGATTCTGCCCACGATGACGCACTACGCGGACAACCTCGAGACGAGCCTGGTCGCCGAGCACCAGTACACGCTCAAGGCTCCGCTGGAGCTCGAGGGCACCGCCGAGGAGCGCGAGCAGTGGTCGGCACTCGAGCGCTTGCAGTCGGTTGACGGCGCGCTGCTTTCCGCCGCCCAGGATACCGATGACGAGCTTGACGACGCGGCCGATGCGGCGCAGACGGCAGCCGATGCCGCGACCGCATCTCCGTCTGCCGAGAGCCTGACCGCAGCGCAGGATGCGCTTGCCAAGGTCCAGGACAAGAAGGATGCGCTCTATGTGCGCCTTGATGATCTTGCCGATGCCCTCGGCTGCGACCGCGACGAGGCTATCGACCTGATTGACAAGGCCTCCAAGATCGACACTGACAACGACGATATCCACCCGGTCAATACGACCGACAACGGCGCGGGCGCAATCGCGCAGGCCGAGAAATACGCCGTTTACCAGCTGCAATACGACCGCGGCGATGGAAATGGCGAGGAGACGATTTCCGTCTACGGCATTTCATCCGATTCGCGCTACTGGAAAGGGCTGGACGTCGGCGATGGGCGCGTCGTCTTTGGCGGCGGTCTGCTCGATAAGTTTGGCTGGAGCGAGGGCCAGAAGGTCACGCTCGGCGACAAGTACGAGGGTGAGCATTATTCCCTTGAGTACGCGGGCAAGGACTGTGCCTGGGGCTCCAAGTCGGACATGAATATCTATATGAGTATCGACGACTTTAACGAGCTGTTCGACAACGACGCCGCCTACTTTAACGGCTATGTGAGCGACGAGAAGCTCGACCTCGATGCTCGTTACTTTGCCGGCGACACCACGCCCGACGACATGCGCGCCGTGGGCGACCAGTTCATCGGCATGATGAGCAAAATGATCGGAATGATGATCGGGCTCGCGGTGTTTATCTTCCTGCTGTTTATGTACCTGCTGACCAAGGCGGTGATCGACCACAGCGCCCGTTCGATCAGCTACATGAAAGTCTTTGGCTATCGCGATAGCGAGATCTCGCACCTGTACATCCGCTCGATCACGCTGTGCGTGGCGGCGTCGCTCGTGCTGAGCCTGCCGGTCATTATCGGCTCGCTCACGGCCATCTTCCGCTCGATGCTGCTCGCCTACAACGGCAATATCGAGATCTACGTGCCCGCTTGGTCCATGGCTGCATGCGTCGGCATTGGCTTTGCAACCTACCTGGTCGTGGCGCTGCTGCACATGCGTTCCATCAAACGTGTGGGCCTGGCCGAGGCACTCAAAGTCCAAGAGTAGTCATTTAAGTCTGTCCCCAATGACTAGGTGCCGCGCTTGACATTAACTCTGCTTTAACTGGTACCATCCCTTATGTCTGTAACGCCATATAGACCGAGGGGATATATCTATGACCGCAACTGCACCCGCAGCACCCGCAAAGGTGTACTTTACGAACCTGCGCACGCATGCTCGCGAGAGCCAGCTCGACAAGCTCAAGCGCCTCATCCGTCACGCCGGTATTGAGCAGATTGACTTTGAGAACAAGTTCGTCGCCATCAAGATTCACTTTGGCGAGCTGGGCAACCTGAGCTTTTTGCGCCCCAACTACGCCCGCGCCGTCGCGGATGTCGTCAAGGAGCTGGGCGGCAAGCCCTTCCTCACCGACTGCAACACGCTCTATGTGGGTAGCCGCAAAAACGCGCTCGAGCACATCGACACCGCTTATCAGAACGGCTTTACCCCGTATGCCACGGGTTGTCAGATCATCATCGCCGACGGCCTCAAGGGCACCGACGAGGCGCTCGTTCCGGTCGAGGGCGGCGAGTACGTGCGCGAGGCCAAGATCGGCCAGGCGCTCATGGACGCCGACATCGTGATCAGCCTCACCCACTTTAAGGGCCATGAACAGGCCGGTTTTGGCGGCGCCATGAAGAATCTGGGAATGGGAGGCGGCAGCCGCGCCGGCAAGATGGAGCAGCATGCTGCCGGCAAGCCGAACGTCGCGACCGAGCACTGCATTGGCTGCCATGCCTGCGAAAAGATCTGCGCGCACAACGCTATCTCGTTTGACGACACCCGCGAGCGCGAGCTTGCCAACGGCAGCACCCGCACGGTCCACGTGGCCGCCATCGACCACGATCGCTGTGTGGGCTGCGGCCGCTGCATCGGCGTGTGCAACCAAGACGCCATCAAGCCCGGCTATGACGCTGCGGCCGACGTGCTCAACTACAAGATCGCCGAGTACACCAAGGCTGTTGTCGACGGCCGCCCGAGCTTCCACATCTCGCTTGCCATGGATATCAGCCCCAACTGCGATTGCCATCCCGAAAACGATACGCCCATCGTCAACGATATCGGCATGTTCGCGAGCTTCGATCCGGTCGCCATCGACCAGGCCTGTGCCGATGCCGTCATGGCATCCGAGCCGCTGCCCAACACCGAGCTCACCGACAGCGCCGCCAAGATGGAGCATAACCACGAGCATCTGGAGGGCGAACAGGCCAAGGACCCCTTCTGCATCACGCATCCCGACACCGACTGGCGCGCGTGCATCGCGCACGCCGAAAAGATCGGCCTGGGCACGAGCAAGTACGAGCTCATCGAGGTTAAATAGCGTCGTCCTATTGGACAAAGAACGCGATTTTGTTGCGTAACTCAATCAAAAACCGCCTGTGAGCACGGTGCTCGCAGGCGGTTTTTCGGAAGTATGCGGCAAATTCTGAGACTGCCGAGCGCACGACGTTTTTTGGCAACAAAACCCCTGATAAATTGTTGGTAAAACTGCGGTCCGGTTGGCAGTTCCGGATTTTGCCGCATACTTCCGAAAATAGGGGGTTAGATAAATCCCCAGACGCCGCTTTTTCCCTAAAAATTCCTATCGAGGAAGTTGTTGACCGTATTCCAGTAGAGCTTGGGGTCAATTTGCGCACTCTTGGCGTGGGTGGCGCCATGGATGGTGAGCTTTTGCTTGACCTTGCTGGCGCACGCGTCGTAGTTTTGGTCGAGCATGTCGTACGGCACAAAGGTGTCCTGATCGCCGTGGATAAACAGCATGGGAACCGTCGCGTGTTTGAGTTGCTCCACACTGCTCGCCTTATGAAAGTCGTAGCCCGCGCGCACGTTGCACACCAAGTTTGCTACATCGAGCAAGGGAAAGCTGGGCAGGCCGAACACGTCCTTGAGCTGCAGGGAAAACTCGTCCCAAACACTCGTATAACCGCAGTCCTCGATAATGCATTTCACGTTTGCGGGCAGAGATTCCCCCGCGACGTTCATGGCGGTTGCCGCACCCATCGACTCGCCAAAGACCAGGATGCGCGCCTCGGGGTCAGCCTGAACGATTTGCTCGATCCATGCGACGATGTCGAGGCGCTCGGGCCAGCCCATGCCGATATAGTCGCCGCCGGAGCGCTCGTGGGCGCGGGCGGCAGGCGCGAGCACGTTCATGCCGCGGTCGTGGAATCGTTTGGCGTATCGGGCCATACCGATGGGCTCGTTGGTATATCCATGCAGGCAGACGGCGTAGTCGTGCGTGCTCTCCGGTGCAGCAAAATACCAAGCGGCGAGCTCGGTTCCGTCATCTGCGGTGAGGCTGCTGCTCTCGCGGTTCTCTTTAAACCACGCCCGCGCCTCGGTTTCCTCGGCATCCGGCTGCTCACCTTTTTTGTCGGCCTTACCATCCTGCATCATCTTCATGGTGTAGGGCGCTTGGGGGTTCAGGGCAAAGTCAAACAAAAAGTTGCCGGCAAATCCGAGCAACGTGACAACGAGCGCCAGCGCAACGACGCCGGCTATCTTGAGCTTTCGATGGGAACGTGTGTTTTGAGACATAAGAAGCTTTCCTATAAGATGTTAATACAGCAACATTTAATGCAAGCGCATTATGGGCGTTTGCCGTTGATGCGTCAACAGGCAAAGAATGGGTAAACAAAGGGTCACGTATGGTGCAAATTTCGCACGTACCTAGACGCTTTGATATAGTGTTGAGAACTCTTTACGTTGGAGGATGTAACCGGCATGTCCGATTCGAGCGACAGTTCCAAGCCGCGACCCAAGACCGCGGCCGTTCCACACTACACGGTGGGCGAGGAGATCATGAACTCCGTCACCCATGGTGTCGGCTGCCTGCTGGGTATCGCGGGCCTGGTGCTCCTGATCGTATTCGCTGCCCTGCGCGGCGGAGGCCCAGCCCACATGGCCGCGGCGATTGTCTATGGTGTCAGCATTATTCTCGAATATCTGGCCTCCACGCTCTACCACGCGATTCAGCCCGCGCGCGCCAAGCGCGTGTTTCGCATCATCGACCACAGCTGCATCTACCTGCTCATAGCCGGCAGCTATACGCCGTTTTGCCTCATCACGCTTGCAAACGACGGCGGCCCTGCGCTGTTCTTTGCCGTATGGGCCATCGCCATTATCGGCATCGCGCTCGAGTGCTTTTTGCGCGAGCGTCAGCCGCACTGGGTAAACGGCCTGGTCTACCTGCTGATGGGCTGGCTCGTCGTCTTTAAGCTGCCCGAGCTTGTGGCGTTGCTGAACCCCGTCGCGCTTGCCCTGCTCGCCGTCGGCGGCGTGTGCTACACCGTGGGCGTGCCGTTCTATATCGCCAAAAACGTGCGCTACCTGCACAGTGTTTTCCACTTGTGGGTGCTCGCCGGCAGTATCTTCCAGTTCATGGCGGTGATCCTCTTCGTAATCTAGCGACCGCGCCCACGGCCCCGCTCGCGCGGGCGCCGGCGCAATTGCCGTATCCGCCATCAACGTTTTACCCTAACGTCCCGAATCTTGGAGGTTCGAGAAACTCCCGATGGACATAACCATCTCCCTTATCACTACCCTCGTCCTGACGCTTATCAACGGCTACTTTTCTATGTCCGAGATGGCGCTCACCACGGCTAAGCGCGCCGTGTTGGAGCATGATGCCGAGGAGGGCGATAAGCGCGCCGAGCGCGCCGTCCAGCTCGCCGCCGACTCCGATCAGCTGCTGGCCACCATCCAGGTCGCCATCACGCTCGTGGGCTTCGCTTCGTCCGCCGTCGCCTCGACGAGCCTGTCCGACCCGCTTGCCACGTGGCTCATGAGCTTTGGCATCGCGCCGCTCTCTGCCATCGCGCGCGGCCTGGCGCCGGTCATCATCACCGTCGCCGTCGCCTTCGTGTCCATCGTGATCGGCGAACTCGTGCCCAAGCGCATCGGCCTCGCTAACGCCGAGGGCGTATCCAAGCAGGTCGTGGGACCGCTTTCCGTGTTCCAAAAGATCGCCCGTCCGCTCGTGTGGCTGACCGGCGCTTGCTCCGATGGTCTGGCCCGCATCCTGCGCATCAAGAGCGCCGACGACCGCCAGAACGTTTCGGAGGAAGAGATCAAGTACATGGTCTCGGAGCAGGACGACCTGCTCGACGAGGAAAAGCGCATGATCCACGAGATCTTCGACCTGGGCGACACCGTTGCCCGCGAGGTCATGGTGCCGCGTGTGGACACCACCATGTGCGAGGACGACGAGACGGTCGCCGACGTGCTGTCCACCATGCGCCAGACCGGCTTCAGTCGCATCCCCGTCTATCACGAGGATCCCGACAACGTCGCCGGCATCGCGCACATCAAGGACCTGATTCAGCCCGCGCTCGACGGCAAGGGCGACCAGCCCATCGCCGATTACCTGCGCGACGCCACCTTTGTGCCCGATACCAAGGACATCCTGCCGTTGCTGTCCGAGATGCAGACCTCGCACGACCAGATCGTAGTGGTCGTGGACGAGTACGGCGGCACGGCCGGCATCATCACCATCGAGGACATCGTCGAAGAGATCGTCGGCGAGATCGAGGACGAGTTCGATCCCGACAACAAGTATCTCACGCGCCTTTCGCGCCGCGAGTGGCTCGTTGATGGGCGTTTTTCGTGCGATGACGCGATTGAGCTTGGTTGGCCGCTCGAGGAAAGCGATGATTATGAGACCATCGCCGGCTGGATTTTGGAGCTTTGTGACTCGGTGCCCGACATCGGAGAGGTGTTTGAGGTCGCGGGGTACAAGTTCAAGGTACAGTCGATGCGTGGCCAGCGCATCTCGCTCATTCGCGTGATCGCTCCGGCCGAAACCGATAAGAAGGATTCCGAGTCCTCGGCAGATGAGCCGACGACGCCGGGTGCGGGTTCCGCGAATCCGCACGACGGCGACGAGTAGGGCAAGGAAGAGTAGGGGAGAGTTATGGCAGGCCTGTTCAACATCCTTAAGGTCACCGTCAGCGAGGACAAGATTTGCGCGCACGTGCTGGTGAACCCCGGCATGCCGCTCATGACCTCGGAGGATATCGAGGCCACGGCGCGCGTGTACTACCTGGTGCCGGCGATTGCCAAGCACCTGTGCCTGGGCGATTCCGGTCGCGAGTTCCAGGACTGCATGGGCCAGACCGAGCTTTGCCACCTGCTGGAGCACGTGACGGTCGAGCTCATGAACGAGACCGGTCTTGCCGGCAGCATCTCGTGCGGTCGCACGCGCGTGAGCGAGCATGACGAGCGTGTCTTTGAGGTTGAGCTTTCGTGTCCCGATGACGCGTTGGCCATCGGCGCGCTGTCGTCGGCGACCTTTATGATGGATTGGGCGTACCTGCACGCCGACCAGCCGGCCCCCGACGTGGAAGGCACGGTCGCTGGCCTGCGCAACCTGGTGCTGGGCATGCGCGCCGAGGCCGAGGGCAAGGACCCGCACGAGGCCGTTGCCGCTGCGAACGGCGAGGACGTGGCCGAGGATGCGCCCGAGGGCGATGCTCCTGCCGACGCCGACACTGAGCCCGTTGCCGAGGCGTCTGCCGAGCCCGAGTCTGCGGAGCCCCAAGGCGCCCCGAGCTTTGACGACGAGCCGCAGATGTCAATCGATACCGAGGGTGCGGTCGCCGAGAACCACGAGGCCCCCGCGGCCGTCTTTGGCGGTGCGGCAACGGCTCCGTCCGGCTCGGCGCACGAGGGCAACCTGCCGCTCGTCGATGGCGCCGGCGAGGACCCGGCCGCCACGGTGGCCATGCCTGCCATGCCGCAGGAGTAGGCTCACTCGCTTATCACCATCATGTACCTGCGCTTTTACCGTACGCAGATGAGCGCGACGGCAAGTGTTGCGCTGCGGGTATAATGGACAGCATTCAAACGGTGGGCATCGAGGTGCCCGCAGGAGAGGAATGATCATGGGAAAGACTTTCAGCTTTGTCTCCGGTGCGCTCTTTGGTGCTGCCGCCGGCGCTATCATCGGCGTTGCTCTGGCCCCGCGCTCGGGTGCCGAGACCCGCGCCATGGCCGCCGATATCGCCAACGACGCCTGGGACAACATGCGTGACACCTACGAGCACAGTGCCGAGGAGGCTCGTGCCGCGGTCAACGACTTTGGTCCGATGGTCGACGCCAAGACCGATGACCTGCGCGCCAAGGTCGACCTGGCCCGCGAGCGCATGGACCAGCTTCGCGAGCAGCTCAACGACGCCATCTCGGGCGGCAACGTGACGCCCGCTGCCGACGTCGTGGTCGAGAACGTCACCGAGGCCGGCACCGAGGCCACGGAGTCCTCGACCGAGGCATAATGCGCGCAGGGGATTTTGTCGGCGTCAAGGTTTATCGTAAGCCTGCCGAAGACAAGCGCACCAAAAAGGACGGCACGCCGCGCAGCCCCAAAAAGCTCGGCAAGATTCACTTTCCCGTCTTTACCCCGGGCGGTACGCGCGTGGTGGGCTTTATGGTCCGCCAGTCCGATATCGCGGGTATGATCGAGCGCCCCGACCGGTTTGTGGCGCTCGATGCCATCGGCGTCTATGAGGGCGCTGTCGCGGTCGACGACGTCAAGGGCACCTACGATGCCGCCGCGGCCAAGCGCCTCGATATCAACCTGGACGATTGCATCATCTGGGTTGGCATGGACGTGCGCACGGAATCGGGCGATGCCGTGGGCTACTGCTCGGACGTTGAGTTCAAGCCGCGTTCGGGCATTGTGCAGACGTTCTATGTGACCGCCAGCGCCGCATCGAGCATGTTGGTGGGCGACACGCAGGTGCCGCCGACGATGCTGCGCGGCTACGAGAACGGCGCGATGATTGTCTCGGACGAGGTCAAGGCGCTCGGGTATTCGGGCGGCGCGGCCGCCAAGGCTGCCGAGGCCAGCGTCGTGGTGGGCGATAAGGTCAAGAAGGGCGCCAAGGTGCTCGATGACAAGGGATCGGTCGCCGTGGACAAGGGCAGCAGCGCACTGGGCAAGCAGCTCGGCAAGACGCGCGGTATGTTCAAGGCCTTTAAGGACGAATACCAAAAGGCGAGCGGGGGCTCGTCAAAAGCTAGCAAATAGCGACGTACCAAATGATGGGAGGCGAGCCGGAGACATGTTGCTCCGGCTCGCTGTGTTTATGGGGGAGGGCACATGCGCCAAAACGGATCTAACTTAAACGGGCGCTCGGGTGCGCGTCCGACGGCACGCCGCGACCTGGGGCAGCTGCCCAGCGGTCAGCGTCGACGTCGCCGTAAGCCCGGCGCGATGTACCTCAACCATAGCCGTGGGTTTAGCGATCGCAGCGCGCGCATCGGCAACGGGCGCTCGCCGCGCCGACCGTCTCGCCTGCCCTATGCGCTCATCGCCGTGGGTTGCGCGCTCGTGCTGTTTATCGCTGCCGTCGTGGGCTACGTCAACCGCAGCGTGGACGTGGAACTCAACGGGCAAAAGACCGCGGTGCGCGTGGGCTCTACGTTGCAGAATCTCATCGACGATCAAAGCCTGACCGAAACGTACGACGCCGGCGATCTGCTGGCCGTCGACGATAGCGTGCTCAAGCGCCGTGGCGGCGAAAAGCTGTCGGTGAAGGTCGACGGCAAGCGCGTGAAGCAAGGCAAATGGGATAGTCGCGAGCTTACGGGCGGCGAGAAGGTGACGGTCAAGGACGGCCGCAACACCTACGAGAAGCACGAGGTTCAGGCTACGGTTATCGAGCCCAAGCTCAAGGTCGAGGGCACGGGCGCTATCGAGTATGTGCAGACATGGGGTGTCCAGGGCCGATCCGAGGTGTGGGTTGGTGAGCAGTCAGGCAAGACGCAAGACCGCGGCGAGGTTGTGCCCGCCACCGATTGCGTTGTTGCGTGCGCCAGCGTGGCGCCCAAGGGCAACAAAAAGTACGTGGCACTGACGTTTGACGAGGGTCCGAGCGGCGCCACCAAACAGATCTTGCAGGTGCTCAAGGAAAAGGGCGTCACCGCGACGTTCTTCCTTTCGGGCGATGCGGCCGAGGCCTCGCCTGCCACGGCCAAGGCGATTGTCGACGCCGGGTGCGAGATCGGATCCAACAGCTACAGCGACGATTCGCTCAAGGGTCAGGACCGTGAGGCGGTACGCGAACAGATCACGAAAGGCACCGATGCGATTAAGTCGGCGACCGGCGTGAAGACGATGCTGCTGCGTGCTCCCTACGCTGCCTTTGACGAGCAAAACTGGATTGATGCGATGGACCTGGTCTCCGCCGTGGTCTCGTGGAATATTGACTCGGGCGACTGGCTGCTCAACGGTGCCGACGAGCAGGTCTCGACGGTGCTCGATTCGGTGACGCCGGGCAATATCGTGCTGCTCACCGATAGAGACGAATGCGCCGAGCAGACGCTCGAGGCGCTGCCGCAAATTATCGACGGCCTCATTGCCGACGGCTACAAGATCGTGACGCTCAGCGACCTGGTCAAGACGGACACGTCGCTGAGCAAAAAGCTCACCTCGCTGACGAAGGTCACCATGCCCAAGGACGCCGTGTTCCCCCAACTTGCCGAGGACGACGACACCACAGAGTAGTCATTGGGTAGTCGTTTAAGAACGTCCCCAATGGCTATGTCACGGATGCGTCAGTGTTTGGTATGCCTGCAATGTGCAGCGCATAAATTCGATGCCGCAGGGCGATGCTGATGCTATAGTTACTGCGGTTAATGAGGGTCAAGAGAAAGGTTACAGGTGAAATCCAAACCTCGACCATACAGTCGATGACCCCATGCAGGTGCTTTTTGCGCATGCACGGGGTGTAAGCGTCGAGCGGCGTGCCGCCCGCGCATGCGTATACATATCCAGAAGCCCCCGGACGCCGCACGCGCGGCCGCGTCCGGAGGAATAATGATGGGGAGCACCATTGAATTATCTGAGTGAGATGCTCAAATTGCCGGTCTTGGACGTCGACGGCGAAAAGCTCGGCGTGGTCAACGATTTTGGTATTGCTACCGGCGAAGTTTTTCCGCACGTGACGTCGCTCGCGTTCCGCGGACCCGGCAAGACGCCGTTTATGATCAGCTGGCGCAAATGGGTCGACCGTATCGACGAGACGGGCGTACACCTTAAGACGTCGGCCACCGAAATCCGTTTTTCGTACCTGCAGCCGACCGAGCTCCTGCTGGCGCGCGACGTGCTCAACAAGCAGATCGTCGACACGCAGGGCATGAAGGTCGTGCGCGTCAACGACATCAAGTTTTCCATGTCGGGCGAAAACCAGCTGCGCCTGCTGGGCGCCGAGGTCGGTGCCCGCGGTCTGCTACGCGCCATCAGCCCCGCGCTCGAGCATATCGTCGAAGGCTTTATGAAGCACCTGGGCAAGCCGCTCAGTGAGGACATCATCGCTTGGTCCTACATGGACCTGCTCGACCGCTCGACCAAGAACATTCAACTCTCGGTGTCGCACAAGACGCTCGGCGAGCTGCACCCTGCCGACATCGCCGACATTATCGAGCAGCTCGACCCGCGCCTACGTGCGCAGGTGTTTGCGCAGCTCGATACCGCCCAGGCCGCCGAGGCCATCTCGGAGTTCGACGACGACGAGCTTATGACCGAGATGCTCGAGGGCCTGTCCGATACCGACGCATCGTCGATGCTGGCCATGATGGACCCGGACGACGCTGCCGACCTGATCGACGAGCTCGATTATGAGAAGGCCGAGAAGCTCCTGCGCCTGATGGGCGTCAAGGAGGAGAAGGCGATTCGTAATCTGCTGGGGTATGAGGACAACACCGCCGGCCGCATCATGACCTCGGAGTTTGTCTCCCTGCCCGCCACGGCAACGGTCGGTGACGCCATCGAGGCGATTCGCGAGCTCGACGAGGACTTCGAGAGCGTCTACTACGTCTATACCGAGGATCCGAGCGGCATGCTGACCGGCGTGCTTTCGCTGCGCACGCTGATTGTAGCCGACCGCGACGCCACGCTGGGTCAGCTGGCTTATCGCGACCTGGTCTATGTGTCGCCTGACGAGGACCAGGAAGACGTGACGGACGAGATGACCAAGTACGACCTGGTTGCCATCCCTGTCTGCGACGAGAACCGTCATATCCTGGGTATCGTAACCTTCGACGACGCCATGGACGTTATTGCCGAGGAGCATCAGGAGGACCTGCAGATCGCCGGTGTCGGTTCGGGCGATAGCGCGTCCGACGACTCGACGAACGTGCTCAGCTGGTTCGTACATCGCCAGTACTGGGTTGTTGTATGGGGCATTGCGTCGTGCATCATGGCGACCGTGCTGGGAACGGCGCTCGGCTCCGCGCATCTGGTGGTGTTCCCCATGTGCGCCATGCCGCTCGTACTGCTGGCGGCCTCGCGCATGGTGTCGTTCGTCAAGAACTACTTCCTGGAGTATGACGGTCACGACGACGAGCCCAAGCCGTATCTGGGGTTCTTCTTCCAGAGTACGGGCATGGGCCTGATTCTGTCACTCGTGACCTACCTGTGCGCTCAGCTGGTGCGCACCGCCGCGTTCCCCGATGCGCCCATGTTTGAGGAGCAACTCTTTACGGGGTGCTTTAATATCGCTGCCATCATTTGCCTGGTTGGCAACATGAGCGCCGTGATTTACCTGATGGTGCTGTTCTGGCGTGACGAGCATGACCTCAACACGTCGGGCACCGCCATGAACGTTATTGCCGTCATGATCTCGTGCGTAGCGTACTGCGCCGCTGCGGTGCTGCTCACCATGTCGGTCATGGGTTAGGTGGTCGCGTGCAAAATACCAAGCAAAAGTCGGGCACCAAGCAAAAGTTGACCATCGCGGCCATCTTTGGCGCTATGGGTCCCGGTCTGCTGGCGGCGCTTTCGGGCAATGACGCCGGCGGCATTGCAACGTATTCCAGCGCGGGCGCCAGCTATGGCTATAAGATGCTCTGGATGCTTCCCGTCATGACTGTGCTGCTCATCGTGACGCAGGAGACCGCGGCGCGCTGCGGCTGCGTCACGGGCAAGGGCCTGGCATCGCTCATTCGCGAGCGCTTTGGCGTGCGCAAGAGTGTACTTGCTATGGCGGCGCTGTTGATCGCCAACACGGCTGTGACCATTTCGGAGTTTGCGGGCATCGCCAGCGGCCTTGCTCTCTTTGGCGTGCCGGCGAGCATCTCGGTGCCGTTGGTGGCGCTGCTGGTGTGGATGCTTACCATGTCGGGTAGTTTCCAGCGCATCGAGAAGATTTTGCTGCTGGTGAGCTGCGTGTTCGTGACCTATATCGTCGCTGCATTTATGGCTGGCCCCAACTGGGGTGAGGTCGCGGTCGACTTGGTCGTGCCTAACATTCAAAATGACCCCAGCTACGTGTCGCTCGTGGTCGCAACGATCGGTACCACCATCGCGCCGTGGATGATTTTCTTGGCGCAGAACAACGTGGTCGATAAGAACGCGGGCGAGGACGATATCGTGCTGCAGCGCATCGATACCGTGAGCGGCTCGCTTGCCGCCGATGTCATTGCCGGCTTTATTATCATCACGACCGGTACGGTGTTGTTCCCGGCGGGTATTCAGATAAGCGATGCTGCCGATGCTGCCCGCGCGCTGGAGCCTATTGCGGGTCAGTGGTCCACGGTACTGTTTGCCTCGGGCCTGGTCGCGGCGAGCTTCTTGGCCGCCTGCGTGCTGCCGGGCGTTACGTCGAGCGCTATCTGCGAGGCATTTGGCTGGGAGCGCGGTGCCGACCGCAGCTGGGACGAGGCCCCGGTCTATCGCGGCATCATTACGGCCATCATCGGTATCTCTGCCGTACTGGTGCTTATGCCCGGCGTCGATCTGTTCCAGATTATGATGACCTCGCAGGTCATCAATGGCGTGCTACTGCCCGTGGTTCTGGTGTTCCAGGTGGTTATCGCCGCCGACCGTCACATTATGGGTGCCAACCGCAACGGCCGCGTGTGGAACGTGCTCACTTGGGCGACTATCGCCGTGATTACGGTGCTGACAGTCGTCATGTTTGTGCTGCAAGCGATGGGCTACAGCGCTTAACGCCCACTTTTGCTTCCGAACAGGCCGCAGCGATGGGCTGCGGCCTGTTTTTCGTTTGCTATAGGGCGTTAGTTATATGGCGGTGGGCAAAAAATGCCAAATATGAGTACTGTTGCTAAGTGAACAGCATTTACGTCCAAAAAGATAATGAACAGAACCTATAGTATGTTCATTAAAATTGGCTCCAATATGTCTTAAACCAGTCAGGTTGGCTGCTTTAGGGAGCTGTAGGGGTCGCCCGAACGTCATTTTGGGTGGTTTTGCCTGCTACTAAAATGGTAACAGTACTCATATTTGCCCCTTTTGTCCACGACCTCTTGGAGCCGGTTCGAAAAGAGTGATTTTGGGTTGTTTGCTGCGGGTGTGGGCTTGGAAACAACGCTCGGGGTGGTGAGGTCCCCAGAATTCGGTCGCAAGGAGGGCGTTCCTCGGCTGTGTCAGGAGTGTCCCTAGGTGCCGGCACATAAGGAACGTCCCTAACTGCCGCAGGGGGTGTCTGCCACGGCAGACACCCCCTGCTGGTGTAAGCAGATTTGGCTGCGCGTTACTTGTCGGTGCCCAGCTTGTGCGGCTTGAGAGCGAGCGCATTGACGAGCGCGTCGGTGGCAGACTTGACGGCTGCCGGCTGTGGATCGTTGACGTGATCCTCGGGATGCACGGGCAGGTCCTTCTTGACTGCATCGTGGATCAAGTTGAGGTACTCAGTCACGCCAGTGGTCGATAGGTGCGTGCCATCGCCATCGAACAGGTCGTTGCGGTTGGCACTATATCCGTACCAGTCGATAACGCGTACGTTCTTGTAGCGCGTAGCGGCGTTGGCAATGGCCTGGTTGGTAGAGCCAACCCACGGCTGCGGGCTGCGCGTGTTCACAAACACCACAATACGCTTATCTCCCGTATCGGCCATGATGGCGTCGATCTGGTCGTCGGTTACCAAGCCGTTGGTGCCCAGCGCAAAGACCACAATCTTGCCGGCAAGGTTCTGTTGGAGATAGCCCTCAAATGTCGCACGGCCCGCATCGAACTGGCGGCCCTTTTCGGCATCGATATGGCTGTGCGGGAACACGCCGTCAAAGGTGTCCACGGCACGCAGCGACACGGAGTCGCCGATCATAAGCAGATCGTAGGAGCCATCGGGGAAGCCGTCGTTGTCCTTGTCGGTGTCGTCGGCCGCCTGCTGGTCGGTGGGCGCGGTGTTCTTGGCTTCCTTGTTCAGAACCTCGGCGCCCTCGCCGCTCAGCGCGGAGGTCTCCGGCACAAAGATCAGGCCGCCCAGTGCAACGACCAACACGACAGTGCAGGCTGCGCAGGCAGGGACGTGCGCGCGTGCCCAGTTGGCGGGCGTGGTGGTGCCGTCGCGGAACTCGGCGACGGTGCGGCCGAAGGCGCCCTTCCTAAACGGCGTTTCGATAAAGCGATAGGAGCACTCGGCTACGGCGACCACCAGCAGCACCTGCAAAATGTACTGCCACCAGGGCGTATCGTTGATGTTGGCGACCGGGTTCATGAGCAACAGCAGCGGATAGTGCCACAGGTAGATGCTGTACGAGCGCTTGCCAACCCACACGAGCGGCTCGGCGGACAGCGCGCGGGCAACCATTCCCTGGGGCTGCACGCAGGCGGCAATGACCATGAGCGTGAGGATCGAGCACAGCAGCGTGCCGCCGCGATACTGGAAGGCGGTGTAGCCGTTGGTGAGCGCGACCATGGCGGCAAGGCCAACCAGACCCACGACGCCCAGCACATCGATGGATGCGGGCGAGGACCAAAAGCGCACGAGGGCGCTCGGCTGTGCCGGGGCGGTCTCGGCTGATTCGTCGGCCTTCTCGCCAGGCTTGCCCTCGGCGTTCTTGCCGTGCTTGGCGGCGCCAGCCAGGCGATTGAGCCCCAAACGACGAGCGAGACGCACCGGCGCCAGGTCGCGATCGGGGATAAAGGCCATCCAGGCGCCCAGCAGCAGCGAGAACACGCGGGTGTCGGTGCCGTAGTACACGCGGCTGGGGTCGGCGGCAGGGTTGTAAAGCACCATCATGGCTAGGGCAGATACCGCGGCAAGGCCCAGAACCACGCGGCGCGTGTTGGGCTTGCTCACATGCATAGATACCATGGCAAACAGCAGTGGCGGCCAAATCAGGTAGAACTGTTCCTCGATGGCAAGCGACCAAAAGTGCGTGAGCGGTGAGGGGTCGCCCAGAGCATTGAAGTACGAGACGTTTTGGGCAATCTGCCACCAGTTGTTGAAGAACAGCAGCGACGGCAGGATGTCGGGGCGCATCTTGGTGAGCATCACGTGGTTGAAGATGGTGCACAGCGCGCAGGTCACGAACACTACCGTTACCACGGCAGGGACCAGGCGACGGATGCGGCGAATCCAGAAGCTCTTAAGGTCGATGCGGCCGGTCTTAGCGACTTCGTTGAGCAGCAAACGCGTGATCAGATAGCCCGAAAGCACAAAGAAGATCGTGACGCCGAGCAGGCCGCCCTGAGCCCACGTGAGGTTGAGGTGATAGAGCACCACCGCGACGACGGCGAGCGTACGCAGACCGTCGAGTGCAGGGATGTAGCGGGACTTGGGGCGAGCAGGCGTCTGCTCCGCGGCGGGAGTGTTGGCGCGGCCCGCGTTGTTGGCAGAAGCGCGATGGGGGCTCGCGGTGCGTCGCGGTTCGTTGGCACGGCGTTCGCCCTTCACGCGTTCGTGCGGCGCCGGCTCGTTGCCCGTGCGGCGTCGACCGCGCGAGCCCGATTGCGAGAGTTGTTCCATAAAACATCATCCAATGACGAGAATAATCAGCACGCCTTCATTGTAGCTGCCTGCTCCTGTGAATGCTTGCTGCTGGCGCAAGCTCAAGCACGCGTCCACATCAAAGTGAACTAAAGTTATAGGGGGTGCGAGAGCGCACGATCGACGGCCGGCGGTGGGCACAAAGCCTAAAGACGAGGAGGTTTCCATGGCGGATCACAGCATCGTTGCGGTGTTCGGCAGCATGAACATGGACCTTTCGGTGGCGTGCGAGCGCATGCCGCGCGCGGGCGAGACCGTCGGTGGCAGCGGTTTTATCACCAACGCCGGTGGCAAGGGCGCTAACCAGGCCGTCGCCGCCGCGCGCATGGGTGCGCGCACATGCATGATCGGCGCGGTTGGGCGCGATACGTTTGGCGATGCGCTGGTGGCGGGACTTCAGGATGCCGGCGTGGGCGTTGAGTTTGTGGCGCGTCGCGATGACGTGGAGACGGGAACGGCGACCATCATTCGCTGCGAGGGCGACAACCGCATCATACTGTCACCGGGCGCCAACCATGCGCTTACGGGCGAGGACGTTGCCCACGCGCTGCGAGGCCTGGTAGCCGATGGGCTCGATGGCGATGTTTGTGAGTTTGCCCCGGCTGCTGGCGGCGTCTTTATCGCCCAGGGCGAATGTGATCTGATGGCAACGGCCGCGGCGCTCTCTTGCGCTCACGAGCTGGGGTTCTATACGATCTTTAACCCGGCGCCCGCCTGCGACTTGCCGGCAGGAGCGTGGCCTGCGGTCGACTTGGTCTGCCCCAACGAAACCGAGTGCCAGGTTCTGACGGGTATCCTGCCCAAGGACGATGAGAGCTGCGCCGCTGCACTCAACGCCCTGCTTGCTAAGGGCGCCGGGACTGCGGTCATCACGCTGGGCGGTGCCGGCTCGGTTACGCTCGGCGATGGCGGTGAGCTGCTGCGCATGCCGGCACTTTCGAGTACGGTAGTCGATACCACGGCCGCCGGCGATACGTTTATCGGCGCGTTGGCGGCGGCTCGCCTAGAGGGCTTGCCGCTCTTTGAGTGCATGGCCGCGGGTGCTCGCGCCTCGGCAGTGACGGTGTCGCGCCTGGGCGCTCAGCAATCGATTCCCACGCGCGCCGAAATTGAACATTGGTTTGGTTAAACGATAAAGACGGAGAAGCGGAGTAGAACAATGGCAATTAAGAAGCTGATCCTTGATCTGGATATGGGTGTGGACGATGCGATGGCGCTCGCCTATGCCATCGCGAGCCCCGAGGTGGAGCTCGTGGGCATCACTACGTGCTTTGGCAACGTGCGCGTCGAGCAATCGGCGCACAACTGTCTGGCGGTGCTCGATCTGCTGGGTCGCCCCGAGGTTCCGGTGTACCTGGGTGCCGACCGTCCTCTGCAGGCGACTGAGCCCTATACGCCGCCAGCGTCCACTGCGCTCATTCACGGCAAGAACGGCATCGGCGGCGCGAGCGTGCCCGCGTCGCCCTACGAGCCGGTGGGGGCGACCTCGGCCGACGGCAACGCTGCGGTCGATTATCTGATCGATGCCGCGCGCACCTATGGTCCCGATCTGGTCTACGTAGCGACTGGCCCGCTCTCCAACCTGGCGCTCGCCCTGGAGCGCGATGCGGCGGCGATGATGTCCATCGGCCGCGTGGTCGTGATGGGCGGCGCCCTTACCGTGCCCGGTAACGTGAGCGCGGGCGCCGAGGCCAACATGGCGAGCGACCCCGAGGCAGCCGACGCGGTACTGCGCTCGGGCCGTAAGCTCACCATGGTGGGTCTGGACGTGACGCATCGCGTGGTGCTCACACGCCGCGACATTGCCGGCTGGACGGGCTCGGGCACCATGGCGGGCTGTGCGTTTGCGAGCATGGTCGAGCACTACATCGGTTCGTACGAGATGAACGCGCCCTACCTGGGCGGCTGCGCGCTGCACGATCCGCTGGCCGTTGCCGTGGCGATCGACCCCACGCTCGTAGGTGCGCTCGGCTGCAACCTGCGTGTTGATCTGCTGGGCGAGTACCGCGGTCGCACCATCTGCGATGAGCGCCGCCTGTCCGATCCGGACAAGAGCGCGCTTGTGGCACTGACCGTGGATGCTCCGCGCTTCCTGTCCGAGTTCAAGACGCGTATGGCCCGTGTCCTTGGCTAAGTTGTCTTTTGGACGGGGCTTTTTTGACTGGTATGATTGGTGCGACCATTCGAACCAGCTAAAAGAGCCCCGTCCCAATTTGACTATCGAGAGGATTTGCCATGGAGCGCATCGCCAGCTTTTCCGTTGATCATCTGCTGCTTGAGCCCGGCGTGTATGTGAGCCGCATCGACCGCGATCCGGCGACCGGTGCCGCCGTCACTACGTTTGACCTGCGTCTGACCACGCCCAACAAGGAGCCGGTCATGAACACAGCCGAGTGCCACACCATTGAGCACCTGGGCGCGACGTTCCTTCGCAATCATGCCGAGTGGTCGAGCCGCATTGTCTACTTTGGCCCCATGGGCTGCCGCACGGGCTTTTACCTGGTTGTCTTTGGCGAGCTGACGAGCGAGAAGATCTTGCCGCTCGTCCGCGAGCTGTTTGAGTTTGTCGCCGACTTTGAGGGCGATGTCCCCGGTGCCGCTCCCGAGGAGTGCGGTAACTACCTGGACCAGAACCTTCCTATGGCTAACTGGCTCGCACGCCGTTACCTCGACCGCGACCTGGCCGATATCGACGAGAAGCACCTGCACTATCAGCAGGCGTAAGAGCTTTATCGCCCAAAACGAGCGCATTGGGCGCCTTCGCTTATGCGGGGGCGCCTTTTTGTTGATTGGTCAGGACGAGCGTTCAAAATCGCTCATGTTTGTTCTAGAATGTTCGTATAGTCACATTTACGAACAGGAGTGAACATGCATATCTACTCTGTCAACGATCCCGAGTTCAAATCCTATGGCAACGTTTGGGATAACGTTCCGTCCGAGCTTACGTCGCCCGTGCTCGAGGTGCTTGCCTCCACGCCCATCCCTGAGGGCAGCAAATACGTGGCGAGCGCGCCGGAGCTCGAGGGCGTCAAGGATGCCGATAAACTGGGCTTTCTCATGTTTGGCGGCCGTCCCTTCCAGCTCGGCTGGTGCAACGGCCACAACACGCGCCTCAACTGCCTGGAGTACCACCGCGCCAGCGAGTTCAACCTGGGTGCTCGCGATTTTATCCTGCTCGTGGCGCATCGCTGGGAGATCGAGGACGGCAAGCTCGATACCGCGTGCGTCAAGGCGTTCCGCGTGCCGGCGGGCAAGGTTGTCGAGGTTTTCAACACCACGCTCCACTACACGCCGTGCATGGTCGACGACGGTGGCTTCCAGGTGATGGTGGCGCTTCCCGCCGGCACCAACGGCCCGCGCCCCGAGGCCGCAGCCGACATGCCTACCGCCGGTGACAGCTACTGCTACTGGAAGGCCGACAAGTGGGTTCTCTGCCATGCTGACAGCCCCAAGGCTGCCGAGGGCGGCTACGTAGGCCTCATTGGCAAGAACCTCGACATCGCCTGCGACTAGAATCTTCTGTCTCGATATGTAACATCTGGCGGGCCAAATCGTCTCTACCTGTTACAGATTTAGACAAACTGCAGGGGCTGCCCGAAAGATCTCGATCTGTAACACCAGGTCCGGTTTTGACGGCCTAGCTGTTACAGATCGAGACAAAACGGGCCCAAACCACCACAAAGGTGCCTGTCCCCATTGCGGTGGCTGCCTAGAGTTGGCTGCGCAGATAGTCAGCCATATATGGAACGGCGAAACGCACGTAACCGCGGCGCGCCTGTTCGATTACGCCGGCGTCGATGAGGCGCCGGCGATACTTTTGCGCATAGTCGGGTGTGACTGACATACGTTTCGCTACATCGGAAATGCGCGAAACGGCGTCTTCGTCATCAGTCATTGCGTCGAGAAACGCGACGTCTTGGTCCGATAGCGCGGCGAGCGTCGTTTCACAAACATCGTTTTCGAAATCGGCTTTTGACGCTTCGATAGCTCCGTCGACTTGCTCTGGCGTTACGTGTTCTCCTGTCTTGCAGCGATTGCCGATGTTATAGCCGATGAGCTGCAGCATATAGGGCGAGCCTTGGGTTGCGCGAGCGGCACGGAGGCGAAGATCGCCTGGAATATCAAGGTCGAGCTCTTCGAAAGCCCGCTGATAATAGGCATCGACATCTCCGACTGAAAGCGGTTCGAGCGTGACCTTGCGAGCGCGGTTGAGAAATGTCAGCACGCGGTCATTGAGCGTTGCACAGACGGCTCCCGGGAGACCTGCCATAACAAGCGCGACGTTGAGTCCCTCACCGACCAGCTCTTGATAGGCGGTGACGAGCTGTCTAATCTCAGGTGAATTAGCTTGGAGCTCATCGATAAGGATGAGGATGCCGTGCCCCTGCTCGGTCAGCTTGCGCGCCAGCTGCGTGAGTTTGAACTGGAAACTCTTGGTCTCCTGCACATCGCGTGTGAACTCGAGACCGGCTGAGAAGCCGAAGACGCTCAAGCTACCGCCAGAAAGTTTGGGGAGATGACGCTTGCTGACATAAGGCTCGCCTGCTTCTTGGATTTTTTCAACAATGCGCTCAAGCATATCTTCGGAGGCTACGGTGGGTGTGGCGACAACAAAACCGAGCTTGCGTGCGCGGTCGGCAAGTTCCCACAGAAGAACCGTCTTGCCGCTGCCTCGCTGGCCGAGCATGAGCATGGCTCGGTCTCGATTGCCCGGCTCCTGCTCAAGACCGGAGATGAATGTCGAAATCACGTTCCCGCGACCCACCAGATAGGACGGGCGATTTCCAAATGAGGGGGAGAAGATGGTTTCAGTCATAAGTCTCCTTTCCTTTTTTTCCTATTTTTTCCTTTCTTTCCTATTCAGTCAAATGAATTGCTGAGCGAAGGCGGTTACGTAGGCCTCGTCGGCAAAACCTCGACATCACCTGCGACTAGAATCTTCTGTCTCGGTCTGTAACATCTAGCGGGCTAAATCGTCTCTACCTGTTACAGATCGAGACAAACTGCAGGGACAGACCGAACAATCTCAATCTGTAACACCAGGCCCGGTTTTGGCGGCCTAACTGTTACAGATCGAGACAAACCGCCCTACACCACCACAAAGGTGCCTGTCCCCTTTGTGGTGGTTTGGGGCGGCGGTATCAGAAAGTGTCAGGCGGGGGCGGCTGCTGGGCCGCCGTGTGCGAAAAGAAGTATCGGCCCGTGCCGTTGCCGTTGAGCGACGCGTTGTTTGCAGGGATACTGAACCTATGACAACAGCGTGCGAAGGGGTTGATACATGGCTTTTCGTAATGACTTCCTGTGGGGCGGCGCGACGGCTGCCAACCAGTGCGAGGGCGCCTACAACGTGGACGGCCGCGGCCTTGCCAACGTGGACGTGGCTCCGCACGGCCCCGAGCGCTATGCGGTGGTCTCCGGCCAGCGTAAAATGCTCGACTTCGAGGACGGCTATTACTATCCCGCGCAGACCGGCATCGATTTCTATCACCACTACAAAGAGGACATTGCTCTCTTTGCCGAGATGGGCTTTAAGACCTTCCGTATGAGCCTGGCTTGGACCCGCATCTTCCCCAACGGCGACGAGACCGAGCCCAATGAGGCTGGCCTGGCCTTCTACGAGGATGTATTCCGCGAGTGTCAAAAGCACGGCATCGAGCCGCTCGTGACCATCGCGCACTTCGACTGTCCGATTCACCTCATCAAGGAGTACGGCGGCTGGCGCAACCGTAAGCTCATCGACTTCTACAAGAACCTCGCGACCACGATCTTTACCCGCTACAAGGGGCTGGTGAAGTACTGGCTCACCTTCAACGAGATCAATATGATCCTGCACCTGCCGTTTATGGGTGCCGGCTTGGTCTTTGAGGGGGGCGAGAACAAGGAGGCTGTCGAGTACCTGGCCGCCCACAACGAGCTCGTCGCCAGCGCTTGGGCAACCAAGATCGCTCACGAGATCGACCCCGAGATCAAGATCGGCTGCATGCTTGCCGCAGGTAGCTACTATCCCTACAGCTGCCGTCCGGGCGATGTGCGCCAGGCGCAGATTGACAACCAGAGCAACTATTTCTTCGTCGACGTCCAGAGCCGTGGCTACTACCCGGCCTATGCCGTCAAGAAGCTCGAGCGCCTGGGCATCGATGTGGGCATGACGGACGAGGACCGCGAGATCCTGGCCGCTAACACCGTCGACTTCATCAGCTTTAGCTATTACAGCACCCGTTGCTCTGCCGGTGCCGATAACCCCGATGTCGAGCGCACCCAGGGCAATGCCTTCGCCGGCGCCAAGAACCCCTACCTGCAGGAGAGCCAGTGGGGCTGGGCCATCGATCCGCTGGGCTTCCGCATCACCCTTAACGACCTGTACGACCGTTATCAGAAGCCGCTGTTTGTGGTCGAGAACGGTCTGGGCGCCAAGGATGTTGTCGAGGAGGATGGTTCCATCAACGACGACTACCGTATCGACTACCTGCGCCAGCATGTCGCCGCGATGCGCGATGCGGTGACCGAGGACGGCGTTGACCTGCTGGGCTACACCACCTGGGGCCCGATTGACCTGGTGTCTGCCGGCACGGGCGAGATGTCCAAGCGCTACGGCTTTATCTATGTGGACCGCGATGATGCGGGCAACGGCACCCTCAAGCGCTCCAAAAAGAAGAGCTTCGACTGGTACAAGAAGGTTATCGCCACCAACGGCGAAGATTTGGCCTAGGCTTTCCCGATAACCGTAGCCTCCTAACCAAGGCGCCCGGCGAGTATGTGCTCGCCGGGCGCCTTGCCGTCTGCGGATTTTGGGACATGCGGCCCGCTTTTTCGACCCATCTGTCGGTACACTAAAAGCACTATGGGTACCCGCGAGCGACATATCGGCCACGCGGCCGCCCGGACCGCGCCGGTTGCGGATCCCAGGGGTGGCAGGCTCTTCGCCATGCCGCGATTCCTTGTTGGCATAACACATCAGGTGTACCGCCACCGCGTCTTTGCTATCGCCGGTGTCATCACCGCGCTGTTCCTCATGCTTTTGGCAGTCTTGCCGTCGCTGTTCGCCTTCGACCCCAAACTTTCCAACGCCGTGCCCGCCCATAGCGAGGTGTCCGAAGAGGTCGTGGATGCGCTCGTCCATTCGAGCTCTCTCCCGCTGCTTGTCGCCGCAATAGTATTTTCAATTTGGGGCGTATCGGTCTATCTGCGCTGTTTGGACTATGTGTTGCGCCGCCGCCTTGTTGCCATCGCCACCATCTGCACCCTGTGGATGATCGAAGTCATTCTCAAGTACAAGTCGTTCACGCCGTTCTATGCCACCGTGCTGTGGTACCTGTACTACGTGCCCATGACGCTCATTCCGCTGCTCTACCAGTTGTGTGGCCTGCGCCTTGCGGGCCTGGAGCAACACCGCCTGGGTCGCCGCTACTGCGTTGCGCTGTGGATTGTGGCCATCCTGCTTATCGGATTTGTGCTCACCAACGATTTTCACCAGCAGGTCTTCCGCTTTGACCGTACAAGCGACACCTGGAGCAACGATTACACGTACGGCTGGGGTTATTTCGCTGTCTTAGTGTGGACGGCCTTTAACTTCGTGGCCTTTTTTATCCTGGTTGGTCGGTCCTCGTCCTTTCGCATCCAGCGTTTTTCGGGCACGGCGGCGCTCGTACTGCTGGGTGGCGCATTCTTTGCCATCTCGTATGCGTTGCGCGTGCCCTGGGCATGGAGGCTCAACTTTTCGCTCGTCTATTGCGTCCTGTGCGTGGTGGCGATGGAAATCTGTCTCGATTGCGGTGTCATTCCGTCGTATCACGACATCGCCGGCATCTTCGACACCTTGCCGCTCGACCTCAAAGTTCTAACGCGCGACCTGCAGGAGGTCTATGCCACGCCGGTGTCAAAGCCAATGCCGGTAGGCGTGCGCGAGGAGTTGCGGACCCAGGAGCACGGCCGCGCCCATGCCTTTGCCGTGGCGTCCGACCCCGATGTGATGTACCGTGCCTTTCCGCTGCTGGGCGGATCGGCGCTGCTTGCCCAAGACGCGTCGGAGCTCAACGAGCTTAACCGTGAACTGGCGCATCGTCGCATGGAGCTGCAGCGTCAAAACGAGCTGCTCGCCGCCGACTACGACCTTAAGACGCATTTGGCAGATCAAGAAGCCGAGACCTTGCTGGTCCAAGACGTGGACCAAGCGCTTGCCCGCGCGCTCGAAGGGATGTACGACCTGCTGAGCTCGCTGCCGCCGTTGACCGACGAAGCATCTTCGCACGAGCGTTATCGCATGCTGCAGCGCGCCAAGATGCTCGTCGCCTATTGCAAGCGCAAGGGGTCGCTCACGTTGGCACAGCACGGGGAGAGCGGTTTTGATCGCGACCGCATTCAGCTCATTGCCAACGAGCTCGCAAGCGACCTGCGCACCATCGATATCGATTGCGCCTCGATTATCGCCATACGGCGCCCGATGCACGCCAGTACGGTAAGCGCCCTATACGACTGCGTGTATGACTTTGCGTTTTTTGCCTACACCACCGACCATCCGGCGCTTATGTATCACTTGGGCGACCATGACCGATGCAGTGTCGAGCTGCGTGCCACGCTTTTTTCCAACGATGATGAAGATCTTTCGCAGACGCCCGCTGCGCAAGAGCTCGAAAGCGCTCTGCAAGGGCGCAACGTGGCATACCGCTTTGAGGGCGAGCCCGGCCAGCTGCGCATGATCGTCTTGATGCCGAGGGCGGATGAGTGACGATGCAGATTTCGCTCATCCTTCCTCAAATTGTTGCGCTCGACGTGGCCTTTGCCCTGGCGGCGTGCTTGCAGACCATTCACGTTCCGCTTATCGCGTCGCGCCGCTCGTCCTATAACCGTAAGGTGATTTGCGCCTACGAGGCGAGCCTTGTGCTTCATCTGATGATTTCGGCGCTTATCCTGTTCGCGTCGTCTGGCTCGCATCTGGTGGCGCCGCTTGACGTTTGCGCCAGGGCAATGGGCGGAGCGTTGTGGCTCAATGCCGCGATCTTTGCCTGTGGCGTGGTGCTTATGGTGCACTATCGTCGCCCCGTCATGCTGGTCGAGCTGCTGCTTGTTGTCGCCGTTACACCGCCGGTGGTTTTTGCCATGGGCTTGGCGTGGACCGTTGTCCTTATCGCAGAGGGAGCGTTCTTCCTGTTCCGTTCCATCGCGGCGCTCTTGATGGACGTCCGTAACCGCCAAGAGGATATCACCACGTTCTCGACGATCGAGACCATCAACGTGATTCCCGTGGGCATCCTGTATCTAGACCCGAGGGGCCGTCCGCTGCTCATGAACCGCTGCATGCGTAAAAACCTGGTGGAGCTTCATATGCCAACCGATCTACGCGACATGAGCAGCACGTGGAACGACCTGCGCAAACTTAGCATGCAAATGCCCGAAAGCAGCAGGAACCGTGTGCGGATTAATCTGGACCGCTTTGGCGAGGCGCGGGCGGTGGTCGAGGTCTCTCCCGCCGAGATTCGCCTATTTGTGTGCGATCGTGTTATGGTTTCGGGCCGTTCGTTCGAGCGCATTATCGGTCTTGATGTGACAGAGTACGCGCATGCTCATGACCGCTTGGCGCAAGCCAACCACCTGCTTGAGCTTGCGGGCCAAGAGCTCCAAGCCCAGATCGAAGAAGTCAAAAAAGTTGCCGACAATGCGGCCTGCCTACGTATGCGCGCCCGCGTTCACGATGTGATCGGGCAGCGCCTGTCCATCCTCCATCGCTATTTGGAGGAGGGGCGCCTGGACGACGAGTCGATCGAGCAGATCGATCCGTTGCTGCGCTCAATCTCCGACGACTTGCGCAGCGGCGGCGACAGCGAGCCGGCAGAGCAGCTTGGCGATATCATTCATGCCTTTGGCCTGGTGAGCGTGCAGATTGATGTAGAGGGGGCGCTGCCTGAGGACGCGCGTGTTGCGGCGGCCTTTTTGCAGATTATCCGCGAGGCCTCGACCAACGCCACCAAGCATGCGCAGGCGCATCGGGTCCACGTGCGCCTGTGGCAGGAGGGGGCAGATGCTGGCGCCGTCGCGCGCATGACGATTTCTAACGACGGGTCCCCGGCCCCCGTATCGTATCGCGAGGGAACGGGTATCCCTGGTATGAGGCGTGTCGCACAAGATTTGGGCGGCAGCCTGGAGGTCCACGCCGCCCCGCCCTTTACGCTTGAGGTGTCCATCCCGCTGGGCTCCAACGCCACGGTCCAAAGGAGAAGCTCATGATTCGCGTCCTTATAGTCGAAGACCAGGCCATCCCGCGCGAGAGCCTGGCACGCTCCGTTGGCGACCAGCCCGATATGACCGTTGTTTCCTCGATCGCCGATGCCTCCGAGGCCTTAGGTGTCGCGCTCAGGGAGCGCCCGGACATGATACTGATGGACGTCTGCACCGAGCATGATTCCAACGGCATCGTGGCGGCGGCGCGCATCAAGGAGCAACTGCCCGAGTGCCGCATCATTATCATGACCGGCATGCCCGAGATCACCTTTGTCGATCAGGCGCGCGAGGCGGGCGTCGATAGCTTTGTGTACAAGAACGTCGGTATCGACGAGCTGTTCGCCGTGATGCGCTCCACGCTGGCGGGCTATTGCACGTTTCCCAAGCCGCCCGAGAGCATTTTTTCGGGCACGGCAGCTCTCGACGATGTCGAGCTATCGATTTTGCGCCTTGCCTGCGAGGGCAAAAGCCGCCGCGAGATCGCGGCCGAGCTGTTTATGAGCGAGGGCACCATCAAGCGTCGCATCTCGCAGATCCTGAGCAAGACCGGCTACGACAACATCATGCGCCTGGCCGTGCATGCGGTGACCGAGGGCAGCATCGTTCCCAACATGGAGCGCTAACGCTCGTTGCGTATCGGCATAAAAACGACGGGGCCGCAGGATCAACTCCTGCGGCCCCGTCTGGTGTGCGCGGATGTGTCCGCCAATCCGCGGCTGATGTTACGTGCCGCTACGCGATGGTTGCGGTGTAAGAGGCGACGTCCTCGTAGGAATCGGTCAGGTAGGCGTCGATGCCGATGGTCGTGTTGACCAGGTCGTCAAGGCTGTCAAGCTCGCCGTTCGAGAACGTGAATTCCTCGGTGGCGTTGGTGCCGGGCATCAGGTGAGCCGAGAACCAGGGGTCCTTCATGGTGCCGTTGACGTTGGTCTTGCCGGAAGGAGCGTAGAAGGTCAGGTCCTTGTCGCTCTTGTTGGTGATGTTAACGACAAAGCCGATGTCGCCCCAGTCGTCCTTGAACTTCTCGGTGATGGTGATGGTGCACAGATCGTCATCGGCGACGGTGACGGCGGGGGAGATTTCGACGCTCTGGACATCGTCGTCTTCGACGGCCTCATCGATCTCCTCTTCCTTCTCGGCCGCCTCGCGATCCTTCTTCACCGTACCGGACAGATCCTTGTCGGACTTCGTAAAGATAAGCTTGTCGCCTTCCACCTCGAGGACGAGCTTGTCGTCCTTGAGCTTCAGGTCGTGCGACTCATCTTCGGCGGTAATCGTTACGGTGGTGGCGTCCTTGGCCTCCCATTTCAGATCGGCGACCTCAAGGAACATGTCGAGGACGCCCGTACCGTCTTCGTCGAGAATCAGGATACAGTTGAGGCCCCACTCCTTGAGCATATCCATGTACTCATCGGTGAGCTCTTCGCCGTCCAAGGTTCCACCCGAGTACTGCCAGCTGCCGACGAAGTTGGCCTTGGGGTCCTTGCCGCCGCCGCTGCAGCCCGTCAGGGCAAAGGCGAGCGCCAGGACGCATGTCAGAAATGCGAGTACGGACTTTTTGAACGTTGTCTTCATGGTGTCCTCCTTTATCGAACGAAACCCATAGAAGCAAATGCGGGGGTGGCGGACCTCCCCGCCAATTACCAGGTAGAGGGGCTAGGGCCTGGGCGTTCCGCAGTTGCTGCAGAACTTGCCGCCGTTTTCGCTGCCGCAGTTGGGACAGAACCACTTGGTCGGTGCCGGGGCGGGTGCGGGGCTGCCACACTCGGGGCAGAACTTGCCGGTGTTGGTGGCACCGCAACTGCAGGTCCACGTGCCGGCCGCAGGGGCAGCGGCGGGAGCCGGTGCGGGGGCGGGTGTCGGAGCCGGCTGTGGGGCAGCCTGCTGCTGTGCCTGGCCGGCGGCGAACAGCTGGCTGGCGTTCATGCCGCCCATGCCGCCTGCCATGCCCATGCCCATAAAGCCGGCCATCGCGCCGTTGGGGTTGGCGGCTGCTGCGCGCATCGCATCGCTCTGAGCGCTGGCGATGTTGGCGGCTGCCATGGTGGGATCGCGCATGACCGCGGCCTTCTGCAGGTCCTTGATCATCTGCTCGTCCTCTTGCGAGGCGGCGATGGAGTTGACGCCAAAGCTCACGATCTCGACGCCGCGCAGGTCGCGCCAGTCGGCCGAGAGGACCTCGTTGAGCGCGCGGGCGAGCTCGGTGGTGTGGCCAGGGATGGCACTGTAGCGGATGCCCATCTCCGAGATCTTGGCAAAGGCGGGCTGCAGGGCGGTGAGCAGCTCGGATTTAAGCTGGCTGTCGATCTTGTCGCGCGTGTAGCTATCGGTCACGTTGCCGCATACGTTGGTGTAGAACAGCAGCGGGTTGGTGATGCGGTACGAATACTCGCCGTTGCAGCGCACGGAGATGTCGACGTCCAGGCCGATGTTGTTATCGACCACGCGGAAGGGCACAGGCGAGGCGGTGCCGTACTTGTTGCCGATGATTTCCTTGGTGTTGATAAAGTAGACACGCTGGTCCTTGCCCGCGTCGCCGCCAAAGGTAAAGCGGCTGCCGATATTGGCGAACGTCTCCTTGATGGAGTCGCCCAGGTTGCCGCTAAAGACGCTTGGCTCGCTGCCGGTGTCAAAGACAAACTCGCCAGGCTCCAGCGCGACCTCGATGATCTTGCCGTTTTGCACCACGAGCATGCCCTGGCCGTCGTTGACGGCGATGACCGAGCCGTTGGAGATGACGTTGTCCTCGCCGCGCGTGTTGGAGCTGCGGCCGCCGGTGCGCTTGCTGCCCTTGCAGGCCAAGACGTCAGCGGGCATCGATTCGCAATAGATAAATTCCTTCCACTGGTCGGCCATGACGCCGCCGGCAGCACCCAATCCAGCTTTCAAGAGTCCCATGGTGATCTTCCTTTCTCGTCAAAGGCCGGGTGGTATTGGTCAGAATGGCTAATCGTCCTTGTTGTCCTTCATGACAACGGTGGTCTCGGTGTGGCTGAAGGTGTCGTGCTTCTCGGTCAGGTCGAGCTCGCCACAGTAGCAATCGGCGTGGGTGGCCTCGTTGGCCGTCTTGAGCTGGCCCACCAGCAGCACGTCTGCGATGGCCACGATGATCAACGGCGCGACGATGTTGATGAGGATGCCCTCGACATCAAAGGTGAGGTAGTCCGGATCGAAGGCGTTCCCACCCATAAAGAGAATCTGGGAGAGGACAAACCCGATCACAAAGAACAGCACCGAGGCGATGGCGAGCTTGGACTTGGAGCAGGGGAGCTCGCCGACCATGCGACCGGTCTGGCCGTTCATGGCAAACAGGTAGCTCTTGCCGTTCCACGAGGTGGAGAGCATCCAGACGGGGAACAGGGCGTAGTCGCTGTCTTCCCAGGTGTAGTCGAGCTGCTTGCTTTCGACCGTGGCATCGTCATATTCGTCGACAACAGTCTCGCGCAGGGCCGAGATCGTGCTCTCCTCCATACGACGCTCGGCGCGCGCCTTGCAGGTTTCGCAATCCTCGTCGTAGCGGTTGGCGATGTAGCCGGGCATATACGCGACCGAAAACGGGCGCAGCGCGTCGTAGTCAAACGGCTCGATGGCGTCCATATGGCCGTCGGGCATCTTGGACGATCCGTCGACGGGCACGCGCTCAAACGAGATATTGCCCTTACGGTAGGCGTCGTAGTGGTCGGTGGTCGTGACGGTGCGATCGGATTCCTCAGTCACGGTCTCGTTGGTCGCATCAAAGCACACTTCGCCGTCAACGCGGGCGCCGTAGAGCCAAAACGGCACGTAGACACCTTGGACCTCGTCGATGTGGTTGCCGGTGACAAAGCTCTTGGGCAGCAAGATCTTGCCCTTGTAGTGTTCCTTGAGTGCGGCCGTGACGTCGTCGCGCCCGAGCTTAAACGGAATCACCAGGTCGGGCGAGAAGTCGCCCGAGAGCTGGCCGGGTGCCACGGCAGAGTTGCCGCAGTACGGACAGGTGGTAACGGCGACGGTGCCGTCCGAGACCAGCTCGGCACCGCACGACGAGCAGATGTAGCCGGCGTTTTGAGCCAGCTCCTGCACGGCATCGTCGGCAGCAGGTTTGGGAGCCGCGGCTACCGCATCGGCTTTGGCATCGGCCTTGTCCTGGCGCTCGCGATAGAGGGCCTCGACTTCTTCGACTTCAAAACGAGAATCGCAGTAGTCGCAGACGAGCTTTTGCTCGGCACTGGCAAAGTGAAGGGGGCCGCCACACGCGGGGCATTGATAGTTGACGCTCTCGAAGGCCATGATTGGTCCTTTCGCTGCCGGAGGCTATGCGCCGATGGCGCCGCCGCAGTATTCGCAGCGCCCACTGGCATCGGGAATGGTGGTGGCTCCGCAGAAGGGGCAGGTCACCGCGGTCTTGGGGGCCTTGGCGGCCACGACGCTGTCGCGCGTCTCCTGGCGCAGCTGCACCAGCGCATCGCGGACTTCGGTTGCCTGGCGCTTGGCCTCGCGATATTCGATGGAGCCGCGCTGATCGATGGTGGAGTCGTTCACGCGCAGGTTGATCTCGGTAAAGTACGGCGTGTTGACGTGGATGGTCAGATTAAAGTCGTAATCCAGGTCGTAGCGCGGCGGGTTGTAGCTCTCGCGCTCGCCGTCCTTGGTCTCGCGATAGATCTCGGTGCGTTGCTCGTCGATATCCATATCGCAGCCGAGTACCTGCGAGAACTCGATGATGTCGGGATTGGCGTCGCGCCAGCGGCTCTGCGAAGTGATGATCAGCAGGCCCGCGTCTTCATCGAGCATAATATTGGTGCGCCCGGCAGAAAGCGTGCGCGTGGGGTTGAACGAAGACAGGCGCTCGGCGTTGGCCTCGCGGTAGGCGAGTTGCTCACGGATATCGTCCGCGGTGCTGGAGCGATAGCCGTGAAAGTAGGGGGAGAGCTTGCCGGCGCACTCTTTGCACAGGTAGCCCTCATTGATTTTTGTCTTACCTAGAAGTCCCAGCTCGGTACCGCAAATCGCGCACTCTTTCTTCTCGAACATCTTGTCAAAGAAGCCCATGGCTGCCTCCCATCAACTGGTAGCGTGTGTCACTTTTGATGATGGGGGAGTGCGCGATCCTTCGCGATACCCAGACGGCTCAAGGAGTCTCCACAACTGGGACACATGGCCCATTTTTGACTAGTCATTGGGTGTTCCTATAGTTTTGTCAACCGTCGGGGCTACTCCCGGTAGGGCACCCGGTCGCGCATCACGGCGTATATC
>UQIB01000004.1 GCA_900541015.1 uncultured Collinsella sp. | reverse complement strand
ACGGTCCTCTACAAGGAGGAGGCCGACGCCATCGCCGCCGGTCTGGACTGGTCGCAGTATCGTCCCGAGGAGCACGGTGCTCACGAGGAGGGCTGTGGTTGCGGCGAGCATGGCGACGATCACGAGTGCGGTTGTGGCCATCACCACGACGAGGACCACGAGTGCTGCGGCGGCCACGGCCATGACGACGGCCATGAGTGCTGCTGCGGCCACCATCACGGGGAGTAGCGCCCATGAGCTGGACGTTCGTAGTGCTTGCGCTGGTGCTCTTTCTCTTTGCGATCTACATTGGCTTTTTGTGCGGCCAGTGGGCGTGCGAAAAGCGCGTGATCACCAAGCGCGACTACTGGATTGCCAACTTTGCAGGCGCGGCGGCAGTCGTCCTACTGACCTGGGTGTTCTCGCTGTTCCCGCTGGTGCAGTTTGCGCCGATCGGCTGGCTCGGCGGCTTTATCGCCGGTCTTAAGATGAGCTTTGGCGAGTCCGTCGGTCCGTGGCGCAAGCACGACGAGGTCTTTAACGTCAACAAGGCTCATCGCGCCGCCGCCGACGCGGGCGACGCTGAGGAACGCCGCCGTGCGCGTCGCAATGGTGCGGCCGACCGACAGCTCATCTCGGTCACCGATGACAGCAAGGGTGCTGGCAAGCACGCTAAGAAATAGTAAGAAGAGGTAACTATGGCAGAAAACAAAGACGAACAGCTCACCGACGAGGAGCTTGCACAACTTCAGCTGGCAGAGGAGAACGAGAATGCCGTCGACCGCCTGGTCAAGGAGCTCGGCTGCCCCACGCGCCGCATCCGCCAGTTTGCCGCCCGCGTGCTGCACCTGCTTGCCGAGCGCGATCCGCAGCGCGTCGTGCCCTGCGTGCCCGCGCTGATCGAGGCGCTCGACCGCCCCGAGGCGCAGACCCGCTGGGAGGCCCTCGATGCCCTGACGGCGCTCGCTACCACCTGCCCCGAGCAGCTGGGCGATGCCTTTGAGGGCGCCGAGACTGCACTGTTCGACGAGATCTCCTCCACGCTGCGCTATGCCGCCTTCCGCCTGCTGTGCGTGTGGGGCGCCACGAGCGTCGAGCGTTCGCGCGAGGCTTGGCCCATCCTGGACGAGGCCATCCAGTGCTACCATGGCGACCTTGAGTATCGCGACATGCTCGGTTGCCTGTACGAGTTTTGCCAGGGCGAGATCGACGCCGAGGTTGCCGAGAAGCTTGCGCTGCGCCTTAAGTTCGATGCCGAGAACGGTAAGGGCAGCTATCTCAAGGCCCGTTCGAGCGAGATTTGCGAAATGCTTGTTAAACGTTTTGGCCTGGATCTCTCCAAAAAGAAGAAGCGTGCTAGCGTTAAAAAATCTGACGACGCCGAAGACGAGGAGTAACAGATTATGGCGCACGATGTAGTCCTGATTCCCGGTGACGGTATCGGTCCCGAGATTACGCAGGCCATGCGCCGCGTGGTCGATGCCGCCGGTGTCCAGATCAACTGGAACGTCCAGGAGGCCGGCGCCGGCGTCATGGACGAGTTTGGCACGCCACTGCCCCAGCACGTGCTCGATGCGGTCGCCGAGACCAAGGTTGCCATCAAGGGCCCCATCACCACGCCGGTCGGCACGGGTTTCCGCAGCGTCAACGTGGCCCTGCGCAAACACTTCGACCTGTATGCCTGCGTTCGCCCCTGTCTGTCGCAGCCGGGCGACGGCTCGCGCTTTCGCGATGTCGACCTGGTCATCGTGCGCGAGAACACCGAGGACCTCTACGCCGGGATCGAGTTCGATGAGGGCGCTGCCGAGGTCGAGGAGCTCTCACAGCTTGTCGAGCGCTCGGGTCAGAAGACCTTCGCCGCCGATTCCGCCATCTCAATTAAGCCCATCTCCATCGCCAAGAGCCGCCGCATTGTGGAGTACGCCTTTGAGTACGCCCGCCGCTGCGGCCGCAAAAAGGTGACGGCCGTGCACAAGGCCAACATCATGAAGGCGACCGACGGCCTGTTCCTGCGCGTGGCGCGCGAGGTGGCCGCCAACTATCCCGATATCGAGTTCAACGACAAGATCGTCGACGCCACCTGCATGGGCCTGGTCCAGAACCCCAACGACTTCGATGTCCTGGTGCTTCCCAACCTGTACGGCGACATCGTCAGCGACCTGTGCGCCGGCCTGGTGGGCGGCTTAGGGATGGCCCCCGGCTCCAACATCGGTGCCGACTGCGCCATCTTCGAGGCGACGCACGGCTCCGCGCCCGATATCGCTGGCCAGGATATCGCTAACCCCACGGCCGAGATTCTGTCTGCGGCTATGATGCTCGATCACCTGGGCGAGAACGACGCGGCCAATCGCATTCGTGCCGCCGTTTCTGCCACGCTCGACGAGGGTGAGCAGGTTACCGGCGACGTTCGTCGTGCCCAGACCGGCTCCGTTGAGGGCGCTGTGGGCACGCAGGTCTTTGCCGATGCCGTTATCGCGCACCTGGCCTAAGGCATGCAGACTGCAAACGCCTAAATAGTACTTAAGTGTTTGCGTATAACCTGAGAATCAATACGCCCGGCGCTCTGTCGGGCGTATTCTATTGCGGACTATGTTTCCTAACAAGGAGTAACCGATATGGGTCTGATTCAAAAGAAGGACGAGAAGGACGAGATCGACGGCATCCAGATCATCGAGCGCGGCGAAGGCCCCGACGGTGATGAGGACGAAAAGATCGACCTGGTCGCCGGCACGTCTGCCGAACATATTGCCGCCGGCACGTCCGCCGAGGAGGAGGACGCTCGCTTGGAGGCAAAGATCGCCGCGGATGCAGCTGACGAGAACCTCATGCCCGAGGAACAGGACGAGGACGACGACTCCGACGCGGACGGCCACGCTTGCAAGCGCAAGAAGACGATGATTGCCGCCTTTGTGGTCGCCGTCGTGATCGCTGCCGTGGTCGGCTTCTTTATCGGCAACGGCGGCTTTGGCGGCAAGGGCGTCGGTTCGGCGACCCTGACCGAGGACCAGCTCGATTCGACCGTGGCAAGCTATAGCTACAACGGCAAGAAGAGCGACATCACCGCGCGTGAGGCCATCGAGAGCCAGTACAGCCTTGACACCGTCAAGGACGACGACGGCAACTACACCGCTCCGTCTGCCGACGTTATCCTGTCCTACGTGCGCAACCAGATTCTGCTGGACGCTGCCGAGGACGAGGGCATTACCGTCTCTTCCAAGGAAATGAAGCAGTACGCCGAGGATTCCATCGGCACCTCCGACTACAAGACCATGGCCACGCAGTACGGCGTGTCCAAGGACCAGGCCAAGCAGATCGTTCGCCAGTCCGCGACGCTGCAGAAGCTCTATAAGAAGAAGGTGGGCGATAGCTCCGCAAGCATGCCGACCGCCCCGACCGAGCCTGCTGACGGTAACGAGGAGACCGCGAGCAAGGACTACGCCGACTACATCATCAACCTTGCCGGCGACGAGTGGGATAGCTCAAAGGGCACTTGGAAGGATGCCGACAGCACCTATGCCAAGGCCTTTGCCGATGATGCCTTTACGGCCGATAGCGCCACCTACAAGCAGGCTATGACCGCCTATTACACTGCTTATCAGCAGTATTCCTCGCAGGCTTCGAGCGCAAGCTCCAAGTGGACTGAGTATGCTAACGGCCTCTACGCCAAGGCCAACATCAGCATCTACGGCCTGTTTGCGTAAGGGCTGCCCGAGCCGCCGAGCGCGTAGCCAAAAAATCTGATATGCCCGCTAGAACGGATATCGTTCTAGCGGGCTTTTTGCACTGTGGGGAGGGCGATGAGAGGGGGTGGTTGTATGCAAATTTTGGGACACTTTATTCATATAAAGTGAAAACGATTTCGGCTAAACTGGTAGTAACAATGTGGTACCACTGTTCATCTGGTAGTAACCAATTTTGAGACGAAATCGAATGGAAATTGCTAAGAATTAGTTTGGTAATAAAAGAAACGTACCATGTCTACCTGCGTAAATTACCGTTTACGGGCCAAAAATAACCGTTTGGCAACGATATAGTAATTTGAACGAAATGTGGTGGACGTTTGAATTGAGTGTGTGCTACCGTACATACCAGCAACCCCAAATAGGGACTGGGTTGTCTAAGTTTGCGCATCAATGCCGGCAAGCGGAGAAGCCGGTATGCACAAGGCGCGGACATGGAACTCGTTGGTGAACAACGAAAGAAAGGTTGGAGGAGATACCATATGATGAAGTACCTCCAGAAGCTCGGCAAAGCGCTGATGCTTCCCGTCGCGGCGCTTCCCGTCGCAGGTATTCTTATGGGCGTGGGCTACCTGCTCGCTCCCGCAGTCATGGGTGCTGCCGGTGACACTACCGGTTTTGCCTATACCGCCGGTTTCCTGCTCATCAAGGCAGGCGGCGCTCTTATCGATAACATGGCCTGGCTGTTCGCAGTCGGCGCCGCTGTCGGCCTTGCCGACGATCACGATGGCACCGCTGGCCTCGCTGGCCTCGTCGCCTTCCTGATGATCCAGCAGCTCCTGAACCCCGCTGTTGTTGGCACCATTCGTGGTATGGACGCCGATGCTCAGACCGCTTGGCTTGCCACGACCGAGGGTATCGCGTTCTCCAAGATCGCTGGTAACTCCTTCATCGGCATCCTGTCCGCCGTCATCGGTGGCACTTGCTACAACAAGTTCAAGGACACTCGTCTTCCCGACTGGCTGGCCTTCTTCTCCGGCAAGCGTTGCGTCGCCATCATGACCGCCGTCATCTGCATCGTCGTCTCCGTCGTCCTGCTCTTTGCTTGGCCGCTCATCTTCGGTGCTCTTGTTGCTCTTGGTGAGGGTATCGCCGCCATGGGTGGTATCGGCGCTGGCATCTACGCCTTCCTCAACCGCCTGCTCATCCCGACCGGTCTGCACCACGCTCTGAACAACGTGTTCTGGTTCGACACCATCGGCCTGGGCGACCTGACCCACTTCTGGGCTGGCGAGACCTCTGCTGACGTCAAGTGGAGCCTCGGTATGTACATGTCCGGCTTCTTCCCCTGCATGATGTTCGGTATCCCGGGCGCTGCCCTGGCTATGGTTCAGACCGCTAAGAACAAGAAGGCTGCTATCGGTCTGGTTGTCTCCGCTGCCATCTGCGCCTTCGTCTGCGGCGTCACCGAGCCCTTCGAGTTCGGCTTCATGTTCCTGTGCTTCCCGCTCTACGTCGTGTACGCTGCCCTGTACGGCATCTTCACCATCGTCACCTACTATGTTGGTTTCCGTGCTGGCTTCTGCTTCTCCGCTGGTGCTACCGACCTCCTGTTCTCCTCTAGCCTCCCGGCTGCCGCCAACACCTGGATGATCATCCCGCTGGGCATCGCTGCCTTCGTGGTCTTCTACCTCGTGTTCCGCTTCGCCATCACCAAGTTCAACCTCATGACCCCTGGTCGCGAGGATGAGGATGTCGAGGAGACCTCCGCTTCCGCCGCTGCTGGCGACGACAAGTTCGCCGCTCTGGCCGCCGCTGTTCTTGCTGCCGTCGGTGGCAAGGAGAACGTCAAGACCGTTGACTGCTGCGCTACTCGCCTGCGCTTCGAGCTCGGCGATTCCGCTCTGGTTGACGAGGCTGCCTGCAAGAAGGCCGGCGCTCTGGGTGTCATGAAGATGGACAAGGGTGCTACCCAGGTCATCATCGGCACGCAGGTCCAGGCTGTTGCCGAGGAGCTCAAGAAGCTTCTCTAAGCCTTAAAGACGTATCTGTCTTGCAAAGGGTCGTCCCGCTCCGCGGGGGCGGCCCTTTTTGCTATCTCGATACTTGATGTAGCGTTGTAATTGGTATTACAGTGCGCAGGCTATCAACCGGCAAACAATATTGAAATATGCTAGTTGACCTGCTGTTATTCAAATAAAACTGCTATAGTACGTGGTGTCTGGTTACAACCAATTTCGAGTCATTTATCCGGCAGGTTTCATTATGGCAATGGGAGCGCGCAAACAACCTCTGTACGATCAGCTCGTTGATCTACTGACCGATAAAATCGATCACGAACTTCGGCCCGGCGACTATTTGCCGTCCGAGCGTGACCTGTCGGAACGCTACGGACTCTCGCGTACGACGGTTCGCCTTGCCCTGCAGGAGCTTGAACGCCTGGGCCTGGTGGTTCGTCAGCGCGGCCGTGGAACCATGGTGTGCGACCGCTCTCTGCAAACGGCAAACCTCACGCAGACCTATAGCTTTACCGAGCAGATGAAGGCGATCGGCCGTGTGCCCAAGACGACGATTCTTGAGTTTACCGAGGTCGAGGCTGACAAGAATATTGCCGTAGAGATGAACGCGCGCCTAGGCGAGCGTCTGTACAAGATCAAGCGCCTGCGTATTGCCGATGGTGTGCCGCTGATGATTGAGTGTACATATCTGCCGAGTCGCAAGTTCTTTGCGCTTAAGCGCCCCATGATCGAGAACAAATCGCTGTACGACATGATCGAGCAGGACTTTCACGAGAAAGTTCGCGTGGCAGAGGAAGAATTCTACGCGAGTATCGCACGCCATTCCGACGCTCGTCTGCTCGAGATTGCCGAAGGCGCACCGGTCCTGGATTTGATTCGTACCACATATGACATGAACAACGAGGTTATCGAGTATACGCGTTCGGTTGCGCGCGCCGACCAGTTTAAGTACAAGGTCTACCACAACCGCGCAGTCTAGAGTTATTGGGTATAAACGGCTTGGCGTGTTTTGCGGCGGGTGCAAAATGTGCCAAGCGCAAGAAGGCAACGAACAATCGCTCGAATTAACAATGCAGTGGTTTTTGATCCGCCCTAAAACGCACTGCGGGTACGGGAGCATAGATGAGCACGTATGCTATCAAGGCCGACAAGTTCTTTTTGCCGGCGGGGCCGCAGCTGGGCGGCTACCTCATGGTCGAAGATGGCGTCTTTGGCGCTTGGCAGGCCGATGAGCCCACTTGCGAAATCAAAGATTATTCGGGTACATGGATTGCGCCGGGCATGGTGGACACCCACATTCATGGTTTCTATAACCATGCTACGACCGATAACGATGCCGAGGGTATCAACATCAGCTCGACCGAGCTCGCTCGTCGTGGTACTACCAGCTGGCTGCCTACGACCTTTACCGACGGCGTGGAGCAGATCAAGGACGCCTGCGCTGCTATTGCGCAGGCGGACGAAGAGCGCGGGCCCGAGTTCTGTGGTGCTCGTATTCAGGGCATCTACCTGGAGGGCCCGTTCTTTACCATGAAGCACGTGGGTGCCCAGAACCCTGCTTATCTGATTGACCCATCCGAGAAGGTTTTTGACGAGTGGCAGGAGGCCGCCGGCGGTCGTATCGTCAAGAGCGCCATGGCGGTCGAGCGTGACGGCGCTGCCGCTTACGCCGCGGCGCTGAGCGCCAAGGGCGTTGTGACCTGTATTGGCCACTCCGATGCCACCTATGATGAGTGTGCTGCGGCGATCAATGCTGGCGCCAGCTGCTTTACGCATACATACAACGGCCAGCGCGGCCTGCATCACCGCGAGCCCGGTGTCGTTGGGGCTGCTATGACCACGCCCAACACCTATGCCGAGATCATCTGCGATGGCAAGCATGTGAACCCTGCTGCTATCAAGGCCCTGCTGCAGGCCAAGGGCTGGCAGCACACGGTGCTGATCACCGATTGCCTGGGTTGCGGCGGCATGCCCGAGGGCAAGTACACCAGCGGTGGCATGGACGTCGTTATGAAGGACAACCTTTGCTGGCTCGCCGATGGCTCTGCTATCGCCGGTTCGGTGCTCACACTCGCGCAGGGCGTAAAGAACATCGTCGACTGGGGTCTTGCGAGCGCCGATATCGCAATTCGCATGGCGACCGAGGTGCCCGCGCGCTCCGCTCACGTCGAGGATAAATGTGGCAGCATTATGCCTGGCCGCGATGCCGATTTTGTCGTGTTCAATCCCGACCTTACCCTGGTCGAGACGTATGTGGGTGGCAACAGCGTCGGCAATGCGTTTGCCGAGTAGCTGCCAAAGAAACGATCCGAGAGGGGATTTAGATGATTTACGGTGCATTGGGCGATATCGAGGAGTACCGCGGAATGCTCAAGGGCCTCGACGTACTGATCGACTGGCTCGAGGAGAACGACCCGGCGCAGCTCGAGGTCGGCAGCCATCCGATTCTGGGCGACAAGGTCTTTGCGAACGTCATGGCTCCCACGACGCGTTCCGAGGCCGAGGCTCACTATGAGACGCATCAGCGCTATCACGATCTGCAGATTGACGTCGAGGGTCGCGAGGCCTTTAAGGTTGCCACGGGCAGCCTGACGCTGGTCCAGGAATTTGACGAGAAGGATGACTACGACCTGGTCGATTCCGACGCCTCGATCGCCGGCGATCTTGCTGACGACAAATTTGCGCTGTTTGTTGCCGGCGAGCCTCACATGCCCACACTTGAGTTCCCGGGCGATGGCGCACAGCCGGTCAAGAAGATCTGCTTTAAGCTGCTTGCCGACGCCTACTGGGAGGAATAGCGCACTGCTCGGCTGAGCTGTTCGTATGCTGGCGTGATTCCCCTAGGGAAAACACGCCAGGACCCCGCCAAGCGTGTTTTCCCTAGGGGAATCACGTTTGGCGGGGTTTTCTGTTTATGAATAGGGGAGCTGAAGCCGTGACGATGCTTGGGCTGGCGCACGCGCACTCAAATCGGCAACAACAAAGTAGATAAGCATTTGAAGAAATGCGATTGAAGCATAATGTAACTAGTATGAAATAGTGGATAGCTGGTACATACCACCTTTCAAATATAGAATCGCTAGAAATCTATAGTAAAAAAGTAATTTACCAGCGGGTTTATATTTTGTTCATTAAAGCCGTTCATCGTCATTTGGCTACCGTTTACGGACCACTTCAGATTCTGACTACATAATTGCGTCAATGCGTCCATAATAGGCAAGGCGTTTAGCTGAGGGCCGAGGAACCGGCATCCGCGTCGTAGAGCACGAAGATCGGGAGTAGCATGCATTCGTTTAAAATCACCAATCAATTCCTACTCGATGATGAGCCGTTCACCATCTTGTCGGGGGCGATTCACTATATGCGTGTTCATCCGAGCGACTGGCATCACTCGCTCTATAACCTTAAGGCTCTTGGGTTTAATACGGTCGAAACGTATGTACCGTGGAATCTTCATGAGCCAAAGCCTGGCGTCTTCGATTTTTCTGGCTCAATCGATTTGGCGGCATTTCTTGATGAGGCAGCATCGCTCGGTCTGTATGCAATTGTTCGGCCCTCTCCGTTTATTTGTGCAGAATGGGAATTTGGCGGCATGCCAGCATGGCTGCTGCGCGAACATGATATGAGGCCGCGTAGCAGCGACCCCAAATTTCTTGCTCACGTTGCGCAGTACTACGACCATCTCATGCCGATACTCGTCTCGCGTCAGATTGACAAGGGCGGAAACATCATCATGATGCAGGTTGAAAACGAGTATGGGTCATATTGCGAGGATAAGGACTATCTTCGTGCGATTCGTCGCCTTATGGTCGAGCGTGGGGTTTCCGTGCCCCTTTGTACTTCCGATGGTCCGTGGCGTGGGTGCCTTCGTGCCGGTACGCTTATTGACGATGATGTGTTGTGCACCGGCAACTTTGGTTCTCATGCAAAGGAGAACTTTGAGGCTCTTTCTGCTTTTCACAAGGAGCATGGAAAACAATGGCCTCTTATGTGCATGGAGTTGTGGGACGGCTGGTTCAATCGCTATGGGGAGAACGTCATCAGACGCGATCCCGAAGATCTTGCCTCTTGCGTTCGCGAGGTGCTCGAGCTTGGAGGATCTTTAAACCTCTACATGTTTCATGGAGGCACCAACTTTGGATTTATGAACGGATGTTCTGCACGCCATACGCATGACCTGCACCAGGTGACATCATATGACTACGATGCTCCATTGGACGAACAGGGCAACCCGACCGAGAAATACTTCGCAATTCAAAGGACAGTTCACGAGCTGTTTCCCGATATCGCGCAAAGCGAGCCGTTAACAAAAAAGACGTTTTCTATGCCCGATATTTCGGTGAGTGAGCGCGTAAGTCTCTTTAATGTGCTCGATATTCTTTCGGAGCCGATTGAAGCCCAATATCCTATGCCCATGGAAGAGATGGGTCAGTCGTATGGATATACGTTATATACCACGACTGTCGAGCGTGACCGTGCAGATGAAGAGCGTATTCGGGTTATTGACGCCCGCGACCGTGCACAGGTGTTTGTGAACGGTGACAAAGTGGCGACGCAGTATCAGGAGCACATCGGGGAAGATATCCACTGCGTTCTTCCCTGTGAACAAAACCGCCTGGATGTTCTGACCGAGGATATGGGTCGCGTCAATTATGGTCACAAATTGCTCGCCGATACGCAGCATAAGGGTATTAGGACAGGAGTTTGCGTTGATCTTCACTTTGTTACCGGTTGGGAGATGCGTTGCCTGCCACTCGATAACATCGATAGTCTTGATTATTCTGCCGGCTGGGTAGAGGGACAACCTTCCTTTTACCGCGCAAAATTTGATATATCTGAGCCGGCTGATACTTTTATCGACACTACGGGTTTTGGAAAGGGTGTGGCATTCGTTAACGGAACGAATGTCGGACGTTTTTGGGATAAGGGTCCCATCATGACGCTCTATGTTCCGCACGGTTTATTGCACCCTGGTACCAATGAGCTCGTTATGTTCGAAACAGAGGGCGTGTATGATGCGAAAATCTCCCTTCGCTCTGAGCCCGTTATCCGTACACTTGAACAAGAAGGAGTTGAGTAGAAATGATTGTAGGCGCACGAATCGACTTTCGCTTGATCCACGGACAGGTGGCAAACCTCTGGTCTAACGCCCGTCAGGTAAGCCGCTTCATGGTAGTTGACGACGAGGTATCGCAAGATGCTACCCAAAAGCAGGTTCTTCGCATGGCTTGCCCGGCAACTGTGAAGTTGTCCGTGCTTCCTGTCGACAAGGCCGCTGCCAACATCACTGCTGGCAAATATGATGCGCAACGTCTCTTTATTGTTGCGAAAAAGCCTGAGGTCTACGTTCGACTTTTGGAGCAAGGTGTTAAGCTCGAGCAGCTCATCGTCGGTAATATGACGACAATGGAGCCGGTCAAGAAGCTGTCTCGCAACATTAGTTGCGACCAGGGTGATCTTGATGCGTTTGCCAAACTCAAGGCCGATAATCTTCCTATCGTCATTCAGCTGACGCCGCAGGATAACCCAGAGGCTTTCACGCTCTAGTCGAATTAACGCTAAGCCGTGAAGGGGGATGCGCGGTTTATATAAGCGTATTGGTATTGTAGAAACTGTTACACCTTAAATAAGGAGTTAACCATGATTGCTTGGTGGCAGATTCTTCTGTTAACCCTGTATGCGGGTTATCAGATTTTGGATGAGCTGAACTGGTACACCTGTGCCGGCTCAGCCGTCTTCTCTGGTATGATTACCGGTTTGATTATGGGTGACCTACAGACTGGCCTGTTTATCGGCGGCAGCATGCAGCTCACCGTCCTGGGCGTTGGTACCTTTGGCGGCGCCTCTCGTATCGATGCCAACTCCGGCACTCTGGTCGCCACCGCCTTTGCCGTGGGCGCAGGCATGAATCCCGAGACGGCTCTTGCCGCTATTGGCGTGCCTGTCGCTGCCATTCTCGTCTACACCGATATCGCCGGCCGTTTCGCCAACACGTTCTTTGGTCACATGTGCGATGCCGATATCGAGAAGATGAACTGGGGCGCCTACAACGTACACTACTTGCTCGGTGCCGTTTCTTGGATGTTGTCCCGCATGATTCCGGTCTTCCTGGCTCTCGCATTTGGCCAGGGCATGGTCGAGGTCATCACCACCGCTCTTAACGGCGACTTGAAGTGGCTGGGTGACGGTCTGTCTGTTGCTGGCGGTGCCTTGCCCGCCGTTGGCTTCGCCATCCTGCTTCGTTACCTGCCGGTCAAAAAGCACGTCGCCTACCTGCTGCTCGGCTTTGTAGTCGCCGCCCTGTTTGGTACGGCCTTCACGAGCATCATTAACCTCAACACCAACATCGTCGCTGTGAACGGCGCGCTTGGTAAGGGCGCCGTGGATATGGTCGGTATGTTCAATAACATGTCGATGCTGGCGATCGCTATTATTGGCTTTGCTCTGTCTTTGCTGTACTACAAGAACAACCAGCGTCCCGTCGCTGCTGCTGGCGCTGCGGAGGGAGACGACGACGATGAGCTCTAATGAGAAACTCGCCAATGGCACCACTGGCTACAAGATTACCAAGGACGACCTTGCGCAGATCAACCGTCGTAACCTGCTTGGTTTCCAGGATGGTTGGAACTACGAGCGCATGCAACACTCTGGTTATCTCTGGATTATCCTGCCTACACTGCGCAAGCTGTACGGCGACGGCACGCCGGAGCTAAAGGAAGCCTGCCGCGCCCAGTGCGCACCGTTCTTCAACACCTCAAACTTCCTCAACACGATCATCACCGGTATCGATTTGGCGATTGAGGAAGAGGAGGGCATTGAGGGCCTCGAGGCTGTTGCCGGCCTCAAGACCGGTCTCATGGGACCGTTGGCTTCCATCGGCGATTCCATCTTCGGTTCGCTGCTCCCGACCATTTTCGGCGCCCTGGCTGCCAATATGGCCATGAATGGTAACCCCTTGGGTATCTTCATCTGGGTCGCCGTTAACATCCTTGTTGACTGGTTCCGCTGCAAGCAGACCCACATGGCCTATGAGCAGGGTATGAAGCTCGTCACCACCATGAGCGATCGCCTGAACGCGTTGACCGACGCGGCCTCTGTAATGGGTGTCTTTATGGTCGGTGCTCTGGTCGCAACCAATGTCGGTATCGTTATTGCAGCGAAGCCTGTTATCGGCGGCGTTACCGTTGACTTGCAGAACATCTGCAATATGATTTGCCCCAAGCTGGTTCCTGCCGCACTCGTCGGCTTCGTATACTGGCTCCTCGGTAAGAAGGGCATGACCTCGACGAAGGCCATCTTTATCGTCTTGGTTCTGTCCATTGCCTTGGGTGCACTCGGTATCATTTGCAAGGGCTAAGTACCCCATATTGTCACGGCATTTGAGCCTCAATTGAGACGTGGCGCACACCTCCAAGGCGACTTTATCGCCATATCCCCTGGAGTGTGCGCCTCTTTTGTTATGTCGGACACCGCTGTTCATAGGCGGTTATGCAGTCATCGTGTTCGATTAATTCATTAAGGCTGCCTTGAAGGGAATATAGTGCAATGCCATTTTGGATCGTCCTGTTCATTTGTGTTGTCGTGGCTTATTTCGCTGTGACCGAAGGAGCGAAAAAATACTTCGATATGAAATTGCAGGTATTGTTTAACTTGGGTTTATACCAAGATTGCATAGACCTGCTCGATCGCAAACTAGCGCGTATAGTAATGTCTACGTATAAGCAGTATTACCTGCGTTTCACGATCTATGAAGCTGCTGATATGGACGCATATGCAGATCGAATGCTTGACCACTTGCTGGAGATGTCGTGCAGCGATAAGCAACGTCGACAGCTTGCGGTTCGCGCCTTTAATTTCTATATCAAGACGGGTGACCGCAAGCGGGCGGCGTCCATGTTGGAAGAGATGCGCCCCGTCGTGTCGAAGGATATTTTGGCGGACAGTCAATTGACCTACGACATAGTCTTTCGCCGTCGGCATGATAAGATCGATGAGATGGAAGCTATGCTGGATACGAACGACCTTGGGTTACGCGGAAAGCTCTATCTGTTGCTCTCATATCAATATGAGAGCAGCGGGAACAAGGGCGAAGCACGTAGATATCGCAACCTTGAAAAGCAGCTTAGAGACGCCCATAGACCTCCCACGATAAAACAAAATACTCGTTAATCTTTAATGATGCAGCGGTCGTAAGAGCCCTTTTGTGGGGTTCTTTGGCTAGAGAAAGCGAACGGTAGAAAGGTAGATAGAATGATTGGATTTGTACTAACTGGTCACGGTCAGTTTGCAACTGGTTTGAAAAGCGCTGTAGATATGGTTGCCGGCGAACAGCCTAATTTTGAGGTAGTTCCTTTTGCGGGCTCGGAGGCGGTTACCTTTGGTGATGATTTGCGAACCTGCATTGCCGAGATGCGTCAAGCTTGTGATGGCGTATTGGTGTTTGTTGATTTGCTTGGCGGTACTCCGTTCAATCAAGCTATCCCAATGACGACTGAGCTCGATAACGTGACCGTTGTCACCGGAACAAATCTGCCTATGTTGGTGGAGCTCGTTATGACGCGTGCGTTTGGAGACCCAACGCTTGATGAACTTGCCGAACGCGCACGGGTCGTTGGTCGTGAGGGAGTCGATCTCAAGAAACTCGAGAGTGCTGACATTGATGAAGACGATGAGATGTAGTGTCGCTATTAGCCCATTTATGGGACATGTTGGTGCGTTACCTGAAGGCTGAAGTATTGGTCAATTGCTCATTACGTGGAGAATATCATGACGTGCAAGAGGCACAGACAACCGCTATATGACCAGCTCGTAGATATTCTGATCGAAAAAATTGATCATGAATATCAGCCAGGTGATTTGATTCCGTCCGAACGTGAGCTTGCCGAACGTTTCGGGCTTTCGCGGTCGACTGTCCGGCTTGCAATTCAGGAACTTGAGTATCTTGGTCGGATTGTGCGAAAACAAGGTCGCGGTACGTTTGTTGCCGATCGACTAGCTCAAGCAACAAATCTTACCCAATCGTACAGTTTTACTGAACAGATGAAAGCGATGGGCCGGCTGCCAGAAACAACCATCTTAGAGTTCTGTGAAATGGAAGCAGATAAAACGCTCTCGATGCAAATGGGGATTCATTTGGGTGAAAAGGTATTAAAACTCAAACGTTTACGAATGGCAGATGGTATTCCTATGATGGTTGAGCGTAGCTATCTTCCAGCAAGGCTCTTTATTTCACTCAAGCGTCCTCTACTCGAACAGAAGCCCCTTTACGATGTCATTGAGCAGGATTATCAGCAGAAAATTCGAGTAGCGGATGAGGAGTTCTCTGCGGGTATAGCACGTCCATGTGACGCTCGGCTTCTAGGTATTGGTGAGGGTGCGCCAGTTCTGGACATAGTCCGAACTACTCACAACACCCAAAATGATGTTGTCGAGTTTACGCTTTCGGTGGCTCGTGCGGACAAGTTTAAGTACAGGATTTCTCATTATCGAGATACTCTGTGATCGGATACGAGTGTTAACGAAAGAAAAACAGCCTATGACTACTACCCGATTTAACTTTTCAGATTAAGTCTTTATATATCAGACAATTTAGTAAAGAAAGAGGTATTAGAAATGTTCGAGAAGAGTGTCGAGGAGCTCACCGAGCTCGGCGCCCAGATCACCACGGCCGAGATTGCTCAGCAGCCCGAGCTTTGGCGTGATACGCTCAACATCTATCGCGAGAACAAGGAGGCCATCGAGGCCTTCCTGGCCGAGGCTCGCGCCATGGGCGAGGGTCGTCTGTCCGTTGTCTTCACCGGTGCCGGTACGTCCGACTACGTTGGCGATACCTGCGCCCCGTACCTGCGTCACGCTGGCAACACTGATCTCTACGACTTTAAGCCCATCGCCACGACCGACATCGTGAGCGCCCCGCGCGACTTCCTGCGCGCCGAGGATCCCACGCTCGTGGTTTCCTTTGCCCGCTCTGGCAACAGCCCCGAGAGCCTTGCCGCCGTTGCCGTTGCCAAGGAGCTCGTCCACAACGTCAAGTTCCTCAACATCACCTGCGCTCCCGAGGGCAAGCTCGCTGTCGAGTCTGCCGATGATCCCAACGCGCTGACGCTGCTCATTCCGCGCGCCAACGACAAGGGCTTTGCCATGACCGGCTCCTACACCTGCATGACCCTGCTCTCTACCCTCATCTTTGACGAGGCTTCCGACGAGCAGAAGGCCGAGTGGGTCGAGACCATCGCCAAGATGGGCGAGGAGGTCATCGCACGTGAGCCCGAGGTTGCCGACTACCTGGCTGGCGACTTCAACCGCGTGACCTACTTGGGTTCCGGCTCCTTCGGTGGCCTTGCCCAGGAGAGCCAGCTCAAGATTCTCGAGCTCGCTCACGGTCTGGTCGCTACTTCCTACGACACTTCCATGGGCTATCGTCACGGACCCAAGTCCTTCGTCGACGACAAGACCCTCGTGTTCGTGTTCGTCAACAACGATGCCTACACCCGTCAGTACGATATCGACATCCTCAACGAGATCGGTGGCGACGAGATCGCTCAGCACACCGTTGCCGTTCAGCAGGATGGCGCTACCGTCTACGAGGGCGAGTCCTTCACCTTTAAGGGCTATGAGGCACTTCCCGAGGGCTACCTTGCTCTGCCGTTCGTGATGTTTGCCCAGGCCATCAGTCTGCTCAACTCCGTGCGCGTGGGCAACACGCCCGATACGCCGAGCCCCACCGGCACGGTCAACCGCGTGGTTAAGGGCGTGACGATTCACCCCTTCACCGCTTAATCGCGTCCCCCTGTAAGGGCGCCCGTCCGCTCATAACGGCGGGCGGGCGCTTTTTGTTTTTACTTGGACCGGGTATAAGCATCGCCACGGTCAACTGCTTTAGAAGCAAGGAGTGCATATGAGCACGTACGCAATTAAGGCTGACAAGTTCTTCTTGCCGGCAGGTCCGCAGCTGGGCGGCTATCTTATGGTCGAGGATGGCGTCTTTGGCGCCTGGCAGGCCGACGAGCCCTCTTGCGAGATTAAGGACTACACGGGATCGTGGATCGCACCGGGTATGGTCGATACTCACATCCATGGCTTCTATAACCATGCCACGACCGATAACGATGCCGAGGGTATCAACATCAGCTCGACCGAGCTCGCCCGTCGCGGTACCACCAGCTGGTTGCCCACGACGTTCACCGATGGCGTCGAGCAGATCAAGGATGCCTGCGCTGCCATTGCGCAGGCTGACGAAGAGCGCGGACCCGAGTTCTGCGGTGCTCGTATTCAGGGCATCTACCTGGAGGGCCCCTTCTTTACCATGAAGCACGTGGGCGCCCAGAACCCCGCTTATCTGATCGACCCGTCCGAGGAAGTTTTTGACGAGTGGCAGGAGGCCGCCGGCGGTCGTATCGTCAAGAGCGCCATGGCCGCCGAGCGTAATGGTGCCGCTGCTTATGCGGCTGCTCTGAACGCCAAGGGTGTGGTGACCAGCATCGGTCACTCCGACGCCACCTACGATGAGTGCATCGCCGCCATCAACGCCGGTGCCAGCTGCTTTACGCATACCTACAACGGCCAGCGCGGCCTCCATCACCGTGAGCCCGGTGTCGTCGGGGCTGCTATGGCCACGCCCAACACCTATGCCGAGATTATCTGCGACGGCAAGCATGTGAATCCTGCTGCTATTAAGGCGCTGCTGCAGGCAAAGGGCTGGCAGCACACGGTGCTCATCACCGACTGCCTGGGTTGCGGCGGCATGCCCGAGGGCAGCTACACCAGTGGTGGCATGGACGTCATCATGAAGGACAACCTGTGCTGGCTCGCCGACGGTAAGAGCATTGCCGGCTCGGTGCTCACGCTTGCCCAGGGCGTCAAGAACATCGTCGACTGGGGTATCGCCAGCGCCGATATCGCCATTCGCATGGCAACTGAGGTGCCGGCACGCTCTGCGCATATCGAGGATAAGTGCGGCAGCATCATGCCGGGTCGCGACGCCGACTTTGTCGTGTTCGACCATGAGCTCACCCTCGTCGAGACGTATGTTGGCGGCCAGAGCGTCGGCAACGCCTTTACCGAGTAACGATAGAAAAAGACGGCGGGCCCGAATCTGCTCGGACCCGCCGTATGGGTTAAACGCTCAAAAGCACCTTCACAGTTACAGCTTGTTAGCAATCTTCTTTGCCATGCGCTTAACGCCGGCCACCAGGCTTCCTGCAGGATGCTCCTTCTCGTATGCTAGGCGCTTCTCGCGCTTGGCGTACTCTTCGACGATGATGTCGCCATACTCGTCTTCGATCTTGTTGAAGAAGTCGACGGCGCCCTTAATTTCCTCCGCGGTCGGGTGTCCCTTTTGGACACCGCCGGTGAGTTTGAACGGTCCCCACGTATCAAAGCCGGGGCAGCCGTAGACACCCATAAAGATGGCCAGCCTCATGCGGCAGATGCCATCGATGTCCTTGCCGTACCACTTGTTTTTGCCACCGTAGGTCATAAGGCCAAACACCTTGTCCTGCGGCTGCAGCACGTTAGTGAGCACGCGTGCCATGTCCTTGTCGATCTCGGAGTAATAGATGCCCGTGGCGACGCCAATCAGATGGTATTCGTGCAGGTCGGGGTACTCGTTTTTACCGAACGCCTTGACGTCGAGGGTATCGATCTCGGGGTGTGCCTTGACGATGGCGTCCACGAGCTTTTTCGTATTGCCGTGGTGGCGTGAGGCATAGAGGATGATGGTTCGCATAAGAAGGCCTTTCAGCTGTAATTGCATCAATGTCTGTATGGTGCCCCGTTGCATGGCTGGGATACCGGACGCATCGATGAACATGCGGGTTTGTCCTTTGGTCAGGGCCGAGACGGGTACTTGTGAGCAAAAAGCAGTTGTTCGAAAGGATGGGCAATGGAATACGCTCTTTCCAACGATTCGATTTCTATTAAGGTGTCCACGGCTGGCGGTTCGTTTACCTCGATCGAGGCTGGAGGTCGCGAGTACTTGTGGCAGGGCGATCCCACGGTGTGGTCCGGCCAGGCGCCGATTTGCTTCCCGATTTGCGGAGGCTTGCGCAACAACAGCGCGATGACGTTTGCCGGGCATCATGTAAAGCTCGCTCGCCACGGGTTTGCGCGCAAGCAGGAGTGGAAGCTGCTGAGCCAAGGCGAGAACGAGCTGGCGATGTGCCTGGCTTCGGAGGATAACGCCGCGCTGCTGAGCGATTATCCCTATCCGTTTAAGCTTGTCGCTCGTTATACGCTCGAGGACGCTGCCGTGCGCGTTTCCTATGAGGTGACCAACGAGGGCACCGAGGACATGCCGTTCTTTATCGGCGGACACCCCGGCTTTAGGTGCCCGCTCGACGAGGGCGAGGCCTATACGGACTACGAGTTGCGCTTCGAGAAAGACGAGGCTGCGGAGCTTTGCACCGCTGTCCCTTCGACTGGATTGATTGACGTGACCAACCGCTCCAAGAACCCCATGGTGGGAAAGACGCTGCCCCTGTCGCACGAGCTCTTCGATTTTGCGGAGACCATCTTTGACGTGCTCGAGAGCCGCCAGGTCACGCTTTCTAAGAAGGGGGAGGACAAGGGCGTCCGCCTGAGCTTTGAGGGCTTCCCGTATCTCATTGTGTGGAGTAAGCCCGAGGGCGATTTTGTGGCAGTTGAACCCTGGGGCGGCCTCTCGACCTGCTCCGATGAGGACGACGTGCTTGAGCATAAGCGCGGCTGCCTTGTCGCCAAGCCCAAGGAGACCGTCGTTCGCTCGTTCACGATTGAGATTCTGTAATTCCGTTTTGTCGACTCGTATCGCGAGGCATAAGGAGCCTGCGAGATAAGGAGCTAAAAATGATCCTCACCGTTACGATGAACCCGTCTGTTGATACGCGCTATCAGCTCGATGAACTTATTATCGACGACGTCAACCGTGTGACGCCCGAAAAGACCGCCGGCGGCAAGGGCCTTAACGTGGCCCGTGTGCTGGGTCAGCTGGGCGATGACGTTGTGGCAACCGGCCTGCTCGGTGGCCACATGGGCGCCTACATGGCTGAGCTCATGGACGCCAACGGTATTAACAACGACTTTGTGCCCATCAAGGGCGAGACTCGCATTTGCCTCAACATTCTCCACGCTGGCAACCAGACCGAGCTGCTCGAGAGCGGCCCGACGATTGCCCCCGAGGAGCTCGATGCCTTTACCGCCAAGTTTACCGAGCTTGCGGGCAAGGCCGACGTCGTCACTATTTCGGGTTCGCTGCCCCGCGGTGTCGAGGCAGACTACTATGCCAAGATCACGGGCATTGCCGAGAACGCCGGCGCCAAGGTGCTGCTCGATACCTCGGGCGCTTCGCTCGAGGCCGCCCTTAAGTCCGAAATTAAGCCCGAGCTGGTCAAGCCTAATCTGACCGAGATCAACGGCCTTCTGGGCACGAGCTTTACCACCGACGATGTGGACGAGCTCCGCGCCGCGCTCGCCTCTGATGCCCGCTTCTCCGATATCCCCTGGGTCGTCGTGTCCATGGGTGCTGCCGGCTCCGTTGGCTTCCACAATGGCCGTGCGTTCCGCGCAAAGACGCCCGATATCCCTGCCGTTAACGCCACGGGCTCTGGTGACTCCACTATCGCAGGCTTCGCGCATGCCATCGCTGCCGGCGCAGACGACGAGACGGTGCTGCGTACCGCCAACACCTGCGGCAAGCTCAACGCCATGGATCCCATGACCGGCCATCTGGTCATGGACCGTTGGGACGAGGTCTACAACGGCGTTGTCGTGACCGAGCTGTAAGAGTTTGGGTGACGGCCCCGGCATCGCTTGCTAGCTCCTGTCGACGATAAGTGCAGTAGCATTATGCCGGGGCGCGACGCTGACACAGTCGTGTTCAATCCCGACCTTACCCTGGTCGAGACGTATGTGGGCGGCAACAGCTTTGGTAATGCGTTCGCCGAGTAAGCTGCTTGCAGATGCTTACTGGGAGGAGTAGCGAACTGCTCGGCTGAGCTGTTCGTCTGATGGCGTGATTTCCCGAGGGGAATCACGCTACGACCCCGCCAAGCGTGTTTTCCATAGGGGAATCACGTTTGGCGGGGTTTTCTGTTTTTGAATAGGGGAGCTGTCGACGTGGCGATGCTTGGATTGGCATACACGTACTCAAAATCGGCAACAAAAAAGCCGCCCGAAGGCGGCTATCTTGTGCAATGGAGCCAGCGACCGGGCTCGAACCGGTGACCCCCGCTTTACGAGTACGTGAATTCGGCATTTGACGAGATGAGACCAATTTCACTGAATTTAAAGGAAGCGCAGGTAGAAATAGGTAATTAACAATTATTGAGCTAGCTATTAGAATCATATTTCCCACTATTTTCACACTTAGAGAGACTTGAAAGTGTGAAAAGTTTCGATTAGGCTTGCTGGCAAAGCCTTTAAAGCTTTGCCAGCAAGCCTAATCGAAAATCTAACGAGGGATATGATTGCAGGGATTGATAAAAAAGACCGCTCGCGGCACATCGGAATGCATCGATAAGAGCAAAGGCGTCTATCGGATTTATTTTTCCCTGGGAAAAGATCCGGAGACAGGACGGTACCGCCGTAGTCCGTCACGCAGGGTTCACTGCAGAAGCAAGAACCCGAAAAACTGGCCGAGTGAAGTCGCCAAGGCGCTGGAGGCCTATAGAGCTGAACTTGAGGGCGCTTCCAACCGTGGCAATGGTCCTCTGGGCCTATCAGATTATGCGGACAGGTTTCACGCGAACAGGGAGTCGACCATGGGATCACCTCTTGCTTATGAGCGTGAAGGTTTGGACATTCGTCACATACGCGAGCTGTTCGGCAATCCCGATCTCACTCGGCTTAAATCGGATGACGTTCGCACTGCTTATGCCAAGGCTAGAAAAGAAGGCCGATTCAGCGAAAGTGAAATTCGCCGCATCCACATCAAGCTCAAACAGGTAATGGAGGATGCCGTCGATAACGACCTCGTGGGCAAAAACCCTTGTAGGGGAGTGAAACTGCCCAAGCAGAATGTCGAGGCTCGTAAGGCGCTGAGCGCCGATGAGGCGGCAAGGCTTCTTGCGGTCCTTTTGGAGGAGAAGCCATCTTCCTTTATCACATGCACAATGCTTCTACTTCTCTGCGGTTTGAGGAAGGGGGAGGCCCTTGGTCTCTCATGGGAGGATTATGACCCCGACGCCAAGACTCTGAGGATAGTAAAGCAATATACGAACGACAGGACATTGAGGCCGCCTAAATCAAAGATGAGCAGGCGTAAGATTTCGGTTGGAAATGAACTTGCCGACTATCTGGACAGGTGGAAAGCCATTCAGCGGAGTGAGTTCGATTCCTTTGCAGTGGGGCAGACTGGAGAAACGCCCATTGTCCATTCCATTGGGATCGTTGACGCCGCCAACGGCAAACGGGCTCTTGTGACCCGGATGGATGGACATAACTATTCAAGGGCGTTTAGGCTGTTTGCGGCGAAAAACGGCTTCGGTACTTTTAAGGAGAGCAGGGAAGTCATTGGGAGTGACGGCGTCAAACGTACCCGCTATACGGGTTATAGCGGGCTGAAGCCTCATGAGCTTAGACATACGCAAGCGACTTTGCTCGTTGGTGCCAATGCGGACATTAAGACGATCCAGGCGCGTTTGGGCCATGCTAGCCCATCGATGACGCTGTCTATCTATAGCCACTTTATCGAGGCAAATGACCAGAAGGCAGCATCAGTGCTGGATGATTTGCTGAAGGGCTAAAAAGGGCTAAAAAAGAGGCCCCTTTGGGGCCTCTTTTTTAAGCGACATTGTTTCGGTAGATCATTGCGCCATATGGCGGCTCCAGCTCCATAGACTGATAGTAGCTGGCATCTAGAAGGTTGAAATAACAAATGATGGGGGCGGCTAGGTGCTCGTCCATATTTAGGTAATGTCCCTCATCATCTGTGACCAGTTTGACCTCGTCGCGCATCACGTCGGTCATGCGGGGCCAGAGTTTGGTTGCGCGCTGCAATTTGTCCTTTTGACTGTACTCTCCGTTATGGAAGAAGGCAAAATGAGGCGCATCGTATTTTGCGCCGCCGCGAATTTCGATAATTCCGACCTGGCTGCAAGACTTCGCGCATTCCTCTGTTTCCAATAAAGTCCAAGAGGAGGGGAGGACAGCGTAATCGCCGCCGAGGAGATCGACCCGTCGCATTCCCTGGGGCCTCTCCTCTTTCTCGCAATATAAAGAGAAATGGTCGTGGAGCCTCTGGAATTGCTCTCGATAAAGTTCCAATTGACTAAAACTCATTTCTTCTGATCCGTCAACGGGAAGGGCCTTCATTTCATTGGTGATTTGCCGAGCTTCCCTGAGGCACGCCTCATCGAGGGCCCTGGCGACCCTCGGCTGCAACCCCGTGAGCAGGTTGCATAGATAGTCGATAGCCTCGCCGGTGCTTCTGACTGATTCGGGGTTCTTGAGGCGTAGCTCTTCGATTTTCTCCGGGGTCGTCGCCTGAACAGTTGTTCCGAACTTAATTTTCCGCATCTTACTTCCGGATAATGGTAAACGTCCCATAACCACTCCAATCATCGTTGTATATATATTAAATCAGTCAGACAATAAAGTCTATACAGTCAGAAAGTGAATTAGAAATTAGAACTGTAACTAGATATGATTGTGCAACAGACAGTGTTACAATATAAACAGTAAGCGCCTGACCAGCTTGTTTGAAAGGAGTTATTTTATTTTCGGTCATTGATTAAAAAGCCGCCCGCCCTTCCCTATCTAAGTTTGGCGACGAAGGGGGAGGGGCGAGCTAGCCTGAAAGGATTCTACCATGATTGTAGAGCCTGAACCGTACGCTGCCGTACAAGCATCAACTGCGGTTTCTTCTGATTCCAACTTGGGCCGCGAGCGCCTTCTTGGCATCGCTGAAGTGTGCAAGATAACCGGCTTGAGTCCGGTTACGGCCTCGAAGATGATGAAGGAGAGCGGGCGCGCGATTGCGTTGCACCGCCGCATTTACATCCTTGAATCGAGCTTCTTTGCATACCTCCATGAATTGGAGGCGAGCGAACCGTGCCGGCTTTAAATCCCATGAGCGTCGGCCTCGACGAGACCGCCTTGCGTATCTTAAAGAATAGGCCGCTTGGGCATATCGAACACGGTGCGCTGGATACTATCCTCGGAGGTCTTCGTCAATACCTGTGCATCGTCCCCGGCGGACCCGGTACGGGTAAAACAACGTTTATGCAGCAAATCGCCGACGGATGGGCCATTGCTGGCCATCCGGTGGTCATCTTTGAGGGCGAGCTCGGGCGAGACAGCATGCTCGCGAAGAGCCTCACCCGCATCTCGGGCGGCGAGCTCACGCACGATGATATGAACGGCGATGGCATGTCTGAGGACAAACGCGGGCTCTTCGAGAAGGTTCTCGACATTTACGCCCGCAGCATCGCCGAGCGAATGTATATCATTCCTGGTGAAATTAAATATGCCGGGATGCGAAAGGCAATCGAAGAGGTTGCCGATAAACATGGCGAACCGCCACTGGTTATTGTTGATTACGCGCAAATCGTCTCTTTGCCGCAGGAACTGCGCATTGCCGACGAGCGTATCGGCCTCAAGCTCGTCGCTTCCGAGCTCCGCCGAATCGTGGATGAGGCCCATTGTCCGCTCTTCGCTATCTCATCAATTAACCGCGTTAATTACGACAAGCAGACCACCGGGCTTCAGGCGATAGGCGGGTGCAACATGTTCGAGTATTCGGCAGATCTCGTTATGTCGCTTTCTATTAAGGGCGATAAGCCCGAAGAGCGTAATGCCAATATGTTGCTTAAAAAACGGCCCGTCATTGCTTCAATCACAAAGAACCGTTACGGTTCCTGCGGTATTGTCGAGTTTGAGTTCAACGCACCAGCAGCGATGTTTACCGAAATCGGCTAATTATGGAGCCCGGACCCTACATTGGTGGATACCGGGCTCCCAATCCATGCTTGTCGTCCGATGAGCTCGCGCGCGCCGAGAACAGGGATCTTCCTCTGCTCTCGGCTGATGAGCTCATTTGGGAATGGAAGCGCCTGCTCGATGCTCTCGATATCTATAGAGAACAATGGCGACCATACCGTATATATCTCGGCAGCTTGCCGGGAGTCCCCTTCGATGTCTGGGCGAGGGTGAGGATTGGGCGCATCGGTCAGATGCTCCAAACAATTTCAACTTAATAAAAGGGGCGGGGCCGATGCGTCGGCCCCGCTCGGATTGGATGGTTATGACTTCCATGAATACGCATATCAACGTACGGATGAGTGAGTCGCAGCGTAAGGCTATCGAGGAGAAGGCGGCGGCCATGAACATGCCGGCGTCCTCCTTCATGCGCGATGCCGCCCTGCTCTGCGGCGAGAAGCCGGTCAGGGTCGCCGACGCGGGGGAACTTGCCGGTATCAGGACTGAGTTGAAGAAGATCGGCACGAACCTCAACCAGGCGGTCCGCGCCCTCAACACCTACGGGTCCGATCCGGTCGTCCTCAATAATCTCAACCGGGCGACATCAATCGTCTCGACGGCGGTGGGCTGGGTCAACGACCTACTCGCCCGTGCGAGAGAGTAGGTGGTTCTCGTGAAGGAGAAGCTGGTCATGGCGCTGGTTTTCGCAGCGCTGCTTACCGCGGGGTTTGCGCCACTTATCGCCATTCCCCTCGATTGCATGATCCTCGGATTTCCAATCGAGCTGAGCTCGATCGGATTCACCCTGAGCGTGGATAACACCATTTGGTGGTGGATTAACGTGGGGCCTCATTGCGTCCCTGGCTGCCTCGCCTCGTTCGCGCTGTTCCTGTCGGTATTCGTGCTCATGCAGCTATCGGCTTCCTCGAAGGAGCGAGCCGCCGACGGAGGTGTACTTGGGGAGGCGCGGGTGAAAACGGGGCCGGAGACCATCCGGGGCTCGGAGATTTGGGACGGGCACGGACAGCCGAAAAGCAGAGGATTCGTGTACGGGTTTGAGAAGACGCTGTTCGGCTCCAAGTATCTGTTCGAACCGAGGCGGCACATGTTCCTCGACGGCTCAACGGGTGCCGGAAAATCAAGATCGCTGCTGATCCCGACAATTGATCTGCTGACGTATGGGGCGGATGACGGGGAATCGAGGCCGCAGACCATTATCGTGTCCGATGTGAAGAGTGAGCTCATCGAGTTGACGGGCGACGAGCTGGAGCGTCGCGGGTACCGGGTGCTTCTGCTGGACGCCCAGCATCCCGAGAAGAGCGACACGTTCAATCCACTGGAAATGGTCGATAGGCTCGCGAACGGGGGGAATCTGCCGGGGGCTGAGCAGGCCGCGGATGCCGTCGCCCGTACGCTCATCGCCGGGGAGGGCGATGCGAAGGCGAGCCACTGGACGGAATCCGCGCGGTCGCTGCTCGCCGCGACGATCCTTCTGGTCGTGCTGGACGAGGGCTGCCCGCGGGGCTGCAAGCACCTCGCGACGGTCTACCACATCATGTGCCTGGGGACGGAGGGGGCCGGCGAGGATCCGTGTGAGCCGCTGAAGGGCCTGTTCCGTTCCCTGCCGCAGGGGCATCCGGCCCGCTCGCGTGCCTCACAGTTCATCTCGAGCGGCGGCAACGAGCTGAGGAGCATCGTTTCCACGCTAAAGGTCAACCTGAGGATCTACGCTTCGGCGCCGATTGCGCGAATGGTCTCGGGCGATGATATCGATCCGAGTAGAATCCTGAGCGAGAAGACCGCGCTGTTCCTCCACGTGATGGACGAGGGCTCCCCCTACAACGCGATCGCGGCGGTCCTGTTCGAGCAGCTCTACGCTGCCGTGTATTCCATCGCGGACGCAGCTGGTGGAAAGCTGCCGCGGCCGGTGTCCATCCTCGGCGACGAATGGGGGAACCTGCCGAAGGTCGAGTGCCTGCCTAGCCTTCTCAGCCTTGGGCGCTCGTACGACCTGTTCTGGATGGGCGCAGTCCAGAACATCTCTCAGCTGAACAAGTACGGCGAGCGCGACGGACGGAAGAAGATCCTGGCAAACTGCGGCGTCAAGGTCGCCATGAAACTGGGCGAGGCCGAGGACCGCCAGTATTTCACCGAGCTAGTCGGGAAGACGACGCGGCACACCATGGGAACCAGCTCGAGCAGGGGGCCTTCGGGCGGTACGGGGTCGACATCCTACAGCGAGCACGCCGACGACCTGATTCATCCTTGGGAGTGGACGGAGATGTCCCCCGACAAGGACGGCGTCATCGTGGTGAAGACCGCGGAGAACGGCGTGGGCAGGGAACATGCGGGGTGCTTCCGGGCCCCTGTCTGCGATTGCACGCGGATGCCGACGAAGGAGCACTTCGATCTGGGGACGCGCGAGCACGAGGCGGCCAAGAGGATGGAATACCAGGCCAGGCTGATATCAAGGCAAATGGGTCGGGAGGACGGCGTCGATCTCTGGACTCCCGAATTCGAGGAAGAGGCCGCGGAGCCGCCTGTTGCCGACGGATGGTCCGGCCTCTTCGTCGACTGACGGCGGTTTTTGAAGGGAGTTGGAAAATGACCGCAATCAAGCAGGCGAGCGTCATGAGCGGGGAGCACCTCCAAAACCTCAAGCGGTATTTCGATTGGGACAGGGAGAAAGTCCTGGACCACGATACCCAGCACATCATCGATGAGGATCGATGGTTCGAGGAAATGGACGCCACCCGGGAGGCGGCCGGGCACAACCGGCCCGGGAAGCAGGGTGCAAGGTGCACGTACATGCAGCATCAGGTGATCGGCTTCAACCCGGACGAGTGCTCCTGCAACGGCGGGCCGATGACGCCCTCGCGTTGCATGGAGTACGCGAGGGACTACATCGCCAAGCGCTATCCCAACCAGGAGATCGTGATTGTGCTGCATGAGGAGAGGTGCAGGTCGGATGGATCGGCCCGATTCGCCGCTCACCTCGCCATCAATAGGACGGACCTCGAGACTGGGCGGCGTCTGAACGACGGGCCGGCGAGGGCGGCGGCGAAATCCCGCGTGAGAACGGTGGAGGAGCTCGATACGAAGTACGGCCTGAGCCAGCTCGAAAGGGGCCTCTCGAACTCGAAGGTGCACGCGCGCCAGCCCGGTCGCGAGGAGCGCGAGATGGCAAAGAAGGGGAGATCCGACAAATCCGAGAACGCAAGGGTCCGAGCGATTGTCGCCCAGAGGGCAGAGGAGGTCGGGAGGCTCAAGAGCTGCCCCGACCGCTTCGGAGAGTTTGCAAGGCGGTTGGAATCGGATGGGATCGAGATCGCCCGATCCAAGCGGGGGGCGCTGCAATACCGCTATCACTCGGAGTCCCTCGGCAAGACGAGGAAGATCAACGGCGCGAGGCTCGGCTACGCCGTCAACCGCTCGACCGGGCGGATTATGAGGTTCACGGCAAGGGGAATCGACCTTGCCATACGGGCCGCGTGGGAGCTGGCTCGCGAGGGTGTGGATGACGAAAGAGGCCGGGACTGACTTTCATATCTGAGGTCCGTGCAACAGCCGGTAAGCCTGTTGCACGGTTCTGCGGGAGCGACTTTGGAGCGGTTCGCACATCCCGGCTTCGGCCGGGCAAGATATTCCGTTGCACGGAATACATATCTTGCATGCCCCGAGAAGCGTAGGCCGAATCGACCGGAGTGCAACGGGACAGGTGAGCGGAGGCGCAGTGATGGCGACCCAGGGGAGCCATCGAACGGAGCCGGAGCGAGAGCCGGCGGGGCGTGACACGGCGGGGCGATCGCGAGTTGAAGCCGAGTGATTGTCCCGCCGTTCACGGCCCGCCGGCGGCGGCCCGGGGTTCCAAGGGGACTCGTCCCTTTGGCGCGAAGGGGTCCGGGGATGGCGCGAGACATCCCCGTGAAACGCCGCGACGGGCACGCCCCTGTTAGCGTCAATCTAATTTTTACCAGTTTCACTAATCAAACGCGCCGTTCGCGCAAAGGCGGCTTCACCGCTTGCGCTAACGTATTTTCACCGATTCCGGTCACGCCTTGACGGGTCCGTCCCTCGGCAGGTCCTTCAGCCTGTAGGACCTGCCGGCTATCTTGACCAGGTGGCAGTGGTGGCAGTGGTGGCACACCCTGTCCGCGATCGCGCTCGCCGCCACGTCGTCCCCGAACACCCTACCCCAGCCGCCGATCCCCACTTTGGTGGTGATCGTCGAGCGCTGCTCGTAGCGCCTCGATATCAGCCGGAGCAGCAGGTCCGCACCCGCGCTGCCGACGTCGAGGTAGCCGAGCTCGTCGATGATGAGCAGCCTCGAGTGGGCGTAGTACCTGAGCCTCTTCTTGAGGATGCCGCGCGACGAGGCGTCCTCCAGGTCCTCGACGAGCCGGGCGCAGTCCACGAACCTGACCTCGCGCCCCGCCCTGACCGCCTCGATGCCCAGCGCGACGGCGAGGTGCGTCTTGCCCACGCCGGGGCTCCCCACGAACAGGACGTTCTCGGCCCGCTCGACGAACCTGAGGGTCGCGAGCTCCCCGATCTCGGCGCGCGGGACCGACGGCTGGAAGTCCCAGTCGAAGTCGGCCAGGCCCTTGACGTAGGGGAACCCGGACGACCGTATGCGCTGGTTGGTTATCCTGACCTCCCGGGCGGCGACCTCGGCGCGCGTCATCTCCTCGAGGGCGGAGGCGAAGCCCCACTCGCCCGCGGCGACTATCCTCACGTAGTCGGGCAGGGACGCCGCCATCTCGTGCAGCCCGAGCGCGGAGAGGTCGACCTCGCCAGGTCCATCGCGCGCCACAGCCGCGGCCTTGGCGACCTGTCGTAGCATTCGCTGCCCTCCCGCAGACGGGGCACCGCAGCCCGAAACTCGTCCACGGCCTGACGCCGACGATTATCCTGCCGCCGTCGATGCTGGCGTACTCGATCACGGTGTGGACCAGCGCGAGCGCGCGGCTTAGTATCCTGTTCATGCGTCAGGGCCTTTCCGGTAGGTTGATGTAGCAAGCGAAATCCTACCCTGCCCGGCGCGGAAACGGCCCCCTCTCGGGGCCGTTTCCCTTATATGCGGAACTTTTTTGCATCCACCTGCGGAAAAATTGATGTCTCGCCCACAGAAACTACCGAAGAGCCTAAAATCGGCTCATATTCAAACAGACACAAGGAGGGATTAATTATGGAATGGAGCTTTGACGAAATAAGGGGATTTATCCCGAAATCGATTTCTCTCCCATACTCAAGAGAGGAAAAGAACGGGTACCGCTCTGTTCTAACCGGACGCGATGAGCTGAACTATATCATGTTGAACGGAAGCGGGAGCTACATCGTCTCTCTGTGCGATGGTAAAAACACCGTCGAAACAATCCTTAATCGGATGTGCGACAAGTTTCCAGACGCCAATCCGGACATGCTCAAATCTGACTTAGCCTCGGCAATGAGAGGTTTCAGCGTATCGAGACTAATAGGATGGGTCAAAACTCCGACCGAAAATGGCACACCCATTGCCGATGAGATTTGCGTGGACAATGGGACCCATATACGGCTTGCCCAAGAAAACGATATTCGCCTGATTTGCTCCCTGGCAAGCCAGGCGAGCTCATCAGAACCAGAAAGTCCCACAATTGTCTACGGTTGGCCTCTTTCCGTCGAGCAGTATGAACGACCGCTAGAGGTGCGAAACGGATTGTTCAATCTGAGCAAGGAATTTTTCATTGTATATGAGTCAGGGAGACCAACCGGTCTACTCGGCCTCGCCCCCTCCAGCAATCCTTTACTCAGATACGCAGACATCTGTCTTCTTTTGTGCCCCGCAAGCATCGCCGTTCAATGTATTGCCGCTGCGGCCAGCTTCTATCGTCAAGAATTTTGCGATGTTCCCAATTTTTTCCACCTGAACCTAACCAGCAAGGAAATTGCATCAAACGAAGGAATTCGAAATCTTATCAATGAGCCAGAATTCACTTGCGCTGGCACTTTTCCAGGTGAGTGCAGCGACGGCGACTGCATGAATGTATACTGTTTTTCAGAAGTCTGTTAAGAGGAACCATGGGACGAGTTTCGGAAAACAAGTACACCAACGTTCTCAGAGCGCCACATCACGTCGCCCTTGACATAACAAACAAGTGCAACTTGAGATGTCTGCACTGCTATAACAGCAGCGGCGAGAATGAGGTCATGCACGACGAGTTGACCTCAGATGAACTTTTTGTTTTCGCAAAGGAAATGGCAGACATGTCGCTTTACAGCATGTGTTTCTGTGGAGGAGAAACCTTGTTGCGCAGTAAAGATATCTTGCGCTGCCTTCCCATATTGCGAGATGGGAATGTTGCAGCGAGCCTGGTAACCAACGGGCTTCTCCTCACGGAATCCCTTCTCCGAGATTTAGAAGATTCCGGACTCAAAAGCATCCAATTTAGCCTAGACGGCATTGGGTCAGCTCACGATAGGCTGAGGGGACATGAGGGAGCCTTCGAAATCGTCGAAGAAGCAGTTGCCACCGTACTCAACCATTCCGATTTGCACCTTGCTATCGCATTTACGCCCACGTCGTTCAACACCGAACAGTTTCCCGATGTCATCTCACTATTAGATGAGATTTTCACCAAATCTAACAGGCCGAAGAGGACGCCGGGTGACTTTATCGAACTACGTGTCCAACCCCTCATGGTTTTGGGCCGTGCGCGAAAGAACACATTTATTAGACCGGACTATTCCCAATACCGTACGTTGATTCACGCCATTCAAGAGGACGACTTCCTTCGGAAGCACCCGAATGTCCGACCGCAATGGGGCGACCCCGTCGACCATCTAATTCGCTTCTCTGATAACCGATATCTATTAGATCAGGTTTCAGTGCACGCAAACGGCGACATCGTCGTTTCTCCGTATATCCCGTTAGTGGTTGGCAACATCAGAAACCACCCTCTTGAGGATTACTGGAACAACGGACTTAGCTCAATTTGGTCCACAAAACTGGTTCAAGACCTCTGTAACCACATGTGGACCATTGACGACATGGAGCGTATGTCCGACACAATTTGCGATATAGATATGGGAGGTGATCTACACGTTGACCTGATTGATGATACCGCGGATGAACTGTTGAACTCATCGTTGAAGGAGATGTTGGGTTAAATGTACGAGAAGCCCGTAGTAGACAACATGAATCCGACCAGAGCATCGACTCTTGGAACGGAAACTTGGTTCGACATGTATTACATCGTGTGGGGAGCAAATGTGGCGGTCGGAGTCGCCGCAGTTGGAGCCTATGAACTGGTCCTCATCACTTTTGCCGCAGCACTTCCCCTCAGCGAGCAAGGTGGCCAAGACGAGCAATGAGTCCTGAAGCGCTAAGATCATCCATTGGCGGCATGGTAGGAGGAATCTGCTTTCTCGTTGTCGGGGTGTTAATGGTAAAGACCGGCAATCCCGGCCTGATTCACAGTTACCATATCGCTCATATTCCAAGCGAGAAGATTCCTCTTGTTGCCAGATTGGTCGGACTCGGAATAGCGTTGACGGGAGCCGGTCTCCTTCTCGCGGGCATCATTGCCTTTGCGTCCCAAATCCCATTATCGGCATCGGCGGCTTTCATTCTGCCGCTCATCATAATCTTTGCCGGTCTTGGCGTCTCCTTGCTAACGATCGTAGTGTTCACATTTCGACCATGGTCATAATGGATTTCCTATTGCATGAAACTTCAGGCGCATGCCCAACAAACAATGAAAAAATTTACAGCTTTAGTCGGACGGCTGTTTTATTTTTCAGCCGTCCGACTGCCGTGCGCGGCCTATTGATCGAACATAAAATTCCCGTTTCTATGAGGATCCAGCTCGCAAAGACTCTCTATGGAAGCGCTCGTGCCGATTAGTCGCCGCTTCGTTTCCACCGAACCGCGGTGTAAGGTGTCATCAGTTGGTATTTCATACCTGATAGATTGGGGCCATTCTTGATTCGGTACGTCTTATCGAAGTTTAGTAAAACAAAGGGTGCTTTCACGTTCATTGCCATCACGACGATTGGAATCGCCCTTTCCTATGCCGCACCATATGTGAACGGAAAGTTCTTAGATTTCCTTCTTGCCAATCGCAGCGAGAAGGATGCTGTGCTTTTTGCGCTCCTCGTAGCTTCAATAGGGGTCTTTTCTGCCTTATTTTCATATTTTGCAGGAACGTTATCTATCCGTATATCCACAAAGCTTTCTTTTGACCTACTCAGGGAAACCGTCTTGCGCTTTGAGCGAGTTAATTTTCTGACGAACCGAACAACCGACTCAGCCTATACGACGCAAAGGATTTTCACTGACTCAGGTGTTGTTTCTTCTTTCGTTCTAACAAACTTTATCAGCGCTCCCCTGTCTGTTGTCGCCATTCCTTTCGTGTTGCTCGTCATATGGTCGGTTGATCCACTCCTCGCACTATTCTCCATCCTCCTTCTTGTGGCATATCTCTTCGTTATTACCGGATTGCGAAAGCTTCTATATAAAGTCATGTACGAGAAGAAGGAGGCAGATAGCGCTTTCTATGCCGTAATAGCATCGCAGTTGAATCAGATTCTCAACATTCAGTTAACGTCTTCATACAATAAAAGCGAGCTAGCACTTGACACCGGATTTGAAAAGTATTTTCCAAAGGTCTTGCACTCGGGAAAGCTCTCATTCTCACTAACATCGATTGACAGCCTTTTTGCTGCCGTGTTTCAAGCGATAATACTCATCGTATCCGGAGTGCGAATCATCAATGGAACCATGACGATAGGCGAATACACCATCGTCGGTGCATATTTTGCCGTCCTATTTAAAACCTTGAAAAACACGATGAACCTGTTCAAGTCCTATCAGGATGCCAAGGCTTCGTGGGACAGGATGAGCGCCATGGGAAAGGTAGGACCGGAACCAGAGCAAGATCAGACAGGTTTAGTCAAGATTGACACAATAAATCGCATTTCTGTTTCCAAGTTGGATTTTACGGTACCCCTTCCAGACGGATCTCCCCGAAAGGTTCTTGACGGATTTTCCTTCGATTTCTCCGGCCCTGGAACATACTGCATAACCGGAGAAAATGGAAGAGGAAAAACGTCGCTCCTTTACCTGCTCCTTGGGCTGTATCCGTCGGCAGGCAAAGTAACATACAACGACATGCCGATTGAAAAATGCAATTTGGATTACATACGTTCAGACACGATATCGTGCTGCCCCCAACCGTGCTTCGCTCCAGATGAGACGGTTCGGGACCTGTTGGATTATTTCAACACCCCATTTTTTACAAAGCACCAGCATATGAATGAGCTACCGTCGTTGACAACCAGCATAGAGGGCTTGCTTGAGAAACGTTGTCCTGAACTTTCGGGTGGTGAGCTGCGCCGTGTATACTTGTGGTCGGCAATTTCCCGTAATCCATCAGTCTTGGTGCTCGATGAGCCTACAACTGGATTGGATGAAACAAGCCGAGCCGAACTCGCTTCGTATGTCAGAAACAACAAATTGAAACAGCTCATTATCATTGTTTCACATGATAATGAGCTGGCAAATGCAGCGGAAACGATCGTCAGTCTAGATAACGCGTCACACCGTTGCGCAAATCGATAGGACCGCATCGAGTCGCAGCAATTGCAGAAGGCTAAGCTATAATGATTGCCCTTTACCCATGCGTATCTCAAGGCCTTCGATGATGATCCTTGATACCGTGGTGTTGTGTTCCGCCGCGTAGGTGCTCATCTCTTGCTTCTGCTCTTCCGTAACCCAAAAGGTGATGCACTCCCCTTTCTTGCGACTTGTCGAATCCCCTTTGTTTCGTGTGTCTTGATTACCCATGAGGGTCATGCTCGCCTCTCCAACGGGCATGACGCGGCGAGTTGGCTTCTTAATTGCCACCGTAAATCTCCTTATCCTCCTCGATGCCCTCCTTCACCTGTTTGAGTAATTGTCCTCTTTGACACCGGCGATATTGCGCTTACACACCGTCCGCTCACATCTCGAATATTGCCGTTCGGCACCGCCGATATTCCCGTCGGCACCGTCCCCCTGGTACGTTCCGGCTGTCCATGCAGCCGAGACCAAGGAGGTACAGCATGGCGAGAAGGATAAGGGCCAGGGAGGCCCTCAGGCTCCGTGCGTCCGGCCTGTCGCAGAACGCGATAGCCCGCGCGGCGCATTGATTGGAAGGCTGTATGGACGTCAGGCTGCTTGGAAAGAAAAACGAGGGCGAGGGCCTTGGGGTCGCTGTTCTCGTTGATTCGGCTTTTGCAGAGTTAAAAGACAAGAGCGATGAGCAGTTGGCGGAGGCCCAGAGATTTTTGATTGACTTTATGAAAAAAGTTGCTCGGCTAAAGGGAGTGAGAATTGATCGGCCCCATTTCCTCCGCTCGGAGCTGAGGAGGAAGGGTGTCCATAAAGATGTCGTCGAGTTTGCCGTGGAAACGACCCCCGTTACCGCCGGAATCGATGTGGGCCTGATCGATAGAATTGCTAGAGAAGTAATTGATTATGAGGCAAAGAAGTCAACCGCCTTTTCCTTTGCAGCGGGTCTTCCCGGAGGTGTCGCGATGGTGGGCACCATTCCTGCCGATATTACGTAATACTACGTGCACGCATTCAGGATTATGCAGAAACTGGCATACCTGTATGGCTGGCAGACCTTTTTTGAAGAATGTGACGACGTTGATGACGAGACTCTCTACGAAATGGCAGTGTTGCTCGGTGTGATGATGGGTGTAGGCAGCGCGAACTCGATGCTAACCGTAATCGCCAAAAACGCCCAAGAGGCGGTCGCGAAAAAGGTCGCTCGCCAGTCGCTAACCAAGACCAGTTGGTATCCGATCCTGAAGAAGCTCTTGAGCTTCATGGGTATCAAGATAACAAAGCAGACGGTGGGGGATGCCGCTGGCAAGGTTGTTGTGGGCGTCGGTGGCGTAATCTCTGGTGCTATCACCTTTATGGGTCTTTCAAAGGGGTCGGCGCGCTTGTGTAGGCAGCTTAAGTGCTTGCCGCAGGCAAACGAGCGGATTCCTGGCACTGGGTACTATGAAAAGGATGAGGCCGCGGTTGCCAAGAAGAGGATTGACGTAGCGGAACCCCTCTTTATCGAAAAGTTCGGATTTTCTCCCATATTCTACGGCTCTATTGTTGAATATGCTGACCGGCTGGAGGAGTCACTGGCGACTGGAGAAGCGAAGCTGGATGCATATAATCCGGACGTTCTTCTCTGATACTCAGCGGAATTAGGCTATGCGTAACAGGATTGTTGTTCGATCTAATGTGAACGTTGGATGATGCTAACTATTTATGGAAAACAGTTAAAAAAGTTTTTCACCCCTTTTTCACTCCTCGGAGAAGGAGGAAAGAGACGCGAAAACAAAAAAGCTCAGAAGCAATTACGCTTCTGAGCTGCACTAATGCAATGGAGCCAGCGACCGGGCTCGAACCGGTGACCCCCGCTTTACGAGAGCGGTGCTCTACCAACTGAGCTACGCTGGCGGCCATGTGGTGACGCAACTGAGGCATCAACGGCTGTCTATAATACGGGACATCGCACATCCGCGCAAGGGTTCTGACGGCTTTTCTCACTTTAAATGCACTAATATTGGAGACGCGATGTCTTGCTCTTACGGGTCTCAAAAAGAATGGGGCAGCGATGGCTCAACCCAAGATTCTTCTCGCACGCATCGATGATCGGTTTATTTACGGGCAAGACGTTGAGCTGTGGAACGAGGCTGTGGGTTCCAACCTCGTCCTAATCGTCAACGACGAGATTGCGGCTGATTCGCGCAAGTGGGCGCCTATGAGGGTCGCGGCGCCCGAGGGCGTGTGGACGCGGTTTTTCTCGGTGCAAAGGACCATCGACATCATTCATACCGCAACGCCGCGCCAATGGATTCTCATCATGGTGGCGTCGCCCGCGGATGCACTCGCGCTGGTTAAAGGCGGTGTGCCGATCACCAAGATCAGCATTGGCCATATGCGGGCAGGGGAGGGCAAACGCTCTGCAACGCCTGCCGTTGCCGTAGACGATAGGGACATCGCCGCCTTCAAAGAGCTGCAAGAACTCGGCATAGAGCTAGAAATCCGCTATCTCCCCAGTTCCGCCCCCGATCCCATCGACAATCTGTTCAACTGATCCCTTGGGGACGGAGGAAAACGGATCATTTTGCCCTTGCGAGGGACGCGCGCGATGCCGCCTGTCAAAAACTATGCCCATTTACTACGTTTGATCGGTTATCGCCGAGCATGTCGAATTTGAGAAAAACAAAACCGCAGGTAGGCGGCTCGCGAATTTAGCAAAAACCGGTGCATGGTCGAGCATCCCGGGCTAAACGTAGTAAATGGGCATAGTTTTGATATGTCACTCATACAGTCACAGCGAAATTGAGCCCGAAAGATGAAAAAACGCCCATCGGCGTTGGTGCCGGCGGGCGTTGCTGTGCGATATATTGCGTTATAGGCTTAGTGCCTCATAAAGTGGTACTCGATCACATTGCTGTAGGGATGACCCGGGCCCACGAAGCCCTGGGGGAACAGCGGCTGGTGCGGCGTGTCGGGGTACATCTCGGCCTCGAGGGCAAAGCCAGCGCCCCAGCCATAGTTGGCGTCGTCCTTTGCGTGCTCGTCGCCCAGCCAGTTGCCGGTGTAGAGCTGCACGCCCGGGGCGGTGGTGTAGTAGTCCAGCTCACGACCGGTCCACATCTCCTCAACATGCAGGGCGCGGCGCAGATTGCGGCCGTACTGATAGCCATCGATGCACAGGCAGTGATCGTAGCCACGGGCCTGTTTGATCTGCGGGTCGTCTGCCTCCATGCCGGGAGCGACGGGGTGCAGCTTGTGGAAGTCAAACGGCGTGCCCTCGACCGGTGCGATTTCGCCGGTGGGAATGTTCTGCTCGTTAATGGGCAGGTAGTGGGCAGCGTTAGCAACAAAGAAGTGCTCACAGTCCATGCCGGCGTTATGACCGGCAAGATTAAAGTACGTGTGGTTGGTCATGGACACGTAGGTGGCGCGGTCGCTCTCGCAGCCATACTGGATGCGGAAGACGCCGGTGCGCGTAACGGTAAACAAGGCCGTAAAGGTGCGGTTGCCGGGGAGACCCAGCTCGCCATCCTCAAGCGAGGTGGTCATGAGCACAGCATTGTGGACCTCGTCGAGTTCAACATCCCATACGCGCTTGTGCAGGCCGTGCTCAAGATCGCTGTGCAGGTTGTTGGCGCCCTCGTTGGCGGGCATATGCCAGTCCGTGCCGTCGATGGTAATCGTGGCGCCCGCAGTGCGGTTGGCCACGGGGCCGATGGTCGCGCCAAAGCAGGCGGGGTTGTCAAAGTAATCCTCGAGCTTATCGAAGCCCAGCACCACATCGTGCACGTTGCCGGGAATGTCGGGCACGTCGATGCCCAACACAGTGGCGCCATAGTCCATAATGCGAACGCAGATCTCGGGCCCGTTGAGGGTGTAGCGATGAACGGGGGTACCGCACGGCGCGGTGCCGAAAAGCTCGGAAGTGATCATTTGGTTCCTAACATCGAGGTATTTCGGACAAACTGTAGCGCGAACAGGCAAGATTATCACTACACCCCACTAAAGCAGGGGGTATTTTTCTCAAAAAAGTGATGATTGGAGTTGTACGAGCGTTCATTTTGACGCGCACGGGTCTGTTACAATTTGTTCGTTACTGTTTGAATTGACGTGAGCGTGGAACAGCGAGGACTCATCGTGATTAAAGCGGAGCGACAGGATAAGGTTCGTCAGTTGCTCGAGGAGCAGGGCACGGTCTCGGTCAAGGAGATTTCGGATGCACTGGGTGTCTCGGATATGACGATTCGCCGCGACCTTGAGGAGCTTGCGAGCCTGGGCGAGATCGAGCGTGTGCACGGCGGCGCCCGTAGTGCGCAGAGTCGTCCGCACGCTATGTTGCGCCATGAGTATTCGCACAGCGAAAAGCGCACGAAGCATGCCGAGGAAAAGCTGCAGATTGCGCGCCGTGCTGTGGAGCTTATCGAGGAGGGCTCGACCATCTTTTTAGGCACGGGCACTACGGTGGAGCAGATGGCCTCGATGCTGCCGGCGTGTCGCCTGCGCATTGTGACCAACTCGCTTTCGGTGTTTAACCTGCTCGAGGCGCGCGAAGACTGCGATCTGTGCCTCGTGGGCGGTATGTACCGTCGCCGCACCGCCGCCTTTGTGGGCCCCATGGCCGAGGACACCCTGCGTGCGCTGGGTATCGACGCAGCCTTTATTGGCGCCAACGGCATTTTGGACGGCGACGTGTCCACGTCTAACATGGAAGAGGGCCGTATCCAGCAGCTCGCCTTTAGCAAGGCAGACTCGCGCTATCTGATCGCCGACTCCAGCAAGATCGGCAAGCGCGACTTCTACACCTTCTGCCGCCTGGACAATTTGGACGCCGTGGTGTGCGAGCCAGGTATTACCGCCGAGGATCGTGTCGCTATCGAGGAGCACACGCAGATCATTTGCTAGCTATCGCTGCAGGCGATGCTTCTGCCCCTTGCCGTGGCGAGGAATTGGCGTGTCAATATGACGCGCCAATAGTTTTGGGCAACAAGGGTAAGGCCATTCTGAGATATGGCTAGACTCCGTATCTCGCTTTGATATCCCTTGAGAATGAATCGTAGTCTTCGTAGAGTGCGTCTCTGCTTTCATCTTCGGCGCGGTTCATACGTTCAAGGAGTTTATCCTTTGGGGATCCTTGTTTTATTGCTGGCTCGCTATCGGGTATTGCAGATTGCAAGAATAATTCCAGAGCGTGGACGTCTTTAAGTATGTAGCCCGTCGAACGACCCGCTCCTGTTTTTTCGATTGCGCTGCAACTAACAAGCTGACCGAGGGTTCGTTTAACGGTTACCTCGCTGATATCGGGGCAGTTGGACCGGATGTCGGATTTCTTAATGACGCCGGGTCTCTGTTGAAATAGAACAGCGATGCGCGCTTGCTTCGACATGGGACGAGTGCTTGATTCAATTAAGGTACGCTGCTCGAGCTGTCGGTAGGCTGCCAGGGTTGTTCCGAGCATGAAACGGATAAAGGGCACTTCGGTGTTTTGATTTTCATTCCATCCAGTGGAGCTTGCAGCGAGGGCGTTGTAGTAAAGCGCTTTGTTGTCTTCAATAAGTCGTTCGATGCTGATGTAACGCGCAACGTCGTATCCAGTCTTTTCGAGCAGCAGCGTTGTAAGGAGCCGGCTCATCCTGCCATTGCCATCGTTGAAGGGATGAATGCTAACAAAATCGAAGATAAAGCGGAGCGATATAAGGAGGGGATCGCAAACTTGGCGAGATAAAGCATCGTTGAGGGACTGGCAGGCTTCTTTAATAAGTCCCGGGGTTGCTAGAGCCGAAGGGGGCCTAAAGCGCACAAATCGATTACCTTGATCGTCAATGGAGACGATTTCGTTATCGCTATCTTTCCAATGGCCTCCATACGAGATTGCCGTGTGCGCCATGAGGTCACGATGCAACTGCAGAATGACAGATGGCGTTACTGGAATGGAATCGTGTTGCTCGTGAATAAGCGACAGCACATCTCGGTATCCAGCGATTTCTTCCTCTGCGCGGGAACTTGGCTTGGCGGAATACGCCATGATCGCTTTGAGTCTTTTTTGGGTGGTAAAAATTCCTTCAAGTCCGTTGGAGGATCGGGTGCTTTGGATCTTAGCCTCCTCCATTAGGGACGATAGAAGCTCGGGTTTGACTTGACTCAGAGCAAGCTGACGGCCTTTATGCTCGCGTATCGAGAGGAGGAGGTTGGTGATTGGAGTTGCTTCGAGTTCCGCTGGGACTGTGGTGTAATCGAACTGGCGCATGCGGCTCCTTTCGGTATCACGAACATACTTTCGATATCATGATACCATTAAATGATACCGAAAGTATGTTCGTGATACCGAAAACTAGAAACCATGCTTCATAACTGCTTGGAAAGTTCGGATTTGACTATCTTATTGTCTTGATCTGTAACAGTTGGGATCGAAAAACTCGGCTAGATGTTACAGATTGAGATTAAAGGGATTGACCTGTGGCGTTTGTCTCGATCTGTAACAGGTAGACGTGAAAAAACGGGCTACGTGTTACAGATTGAGATTTTCAAGTTCGGGCCGCGCGTTTGTCTTGATCTGTAACAGGTAGGACCGAAAATCCCTTCTAGATGTTACAGATCGAGACAAACGGTCTGCTCGGGCCCACTAAAAACAAAAAAGGCCGCATGCGAACCGTGGAGGGATTCGCATGCGGCCGACAGGGGGTATGCGGCAAAAGTTAGGCCATGAGCAGGCCGGTCTCCGCGACGTTCTTGTACCAGTACGCGCTCGCCTTGGGATAGCGGGCCTGGGTCTCGAAGTCGATGTAGAACAGGCCATAGCGCTTGTTATAGCCGTTGGTCCAGGAGAACTGGTCCTGCAGCGACCACACAAAGTAACCGTCGACGTTCACGCCGCCGTCGATTGCCTTGAGGATCCACGCGAGATGCTGGCGCATATAGTCGATGCGAGGGGCGTCATCGATAAAGCCGTCCTCGAAGTCGTCCTTATAGCCCATGCCGTTCTCGGTGATGTAGATCTTCTTATAGTTGGGGTAATCGTTCTTAATGCGGAGCAGCAGGTCGTAGAGGCCCTCGGGATAGATGATCCAGTCCCAATCGGTGGTGGGTACGCCTTCGCGCACGCATGACTCGCCCACGCCCTTGAGGAACCAGCGCGAGGAGCCCTTGTCGCCGGTGCCATTGTGGTTGATGTCGTTTTCGCCCTCGGCGGCACGCAGGAACTGGCACTTGTAGGTGTTGACGCCCAGGCAATCGTTGTAGGGGAGCGCGGCGGTCAGCGCGGCGACGTCCTCGTCGCGGACGTCGAGCTCGCCGCCGGCGATATGGGCCAGCTTGGTCGCAGCTTCCATGGTGTCGGCTGCATAGTGGCCGCGGAAGGTGGCGTCGAGTACCCAGCGGTTGTTGATAACGTCGGCCATGCGAGCTGCCTCGCAGTCGGCGGCGTTGTTGGGGTCGAGGGGATACTTGGGCTCCAGGTTCTGGACAATGCCGATCTCGCCCTCAAAGCCGCCCTCATGGAAGGCGACGACAGCCTTGGCGTGGCCCACCATCATGTTGTGCATGAGCTGGAAGGCCTTGTCCAGGCGATACTTCTCGCCGTGCGGCCAGTTGCCGACGATAAAGCTGCCCTCGGCGGTTGCGGGAATCTCGTTAAAGGTGAACCAGTGCTTGACCTCGGTGAACTCGGCAAAGCAGAACTTGGCGTACTCGACAAAGGCGTCAATCGTCGTGCGCGTCAGGAAGCCCTCGCCACCGTCCTGGTAAAAGGCCTCAGGCGTGTCAAAGTGATCGAGCGTGACATAGGGGATAACGCCAGCTTTGTTGCAGGTGGCAAAAAGCTCGTGATAGAAAGCGACGCCCTCGGGGTTAACCTCGCCGGTGCCACTGGGGAAGATACGGCTCCAAGCGATGGAGACGCGAATGCCGTTGATGCCGAAGCGCTGGCACAGGTCGATATCGACCGGATACTTGTTGTAGAAATCGCTTGCGGGGTCGGGGGAGAAGCGACCCTGAGCAGCCAGGAAATCGTCCCAGGGCACTTTGCCCTTGCCGTGTGTGCGGGTCTCGCCCTCAACCTGGTAAGCGGCGGTGGCGCCGCCAAACACAAAGCCGTCGGGGAACTGCATGGGGTTGGTCATGAGTCATCCTTTCTGTGGGATACGAATAGGGAGAGGTGCCCGAACCGGGGATCCGGGCACCAACAGAGGGAGAAAACTAGTCGAGGTTCTCGCGGAGCCACTTAATGGCGCCAGCGGGATCGCGGGTAAGGTCGATATATTCCTTGCCGCGCGGGGCGAGCAGCTTAATGCCCAGGCGATCGGTGTCGGCCTTCATGTCGTTGTAGTAGCTACGAACCTGCGGGGCAAGCACGATAACGTCGTACTGATCCATGATGGCAGTGTGCTGACCATAGGCGCCTGCGGAGGAAGCGATGTTCTCTCCGGTCTGTGCGGCACCTTCCTTGATGGCGTTGGCGAGCATGGCAGAGGTGCCGGCGCCGGCGCACAGGACGAGGACCTTCAGGCCATCGACGTCCTTCTTAGCGGATGCGTCGGCGGCGGACTCGGGCTGATCGGCGACAGGCTTGCTGTCGGCGGCGGCAACAGTCGTCTCGACGGAAGCGGTAGCCTGCTCGACAGCGGGCGCAGGGGCGTTGGCGGCGATGGCAGCGGCACCATCGGACTCGAGACCCAGCTCGGCGGCGCGCTCGGCCTCCTGGTCGCAGAGCAGCTTATCGTATGCCTTCAAGAACGGCAGGTAGATGATGGCGTCCAGCAAGATGATAATCGCGACAAATACCAGGGCGATAAGCTGGAAGTTCGTGGTGATGAAGATGCCGATGGGGGCAGGGGTAGCCCAAGGCACCACGAAGGAGAAGCCGTTCATGCCCACATTATCGATAAAGAACTTGGCAACACTCACGTTGACGCAACCGGCGGCAACAAAGGGGACGAGCATGTAGGGGTTAAGGATCATCGGCGCGCCAAAGAGCAGCGGCTCGTTGACAGCAAAGGCAACAGGAACAATCGAGGCCTTACCGACGGCTTTGAGCTGCTTGGACTTCATAAAGAGAATCAGCAGAAGCGGCACGATGAACGTGGCGCCGGTGCCGCCGAACTCACCCACGAGTGACATGTTAAAGGTGAGGGAGTGAGCGGGGTGGCCACCTGCCAGCAGAACCTGCAGGTTCTCGGCCTGGTTGGCAAGACGGATGGGGTCGATGCCCGGCTGGACGATCGAGGGGCCGTGGACGCCGATGAACCAGAAGAACGCGGTGGCTGCCTGGATAAGGATAAGGCCAGGATAGGTTTCTGCAGCGGTAAAGAGCGGGGAGAGCAGCTTGATAAGCAGCTCGGAGAACGGAACGCCCATGAGGTTGCGCACGATGACATCGATGATGCCGCAGATGATGACGGCGCCGCCAAAGGGGATGATGTCGCGGAAGTTCTGAGCGATGGCGCCCGGGACCTCCTTGGGCAGCTTAATGGTCAGATCGCGCGAGACGCAGAATTTGTAGACCCACACGGTAATGAACGCGGCGATATAGGCCGAGAACAGACCGCGCGTGCCCATGCTGGTGCAATCGAAGACCGAAAGTTCGGAGCCGTTGAACTTGGTGGTGAACTGCGTGACTGCGAGCAGCAGCATGCTGCACTGGGCGGCCACCATGGTGGAACCGTCGTTGAGCACTTTGCCGGCGGGCATGCGACGGTTCATGGATGCCGTGAAGTTCTTGGCAGTGGTGCCGGCAACCATGATGCCCATAACGCCCATGGTGAAGTTGTACAGCTTGTTGCACCAGTCGATGAGCGGCTGGGGCAGCGTGATGCCGACTACGCCAGGAAGGGTGGCAATCAGCAGGAAGATCGAAGAGGTGAGGACGATGGGCATGCACCCAAGGAATCCGTCCTTAATGGCCTGGAGGTAGATGTTCCTCGAGATCTTCTCAAAGAACGGTTGATGCTTTTCGAGCATCTTTACGATGGCGTCCATAGAGCTCCTTTGCTGCTCGATGCGCGATGCATGTGGATGGAACTGGTCGTCGATGGATGGTCAGGACTGCCCGGAAACCTTCCGCTTAAGGAAGGCATTGCGAAATGACAACGTTGTCATTTCGTTAATGACAACGTAAGACATTTTTGAAAGAGCAACAAGGATATACGGGTGAGTGGTCGATATTGTCCGGTAAACGGTTGATTTATCAGTCAGGCAGGTAGTGTATGCTAGAACGCGAAAAACAAGTGATGGAGAACCGAGTGGAGAAGCAGTGGCAACGATGGACAAGAAAAATGTCTCGATGAACGATGTGGCAGTTGCCGCGGGCGTTTCTCTCAAGACGGTGTCGCGCGTGATCAACGAGCCCGATAGCGTGCGCGAGTCGACACGCGATAAGGTCCATTCCGCAATGGAGGCGCTCGGGTTTCGAGCCAACTTTGCCGCGCGTTCGCTCAAGTTGGGCCGTTACGGGTGCATCGGCGTCGTGCTGTTCCACTTGTCGGGCGGTGCCGTGGACATGATTGACGGTATCGCCGATGCCGCCGAAGAACGCGGCTTTGCGCTCACGATGATTAAGAAGCGCGCAGGGGAGAAGATGACCCTTGCCGAAGCGGCGCGCAGGATGTCGCAGCTGCCCGTTGATGGGATGATCTTCAACCTGCGTCAGATGGTTGATGACTTTGATACCTTTGAGGCGCCGAAAGACCTCAAGACGGTGATTATCACACCGATGGAGCATCCTACCTGCTCCACCGTCAGTGACGATCAAGAGGGCGGCGCGCGCATGGCGTGCGAGTACTTCTTGAATCACGGGCACAAGAACGTGTACTTCGTCTCTGGTAAGCAAGAGTCGCTGTCGAGCCAGTGCCGTATGAAAGGTTGGCGTGCGGCACTCGAGGCACGTGGCATTGAGCCGCCCGAGCCTCTTCAAGGCGATTGGAATGCGGATAGTGGCTATGCCGCTGGCCTTGTGCTTGCCGATAAACCCGATTGCACGGCGGTCCTCGCTGCTAACGACTGCATGGCAAACGGCGTGATGACGGCTCTACGCGACAAAGGGCTCAGTGTGCCCGACGACGTGTCTGTGATCGGCTTCGACGATGAGCTCTACAAGACGATTCCCAACTCGATTCTGACGTCGGTGAAGTTTCGCCACCGTGAGCTGGGCGTCCGTGCGCTTAACGAGGTCGTTGCGGGCTTGGAAGCCCCGAGCTCCAGAAGCCGCACACTCGTCTCGGGCGTGTTGGTCGAGCGTTCCAGCGTAAAGGATCTGCGGGCGTAGACGTACTCGGCTCGTTCATCTCAACCTGTAACAGGTAGGGCCGAAAATCTCAGCTAGATGTTACAGATTGAGATATTTCTGCTCGGGCGTTCTGTTTGTCTCGATCTGTAACATCTAAGCGGTCAAAAGCGGTCTACATGTTACAGATTGAGATTTTCGGCTTGGCCTGTGCGTTCACCTCGATCTGTAACAGCTTGGACCGAAAAACTCGGCTAGATGTTACAGATTGAGATGAACAGGAGGACGGGTGCGGTCTAAACAAAATGGCCCGCGCATCACACATCGATGCACGGGCCATTTATTGTCTGCGAGCGGCAGGTGGTGTCAGCGTCTTATGCCTCGAGGTTTTCCTCGATCCAGGCGACGGCACCCTTGGGATCCTTAGTGAGGTCGATGTACTGTTTGCCCTTGGGCGACAGCAGCGTGATGCCCAGGCGGTCGGTGTCGGCCTTCATCTCGTTGTAATAGGTGCGAACCTGCGGAGCCAGGACGATGACGTTGTACTGGTCCATGATGGCGTAGTGGCTGCCGTAGGCACCGGCGTTGGCGGTAATGTCGATGCCCAGCTCGTCGGCGCCTTCCTTAAGCGCGTTGGCGAGCAGTGCAGAGGTGCCGGCGCCAGCACACAGAACCAGAACCCTCAGGTCCTTGCCCTTAAGGGCGGACGGAGCTGCGGAGGCCTCAGTGGCAGAAGCGGTCTCGACAACGGGAGCCTCAACGGCGGGGGCGGCAGCGGTCTTGACGGCCTTGGTCTCCTCGGCCTCTTCTTCGGCCAGGGTCTCGGCCTCCTGCTTGCACAGGACGTTGTCGTAGGCCTTGCAGAACGGGTAGTAGATCAAGAAGTCAACGACCAGCAGGACGACAACCAGGACCAGAGAGATCGGCTGGAAGTTGGTGTCGATGAAGGTGCCGATCGGTCCGGGGAGTGCCCACGGCATGGCATAGATAAAGCCGTTCATGCCCAAAAAGTCGATGAAGAACTTACCAATGAGGACGTTGGCCACGGGGGCAAACAGGAACGGGATCAGGAAGTACGGGTTGAGGATGATGGGCGCGGCGAACAGCAGCGGCTCGTTGACGGCGAACATCACGGGTACGACAGAGGCTTTGCCGACGGCCTTGAGCTGCTTGGAGCGCATAAAGAGCAGGAAGATGATCGGGACAATGAACGTGGCGCCGGTGCCGCCGAGTTCGCCGATGTAGTTACCGAAGTTCTCGGTCAGGGCGAGGGCGGGGTGACCGCCGGCCTGCAGCGTGGCGAGGTTGGTAGTGATGTTGCCAAACAGCGCGGCGTTGAGGGCAGGCTTAACGACCGAGGGGCCGTGGATGCCCATGAACCAGAACAGCGGGATCATGAACCAGATGAGGGCGAGGCCGGCGTAGGAATCGGCAGCGGCGAACAGCGGGCTCACCAGCGTGGAGATGACGTTGGCAAACGGGACGGCCAAGCAGGTGCGGCAGATAACGTCGATGACGGCGACAAACAGGATGGAGAAGCTGAAGGCGAAGATGTCGCGGAAGTTCTGGGCGATGGCGCCGGGGACTTCTTTGGGCAGCTTGATGGTGATGTCTCGCTTAATGCAGAAGGCATAGATGTTGACCGTGGCAAATGCGGCGACAAAGGAGCTCAGCAGGCCCTTGGTGCCCATGTTGTCGGTAAAGAACACCGAGACATCGGCGCCGTCGATCTTGGCACTCGTCTGGGTAACGGCCAAGATGAGCATAGCGCACATGGCGGCGACCATGGTGCTCGTGGCGTTGATGGCCTTGCCGGCAGGCATGCGGCGGTTCTTGGAGCCGGTCAGCGCGCTTGCGGTGGTGCCGGCGACCATGATGCCCACGACGCCCATCGTGAAGTTGTAAACCTTGTTGCAGAAGTTCACGACGTCGACGTTCCACCAGTCGGGCAGCGTAAAGCCGCCGACCGTGGCGACAACGCCCGGCAGGGTTGAAATAAGCAGGAAGACAGAAGAAGACAGGATGATGGGCATTGCTGCCAAAAAGCCGTCTTTAATGGCCTGAAGGTAGATGTTCTTAGAGACCTTGTCGAAGTACGGCTGACCTTTCTCCAAGAACTTAACGATCGATTCCATAGTTCACGCTCCTCTTTGCATGAAATCTTAATGGCATGGACGTTGAAAACCTATATGGTCTCCCGCTTGCTAAAAGCCCGGGTGCAAGCGGGGTTGGTCCCAGGGGGAGAGAGGGGAGCGGCTGGGTTTGTATCGCATAGGGCCGCTCCCTTCTCGGGAGAAAGCGAGGCGATGCGCTACTGCGCGTCCGCCATAGTGTCGGCGAGCTCCTTATACCAGAGTGCCGACTGCTTGATGTAGCGTTTTTGCGTGTCGAAGTCGATGTAGAACAGGCCGTAGCGCTTGTTATAGCCATTGGCCCACGAGAACTGGTCCTGCAGGCTCCAGATAAAGTAGCCCTGGACGTCGACGCCCTCGGCGCGCGCCTGGAGCACCTTCTCCATGTGCTGGTCGACAAAGTCGATGCGCTCGGGATCGGCGACGATGCCGTTTGCGTCGGGCTCGGGGTCCTTGTGGCCCAGGCCGTTTTCGGTGATATAGATGACGGGGAGGTTGGGATAGGTGGCGCTGATGTGCTTGAGCGTGTCGTAGAGGCCTTGCGGGTAGATGAGCCAATCCCAGTCGGTGGTGGGGATACCCGGCATATCGACCTGCTGCCCGACGCCCTTAAACTTAAAGCACGAGGTGCCCTTGTCTCCGGTGCCGTTAAAGCTGTTGGTGGACTCGCCATCGTAGGCGGCGATAAACGCCGACTGATAGTAGTTGAGGCCGAACATATCGTTGCGGGGCGCCGCCTTGGCGAGCTCCTCCATGTCGCTGTCCTCAACCGTAAGTGTGGCGTTGTTGGCACGCAGAATCTCGTTGATGAGTGAGAGGGTGCGCGCGGAGTAGTGACCCAGGAAGGCGCCGTCCATGATGAAGTCGGTGTAGAAAGCGTTGTACAGGTCGGCGGCGTGCTGGTCGGCGGGCGAGTCGGTGGCAGGATATGCCGGGGTCAGGACGTTGACCATGCCAATGCGTCCGCCCAGGTGCTCGGTCTCGTCAAGATCCTTATACAGGTTGACAGCGCGGGCGTGGGCAACGAGCTCGTTGTGCTGGCTCTGGATGCCGCTCGTCACATCAAAGTGATGGTTGGGCGGGAAGTTGCCTTGGATGTATTGGGAGTGCGAGAGGCTGATGAGCTCGTTGATGGTGAACCAATTCTTGACCTCGCGGAACTCGCGGAAGCAGAACTCGGCATAGCGCACATAGGCGTCGACGGTCTTGCGGTTGAGCCAGTCGCCCTGGTTGAACAGGGCAGCGGGGGAGTCAAAGTGATGCAGGGACACATAGGGCTCGACGCCATACTTTTTGCAGCAGGCGAACAGCTCGTGGTAGTGCTTAACGCCCTCGGCGAGGGGCTCGGCATCGTCGCCGTTGGGGAAGATGCGGGTCCAGGCGATGGACACACGGATGGCGTTGAGTCCATGCTCGGCAGAAAGGCGGATATCCTCCTCGTAGCGGTTGTAGAAATCACTGGCCGGGTCGGGCAAAAAGCGACCCTGGGCGACAAGGTAATCGTCCCACATGGTCTTACCCTTGCCTGCCACCTTCGTGGAACCTTCCGTTTGGTACGCGGCGGTTGCGGCGCCCCAAACAAAGCCCTTCGGCAGCTGCTGTACGCGGTTTAGCAAAGACATATGCATACACCCTCTCGTCTCGCTGTTCGATATTGTGCGTTTGCGCTCAGGAGGCTCCCTGGTTAGCGTTCAGCGGTGAAAAAGCCCGATAAACACTATCTTAAAATGATTAGAACCAAAATGAGCACGTGAACATTTGACAATGAGCACGTTAACATCCGGCTGGGATGTATAGAAACAAAACAACTTCAAACAGCCGCGAACGGTTGTATTTGTTCGGTAAGCGGTTTTGATTGACAGAAGTTTTCATGTTGTGGTATATGGCTCGGGTATCATGAGCACGTTATCAATGTATGTACGATGCGCCATGGGCGCGGGGAATAGTTGGGAAGCAGGTTAGCGTGGAAGGCATGGCTCAGCAGACAAGGAATGGTCGTTCGGCGAGCGCGGCAGAGGTTGCGGCACTCGCTGGCGTGAGCCGCCAGACTGTGTCTCGCGTGGTCAACGGCATGCCTAACGTGACGGAAAAGACGCGCAAGCGTGTGCTGGCCGCCATGGAAGAGCTGGGCTTTCGTCCCAATTTTGCTGGAGCGGCGTTGCGCGGCGGGTCGTATCGTTCTATTGGCCTGTGCATGTACAACATCACACGTGTCGGTAACCTGGCGACGCTCGAGGGTATCATGCAAGCGGCGCGCGAGCACGATTTTGCCGTCACTATGATCGAGATGGGCGGCGACAAGCCCTATGCACTTGCCGATGCCTCGCGCCGCATGGTCGAGCGACCCGTCGACGGCATGATTCTCAACATGAACCGCATGGCTCCCGATTTTGAGGAGTTTGTTCCCCAGCCGGGAGTGCGAACGGTCATCCTGTCCATGTATGCGCATCCGCGCTGCACGACGATCGACTCCGACCAGTATGGTTCGTGCGAGCTGTTGACCAATTATCTGCTGGAACATGGTCACTCGAATATGCGGTTTGTGGCGGGTCCGGAAAACTCGATTTCCTCGCGTTTTCGTGAGGCCGGTTGGCGCGATACGCTGGGTCGTGCTCATGTCGATGCCGCTCCGATGCTGCGTGGCGATTGGAGTGCGGACAGTGGGTACGCCATGGGCGAGCGGATTGCGGCCGAGGTGCTTGCCGGCGGGTCGCAGGCGCCGACTGCCGTGCTTGCGGCAAATGACCAGATGGCGCTGGGCGTTATCGCCGCGCTCGAGAATGCGGGCCTGTCCGTGCCCGACGACGTGAGCGTGGTTGGTATCGACGACGCACTCGAGGGACTTGTTCCTCACAATCGGCTGACGACGCTGCGATTTGATTTGCGCGGTGTCGGTAAGCTTGCGTTTGAGGCGGCGATTGGAGAGAGCTCGTCTATCGAGGCGATTCATGTGCCGAGTACGCTGGTCGAACGCTCGACTGTTAGGGACATACGGGGTTAGGTCCTACTCCGTTTGTCTCGATCTGTAACAGGTAGACGGTCAAAAGCGGGCTACGTGTTACAGATTTAGATTGAGGGAACTGGCCCGCGCGTTCATCTTAATCTGTAACAGTTAGGACCGAAAAACTCGGCTAGATGTTACAGATTGAGACAAACGTGCGGTACGGTCTGCCCAAAAAAGGCCGGGGGCGGCGCGCCGTGTGACGTGCCGCCCCCGGCTGAGAAATGGGGACAGGTTGTGTGAGCGGGCAACCCCGCCAGCCACTAGTCCAGACGACGGGTCTGCGCCACGTGCTTATACCAGTATGCGCTTGCCTTGGGCGTGCGCTTCTGGGTTTCAAAGTCAACGTAGAAGAAGCCATAACGCTTGTTGTAGCCATTGGTCCAGGAGAACTGATCCTGCAGGCTCCACAGGAAGTAACCGCCCACGTTGACACCCACCTCCATGGCCTTGAGCAGCCAGCGCAGGTGCTGCTCGATGTAGTCGATGCGCGGCTGGTCGTCCACAAAACCGTCCTTGTAGGGGTCCTTGTAGCCCATGCCGTTTTCGGTGATGAAGATCTGCTTGTAGTTGGGGTAGCGCTGCTTAATGTAGACGAGCAGATCGAACAGGCCCTCGGGATAGATGATCCAGTCCCAGTCGGTGGTGGGGATGCCAGGCTTGTTCACATGCTCGCCAATACCCTTGACGCGCCAGCGGCCGGTGCCCTTCTCGCCCGTACCATTGTGGTGCAGGTCGTTCTCGCCGTCGTACGCCTTCAAGAAACGGCACTGGTAGTTGTTAACGCCCAGGTAGTCGTTGTAGAGCGCGGCCTCGCGCATGATTTCCAGATCCTCGTCTAGGATCTCGATGGTGCCGCCCGAGACGGCAGCCAGGCGGTTGGCGCACTCGAGGGTGTCGGGCGCGTAGTCGCCGCGGAAGGTGGCGTCGAGCAAAAACTGGTTTTGCAGCACGTGCTCGTTGTTGGCGGCCTTGATGTCGGCGGGGTCGTTCTCGTTGAGCGGGTACTTGAACTCCAACGACTGAATGACGCCGATCTTGCCCTTAAAACCGCCGTTGTGGAAGGCCAGCACGGCCTTGGCGTGGGCGAGCATCATGTTGTGCTCGCACTGGAAAGCCTCGGCCAGATGCGCCTTGACGCCGCCGGGGAAGGTGCCCTCGATGTAGGTGTTGGAGGCATCGGCCCAAATCTCGTTAAAGGTGAACCAATAGGTCACCTGGTAGGCGTACTCCTTAAAGCAGAAGGTGGCAAAGTCCACAAAGGCATCGATGGTCTCGCGGTTGAGGAAGTCGCCCTTCTCAAAGAGGGCAAGCGGCGTGTCGAAGTGATGCAGCGTGACAAACGGCTCAACGTGGTGCTTGTGGCACTCGGCGAAGAGATCGTGGTAGAACTGCACGCCCTCGGGGTTGATCTCGCCGGTGCCGTTGGGGAAGATGCGGCTCCAGGCAATGGAGAGGCGAATGCCGTTGATGCCGAACTCCTCGCACAGCTCCAGGTCGACGGGGTACTGGTTGTAGAAGTCCGAAGCGGGATCGGGGGAAAAGCGCCCCTGGGCCTCCAAGAAGTCGTCCCAGGCGACTTTGCCCTTACCGTGGGTGCGGGTCTCGCCCTCTACCTGGTAAGCAGCGGTAGCGCCGCCAAAGACAAAGTCCTCGGGAAACTGCGCAGGCGGGTTGGTGACGCTAGCAGGGTTAACGGACATGATGATCCAATCGTCTAAATCGAAGGGCCAGCCGGCTGTGGATGGTCGGCTGGCCTTGGGCGTTACTTACTTCGAAAGTTGCTCGCTTACGAAGGCGAGAGACTTATCGCCGTTCTGGGAAAGCTCGATGTACTGCTTACCGCGGCAGGCGACGCACTTGTTGCCCACGCGCTCGCAGTCCTTCTGCAGGTCGGCCAGGTAGCTTGCGGCCTGCGGGGCCAGGACGACCAGATCGAAGTCGGGGAGCATGTCCACGTGGTTGCCATAGGCCTCGGCAGCGGTCTCAAGATTGATGTCGCGCTCCTTGGCGGCCTTGGCCAGCGCGTTGGCGAGCAGGCCCGAGGTACCGCCACCCTGGCAGAGCACGAGTACGCGCTTGCCGTTGAGGTCGCTGGCGGTCGTTGCCTCAGTGGCGACAGCGGCGGGGGCGTCGGCCTTCACGGCTCCGGCAGCAGCGCCGGCGGCAACGCTCTTGGCGTCAGCCTTGCCCTGGAAGGCATCGTTGAGCTTGGCGGCCTTCTCGGCGTTCTTGGCGGCGAGCTCCTCCTGGGAGATCTCGGCCTCCTCGGCGCACTTCTGGGCGTCATAGGCACGGAAGAACGGGTAGTACAGGGCAAAATCGACGACCAGGATGAGGGCGAGCATCACAAAGGCGAGCGGCTGGAAGCCCAGGCCCATGATGGTGCCGATGGGGCCGGGGACGGTCCAGGGCAGGGTGTACATAAAGCCGTTCATGCCCAAGAAGTCGATAAAGATCTTGAGGATCCAGATGTTGGCGATCGGGGCAAAGACAAACGGGACAAAGAAGACGGGATTGAGCACGATGGGCGCGGCGAACAGCAGCGGCTCGTTGACAGCAAAGCAGACGGGGACGATGGCGGCCTTACCGACGGCGCGCATCTCCTGAGACTTGGCCAGGAAACAGAACATAAAGACCAGGACGAGCGTGGCGCCGGTGCCGCCCATGCAGACGACGAAGTATTGGGCACCCTGGGTCAGGACAGCGGAAGCGTGCTGGCCGGCCTGGAACGCAGCCAGGTTGTCGGTCATGTTGGCAACAAGGGCGGCGGCGATGGCGGGTTCGACGATCGAGGGGCCGTGGACGCCGACGAACCAGAACAGGCTCATGGCGCCGTAGATCACAGCGAGGCCGATGTAGCCGTCGGCAGCGGTGAACAGGGGCTGGAACACCTGGATGACGCCCTGGGCAAAGCAGAAGCCAAAGGCAGCGCGGAAGACGATGTCAAAGACCCAAAAGACGGCGATGCAGACGGAGAAGGGGATGATGTCCTTAAAGGTCTGCGAGATGTTGGGCGGAACCTGCTCGGGCATCTTGACGGTGATGTTGCGCTTAATGAAGAACTTGTAGATGATGCCGGTCGCAAACGCAGCGATAAAGGCGGTCAACAGGCCCTTGGAACCAAGATAGGTGGTGTTGAAGCCGCTGGCGGCGTCTGTGGCGATCGTGTCGCTCGAAAGGAGCAAGAAGCCGATGATGGCTGCGCACATGCACGAGATAAAGTTGATCTGGTTGTTCTTGGGCAGATCGCGGTTCTGGGCGTCGGCGAAGTGCTTGGCAGTGGTGGCGGCGCAGGCGATGGCCAGGATGCCCATGGAGTAGTTGTAGCACTTCCACAGGGCGTTGTTGATGTCATCGGGCCAGTAGAAACCCCAGATGTTGGGGACCGAGGCTACCAGACAGAAGATGGACGAGAAGATGATGATGGGAATGACGGAGATAAAACCGTCACGGATCGCCTTGAGGTACTTGTTGCGGGCGATCGCGTTGAAAAAGGGCTGGCCCTTTTCGATGGTAGCGATGAGTTGCTCCATGCAAAGCTCCTAAGAGTCGGTGGGTTAGCAACGATGGTAGCTTTTGACGTTTGATTGCCAAAATGTTGACGTTGCCATTTTGCGACACAAAAAAAGACGCGAACCGATGGTTCCTGTGCCTGCGAACCGTCGGTTCCTTACGCGTAAACGTTTGAGCCGCCCGGTGGCTCTGTGTTTGCACAATGGCAACGTTAACATTTGGGCGACAAAAGCGATTCGGGGAAGCGGGATTGTCGGTGAACGGTAGGTTTTGGGTGGTAAGCGTATGGTGGGGGAGGCGTTGGATATACTTGGAGGCGTTCATTTTGTCTGTTGGGATGTCCGCGATGGCATCGTTGACATAGAAAGATCGACCTATGGCCGCTGTTAAAAAATCGGTTTCCGTTAAGGACGTGGCGCGTCTCGCGGGCGTCTCGGAGCAGACAGTCTCGCGTACGGTGCACGATTCGCCCAGCGTGCGCCCCGAGACCAAGGAGCGCGTGCGTGCCGCCATGCGCGAGCTGGGGTATCGCCCCAATTTTGCTGGTCGATCGCTGCGCCGCGGCAAGTTTAAGACCGTCGGCGTCGCCATGTTCAACATTACCGGCACCGGCAACCTCGACCGTATGGAGGGCTTTGCCGCCGCGGCCGATAAGCACGGCTATGCCATTACCCTCACGAAAGTAGATGGGCATCCGTATACCCTCGAGAGCGCATCGTCGCGCATGAGCGCACTGCCGGTGGATGGCATGGTTGTGATCATGAACCGCATGCCGGCGGACTTTGGCACCTTTGAGCCGCTGCCCGGCATGCAGACGGTGCTCGTTACGATGCTGGAGCACCCGCTGTGCTCGACGGTCGATAACGATCAGTTCGATTGCTCGCGCCAAGTGGTCGAGTACTTGCTGGGGCAGGGACACAAGACCGTGCACTTTATCTCATGCCCCGAGCGCTCGCTTTCGGGCATGCAGCGCGAGGAAGGCTGGCGTGAGACATTGCGCGCACATGGTATTGAGCCGCCGCGACTCGTCCGTGGCGATTGGACGGCACAGAGCGGATATGCTGCCGGTCAGGCTCTGACGGACGATCCGACCTGTACGGCCATTTATGCTTCCAATGATGCCATGGCCTACGGCTGCATTCGTGGGCTCGAGTCGCGCGGAAGGCGCGTGCCCCAGGACGTGAGCGTGGTGGGCGTTGATGACAGCCTGGGCGATATCGTGCCCGACCGTCGCCTGACCACGGTGCGCTTTGACAACAAGCGCGTCGGCATGTGGGCGGTCGACAAGATTGCCGGCGCCGAGGGGGGTGTGTCTGGCGTGGAGCACATGCTGATCCCCGGTGTGCTCGTCGAGGGCGATACGGTGCGCGATTTGCGTTAGGGTGCGGTCCTGTTTGGGTTGCCGCTAACTGTGTTCGATATTGTTCAAAACAGTTCAAAAACCGTTCACGGGCAAAAAATGACCGTTCATAGCTTGAAATTACGTTTTGCGCTGTTCTTTTTTGTTTGAATGTTAATGTTTCAGGCATACAGAACGCAGCGCGTATGCCCGGACGCGATGCTCTCCATTGGTTCATATGTGAAAGGAACGCAATATGGCAACCAAAGAAGAAATCTCGATGGTTGGATTCGAGATTGTCGCATACGCAGGTGACGCCCAGACCGATCTGCTTGCAGCGCTCGATGCTGCTCGCGAGGGTGATTTTGAGAAGGCCGAACAGCTGCACAAGGATGCCAGCGATGCACTTATCGGCGCCCACGACACGCAGACCAAGCTGCTTTCGCAGGAGGCCGGCGGCGGCGAGATGGAGATGACCTTCATCATGGCTCACGCTCAGGATACTCTCATGACCACCATGATTCTGGAGAAGCAGACCCGCTTTACCATCGATGCCTACAAGCGCATCGCCGAGCTCGAGGCCAAGCTCGCCTAACGAGTTCTTGCAATTCGACCCCCTTCCAAAAGCCCTGCCGCTACCTGCGACAGGGCTTTTTCTGTATCCCATCTGTCTTGGTTGCGGTCAAATTTGGGTTGACAGGCCAAGATGACCCGTTTTCCTCCGCCCCCCGAGGGGCAGTGGCGACGCTCGCCACGAAAATGGCCCATCTACTACGTTTAACCCGATACCCCCGAACACACCCGCGTTTCATGAAAAACTGCAAGCGTTCTACCTGCGGTTTTGTTTTTTCGCTATGTGGCATGGTCGGAGATAGGCGGTTAAACGTAGTAAATGGGCCCATTTCATGGCGGGCGGGTCATGCAGCAGCCTGGTGCGCCGCCTGCCGTTCGGTTTTTTACTGGGTGGGTATAATTCCATCCGCAATACAGGCCGGAATGAGGAGGTATCCAAATGCCGGACAATGGATCGATTCAAAAGAAAGATGCGCACGAGATGGCTCATGGGCGTCCTGTCCAGATAACCGAGCATACGACGGTAACCGAGCTGCAGCCCAGCCTGTCCGATGTCGTGTGCGCAAACAAAAAGCTGCAGATTGGCTTTATCATTGCGCTCGTGGTATTGGCGCTGCTGTCGGGCTTTGTAGCTCGTCCGCATTTCGCCGATACCAAAACTTGGGACTCCACCATCGAGGTCATCGATCAAAAGAAAGGTAACGTTTTGGCGCTCACGACCTCGTGCGTTGCTCTATCTGCGGGTATAACCGCGCTGCCGGGTGATACGGGAACGCCGGTTGCCGAGCAGCTCGCTCAGCTTTCAGGCAACCTTGGTATCGTGCTTGCCGTACTATACCTCGAGAAATATTTGCTCACGATTTTATGGTCGGTTGGCTTGGGCATCCTGATCCCGTTTGCGCTGGTGCTCTTTGCGGTGTCGCTCGGCATTCACGGGCGCTGGAGTACGAGCGCCGTCCTGCGCCGCGTGGCGACTCGCGTGCTGGTGGTCTCCATGATCGGAATGGCCTTGGTACCTGCAAGCGTATGGGTGTCGCAAAAGGTCGACGAAACGTATCGAGTGAGCATCGAGGCGGCCGAGCAGAAGGCGGCCGACGCTGCGGGTGCGGCAGATAGCGGAAGCTCCAAAGCAAGCAAGAAAAAGACCGAGTCCACAGAGTCCAAGAACGTGCTTGAGCAGCTTGCTGACGGTGCCTCGAGCCTGGTCACGTCGGTAACCAGTGGTGCCAAGCAGATGACCGACGAGATCGTGCAGCAGGTGACCGATCTGATCGAAGGCGTCATCGTGATGATCGTGACCTCATGCGTGATCCCATTGCTGGTACTCGCGGCGTTTTTGTGGCTGGGGCACACCCTGCTGGGGATCGATATCTCCGGTCCAGCGAACTATTTGACGGGTCGTTTCTTGAGTGCTCCTTCCAAGCACGCCAAAAAGGGTGGGCAGTCCGAGTAGCTAAAACAGCTGTATATACCGGGGCATACTGCCGAAGGGCGGCCGAGACACGTTCTCGGCCGCCCTTTTGTTTGTTGAATACATGGTCGCTACGTCCGCGCCCGGCCCAAACGGTCGTCAATCATCCGCGAACGGTATTTGTTCAAAAAAGAACAAAGATAAACAAAAAGTTGTTGCAGTTACTGTTTGAATGTGTTCAAATAAACATGAACAGTGAAGAACCGCATATTCAGATGCCCGGACCTGAACGCGATTCAACACTTCCAAACAGAAACTACGCACCTGCGTATCTCTCAAGGAGGATGTCATGAGGGTTGTAATCGCTTCCGATGCCGACGGTATGTCGATGAAGGAGTCCATCAAGGAGATGCTCATCGCCGACGGTCACGAGGTCGTCGACTATTCCGAGACCCCTGCCGCGGACTTTGTCGATTCCGCGACCGCCGTTGCCAAGGACCTGTTGGAGCACAAGGATTCCCAGGGCTTCGCATTTGATAAGTACGGCGTCGGCTCCTATATGGCCGCCGTCAAGATCAAGGGCATGGTCGTCGCCAACATTTCCGACGAGCGTTCCGCCTACATGACCCGCGAGCACAACGGCTCGCGCATGGTCACCATGGGCCCGGGCGTTGTGGGCACCGAGGTCGCCAAGAAGATCGCCCGCGAGTTCCTGCGCGCCCAGTACGCCGGCGGCCGTCACCAGATCCGTGTCGACATGCTCAACAAGATGGCCTAACGAGAGCCACCGAGAACTCGAACTTCTACCTCAACTTGTGAATTCAGACGAAAGGACGTTCTGATGAAGAAGACCATCGCAATCGGTTGCGACCATATCGTTACGGACGAGAAGATCTATCTGGCCGACCGCCTGGAGCAGGCTGGCTACAAGGTGCTCGACTGCGGCACCTACAGCCACACCCGTACGCACTATCCCATCTACGGTAAGGCCGTGGGCGAGGCTGTTGCCAGCGGCAAGGCCGACTTTGGCGTGGCCCTGTGCGGCACCGGCATTGGCATCACCAACGCCGTCAACAAGGTTCCCGGCGCCCGCTGCGCCCTGGTCCGCGACATGACCTCTGCCCTGTATGCCCGTCGTGAGCTCAACGCCAACATCGTGGGCTTTGGCGGCAAGATCACCGGTGAGTTCCTGATGGCCGACATCATGCTTGCCTTCCTGGAGGAGCCCTACGAGAAGACCCCCGAGCACGATGCCCTGATCGCCAAGATCGACGCCTGCAACAAGGCCGACGCCGAGGCTCAGGCTGACCCGCACTTCTTTGACGAGTTCCTCGAGAAGTGGGACCGCGGCGAATACCATGATTAGCGGGTATTCGGCGTAATTAACTAGTCCGTTGACGGCTCGCGTTTCTGTGAGGGGGCGCGGGCCGGTTTTCTATCAGCCCTATTGACTTGGCGGGCTGTCGTAAGAAAGGGAAGGCTCCTATGGAGTTTGTTCTTGATAACGGTTCTATCCGCGTAGCACTGAGCACGGCTGGCGGATCGTTCACTTCTATTGCGGCCAACGGCCGTGAGTACCTGTGGCAGGGCGACCCGGCGGTGTGGTCGGGCCAGGCGCCCATTTGTTTCCCGATCTGCGGCGGCCTTCGAGACGGTCACGCAATGACCATGGGCGGCCGCGAGGTCAAGCTTGCCCGTCACGGCTTTGCTCGCAAACAGGAGTGGAAGCTCGAGGAGCAGAGCGACAACATGGTCGCGCTGAGCCTAAGCTCTGCCGACCATGCCGAGTTGCTCGAGCAGTACCCGTATCCGTTTAAAATCGTTGCTCGTTACACGATCGATTCGGAAAAGGTGGCCGTATCGTACGAGGTGACCAATGAGGGCACCGAGGACATGCCATTCTTTGTGGGTGGTCACCCCGGCTTTAAGTGCCCGCTTGACGAGGGCGAGTCCTATGACGACTACGAGCTCCGTTTTGAGCAGCGCGAGGCCGCCGAGCTCTGTACTGCCGTTCCCTCGACGGGCCTGATTGATGTTGAGCATCGCAGCAAGAATCCGATGGTTGGCCATGACCTGCCGCTGACCCACGAACTCTTTGACTTCGCAGAGACCATCTTCGACGTGCTCGAGAGCCGCGTGGTTACGCTGACCAAGAAAACCGAGGACAAGGGCGTGCGCCTGACGTTCCCTGATATGCCGTACCTGATTGTGTGGAGCAAGCCCGAGGGCGACTTTGTTGCCGTGGAACCGTGGGGCGGCCTGTCCACCTGCTCCGACGAGGATGATATTCTGGAGCACAAGCGTGGCTGCCTGGTGGCCAAGCCGGGGGAGACCGTCACCCGCGGCTTTGAGATCGAGATCCTTTAAAGAGCTATCGTATGTTTGGGGTCGCACACGCCGTGCCCCGGAAACAGGAGTTCAATATGATTCTGACCGTTACCATGAACCCGTCGATCGATACGCGCTATCAGCTCGACAAGCTGATCATCGATGATGTTAACCGCGTGACGCCCGAAAAGACTGCCGGCGGCAAGGGCCTCAACGTGAGCCGCGTGCTGCTGCAGCTGGGCGACGACGTGCTCGCGACCGGACTGCTTGGTGGTCACATGGGCGCCTATATGGCCGAGCTTATGGATGCCGACGGCGTCAAGAACGACTTTGTGCCCATCGCCGGTGAGACGCGCATTTGCCTGAATATTCTGCACGAGGGTAATCAGACCGAGCTGCTGGAGAGCGGCCCGCAGATTGCGCCTGCCGAGCTCGAGGCCTTTACGGCCAAATTCGCCGAGCTTGCAGCAAAGGCGGACGTTGTGACGCTTTCGGGCTCGCTGCCGCGTGGTGTCGATGCCGGCTACTATGCCGAGCTCGTCAAGATCGCCGAGGAGGCGGGCGCCAAGGTGCTGCTCGACACCTCGGGTGCATCGCTGGAGGCCGCGCTTGAGTCCGACGCTAAGCCTGAGCTCGTAAAGCCCAACCTGACCGAGATTAACGGCCTGCTGGGTACGTCCTTTACGACCGATGATGTCGATGCCCTGCGCGAGGCGCTTGCCGCCGATGGCCGCTTTGCCGGTATTCCCTGGGTTGTCGTTTCGATGGGCGCTGCCGGTTCGGTGGGCTTCCATGAGGGTCGCGCGTTCCGCGCCAAGACGCCCGCGATTGCGGCTGTGAACGCGACGGGTTCCGGCGACTCGACCATCGCCGGCTTTGCGCATGCCATTGCTGCTGGTGCCGACGATGTCACGGTGCTCAAGACCGCCAATGCCTGCGGCAAGCTCAACGCCATGGATCCCAAGACCGGCCACCTGGTTATGGATCGCTGGGACGAGGTCTACAACAGCGTTGAAGTAACGGAGCTGTAGGGTTACGGCGTTTTACCAAACCTATTGGTTCCGCCGTTCTACCGAACGGCGGACCGGTCGACGCTGCGCGGGCCGCATTTGGACAATCTGACGTTCAACTTCAAGGGCGCGACCAGAAGGTCAGCGCCCTTTCGTTTCGCGTCACCTTGTCTCAAATGCGGCCCGCTCGCTACCGTTGCCAAAACATCGGTGTTGCCTTGCTTCGGGAATGCGGCAGATAGAGACGTTCCTTTTTTGTCGGCAGTTTGGGACACTCCTTACGGGGCACCCCCTCCACAGCGCCTATGCCAGCTTGTCGATTTGCCCAATCTCCCAGAGCGGAATGTTGACGAGCGTGCCTTCGTCTCTATATGCCGCTAACGATGTTCTCACGCAGCGCTCGAGCTTGAACTTCTCGCAGGCAATCCTCAGGCTCTTTGCTTTGAGATTCTCTGCCGCCTTGACCTCGAGCGGAAGCACGGTCCCCGCATGGTCGATGGCAAAGTCAGTCTCTGCATTGCCGGAGGAGGATGACCAATACGCGGGAGTTTTGCCTTGGAGCAAAAGCTCCTGTGCGACGTATTGCTCGGTCAGCGAGCCTTTGAACTCCGTAAAAACAGCGGGCCCGTTCAGAACAATGGCTGGCGTGAGGCCGGAGAGTGCTCCGAGGATGCCGGTGTCGATGCAGAACAGCTTGAAGCCCGAGAGATCCTCGTAGCTTGTGAGTGGTGCTCTTAGGGCGGAAACACGTGGTACCTTATGAACGATTCCATAGTCCATGAGCCACTGGAGGCTTTCCTCAAAATCGCGTGCGCGCGCCCCGGGACGGAGCGCACCGTAGACGAACTTCTTGTTTTCCTTTGCGAGCTGGCCGGGAAGGGATTTCCAAACCAGCCTCATGCGCTCGACGATGCGGGCTGGCGCATGCTTGCCAAAATCGGATTCGTAAGCTTCGATGATTTGCTGCTGAAGCCTGCGGGCCTCGATGAAATCGTGGGAGGCGGCGAAAGCGGAGACAACTTCTGGCATGCCACCGACAACGAGGTATTCCTTGAGCAGGCACTCGAGCTTTTCGGAAACGTTTGCCAGCAGGTCCATGTCTGCGGCAAGGATGGCATCTGCGAGCGGATCGCCATCGACGGCACGAACGAACTCGACAAACCCCATGGGGCGCATGGTAAGCTGGTCAATCTTGCCGACGGGGAACGACTCGTTTTCGCGTCGGAGCGCGAGCCCCATATAGGAGCCGGCTGCCACGATATGGTATTCCGGCGCCAGCTCGTTGAAGTATTTGAGCGAGGTGATGCCACGCGGTGCCTCTTGGATTTCGTCGAAGATGATGAGTGTGTCTGTCGGCGTTATGGTCTGGCCGCGCAGGAGCTCTATCTGGGAGATGATGCGTTTGGGGTCAAGGCTTCCGTCGAACAGCGAACGTACGCCCGGTTCGAGCATAAAGTCAAAACGGATGACGTTTTGATACTGCTGGCCTGCGAATTCGTTGAGAAGCCAGGTTTTTCCCGTCTGGCGGGCCCCCTTAAGCAGGAGGGGCTTGCGGTTTGCCCTAGATTTCCAAGCGATGAGTTCGTCCATTAGCTGTCGCTGCATACTGCCTCCTAACGATCATGTTTAGTATAAGACTGTTTTGGTCTTTCCATTGAAAAATGTGGGAATGAACCACGTTTTTCCATCGAATAATGTGGGAGGCAATCACGTTTTTCCATCGAATAATGTGAGGGTTTGGGTAGGCATCTGGGGACGTTCTTTTTCTGCCGGCAGTTTGGGGCACTCCTTGTTTTGGTGCAAATTAGTTACCCTTGCATCAGAAAACGGCGCCCGTCGGCGATGTTGCCGGCGGGCGCCGTTGTCGTGTAGGTGGCTATGTCGTGCGGGCTGCTGTTGGACGTTCGGGCCCGTGCTCTATAGCGAGTCGATAAAGCGCTGTTGGGCGGCGCGGCCTGCCTCGTCCCACTTAAAGACGCCGGCGTTGTCGAGCACGTGGCCAAACACCACGCCGACCTCCTCGTGCAGGATGTCGATGGCGTTTTCGGCCGTAAGCTCGTCGGCGCGGCGGGCAAAGACGTCCTCGGCCCATGCGGCGTGGCTGCGGCATAGATCATCGCCCTCGAGCGCACCGGCAAGGTCGTAGCTGGCATCGGCCTTGGCCGCCAGCAAGTGCTCGCGGACAGCGCCGAGCTCGGGAACCAGGCGCGGCGGAAGAATGGCCAGGCCCATGACCTCGATCAGGCCGATGTTCTCCTTCTTGATGTGGTGGTACTCAGCATGCGGGTGGAATACGCCCAGCGGATGCTCGTCGGTCGTGATGTTGCAGCGAAGCGCCAGGTAGGCCTCGTAGATCTCGCCGCCGGCATTGCCGCGGGAGTCGACGCGGCGGATGACGGGCGTCACGGTGTTGTGCGCCACGCCGTCGGCTGTGTGCGCGATGACGCCCACGGACTCGTCGGTCCACTCGCGCCAGGCGAGGATGATCTTTTCGGCAGCGTCGAGCAGCTGGGCGCGGTCGTGCGAGCGCAAGCGCAGCACCGAGAGCGGCCACTGCAGCACGGTACCGCTGACCTGGTCAAAACCGGGCACGCTAAACTGCGAGACCTCTGCGGCATGCATCATGGGGAACTCGTGCGCGCCGCCCTGGAAGTGGTCGTGCGACAGAATCGAGCCGCCCACGATAGGCAGGTCGGCGTTGGAGCCGATGAAGTAATGCGGGAACAGGTCCACAAAGTCGAGCAGGCAGGTCAGGCCCTTGCGGTCGACGTGCATCGGACGATGTTCGGAGCTCATGGCAATGCAGTGCTCGTTAAAGTACGCGTACGGGCTGTACTGGAAGCCCCAGCGCTCGCCGTTGAGCTCAATGGGGATAATGCGCAGGTTCTGGCGAGCGGGATGAGCGCCGCCGTCGGCTGCGGCGGAGCGTCCGGGATAGCCCTCGTTTTCGATGCAGAGCTGGCAGGCGGGGTACTTCTCGCCCGTGTTCTTTGCGGCACCGGCCGCGGCAATATCGCGCGGGTCCTTCTCGGGCTTGGACAGGTTGATGGTGATCTCCAGGTCGCCCCAGTTGGTGGGGGTGCTCCATTTGATGTTGCGCGCGATGGCGGCACGGCGCACGTAGCCGGCGTCGCAACACAGGCCGTAGAACCAGTCGGTCGCGGCGCGGGGCTCGTTGACGCCCATACGGCCGTTGAACTCTTCGTTTACAACCGAAGGTCTCGGCATGAGCGCGCCCATGATGCGCATGGCGATGCGGTCGCGGCCCGATGCTGTGTCCTCGGCGGCGCCGTTGGCAACAGCCGCCTCGGCAAGCGCAGCAAGCGTGCCCTCCAGGTCAAAGTCGGGGAGTGTATTGGGGTGCACGAGCGAAATCTTCTCGGTCTTGAGCGCCCAGGTCATGTCGAGTGCTGGGCCCGTGGCGCCGATGCACTCCAAAATGGTGTTGTATGCCCAGATGCGATCGTCCTGGCCGATCATAGATCGGTGGATACTGTACTCGATCAGGTTCTGCGCGGCCTCGCGCACATCAGTCATTACAGCCATGCCGCGTAAGCCCCCTTGTCAGAGATGGCGTAGTGACGGGCAGAGCCCTCGCCCAGCCAGCCGTTCATCTTGGCAATGAAGGTGTCGACCAGATCGAGCGGCACGAAGGCCTGGATGGTACCGCCAAAGCCGCCGCCGTGAATACGAACGGCGCCACGGCCGTCGAGCACATGCTCGGCAAGAGCAAGTGCGTACATGGAAGGCTGCTCGGCACCCAGTTTGGCAACAACATTCTGCAGGTACATGGCGGAGCTGGCGCCGGACTCGCGCGTCAGGACCAGGAACTGGTCAATGTCGCCGGCGTTCAGGGCCGCCCAGCGCTTATCGACCAGGCCGTTTTCGTACCAGTAGTGAACGGCGCGCAGGCAGGCACGGTCGCCCAGCTTGGCGCGCAGCTCGGGGAGCTTGGCGTCAAAGTCCGCCACGTTTACCTCGCACAGGCGTGCCTTGCCAAACTCGGCAGCGACGTCCTGCATCTCGCGCGGAACGGCGGCGTAGTCGTCGGTAGCTGCCACATGGTCGGCGCCAACCTTAACGAGCACGAGCGCATAACCGTGATCCTCAAAATTGAGCTCGAGCTTCTGGGTTTTAGGCTGAGCCTGGTCCTCAAAGTCCATGTAGGCAAGGCCGCCCAGGCACACAGCGGCCTGGTCCATCAGACCGCAGGGCTTGCCGTAATAGTTGTTCTCGGTGCGCTGGCTCATCTGGGCGAGCGCGACGGGCTCGATGGCGGGTGCGCCCCAGAGCGTCTCCATGGCGCGACCGTATGCCGCCTCGACGGCAGCGGAGCTGGAAAGGCCGCCGCCCGAGGGGACAGAGCAGGTGAAGGCGAAGTCGAAGCCCTGGGGCTCAACGCCAAGCGCTGCGATCTCGTGGGCCATGCCGCGGACGAGACTTGCGGACGTGCCCTTCTCGGACTCCTGAACATCTAGCGTATCGAGCGTGATCTCAAAGGTGGGGTAGCCCTCATCGGCAACGCGGACCTTGTTGGTGTCGGTCGCTACGGCGATGCCGTCGACAGCGACATCGAGCGAGCCGGCGATAACGTGGCCGCCCTCGTGGTCGGTGTGGTTGCCACTGATCTCGGAACGCCCGGGCGCGTGCACGTAGAGCACCTGGCGGTCGCCGATGGGGCCAAACTCCTCCTCAAACAGCTTGGTGAGCGTGGCGAGTGTCTTTTCGTCGGGGGCGGTCATGGTGACTTCCTTTCTTGGTTATCCCGAGTTACCGGGCTTTGCTTATGAGTACGTAAACATATCAAGGTGCGAGGGAGTAGGCGGGAGTCATAACGCTGTTCCCTCGCACCTCGACGAGGGTGGGTTAACAAATCGTCGAGAATCGGTAGACAATCGTCGAGCTAAACGGGTGGTCAGGTGTGCAGACGGGATGTGCCCAATCTGTGTGATGATTGTTATCAGGCCAAAACTCGGGCTCAAATGCGACGCCGTCGCGAGGACCGTAACTGCAGCCGTCTTTGGCGTCGATATCGCTGAGCCAGTTGCCGGTATACAGATGCGCGCCCGGTGCGGTAACGAAGATGTCGAGCGTGCGGCGCGAGTTTGGATCTTGCAAGCGCAGTGCGTGGCGCGGGTCGGCGTCGGGAGTAAAGCCATCCAGGCAGAAACAATGGTCAAAGCCCCGTGCAATCTTGAGCTGCTCGTCGTTCGCATCGATGTCGCGGCCGAGCGTCTTGGGTGCGTGGAAATCGAATGGCGTGCCGGCCACGGGGCGAACCTCGCCAGAAGAGACGTTGTCCTGGCGCTGGGGGAGGAAAGCCTCGGCGTCGATAGTCGCGACCTGGTCCAGAACCGTGCCGGCATCGTGCCCCGCAAGGTTGAAGTACGTGTGGTTGGTCATGTTGACGAAGGTGTCGGCATCGGTAACGCAGCTTTGCGTGCAGGTGAGCTCTGCGGCACCCGTTGGCCCTGCCTGCAGGGCATAGGCAACGGTAAAGGTGCGGTTGCCCGGGAGGCCCAGTTCGCCGTCGGCCAACTTGCATGTAAAACTCACCGTGTTGGTAATCTCGTCGACTGTGGCGTTCCACACGCGCTTATGAAGGCCATGCTCAAGGTCGGTGTGCAGATTATTGGCTTTGTCAGGACCATCGTTGCATGCCATCTGATAGACCGTGCCGGCAATCTCGATTTGGCCTTTATCCGTTCGGTTGGCCGAAGGGCCAATAGTTCCGCCGTAACACGCCGGATTGTCGAAGTAGCCATCGAGGGCATCGAAGCCGAGCGCGATGTCGGCAACATCGCCTGAGGCATCGGGAACCTCGATGCCAAGGATGGTCGCGCCATAGTCCATGACGCGCACGCGGGCACCTGCGCAAACAAGGTTATAGACCGTAACCGGCAAGCCGCTGGGGGCGGTGCCGAACGGAGTTGTGGTAATCATGAGCGTCCTTTCGAATACGACGCCATGGCCTGCGCGCCCGGAGCGCAGGCCATCATGGTATCGGTGTGTTTACGCCTTATGTTAACGTACTCATAGCTTGGAACCACGGACTTCTTCGCTTTCCTGCAATCGGTCGAAAATGAGCCGTGAACGGTATTCAGGTGGTGTTGAGGGCACTGCATAATTGCTGATAGGTATAGTAGAGTACGTTAACATTATCGATAGACAACAAAGCCTCCCGTGTGACCAGCAATTTCGCATGGGGTATTTAGGCTTCCTACAGGAGCGAAGGTGATTTTGTGGCAAGGCGCCCTTCCAACGACACGGGTTCGCGTCCGGTTTCCATGGCCGACGTTGCCCGCGCTGCCGGTGTTTCGCAGCAGACGGTTTCGCGCGTTGCCAACGGATTGCCCAACGTGAACGAGCAGACGCGTCAGCGCGTGCAGGCAGCCATGCAGGAGCTCGGTTTCCGTCCGAGCTATGCCGGTCGCTCGCTGCGCGACGGCCGCTACCATTCGGTCGGGCTGTGCGTCAACGACGTCACCAAGTTCGGTAACCTGACGATGATCGACGGCATTGCCAGTGCGGCCCGTGAGCGCGGTTGTGCTATCACGCTGGTCGAGATGTCCAAGACCGAGGAGTTTTCGCTTGCCGAGGCCACTCGCCGTATGGCAGCGCTGCCGGTGGATGGCATCATCATCGGCATGAGCCGACTGGCGCCCGACTTTGAGACGTTTGAGCCTCTGCCGGGTATCGGCACGGTCATCGTCACCATGTATGCTCACCCGCGGGTAACCACGGTCGACTCTGACCACTATGGCTGCTCTCTACTGCTTATGGATCATCTGTTTGAGCTGGGTCACGAGCAAATTCGCTTTATCGGCGGTCCGTCCTTCTCGGTCGACGAACAGTTCCGCCGGGCTGGTTGGAGAGATTCTCTCGAGCGCAGGCATATCAAAATGGCCGAACCACTCGAGGGCGACTGGTCTGCCAACAGCGGTTACGAGGCCGGCAGGTACCTGGCCGAGCATGACCGCACCATGACGGCGATTTACGCGGCAAACGACCAGATGGCAAACGGCGCCATTGCAGCGCTGCGCGATAGCGGCCTGCGCGTACCCGAGGACGTGAGCGTGGTGGGTGTCGACGATTCGCTCGACGATTTTGTCGCGCACAACGAACTCACGACCGTACGATTCGATCTTCATCAGCGCGGACGCGAGGTATTCGAGCATGCGGTTCCCGAGGCAGGTACGGCGGGCAAAACCGTTGCCATTCGTATTCCCGGCCAGCTCATCGTTCGGCATACCACGGCGGCACCGCGCGCATAGTTTCCGCAGGTCAACGGTGATATGTTGAACATCAATAACAATCGGTAAGGATGCCGGCAGATGGCTGTTGGGATGCAGCCGAGTGCTATGATAGACGGGTTCTTTTGTCTATCTAGGAGGCTTTGCCTGATGGAGATCACCAAGGATATCCGCTACGTTGGCGTCGACGATCACGACATTGACCTGTTCGAGGGCCAGTACGATGTGTCCGAGAACGGTATGGCATACAACAGCTACGTTATCTTGGGCGAAAAGATCGCTGTCGCCGATTCGGTCGACGGCGGTTTTGTTGACGAGTGGCTCGGCAACATCGAGGCCGTGCTCGATGGCCGTACGCCCGATTACCTGGTCGTTCATCACATGGAGCCCGACCACTCCGCTGGCATCGCCGCCTTTATGGAGCGCTACCCCCAGGCCCAGATCGTGGCCAGCATGGGCGCCTTCCGCATGATGGTCAACTACTTTGGCACCGATTATCCCGAGCGCAAGATGGTCGTCAAAGAGGGTGACGTGCTCGACCTGGGCGGCCACAGCCTGACCTTTGTCGGCGCCCCCAACGTGCACTGGCCCGAGGTGCTGTTCTCCTACGAGGCCACCGACAAGGTGCTCTTTAGTGCTGACGGCTTTGGCAAGTTCGGTGCCAACGACATCGAGGACCCGGAAGGCTGGGCATGCGAGGCGCGTCGTTACTACTTTGGTATCGTGGGCAAGTTCGGCAAATTTGTGCAGGCCGTGCTTAAGAAGGCCGCCGATCTGGACATTCAGATTATCTGCCCGCTCCACGGCCCTGTGCTGACCGAGAACCTGGGTTATTACCTCGACACCTATAACACCTGGTCGAGCTATCAGCCCGAGGACGAGGGCATCACCATTGCCTATGCGAGCGTGTATGGCCATCTGAAGGCTGCCGTCGAGGAGCTCGCCGCAGCGCTCGAGGCTCGCGGCCAGAAGGTCTCCGTTTTTGACCTGGCTCGCGACGACATGGCCGAGGCCGTTGAGGACGCGTTCCGCTACGACCGTCTGGTGCTCGCCTCCATCACCTATCAGGGCGAGATCTTCCCGTGCATGAGTACCTTTATCCACACGCTTGCCGAGCACGCCTATCAGAACCGCACGGTGGCGCTCGTCGAGGCTGGCTCCTGGGCGCCCGCTGCCGCCAAGGTTATGACCAAGGAGCTTGAGGGCATGAAGGACATCACCCTGGCGCAGAACAAGGTGACCGTCCTGGGCTCGCTCAACGACACCTCGCGCGCACAGATCGAGGTCCTCGCCGACGAGCTTTCCAAGTAGCGATACTTCCACTTTTGACGCGCAAACCACCACAAAGGGAACAGGCACCTTTGTGGTGGTTTTTGTTTAGGGGCAAATGCCGATGATAAAACGCTTGACCATGTCGTTACCTGCGGCGATGGCAGAGCACTTATCTAAAAGCACCCCCATTTACCTCGCATTTTTCCAAATATGCGCATACCGTTCGCGTGCCCGTATCGACCGTTCGGCATCTTCGATGAAACTCTGGGCGGTCTTTGTTCCCTAGGCTGTTAACGTACTCATTAACGACTTGTCTCTGCTGCTGCGCTGCGGCGGGGAGTTGGAGCCTGCCGAGGGGCGAAGGATGTTAGCGCAAACATCTAACATCCCCCGGCGCTCGTTTTGGTAGTCAAAGCGCATTAAGGGATGCGCTAAGAAAGGGGAATTCCTCATGGCACTTTCTCGTCGTCAGTTCCTTCAGGCTTGCGGCCTCGGCGTGATGAGCGTCGCTACTGCCGGCTCCCTCGTGGGCTGCGGTGGCTCCGGTAGCGATGGCGGTTCTGCCGCCGCCGGCGGAAGCTCGAACGCCACGAAGCCGGTCGTTTTCTACAACCGCCAGCCTTCTAACTCTTCCACCGGTGAGCTGGATATGACCACGCTCAAGTGGAACGATGACACCTACTACGTCGGCTTTGACGCCAAGCAGGGCGGCGAGCTCGAGGGCCAGATGGTCGTCGAGTACATCAAGGCCCATGCAGCCGACATCGACCGCAACGGTGACGGCGTCATTGGCTACGTCCTCGCCATCGGTGACGTGGGACACAACGACTCCATCGCTCGTACCCGTGGCTGCCGTAAGGCCCTGGGCACCGCTGTCGAGAAGGACGGCCAGATCGTTTCCGACCCCGTCGGCACCAACACGGACGGCAAGTCCGACAAGGTCAAGGACGGCGAGATCGAGGTCGACGGCAAGAAGTTCAAGATCCGTGAGCTCGCCAGCCAGGAGATGAAGACCTCCGCCGGCGCTACTTGGGACGCTCCGACCGCCGGTAACGCTCTGTCCGGCACCTGGGCTTCCGCCTTCGGTGAGCAGATCGATATCGTTGTCTCCAACAACGACGGCATGGGCATGTCCATGTACTCCAACTGGGCCAAGGAGAACAAGGTTCCCGTCTTTGGCTACGACGCCAACTCCGACGCCGTTGCCGCCCTGGGCGACACCGACTTCCCCTATGGTGGCACCATTTCCCAGAACCCCGCTGTCCAGGCTTACCTCACCCTGCGTCTGCTCCGCAACTCTCTTGACGGCGTCGACGTCAACACCGGTGTGGGCGAGGCTGACGATGCCGGCAACGTCATCGCCGAGGATGACTTCAAGTTCAGCAAGGACGATCGCTCCTTCTACGCTATGAACCTCGAGGTCACGGCCGACAACTACAAGGACTTCACCGACCCGGCGAACACCCTGTACGAGACGGCTCAGGCCCAGCTCGACGAGAAGGACAGCCCCAAGAAGAAGGTCTGGCTGAGCATCTACAACTCCGCCGACAACTTCCTGGGCTCCACCTACAAGCCGCTGCTCGAGAAGTATGCACCGCTGCTCAACCTCGATCTCGAGGTTGTCCAGGGCGACGGCCAGAACGAGTCCTCCATTACCAACAAGCTTGGTAACCCGGCTGACTTTGATGCCTTTGCCATCAACATGGTGAAGACCGACAACGGCGCTTCCTACACGTCGATTCTTGGCCAGTAGGCCGTGATTGCTCGCAGGAGCATGTAGGCATGTTGGCAAGGGGGATCAGGAGACTGCTCCCCCTTGCTTTTCAGAGACCATGAGTACGTAAACATTTCGTAATGGTCTCATATCAGGACGTTCTCCCTATCGTAGCTGCGCAAATAAGGTTGCACAGGGAGGACATCGAGGGAAACGAGGGGTGAATACATGTCAGACAAGCAAGACGACATCGTCCTGTCGATTCGAGGGATGAGCAAGACGTTCGGGCGTAACCGAGTGCTCGACCACATCGACCTCGACGTCCGCCGCGGCACCGTCATGGGCCTGATGGGTGAGAACGGCGCAGGCAAGTCTACGATGATGAAATGCCTGTTCGGCACTTATCAAAAGGACGAGGGTTCGATTTTCCTCGATGGCAAGGAGGTGAGTTTCTCCGGTCCTAAGGATGCTCTCGAAAACGGCATCGCCATGGTCCACCAGGAGCTCAACCAGTGCCTCGAGCGCAATGTGGTCGATAACTTGTTCTTGGGCCGCTATCCGGTTAAGGGCGGCGTGATCGACGAGGCGCGCATGCGCAAAGAGGCTTCGGATCTGTTCCGTCGCTTGGGCATGACCGTCAACCTGACCCAGCCCATGAAAAACATGAGCGTCTCTCAGCGTCAGATGGTCGAGATCGCCAAGGCTATGTCCTATAACGCCAAGGTTATCGTTTTGGACGAGCCTACAAGTTCGCTGATGGCGCAAGAGGTCGATAAGCTGTTCGAGATGATGCGTAAGCTCAAGGAGCAGGGCATCGCTCTGATCTACATCTCGCACAAGATGGACGAGATCTTCGAGATCTGCGACGACGTGTCGGTTCTGCGCGACGGTAATCTGGTTATGACCAAGCGCACGAGTGACACCAACATGAACGAGCTCGTGAGCGCCATGGTTGGCCGTTCGCTGGACAACCGTTTCCCGCCCGTGGATAACATTCCCGGCGACAACGTCCTTTCGGTGCAGCACCTGTCCACGAAGTTCGATCCGCACCTGGTGGACATCACCTTCGACGTGCGCAAGGGCGAGATCTTTGGTCTGTATGGCCTGGTCGGCGCCGGCCGTACCGAGCTGCTCGAGACGATTTTTGGTATTCGTACCCGTGCGGCAGGCCGCGTTTACTTCCGTGACCGCCTGATGAACTTCTCCTCGGCGCGCGACGCCATGGAGCACGGTTTTGCTCTGATTACCGAGGAACGCAAGGCAAACGGCCTGTTCCTGAAGGGCGATCTGACGTTTAACACCACCATCGCCAACCTTGATCAGTACAAGAGCGGTCCCGCGCTGTCCAACGACAAGATGGTTCGCGCGACGAACAAAGAGATCAAGACCATGCATACCAAGTGCATGGGCCCCGATGATCTGATTTCGAGCCTTTCTGGCGGCAACCAGCAAAAGGTCATTTTTGGTAAGTGGCTTGAGCGCTATCCGCAGGTGTTCCTGATGGACGAGCCCACCCGTGGTATCGATGTTGGCGCTAAGTACGAGATTTACCAGCTCATCATCGACATGGCAAAGAAGGGCACTACGGTGATCGTGGTTTCCTCCGAGATGCCCGAGATTCTCGGCATCACCAACCGAATCGGCGTCATGTCGAACGGGCACCTTTCGGGCATCGTCAACACCAAGGAGACGAACCAGGAAGAGCTGCTCCGTCTGAGCGCCAAGTATCTGTAGACGAAGGGGATGGAACACATGCCTACCGTATCCGGTAAGATTCTATCGGTCGATGAGGAGACGAAGCTCCTCCAGCCGATCGACAGCTATGTAAACGAGATTCAGAAGAAGGTCGACGCCCTGCGCGCCGACGGTACCACGCGTGTCGTCGATCTGCAGAGCAGTATTGATGCCGCCAAGAGCGATCGCGTGCTTACCAAAGCAGAGCGCGATGAGGCCATCAATGGCTTTAAGGCTCAGATGGAGCAGGCCAAGAAGGTCGAGACTCAGAACAAGGGTCAGATTGACAAGCTTATTGCCGACGCCGAGAACTACCTGAAGGCCCACTACGAGACTGAGTACCTTGCTCCCGTCAAGGCCAGCTGCGCTGTCGAGCGCGAGGCAGCCAAGGCTGCCTACCAAAAGCAGCTTGCCCAGCTCGAGAAGGAGCACCAGGAGGGCATTGCCGGTATCACTGACCAGGCCGAGATTAAAGAAGAGAAGTACGTCTATAAGAACAAGCAGTTCGACGCTAAGGTGACCTATCAGCAGGAGCTGCAGCAGATCAAGGATCGCGAGCATGAGGCCTTCGCCTATCGTTACCACCTGATCGACTTGCTGCGCATCGGCAAGTTCACCTTTGCCGAGAATATGGCTCAGCGCTGGGAGAACTACAAGTACACGTTCAATACGCGTACGTTTTTGCTCAACAACGGTCTGTATATCGCCATTGCGCTGGTTTTCATCGCCCTGTGCGCTATCACGCCGGTTGTTAAGGGCACGCAGTTGCTCACGACTCAGAACGTGCTGAACATTTTCCAGCAGGCTTCGCCCCGTATGTTCTTGGCACTTGGTGTCGCAGGCCTGATCCTCCAGACTGGTACCGACCTGTCGATTGGCCGTATGGTCGGTATGAGTATGGTGGCGTCTACCATCATCATGCACGCCGGTCCAAACACCGGTACCGTGTTTGGCATCGCTTTCGACTTCTCCACCATGCCCGTCGTGGGCCAGATTATCCTGGCACTTGTTGTCTGCGTTGTCCTGTGCACCGCATTCTCTGCCATCGCCGGCTTCTTTACCGCTAAGTTTAAGATGCACTGGTTCATCTCGACGATGGCCAACATGCTCATCATCTTTGGTCTTGTCACCTATGCCACCAAGGGCGTGTCCTTCGGTTCGATCAATCCTCTGATTCCTGCCATGGTCACTCCGCGTATCGGCGGCTTCCCGACGATCATTCTGTGGGCCGTTGCGGCTATCGTGGTCGTGTGGTTCATCTGGAACAAGACTACCTTTGGTAAAAACATGTTCGCCGTCGGTGGCAACCCTGAGGCTGCTTCCGTCTCCGGTATCAACGTCTTCGCTGTCTCCATCGGCGCCTTCATCCTCGCCGGTATCCTGTACGGCTTTGGTTCTTGGCTCGAGTGCATCCGCATGGTCGGTTCTGGCTCCGCTGCTTACGGCCAGGGCTGGGAGATGGACGCCATCGCCGCGTGCGTCGTTGGTGGCGTTTCCTTCACCGGCGGTATCGGCAAGATTTCCGGCGTCACCGTCGGTGTGCTGATCTTCACCGCTCTTACCTATGCACTGACCATTCTGGGTATTGATACCAACCTGCAGTTCGTGTTCTCCGGCCTGATCATTCTCGTCGCCGTTACGCTCGACTGCCTCAAGTACGTTCAGAAGAAATAGCGCAACGTATTTGTTTTCCATTCTTCTAAGAGGGGAGCCGGCCGCCATCCTCCGGCTCCTCTCCTTTGAGCTTGAAGACAACTGGAAGTTATTTGGAAAAAGCAGCATGCGGTTATCTTGTTCGCTATGCTCTATCTCCAAATGAAAGACGTCTTGCTAAAAGGCAAGATTGAAGAGGAAGGCAGGACCTCCTAATGAAAAAGGTACTCGTCTGCTGCAATACCGGTGTGACGACTAGCTTGCTGGTTGCAAAGATCAAAAGTGTCGCCGAGACGCGCAATCTCGATATCGAGATTGAGGCTTCGCCGATGGCTACCGCTGCGGACCATATTGCCGAAGCCGATGTCGTTTTGCTGGGACCGCAGGTCGGCTATGCAAAAGAAGCTTTTGAAGAGGCGGGCGCTAAAAACGTTCGTGTCATAACTGCCGACGATTACGCTACGCAGAATGTCGACGGCATCCTAGACAGCGTGGAAGACGTTTTGTAGCTGTAATCCAACTTTAGGTTGTGCAATTTTTTGCATGACCAAGCCGCCGCATAGGAGATCTCCTTCACCTATGCGGCGGCTTTTCTATTTTGCTTTTAAAACCACCACAAAGGGGACAGGCACCTTTGTGGTGGTTTTTATTTAGTTGGCCGCGATGATGAGGGCTGGACGTGCGCCGTCGGCGGTCTCGGCGATTGAGGTGGCGACGGCGCCTTCGGGGTCGCGGTCCATCACGATGGTGTTGACATCGGTCAGTTCGGCAAAGCGGTACATGCCACGTCCGTTAACTTTGCTGGCGTCCATGAGGGCGACGCTTTGATGGGCTGCGGCGATCATGGCCGTTTTGGTCTCGGCCATCTGCGGAAAGTCGGTCGTAAAGCCACAGCCGGGAACAAAAGCGCCGGGGCACATGATGGCCAGATTGGCATGGACCATTTGGAGCGCCTGCATAGTGAGCGGTCCATACAGATAACGATGGCCTTTGCGCAGCGCCCCGCCCAGCATGACGACATCGACTGAGGGCATGCTCTCGTCGATGTAATCGGCAATGGTAATGTCGGCCGTGATGACGGTGATACCGTCGCGCTGATCGAGGAGCCGGACGAACTCGAGCGCCGTGGTGCCCGAGTCGACGAGCAGCGTGTCGCCGTCATTGACGAGCTCGATGGCGCTTTGCGCGATGGCCTGCTTGGCGGCGACATTGACGTTGATACGGCGATCCTGGGTGGATACGGTCAGTCGCTTCTGGAGCGACACAGCGCCTCCATGCGTGCGGCGCAACTTGCCGGACTCGGCGAGCGCGTCCAGGTCGGCGCGGGCGGTGACAGAGGACACGCCAAAGGTCTGGGCGATTTCTGCCACCTGCACCGAGGCGTTATGTTCGAGCATTTCCATAATGGCGGAACGACGCTCGTCGGCGAAAGCTCGGGTTGTTGCGTGGGCCATATCTGCTCCATCATCGTCTGAAATTTGCAGGAATTGTGTTGAGTCTATTTTCGTTCATTTTCTTTTTAAGTAAGAAAACGCCTTTCGATTACTTATCTTTTCTATAAAAGAAAGACGATCAAGGCTCAAAACTCAATATCGAACACGCCCACTCGGTTCCAATTCCTTCCGTTTACTTTTCAAAAACGGCTGTATTGACCTGCATGGGCTCAATATCTCGCACGTGCAAAGCCGCTGAATTTCATACAATGAGCGCAGCAAAACGCAAGGTAAAACGCCTTGTGAACAACTACGCCCGATGTCCAGATGCGGGCGAGGGAGAGGAGCAAACGCTCATGGCACTTGTTACCACCGAAAAGATGCTCAAGGACGCTCAGGCCGGTCACTACGCCGTCGGCGCGTTCAACGTCGAGAACCTCGAGTTTGTTATGGCCGTTCTGGCCGCTGCCGAGGAGACCAAGTCCCCCGTCATCATGCAGACCACCCCGGGCACCATCAAGACCGCTGGTCTGGACTACTTCTACGGCATGGTCAAGGCTGCCGCCGAGCGCGCTTTCGTGCCCGTCGCTCTGCACCTCGATCACGGCGATGGCTATGACCGCTGCATGCAGGCCTTCCGCACGGGCTACACCTCTGTCATGATTGACGGCTCGCACGAGTCCTTCGAGGACAACATCGCCCTGACCAAGTCCGTCGCCGACGCTGGCCGCGCCATGGGCGTGCCCGTCGAGGCCGAGCTCGGCAAGGTTGGCGGCAAGGAGGACGACGGTCCCGCGGTTGAGGGCGAGAGCCCCTACACCGATCCTGCCGAGGCCAAGGAGTTCGTCGAGCGCACTGGCTGCACCTCGCTGGCTATTGGCGTTGGCACCAGCCACGGTGTGTACACGAGCGATCCGCACATCGAGCAGTCCGTGGTCAAGGCCATCCGCGACGCCGTCGACGTGCCGCTGGTTCTGCACGGCACTTCTGGTGTGCCCGATGAGCAGGTCGCCGAGGCCGTGAAGAACGGCATCTGCAAGGTTAACTACGCCACTGAGCTGCGTCAGGCCTACACCAAGGGCTTCATGGCCTACATGGCCGAGAACCCTGCCTGCTTCGATCCCAAGAAGCCGGCCAAGGAGGGCATGCGTGAGATCACCGAGCTGGTTAAGATCCGCATGACCAACCTCAACTCTGTGGGCAAAGCAGAGTAACAGCAAGGGTACTCCGACTCGCTATATATCCCGGGGAGGGACGAGGGCTTAGTTCCCCAATCGTCCTCGGGCATGCAAAAAGCCTCGCTGCGCACTTCGTGCGGCGAGGCTTTTTGCCCCCTGCGGAAAGATTGGTGAACTAAGCCCTCGTCCCTCCCAGGTTGACCTACTCGAGGTCGTCGCCCTTGTGGCGTTAGGGCGGAAAATAATAAGAAGCCTTCGCGCTGCGGAATGATTTTGGAAACTAAGTACGGGGACCCGCCCAAGCCGTCCTGCTCGATCGCCCTTGTGGCGTTGGGGCGGAAAGTATGGGGCGTTAGGGCTTCTTTGCTGATGGGGGATTAGTATGCCCGGGCTTGGTTGGGGAATGCCTGGTCTAGTGAGGCTTGGAGTTTTTCGAAGGATGTCTGCAGGTTGAGGTGTTGGTCTGCAGAGCGTTTTGCTTCTGTGGTGGGGGAGTCGAGGAGGCCGTTTCTCTGTGTCGGGGGGAAGGAGAAAAGGTTTGCATGATTAAGGGATGGCTGCTGTGCTGCGTCGTTGGAAGAATGCATGCTTATGCGGCCTCCTCGATGTCCACCAAAAGGTTGCGCACGGGGTGTGCTGCTAGGTCCCGTGCGTTGGCAGTATTATGCCGCGGCTGCTGCAAAGAAGCGCTAAAGAAAGGCTTAACCTGGTTTGGTGTTACGATGAAACTGCAGGTCAGAGGTATCGAATAACACTTTTGAAAGGTTTTGGGCTTAAGGGCTTTCTAAGGTTTGTGGCGCGGATGTGGCTCGCCTGTGTGGGGCGTGTGGATGGCTCGTTCCTAGCGCTGCGGCTCTGCGGCGCGCACCTGCTCGATGACCTTTTTCATCGTGGCGTCGATGCGGTCTTTTTTGAGCTCGCATTCCCAGATGGTTATGGGCGTCCAGCCCATTTGAGTGAGTGCTGCCACGGCAGCGCGGTCGCGCTCGACGTTGCGGCGAAACTTTGCCTCCCAAAACTCAACGTTGCGCTTGGGCTTGCTAGGGTTGCATTTGGGACAGCGGTGCCAAAAACAGCCGTTGACGAAGATGGCGATCTTGCGCCCGGGAAAGGCGATGTCGGGTTTGCCGGGAACCTTCCATTCCAAGCGATAGCCCGTAAGGCCCGCGGCGCGCAGGCGCTGGCGAACGAGCAGCTCGGGCTTGGTGTTCGCACGCTTGTTGCCCTTCATGGACTTTTTTATAGCGGCGCGACGGCGTACCAGTTCGCGCTCGTCAGCGGAGAGGTCCGAGGTATCGATGCCGTCGAGCAGACCGGGCTTGGGACGCTTTTTGCTGCGGCGCTTGGCTTTGCGCTTGGGTTTGGTAACGGGCTCGTCGGCTGTGGTGGACTCGGTGCGGTTGGCGGCGTTGGCCTCAAGCCGGTCTTCCTTCAGCTCAATCAGGGCATCAATGAGCCCCTTGTCGGCGGGCATCCATTCCACCGTGGCAAGCGAGGTGCGCGGAATCCAGCGGATATCGAGTTGGCGGTCGTGCTTCTGCGGCTCATCGGATTCATCGGCGAGCGAGCAGTAGTAGCACTCCATGGAGAGATGGAAATCGGGGTAGTCGTACTCAACGGTGTAAAAATCGCGCAGGTTGGTGACTTTGACCCGTAGCTCTTCCATGAGCTCGCGGCGTACAGCGTCCTCGGGCGTCTCGCCGCGCATGAGCTTGCCACCGGGGAACTCCCAAAGTCCCTGCATGTCGCCATAGCCGCGCTGCACGGCAAGCAGCTCATCGGATCCTTCCTTGCGAATGATCCCAGCGGCAACATGAACAGTCTTCAACAGGAGTCCTCCCTCAACATCAAAACATAACAGGGTGGCTACCCGTACCTTACACAACGGTAAGGCAAGCGTAAGCCATATCGATGGTAGCCGACTCGTCTTCTTGCGACTATAGATGCCGTAGACTAATCGCAAGAAAGGACTCGGTATGCAAACCACGCACATGGCGACCCCGGTACTGGAGGTCGCGCATCTCGAAAAGGTATATGGAGCGCTGGGCAACGTGACCCGTGCGCTCAACGACGTCAGCTTTACCGTCAACCGCGGTGAGTTCGTGGGCATCATGGGCGCTTCGGGCTCGGGCAAGTCGACGTTGCTCAACTGCGTGTCGACCATCGATAGCGCCACGAGCGGCACGATCCGCATCAACGGGCAGGACGTAACACGCATGAAGCAGGCTAAGCTTTCGCAGTTCCGCCGCGAGGAGCTCGGCTTTATCTTCCAGGACTCCAACCTGCTCGATACGCTCACGGCACGCGAGAACATCGCCCTGCCGCTCACCATCGCCCGCACAAACTCGGCAGAGATCTCGACCCGCGTGCAGGATGTGGCAGCGCGCCTTTCCATCAGTCAGGTGCTCGACAAGTATCCCTACCAAATGTCCGGCGGCCAGCAGCAGCGCGTCGCCGCGGCTCGCGCGCTCGTCACCGACCCCACCATGATTATGGCCGACGAGCCCACCGGCGCCCTCGATTCCAAGAGCGCTCGCCTGCTGCTCGAGAGCCTAGAGGCCCTTAACCGCCGCCTACGTGCCACCGTGCTCATGGTCACGCACGACAGCTTTGCCGCCAGTTACACGAGCCGTGTGCTGTTTATTCGCGACGGCAAGATCTTCACCGAGCTGCGCCGCGGCGACACCGACCGCCGAGAGTTCTTCGACCGCATTATGGAGGTCGTTGCCATGATGGGCGGTGAGGGCTCCGATGCTCTGTAAACTCGCTTGGGGCAACGTCCGCCGCGCCGGCCGCGACTACCTCGTCTACCTTTTGACGCTCACCCTGGGCGTCACGGTCTTCTATGCCTTTAACACCATCTCGATGCAGGTCGACATCGCCGGCATCGATGAAAAGGGCTTAGCGCAGGTAATGGGCAGCATGCTCGGCGACCTGACGTACTTTTTGGCCGGTGTCATGGCCTTTTTGATGGTGTATGCCAATAACTTCATCATGAAACGCCGCAAGAAGGAGTTTGGCCTGTACCAGGTGCTCGGCATGGGGCGCGGGCGCGTCGCCACGATCATGGCGCTCGAGACGGTGATTGTCTCGGTCGGCGCCTTTGTCGCCGGCATTGTGCTGGGTGTGGGACTCTCCCAGCTCATGACGTTCTTTACGGCCTCGCTCTTTAAGACACAGATCGCCAATTTCCACTTCTTTTTCTCGGTGCATGCGTTCAATCTGACCCTTGCCTGCATGCTCGTAATGTTTGTGCTCACGCTACTGCTGAACCTTCGCGCCGTGCGTCGTACCAAACTCATCGAGCTTATGGGTGCCGAGCGTCGCAACGAGAGCATCAAGACGCGCAACCCCTGGATCGCGATTGCCATCTTTGCCGTGGGCGTGGTGCTTGTGGGCGTGGCCTATTACCGTCTGCTACGTGATGGGTTCCCGCTAACCGCGACGGACAGCAAGCTGCAAGAGGCCATGAACCAGTTTGGTATTACGACCGCTATGGTTACCGTGGGCACCTTTGCCCTGTTCTGGGGACTCTCGGGCATGCTTATCAAGCTGCTGCAGAGCCTGCGCAGCGTGTATTGGCGCGGCCTCAATATGTTTACCGTGCGCCAGCTTGCGGCCAAGGTCAACACGGTGTGCTTTTCGATGGGCGTCATCGCGATGCTCCTGTTTTTGGCCATCACCTCGGTGACGTGCGGTATGTCGATTGCCAACGTGATGAACGAAAACCTGGAGCGCTATAACCCTGTTGACGTGTCTCAGACGTATGTCTATTACACGCCCGATACGCTCGACTACTACAAAAAGTATGTCAATCCGTCTGAGGCTGATCGCATGGCGCTGGCCGATAGTACGGTCGATTTGTACTCCGCATGGCACGGCGAGGGCAAGTCGGCGGACAACAACGAAGAGACCGGCAAGAAGGTCAGTATCGCCGATGTTGCCGGTGAGCATGTGCAGATCGATTCGTATCTGAGTTACCCGCTTGGCGGCTCGAATCCTTCGGTGACTCCAAGTGAGATGTGCAAGACCATGGGCGAAAAGCTTCCCAAGGCGTTCGAGGGTAGCAATGCCGATACGATGGGTCTGTTTGTGACGCCGGCGAGCCAGTACAACAAACTGCGTCAGATGATGGGCGAGGAGCCGGTGAGCATTGGCCGCGACCAGTACTTGCTTACGTGTGATATGGGCGGTGAGCTGGGCGACCTGTACACCAAATACATGGCCGGCGGCCATACCCTCACCTTGGGCGGGCATGAGCTCAAGCCCGCAACCGATAAGTCGGACAAGGACACGGCGGCCATCGCCAACTCGGCGATGGGCAGTAATCCCGGTACCGTCGTCGTTGCCGACGAGCTGTTGTCCCAACTTAATCTGCAGCCGTATTCCAGTAGCCTGCTCGTTAACTACAAACAGGGGATGGATACGACCGAGGCAGACGAGAGCATTAAATACACCTTGCTCGACAATCTGCTCGTTGACGGCAAGGAGCCGGGGTCATGGAGAGTCTTCATCATGCGTTCCGAGATGTATACGCAGGCGGCGCAGATGAACGGTCTTATTAGCTACCTAGCCATCTACATCGGCTTTGTATTGGTCGTTGCGTGCGCGGCGATACTGTCGATCCAGCAGCTCTCCAATGTGGCCGACGGCAGCCGCAGCTATCGTGTGCTGGCACAGATCGGCTGTGACGACCGCCAGATTCGCCATTCGGTGATCGCGCAGCAAGCGGTATTCTTCCTGTTCCCGCTGGCAGTGGGCCTGGCGCACTCCTTTGTGGCGCTCAAGGTGATTATCGAGCTGGTGAGCATATTCGGCAACATGAGCATCGGCGGCACCGTGGGCCTCACCTGCGCGATCTTCCTGGCAGCCTATGGTGGTTACTTCCTGGTAACGTACCTCATGAGCGCCGGCATGGTACAAGCTGCCATCGCCACCCGCTACAGCGAGTAACAAGCGGGTAAAACCATCGCAAAGCCACTGCGAACAACCGCTGCGGAGGGAGTCGGCCCCCTTCCGCGGCGGTTTTTTGCCTTTCCGGTACGCCTCAGATGCAAGTGAGTAGACTTTTTTGGATCTGCCGAGCACATCGCGGGTGGCGCCCAATAAAACAGCAGGTCAGGGCTGTGGCGTTTTGGGGCGTGCTTGGCCTCCTGCAAAAAGCCTACTCACTTGGTTTTTTCTGCTAGAAAACCGCCGCGAGGGAAAGCAGCTCCCTTGCGGCGGTTGGCGTTTGCCCAGATAAAACCTACCAAAATAAACCTGTCCCTTTTTGGTAGGTTATCGCTTCCAGAAGTGGAGGATGAGCGTGGTGCCTTTTGGTGGAGGGGGGATATTGATTAATTCGGGTAACAGTTTTTTTAACGCCGGGAACGATGTTAAAATAACCAAAATGCTATCTAGGAGCTTTGATTTTATGGCAACCGAGGCAGCTACCCTGCAAAACGTGACGCGCTCGTTCCTCTGGCATTCAATTATGTTGTTTATAGGGGCGGCTGGTCTGTATTGTGTGGCGCCAAGTATTTATACGGGCCTTTCTGGCACCGTTCTTATCGGTCTGCATCTGTTTTCGGGCTTCTGTGTGGGCCTCATCTCTCGCCCTGTGAGACAGGGTATTTGCAAAAGGCTTTTTGGACTTATGCTCGTAGACATTGCACTTCTTGTGATGTACACGATATCTCTTAATGTCTTTCATCAATTTCATGTTGTGGTTTCGGCGCTCGCGTTCATTTTGTTGTTACTAGCCCCCTTGCTTGTCGCTTGCTGTTCTTGGGCGCTTGGCGGTGAATTCGCAAACATACGTGCGGGATTAAAGGGGAAACGTGTGGCCGATGGCTCTGCTCTCCACGGGTATCCTGAGCTCGCACTTTACAGCCCCGTTGTGCTCTTGATTGCTTTGCTTGTTGGCCTTCAGTTTCTTCTCGTCCCGTTGATGGACTCCATCGGTTCTTTCCTTTCCGTTAACGCCGAGATGGGGGTTGCTGCCTTACTCGTCGAACCTCTTGCGTTTGGTAATGCCGCCGTTATTCTCGATACGGATTGTTTGTTTTCGCGCAATATAAACATCGGAGCTGTGCTCCTGAGCTTTGGTGGGCATCAAGAGATCGTATTGCTTCTGGTTACCGTTTTGGGCAGTATCCTTGCCAGGGCCATAACGCGATTTTTCCCCGACTTAACGAGCGCTTTTTCTGCGGCCGCCAAATTAGGAGGAAAACATTCTGCAGTTGCCGATATCCCTACGGCTTCGGGTTTTTCTCAAAGGGAGTCCGCGGTTTTCTCTATGAGGATAGAGGGAAAATCGTATGAGGAGATTGCTTCTGCCTTGGACATCTCCCCGTCTACTGCCCGTACCTATTTATCGCGCGCCTTGGCCAAAACCGGATATAAAAGCATTCCAGAGGCGACGGCTGGACTTCTCTTGTCAAAGGATGCGTGGCATCTTGACGCAACAAAAGGCCATGATCACCGTTCAGAATCGCTGGGGTCCTCATCGTTCAATCAGAACTGCAGGATAGTCTTCGTCTGCTTCCTGTTTATGTATGCGTCTGGAATGGGCATCGAGGAAATCCTCGTATGCTTCGGCTTTGAGCATGATGCGATAATCCTATCGATAGCTATAGTGCTTGTGGCCCTGTGTTGCCGTGCGGCTATACGGTGGATGTCTGAAATGCACTTGTGCCTTTCGCCTGAACTCACCCTTTCTTCGGTGTCTGTGGGTGCTGGAGCAGCGTTCTGGGTTCACGATGTGGTAAGTCGACTGTACATTTTCTTTGAGTCCGTTGGGAGCGGTGAGGCCGTTGGCGGCCTTATGCCTGCCTTACGCGTGACTGCGTTCCTTGTCGTACTTATCCTTATGGCTAATTCGCTGCTATTCTTGCGTTCGAAAGATACGGTTCGGGTGGGTGATCGACGCGATGCCGTACGTGAGGCCTTCTTGAGGCTTGGTTTCACGCCGCTTTATGCCGATATCATGACATGCGTTTTTGATGGCAATAGAACCACCGAGATTTGCGCGCATCTTAACGTTGCTCGGGGAACCGTCAAAGAGGCCAAGAGCAAGGGCTATGCCTTGCTTGGAGTTCACTCGGAGCGTGAACTTAGAGATAGGGTTTTTAGTCTTATGGCAGATGTTATAGAAAATAGCAGGTAGAAGCCTGTAGACAAATAAGATTGTAAATCCATCCTACACGTCTACAGACAGTTCTGACGATGAAGGCGATACTTCCGGACAACGGGTCCGACGACTCGTGTGTTGCGAACCGGAGGTGCTTGCTGTGAAGACCTGTGATTGCCTCACATATGTACGGCTTAATTTAGAAGTTCTTGCGCGCAACCGGGGAATTATGTTGCTGACGGCGCTGCTCGCGCTCGTATTCTGCATCCCGGTATTTCTATCCGTTCCAACGGGAGCAGATTATCTATATGGTAGAGCTTCCATCGAAGACCAGAGAGGTACCGTCAAGATTCTTTCGCAAATTGATTTATTCGGCCTCAGCTCCGTCCTCCTCTAGCCCTCAGCCTTTTCCTT
>UQIB01000003.1 GCA_900541015.1 uncultured Collinsella sp. | reverse complement strand
CTGAATACACCCATCAAGGCAAAAATGAAGAAAAATGGGACCATCCAAGCAGGATACATCAGCATTATGTAACAACCACATAGCCATGCTATAGCAACCATCGCAATAATCCTGATATTCCTTTTTCGAGTAAAGAGCGCACTATCCAACAACAAGACAAGGGCTTGGCCATAAAGAATCACCTCGCCCGTGCCCCACCATTGAATTAGTGGCGAAAAACAAAGCAAGCATGAAAAGAGCAAGCTGAGCGGCTTTGACTTAATAATGAGAAAGGCACAATCAAAAGAGACAAGAACCATTAGACATAGTTTCGCGGACCAAGCAAACGCTAGACCGAATTCAAAACCAAATAACAAATAACCCCAAAGCACTGGTCTAAATAACGTGATTATGCTCCAGCAGGAAGCGCCATAAACCATCCGGACATCCGTTAAATCTCCTCTCAGGATTTCCGAAATTGGAGCATAGCCATTATGGGATTGAGAGAGTTGAAACAGGGTTCCAACTGAGAACTCATCACTTCGAAGGGACCTCGGTATACCCCAAAACGGAGTACCAGCGTTTCCGGGAAGCATAATGCTCCACATTCCAATCGATGAGCCGCTGATTTTAAAAGCAACGGCAAGCATCGCAACAGTCATACCGATTAACCATCGATGTTTATACAAAAACTCGCTTTTATACTCCACCAATTTGATTACAGAAATGACAAATACAATAGTCACTCCAGCAACAAATAGAACTGCCATATCGTCATTAAACATCGGGTTGGCAATTGTAAAGCCAACCGTGCCATAGAAAGCATCAATATAATTAACAAACAAAGACAGATATATCAGTGCAAAAGATAACGGCAGGGCAAAAATACCAACATGGTAAAGGCGATACAAGCCGCTGCAAACACGATGGTTTCGAGCTTCCGCTCCTAAATAGTTATTCATACAGTTAATCTAAACCTCGTCTTTAATTAACTCTGCTGATTTCGCAAAACATCATTCTCATTTTCAAGAATCGCAATACGTTGGGTTAAGTTCTTGCAAGCCGTAACGAGTCTGCTAATCGCAATACTGAGTGATAAAGAAATCATCAATAAAAGTACTACAGCGACAAGAAAAGCGAAATTTGACGGGCTAATAAACCCAATACGATCTGAAATTCGATAAATTAACTCCGGAAAGCAAACGCTAAATAGTGCCACCACGCACAGGCAAAGCCATAGTAACGAGTACTTTAAAAGTAGCTTTCCTTTACCGACTAAGGAAACAACATAAAAGAAAAGGCCACTAAAAATTACGCCAGCGCCCACGCGAATTATCATACTCATGAGTGAGCCGCCTTTCTATAAACAAAACAGGCCATGGAAATTGCAAGCGAAACCTTAATCATGTAATAAATTGAAGAAAGGCCAGAAATTGATGACACTCCGCCCTGCCTCTCGCGCATAAGTACAGGAACCTCAACCACTGAAAGACCAGTTTTTAATGCTGCGGCAATAGATTCAGGCTCAGGATAATCATCTGGATAGTCCCTACAGAACAGATCTATGGCTTTTTTGCCGCACGCGCGAAATCCAGAAGTAGGATCTTTAATCGTCTTTCCGGTAAATAATCTCAACCAACCAGAAAGCCATCGGATACCTACTCTCCTTAAAAAAGTAGACTGAAAGCCTTCCGTGGGAACGGCAAATCTGGAACCAATGGATAAATCGGCACCATCAATAACCGGCTCGATTAGGTTCCCAATATAAGAAGGATCATGCTGCCCGTCACCATCAACCTGGACATCAATGTCATAACCATGCCTGAGCGCATATTTATGACCGGCCTGAACAGCACCACCGATGCCCAAATTTTGCGGAAGGTCAAGGACATTAAATCCATGTTGACGGCAGATAGATAGAGTTTTATCGGTTGAGCCATCATTCACCACTACATAATCATAGCCAGCTTCAACAACCGATGAAACAGTCTGAACGATATTGGCTTGCTCATTATATGCAGGAATGATTACCAGCACTCTCAACATGTCATCCATTAAAACCCCAACGATCCACATCGGACCTATATTGAAAATAGAACCTGCTTAATTTTATCCAAACAAACCAATCTCGAGAAATGCTCACGATAATAATTGAAGCCATTAGATCCTAAAGCTTCAATAGCGTCTTTATTCATTGAAGCAATTTTAACCATGTTGTTAGCAAGTGCATTAACATCTGAAGGATTGGAGACGAACCCGCATCTAGCAAAACGAACCGCATTGGCCCCTTCACCGCGCATTACGGCAAGTATTGGTTTCGAAGACGCCATGCAACTTGAAATTTTCGCCGGAATAGTAAGCTCTAACTCGGGATTGTCAGCAAATGGTGCAATCATTGCCGTTGCAATATCTGAATACATGGGCACGATCTCGGGATCCACGCGCCCCAAAAACAAAACAGAACTATCAAGCCCCTTGCTTGAAACGAGCTTCTGCAGTTCTGCCCTAGACATGCCATCGCCAAGAATTAACAGCTTCATCTCGATAGGGCTCTCTGAAATTGCACGCGAGAACGCTTCAATAACCGTATCAAGCCCTTGGGCGGGGGTTATAGAACCAGCAAATAGGAATACGCATTGATTTTTGAATTGCGATCTCAGTTCCGATGAGACAATCTTTTGCTCGTAACTTTCCTCGCAATGTTGAGGTATTACGTCTATCGAAACATCAGAATTCAAAGGCTTGACTCTATGAAGCAGGTTATCAGCCAAAGAGTCGCTCAAAGCAATCAGCTTATTGCAGGCCGCATACTGCTTGTCGCAAAAAGATTTGGCAAAAGACCTCAGAAAACCGCTTTGGACATTCAAGACTGTGTAAAGGTTCTCGGGCCAAATATCCAAGACATAAGTTGCTAGAGGACATTTATTTCGCCATGCAGCAACCCTTGCAGGAATTACCATCAAAATAGGACTTGTATTGTAGCAAAATACAACGTCATACTTTTTATTGAGCCTCAAAGCTCTAAAAGAAGCAGTAATTGGCCAGCTAATATAGTTCAGGAAAATGCGTATCGAAGTATTACCCTTACGACGGATTTCGCCAGACCGAAAAACGGACGCACCGAAATAATCGTCTCGACGGTGACCGAAATAACCATATCCATCAGACCATTCGCCTGAAGGATAATTAGGGATGCCACAGAGAACATCTACGCTTACTCCGTCTTCAACAAATCCCTTCACCAAGTCATTAATTCGAAAAGATTCCGGATAGAAATGCTGCGTAACAACAAGCATTTTCTTTCCAGCACATGAGCTAGTCATTAAATGCTCTTCCTCCACACCATCTTGTCCACGACGCCGGTGTAGCTCTGGATGATCTTGACCACCTTGGTGGACACGGTCTCGTCGGCGTAGTCGGGAACGGGCGCCTCGGGGAGCGACCCCTCCGCGTCGAGCTCGACGGCGGTGTGGACGGCCTGCAGCAGGCCCCTCTCGGAGATGCCGGCCAGCGTGAAACAGGCCTTGTCCAGCGCCTCGGGGCGCTCGGTGGAGGTGCGGATGCACACCGCCGGGAACGGGCGGCCGACGCTCGCGAAGAAGCTGGACTCCTCGGGCAGGGTGCCGGAGTCGGAGACCACGGCGAAGGCGTTCATCTGCAGGCAGTTGTAGTCGTGGAAGCCCATGGGCTCGTGCATGCGCACGCGCGGGTCCAGCTTGAAGCCGGTGGCCTCCAGGCGCTTGCGGGAGCGCGGGTGGCAGGAGTACAGGATCGGCATGTCGTATTTCTCCGCGAGTGCGTTGATGGCGGTGAACAGGCTCGTGAAGTTCGCCTCCGTGTCGATGTTCTCCTCGCGGTGGGCGGACAGCAGCATGTAGCGCTTGGGCTCCAGGCCGAGCTCGGTGAGGATGTCGGAGGCCTCGATCTTATCCAGATTTGCGCGCAGGACCTCGGCCATGGGCGAGCCCGTGACGTAGGTGCGCTCGGGCGCGCAGCCGGTGTCCTTGAGGTAGCGGCGCGCGTGCTCGGAGTAGGCCAGGTTGACGTCGGAGATCACGTCGACGATACGGCGGTTGGTCTCCTCGGGCAGGCACTCGTCCTTGCAGCGGTTACCGGCCTCCATGTGGAAGATGGGGATGTGGAGCCTCTTGGCCGCGATGGCGGACAGGCAGCTGTTGGTGTCGCCCAGGATGAGGAGGGCATCAGGCCGCGTCTCCACCATCAGCTTATAGGAGGACGCGATGATGTTGCCCACGGTCTCGCCGAGGTCCGCGCCCACGGCGTCCAGGTAGACGTCGGGGTCGTCCAGCGACAGGTCGCGGAAGAAGATGCCGTTGAGCGTGTAGTCGTAGTTCTGCCCGGTATGCGCCAGCAGGCAGTCGAAGTGGCGGCGGCACTTCTTGATGACCTCGGACAGGCGGATGACCTCGGGGCGGGTGCCCACGATGATGAGTAGCTTCAGGCGGCCGTCGTTATTAAAAGAAATATTGGAATTCATAGTTTTCCCTAAAAGCCGAGTCTAGTATTTAGCCAACAATAATGAGGCGGACAGCACGTCACCACATTCAACAAGTTTTGAATCGTCCCTATGCAAGGTCTCGGAGCATCCACCGACATCGTAACAAACGACCGGAACCCCACAAGCCTCAGCCTCAAGATTGACCGTAGGATAATTATCTTCGTATGTCGGATTGAATAGAACGGAGGCAGAACTATATAGTGAGGCCAACTCTATCTGAGAGTCGGTTCGCGGAATACCAACCACCCCCGGAGGTAGTTGCCTCATCTGCTTAGCACTCAGTCCAACCAAAACAATAGAATACCCGGACTTGTCAAGCTTATCCGCAAGGGCAAAAAAGTCTGAAAGACCCTTACGCTTGGACCATGGAGAGGCAACCCCTAAAATAATTTTCCTCGAATCAAGGCCGTATTTCTCCTTAACGCTAAAAACCTCACTATTGGATCGTGGCTTAAAAACGTTGAGATCAATCGTATTGTGTACAACCTCAATCGGATACTTTGATAAATAGCTACAAGCGACCAGTCCAGCCAGCCATTTAGAAGGGGTAATGATAGTCATTCGATTGGAAGGCAGCGAAGTGAAAATCGAACGTTTGGCCTCGTAGCTCCATTTACATGATGCAGAATTAATAGTTGGAGGATATCCCATAAGTTGAGGGCACCTCTTGGCGCCACATCCAGTTTTCCATTGATTGCAGCAAGAATAGGTGAAATAAGGGCAATGGCCGGTAAAAGCCCAGCAGTCGTGCAAAGTCCATACAACACGACAATCAGATCTCATCAACCATTTAAACAGTTTATCAATATTCAAATAGTAACCATGGAGGTTGTGCAAGTGAACCACGTCAGGACCGAACTCATCAAGACGATGAATCAACGCGTCGGTTTGCCTCACCGAATGAAAGCCTACCTTACCGTCAAGGAGAGTAAGACCAACGTCAAGTATAAAATTAGTCGGTGACCCAAAACAGTATTCACTGACACTGTTCGCAGGCCTTCTTCTGCCCCAGCAAGCAAGCGATTCGTGCCCCTGATCAATAAGAGCAAGATGCTCCTTCATCATAATGCGCCCAGTGGATCCATTTGGAACGCTATTAATATGAGCGTATCTGGTCAAAACCTCTAGACTTCCTCGTAGTAAGTGTCGGGGTCCTCGGGGTCGAAGGGCTCGTTGGCCCACATGACCGTCACGAGGTCCTCGGTGTCGGACAGGTTGGTGATGGAGTGCGTGTAGCCGGGGATCATCTCCACGGCGCGCATGTCCGAACCCGAGACAATGTACTCGTCGACGGGGAACGGATTGCCCTCCGTGTCCTCCCCCACCTTCCTCAGCTTGATGCTCGCGGTGCCGGACACCACCAGGAACTTCTCCCACTTGCTCATGTGCCAGTGGTTGCCCTTGGTGATGCCGGGCTTCGAAACGTTGATGGAAACCTGCCCGCGCTCCGGCGTGCGCAGGAACTCGGTGAAAGAGCCGCGGCCGTCGACATTGGGCTTGAGGCCGTAGGCGAAGTGCCCCGGCTCGTAGTAGGACAGGAACGTGCTCCAGAGCTTCTTGGAGAAGGACCCCTCCGAAAGGTCGGGGACGGCAAGCGTCTCGCGGCTGTCGCGGAAGCAGCCCAGCAGGTAGACGATCTCGCCCAGGGACTTCACGTCGGTGTCGGGGACGTAGCAGAAATCATCACCGTCGACGCGCTCCAGCCCCTCGTAGCCGCAGCGGTGCTCCTGACCCAGCAGGGCGCCCAGCATCTCATCGACCAGGTCGTCGATGTAGAGGAGCTCGAGCTCCACTGAGGGGTCGTTCACGGTGTAGGGACGGCCGTTGGCGATGGCGTCGCAGAAGGTCGCCACCGCTGAGTTATAGCGCGGGCGGCACCACTTGCCGTAGAGGTTGGGGAAGCGGTAGATGAGCACGGGCGCCCCCGTGAGCTCCGAGTACTCCCGGAACAGGCCCTCCCCCGCGAGCTTCGACTCGCCGTAGACCGATCCCTCGAAGCGGCCCGACAGGCTCGCCTGCGCCGAGCTGGAGAGCATGACGGGACACTTATTCACGTGGCTCTCAAGGGTGTCCAGCAGCGTGGAGGCGAACCCGAAGTTGCCCTCCATGAACTCCGCCTGGTCCTCGGGGCGGTTGACGCCGGCCAGGTTGAAGACGAAGTCGGCGCGGGAGCAGTAGCCGTCCAGCTCCTCGGTCGTCGAGTCGAGGTCATACTCCATGACCTCGAGCGGGAGCAGCCCCTGATACTTGTCGCGGCGGTCCTTGCCGTCCCTTATGTTCTTGAGGGCGTAGCAGAGGTTTTTCCCTACGAAGCCCCTGGCGCCGGTGACGAGGACGCGCACCCTACTGCACCGCCTCGTGCTCGCGGCCCTCGAGCGCCAGCTGCACGTACTCGGCGGTCTTGATCTTGGCGATGGTGCCCTCCACGTCGAGCCTCTCGGTGTTGTGGGAGGTGTAGGACTCGTCGGCCTGGGTCTCCACCTCGCCGTCGACGACGAACTTGTCGTAGTTCAGGTCTCGCGAGTCGCAGGCGACGCGGTAGTAGCCGCCCATGTCCTCGGCCCTCAGGCGCTCCTCGCGGGTCATGAGGGTCTCGAAGAGCTTCTCGCCGTGGCGGGTGCCGATGACCTGGGTGCCCACGCGGCCGAAGACCTCCTGCACGGCCTCGGCGAGGTCGCCGATGGTGGAGGCAGGGGCCTTCTGGATGAACAGGTCGCCGGGGTTGGCGTGCTCGAAGGCGAACTGCACCAGGTCCACGGCCTCGTCCAGGTTCATGAGGAAGCGGGTCATGTTGGGGTCGGTGACCGTGAGCGGCTCGCCCTTGCGGATGCGGTCGATGAACAGCGGGATGACCGAGCCGCGCGAGCACATGACGTTGCCGTAGCGGGTGCAGCAGATCGTGGTGCGGCCGGCGCCGTTGCGGGCGTTGGCGTAGATGATGGACTCCATCATGGCCTTGGACTTGCCCATGGCGTTGATGGGGTAGGCCGCCTTGTCGGTGGACAGGCACACGACGCGGTCCACGCCCTCGTCGATTGCGGCGTGCAGCACGTTGTCCGTGCCGATGACGTTGGTGCGCACGGCCTCCATGGGGAAGAACTCGCAGGAGGGCACCTGCTTGAGAGCCGCCGCGTGGAAGATGTAGTCCACGCCGTGCATGGCGTCGCGCACCGACTGGGCGTTGCGGACGTCGCCGATGAAGAAGCGCACCTTGGAGGCGAGCTCGGGGGACCTCTCCTGCAGGCGGTGGCGCATGTCGTCCTGCTTCTTCTCATCGCGGGAGAAGATGCGGATCTCGGCCAGATCGGTGTCCATGAAGTGCTTGAGCACCGTGTTGCCGAACGAGCCGGTGCCTCCCGTGATCATGAGGGTCTTGTCCTTGAAAACGCTATCGCACATTTCAAGCTCCAATTAAATAAACTAAAGGTGAATGAAACTTATAGAAATTGTAAGTCGATGCTTAACCTACTAATACGTTTCTTATCCTAAACGAAAAGACGACTGCTGCGCATAAATTAGAATTAAAAAGCGTTTATACCTGCGCGAAATTGATAATTCCCCCAATTAACGTTGAAGAAGTCATTGCAGGTGGATATATAGCGTCAGCCAAACACTTTTATATCTAAGTATTTAACGAATCCCTGATGCACTATTTCCGAATAATGCATGGAAGCATCACGACACACCCGACAAGATAAGCAAGCGAAATTGCAACGCTCGTTCCGTTAGGTCCAAATAGCTGAATCAATAAGCTAGAAAGGGGGACGGCAACAATTAAAGCAACCAAATTACCAACAAGATTACCAGCCATCTTTCTCTTAACAATCGTCAGGTCGGAAAAGAAACCGATAAACGCCGTAAGCAGCGAGCTAATAACCGCACCGTACAGCAAAAAAGAGTACTGATGAATTTGGTCACCAAAAATTAGTCCCAACAAGTAGTCGCCGCAGATAAAACAAGCGAACAGAATAACAATGGACAAAACAACGGCGCCAAGAACGACCTTCATCAACATTGTATTAAATGTTTTTTTATCCTCCGACTCGCTGGCGCTCGCAAAAGCGCCGAGCAAAGGGGCATAGGCATTAGCAGCACCCGCCTGAACGATTGCCGCGGGAGAACACACCGAGGAATAAACACCCAACATTGAGGCTCCCAGTACGGTAGCAAGTTCTTGACGCGAAACGGATGTAACCGCAGCGCAACAAAAAACCCCAACCGTAGCGGGAAGACACTTATAAAACAGTTCAGACATCGCCTTGAACCTAAAGGAAGGAACGATCGAGTCGAAATTAGAAGCCCAACGTGCATCAACAATCATCACGGGTAGAGACACCGCAATCATCAGCACAATACTCAATACAAGAGAATGTGAGATATACATTCCGGCACAAAACACCAGAAGAGACAAAATACCTCTCAGTAGCATCGACATGCCACAATAAATCATATTTCCCGCTTTTTGATCAATGCCATGGAACACATCAACCATAACTTCAATTGACTTATATATGCAATAGAGGTACACGGGGAGAAGGGAAGACTGCTGGCAGGTAAAGAATGCATAAGGTAATACGAAAACAAATCCCAACACTATTGTGCTTAGACGAAAACCAATGTATTCCCCTGAAGAATACTCACATGAAAGATCGGATACTTGAAAGGATCGAATCTTATATAAACCGATTGGAACAAATAGATTGCTGATTGTCATTGCCAAAGATAAATCACCGGCGTAGGTAAAATCCGACGATAGTCGAACTACAGCAACTGTCGTTAACCACTGGCAAGCAAGGTATGCAATAGAGCCTACGGTATTCCATGTAATGTTTTTCTTTAAATTATCAGTCAAATTAACCCAATCGGTTTTAGATCTTATTAAATAGCCTAACCAATAACCTCTTTGGCGATTGCATCAATGCTTTCACCATATCCAACGCCAGGAACAGCCCATTTACCATTTAAATCAATGGTTCTCGGAGCGCAACCACGACTGACATATTTAAAGCGAGCATCAATACACGGATTAACCAAGGGATCCGTTGAACCATACGCCTTTAGATGTTGGACCTGCGCCCGCAGTCCCTCACGAACAGATCCGAAGCTATAGCCTGGATTACCAGCCCCCGTGGCACCAAGGCCTCCAAAGTTGCACTGATCAGGCTGAACCAAATTGCCAAACTTTAGATATCCCGTTTCTTTCATCACCTGTCCATATAAAACCTCAGGTGAGACACCTTCCGACTGAGCTTCTTCATATAGAATTCTGCAGAAATCTCTAATGTTCGACACTCCCCTATCCGTATAAACAGCTGAAGGGAATCCTTTAGTGCCCACGGTCTTTGTGAAATGATTGGCGGCATCTAGATAGGTTGAATAGGCGGACGACATAATAAGACCTTCATATCCAGTCATACTTGCGCCATTACGCCCCTCCTTAATGCCGCAATATAAATAGTGAATGTAATAGCCCTTCAGGTTCAGCCCGAAGGCCTTCCTCAGGTCCGTATAACGATTTCGATAGCCGTAAACGTCGAAGGACTCGTTCCCGCGCCTGCCCTCCGCCATGCCGCAGCTGACGAAATGGCGCAGCACGGCAGCATCGTCAATCATTACAACGCCAGCGGGGCTTCGTTTTGAAAAAGCGCTACGAATATCTTCGTTATTCGATAGATAAAATGAGGGATCATAGACGGATGAATAATCAACTCCATTGATATTCGTAGCGTATCCCTCGATCTTTGAGCATCCGGTCCCATGCCTTCCTTCTGCTTTTCCAGCCGTGACGTAATGCTCATAGTACTTAACTAAATCAAAGCCAAAGGCAGCTCTTAAATCTGGATACTCATTAAAATAACTCTGTACGTCAAAAGTGGCAGAGCCGCGCCTACCTTCACTCATGCCATAGTTAATAAAATGGTCTAGAGCTAAATCACTATTTCCAGCCGTAGCTTTAGCAACATCGGGATAATGCGACAAATAGTAATTAGCATCGAATACGGAAGAATAATCGAGCCAAGTTGACTTAGGAAATTGCGCAATGATCGCATCGGCATCAGCTTCGCCAAGACGCCTGCAGCCCTCATCGCTAAAATAATTCAACACGTCCCCCGCATTAGAAATAAAGCCATGCTCGATTAGGATGCCGGGAATACCTTGTTCGCGGGCACAACGGATGACCGCAAACTCATCTCCAACTTCCATCTGGAATACACCGCGATAGCTGAGCCCCATAGAAGCGAGGTTGTTCATAACTTTATTCGCGAGCTCGACGGAAACTTGCGTGTAATCATATTCATTGGAAGTGGGGGCATATACCTCAGCGCCATGGGCAACAGGCGAACCGGAATTAATGTGGAAGCTAACAAAGGCCTGTGCACCTTGACTCACGCATCGTTGGACACGATAAAGGTAATCATTTCCGGAGTAGCCACCGCTTTGCTCGCGCGCAAGAACGACTTTAAAACCATACGCCTCAAGCTTATTCTTGCAAGCAGCAACAATCTTCCAAGTCAGATCCGCCTCACTCTTTCCATTTCCCTGCGCGCCGGGATCAGTGCCGCCATGGCCAGCATCAAGGGCAATTACCCGAACGTTTTTTCGAGCCGAGCGTGCAGCATAGGTAGAAATGCCGTCCGGTGAATCGGCACATTCCAACGCCTGCTTGATGGATTGGGCCTCAACAGCATTGCCTTCACCGTCTGCATAGTAAACGGAAGTGCCCTCGGAATTGGCAGAGCTCTCAACAACCGCAAAAGAATAATCCCTATCAGAGAGATCAATCTTATGTTCAGCATCGTCGCCCTGCAGAACATAGGTTATTGAAGTAAGAAAGTATGTATTGGGATCTAGCTTCGAGCCGAATGTAAATGCAGCAGAATTATCAGCCTGCGCGGAAGCGTCAACAGCTCCCTGAACTCCGTTGGCACTCACATAGTTTAGCGTTGCGGAGGCGATGGTATCGCTGTCATTAGGAGTTGCAAACGCGACGACTTGGTCAGCCCCACTGATAAGGTTCGGGTAGGCAAGATATATATATTGAAAAGAAGAATCAGTCGATTCGGCTTGCGGTTCAACCAAAGAAGCATCCACGCCGAAATCCTCATCAGCCGCCTCGTCAACATCCACCGGCAACGACTGCTCGACAGTCATCTCTCCGTCAGCAGCGCCCTCGTCACGTGAAGCCACACTACCGTCTGCGGACGCCGAATCTGATGTAATATTCACTGATTGTACGCTATTCGCAGCATAAGCAGCGGCTACAGGACTCATCACGGGTGAAATCGTCAAGAGAGCAGCTAAAGAAAGCGCTGTTGAGGCACGCAATGCCTTTTTCATATCGTATCCCCCATCACAAATAATGATACCAAGGTTAAATTATCTTACAATCTCTTCCGAATCGGAAGTCCAGTTATACAAGCGAATTGTTATAAAAGTATATGGTAACCTGCTCCTATTAAAAGAAGGCAAGCGTACTCAATGGCCTTTTTCGTTCTTCCATTGACGCAGCGTTAAACCATAAATTTTTAAATCAATAAGCAGCGCCCCAAACGACACAAGCACCAGTGACACGAAATTTTCCTGAAGCAGGCAATTCGTCGTAATTCGTTTAAGCACGCGGCCGCGAAATACAGCAAACTTAGCTCTAAAGCGAGAAGCACTCACTGTCAAAGGACAAATTTGGCCCCAGCCAAGGGTCGCCATCAAGGAAGAACTCTGGCCAGCGCTGCATGAACAGTACTTGCTTACGCTTCCGGCGACACATCTTTTCTTCGTTGGCCTCTTCCCTGCCGCGCGAGGTGAACTCGTAGTGGTACAGCTCAGCATAGGGCGTAAAGATGGTGCGGTAGCCCGCCTCCCACGCACGCAGGCAAAAGTCTGCGTCGTTATAACCGACGGCGAATTCCTCGTTATAGCCTCCGAACTGCTCAAATACGTCGCGTTGGACCATCTGGCAGGCGCCCGTCACGGCGCTGAAATTGCCCGGGCGCACAGCACGGGCAAGATAGCCCTCACGCTTTGCAAAAGGCATCTTTGTGGCCGCAAATTAAAAAACGCAATACCATGCCCATATCGATACGTAATATGCGGCCAGCGCATTCTATTGGTGTGGAAACCGGTTCGATTCCTTGATTTAAACCGAAGCCTCTACAGCAATTAATAACGCCTCCAACAACACCAGCACCAGAGGCATGCCAACCGAATCATCATCGACGGTCTCAGAAAACTTCGCAACGGTTACCACGTCAGCCTTCGGCTCGATCGGCTTCTTAATAGCAGTCTCGGTGATAGTCGTCTTAGTTGCAACAACCGTGGGCGTTACCATGCCTATAACAGGCCTTGCGTGCCCACGACGCGCTTTCCAAGATGGTTGTCGGCCAATCCGCTACAACCAGAGAACGCTGGTTCGGAATCTCAATCGTTCCATCACCTGCGTAGAGGGATCGTCGTCAAATCACGTATGCGGAAGAAAATGTCAAAAATCTTGGTTCTACGACAAAGCTTTATTTAACAAATCGCAAGGACCGACAAGACGCATGAAGAAACCAACCAAGAGCTTCCTGAGACCTTCCAGCATTAAGCAGGTCGCGAACACAACCGTTGGAACAAGAAGTACCTGCAATATTCCCAGCCCAACGCCTACACGCGTAAAGGGAAACAGCGAGCTCCAAAGCCAACTTTGAATGGGCCCATAGTCAGAAATAAGGTAAGTAGCAAAACAAAGTTTTGCGATAGCGTTAACGAAACGGGAGGAAAAATGCGGCATTTTTAATTCAATCAACAAGACCGAGATTGCTATAACTAACGAAAAAATAGACGCCGGCGAACCGAAAAAACCGTTATACAAATTCGCAAAGGTCGAGCCCAGCAAGCCATCAAAATGAAATTGACCATAAAACGAGATTGCAACTCCAGCAAAGGAAGCAATGCAGCAAGCAACCAAGCGCCGTATATCCACTGTTGACAAATCTACAAACCAGCGAATATAGCAAACAAGAACACAAATTATAATAAAATCCACTAGTAGCCCGTCGATGGGAATCCAAAAGAGCGGCACATAGCGCAGGAATCCAAAGACAGAGACCAGAAAGACTATTAGATACAGATGTAGTTTCTTGCCCAACGCATGCAAAGCCGGAATTATAAAGGGCAGCAAAAATACAAGCCAAGCATAGACGGTCACAAACCACCAACTAGAACCAGTAAGAGTTGGTGCAAAAATATCTATCAAATTGGTTGGGCTTACTTGAATATCACCGCGAAGCATGAAGAAAAAACCCAGCGCAATACTATAAAAGAGAACCGTGCCTTCGATTGAAGCTATCTGTTTAACAGCTTGTTTAATGGAGTATCCGGCTTTCCCCGCAACAAACCAGATTGTTATGGCAACAAAGCAGCCGACCGTAGTTCTTCCAATTGGATAGAAAAAGATATTGTAGAAAAACCTAGTAAACGAACCAGGAAATACGGAAACAGAATCAGCGTTGTGAACAACAAAATGATGAGCCATTACCGTCCACATAAGGACAATGCGAAGAAATTCGATACGGGAATCTCGTATTTTTACCAAAATGCCACCAAGTAAAAACAAAACCTAATAATACCTTGACCTAGAACCGTTCGAGAATCTCCTCGGCATTCTCTCGCAGATAGACATCTAGGTCCGGCAGGGCAAACTGCACGAAGCCTCTCTGTGGCGCCTGAATAACCTCTCTCTGAGAAGTTTGACTCTGGTGGGGCTACGAATAGAAAGTTGGACTGCGGGATGGTCGGGACTTGAGGTTAGCATGCGCTATTAGCGCCGGGCGATCTAGCCACTAATAGTCAAACGATTTTGACCAATCCCGGTCACCGAACGATGGCCGCCGTGCCTCCCCGCCGCCGCTACGCCGTTGGTGCCAACACCGACGTTAGGAGAGCCATTGAGGTGAACAAGAGACAAGATGACCTACAGGAGATTATAGATGCGACGCTCCGGGAAATGGCCGCGGAGGGGGCGACGGGTTCGACCCATTGGCAGTTTAGCCCCCACTGCAAATTGACCATTTGTGCTGGCTGCATTCTATTTTTCCTTCTTTTTTAAGTACTTGACTATATGTAGACCAGTCCTTATCCGTAATACCAAGTTCATCTTTAATTTTTGGCTTTGTATTAATGCCATCGCTAATTGCTGCGAGGATTTTCTCTTCGATATCAACCGTTTTTCCAGGTCCCTTTTGTATGGTATTAATCGCCAAGACCAATGAATTAAGCCTAATGACGCCTCGCGCTGTCAAATCAAATTCCTTACCATCGGATGTAACGGTTCCATCCTCAAAAATAAACACAAAACGCTCTAATGTGTCGGTTTTAAATGCAAAACGACCATGCGCGAGAGCATTTCTTATGTGATAAAACAAACTCATGTATTTGCTCGTATTGCCCTTCGAATTAACTTTCACAAACGCCATGCGCTGATCATCAACATTTTCGTAAAAATACTCATCTAAGTTTAGCTTTTTGCAGGTGCCCTCTAATTCTTTCTTGCTTCTTACCGCAAGCATCACATCGACATCCCTGCGACTAAATATAGCTTGATTTAGAGAAGTCTTTAAGCTTCGAATCCCTACCCAAGGGGCGGGCGCCCATTTATCAATCTCATTATTATTACGATTACTCTGACCAGGGCAGGGAGACTCAATCAGGAAAAAATGAACTACACGCATCCAATTAGAGTCTTCCAGAACCTGTTGCGGCAGGGGCTCGTTTAGCCATGAAGTTCGAAGTATTGCCATGTCTACCTCCAGCTACAGCTTTGTAATCAACATCCCAATGCATTTCTCGACATTAGCAAAAATACTCCCGTACGAAAGGCTTCTTAAGAGTCTCAAGCATTTCAATCTGTCGTTTCATGTCAAATCGCATCTTTATATTCCTATCGTAAGTTATATCGAGAATTATCGGTTTATATAAACATGTATAAGCTTATCGCGGAATATCGTTTGTTTCGACCCGCTAAATCCAACATATCGAGACAGGCAATTACCGCAGGATAGAAAGCTGTTACACCCGTAAAAGTCATCGGTTCGTTCTAACAGACATGTTGATTGACCCATTACCCACTGCTTGAGGGAAATCGACCCCAACATGGTAAAGTAGTCGCAACAGGCAACCATGGAGGAACAATGCTCAGCATTCACTACGGCGACAGAGACGATGTGATTTATGACACGTCAACATTCTTTGATTACAGCTATTCTCCCTCTTGGCTGCAAGATCCCCTGTCACAGCGCATTATCAAATCTATTGATAGTGGCACTGTTCTTGGCGCAAACGCAATTGACACCAAGGTGCTTGGCGTTATTCCGCCAGAGAAACTATCAACGGGCACCAAAACACTTCTACTGATGCTCTTTATGCCTCAAAACCTCTACAACGCCTCAACCTGCGGAGATAATTGCGCCTATTGGATCTTGCGCATCGCCTCCAAACATGACATCACCATCAACCTCTACCATATGATGGATTTTGGCAAAGCGCGTTTTACAGCCCGTGTCATCAATTCCGGACAGATTGTTCATACCATGGATGAGCTTGTCCTTATCTCGGCAAAATGTCTGAGGGAGGCTCGAGCATGAGAGGGGAATACCAGCTGACCGTAAGGACCAATAAAGTTCAGGTCAAACTCACCATTCGCCGAAACCTCACCATCATCCAAGGCAAAAGCGCAACAGGCAAAACCACCCTGTTAGACAGCCTCCGTGCATACGAAAACCTGGGAGCCCAAAGCGGGATTATCGTTAATTGCGCAGCCCCCTGCCGCGTCATCGGCGGCAAAGATTGGGAAGCGCAACTCGGCCGCATCGATAACAGCATCGTGTTTGTGGACGATACGCAAAAATTCGTAAGGAGCCATGCATTCCAGCATGCAGCTCGACACAGTTCCAACTACTACGTCATCGTCGCGAGGGACGAATTGCCCCAGCTCCCCTATAGCGTGGATGAGATCTATGGCCTCAAAAACACCAACAGGGCCACAACAAAATATCCTGTCTACACACGCACGTACACTTCTATCTACCGCATTTACGGAGACGAGCTCTACGATGGAGATCGGCCAGAAGAAGTCATCGTCGAAGACAGCAATGCCGGCTATGAGTTCTTTAAAGTCCTGTGCGCCAAAAGTAAAATTCGCTGCGTAAGTGCCGGTGGCAAATCAAACATATACGAAACCGCTCTGAGCTCCCCAGCCCAAAAATTGCTCGTAATTGCAGATGGGGCCGCTTTTGGGCCCGAGATGCCCTATGTCTATTCGCTCAGAAGATTTAAGGAGATCGAGCTCTTTTTGCCGGAATCGTTTGAATGGCTTGTGCTGAGATCGGGACTCTTCAACGATGTCGAAACGCAAGACATGCTCCTTCATCCTGCCGATTTCATCGACTGCGAGAAGTTCTTCAGTTGGGAACAGTTCTTTACTAAACAGCTAAGGGAACTGACCAGAGACAGCTACCTAGCCTATAGAAAAGAAGCTCTCAATCCCGCCTACCTACAGCAACATGAGCTCAACACGATTGCTGAATCGCTACCCAAACTCGGAATCACTCCGCGCTAGATCGAGAAATACTCGCCCTCAGCGGATAAGTTCGGCCCCAACCACGGATCGCCCGTCAAGAAGAACTCCGGCCAGCGCTGAATGAACAGTGCCTGTTCACGTTTCCAGCGGCGCAGCTTTTCCTCGTTGGCCTCTTCCCTGCCGCGCGAGGTGAACTCGTAGTGGTACAGCTCGGCATAGGGCGTAAAGATGGTGCGGTAGCCCGCCTCCCACACGCGCAGGCAAAAGTCTGCGTCGTTAAAGCCAACAGCGAATTCCTCGGTATAGCCTCCGACTTGCTCAAAAACGTCGCGTCGGACCATCTGGCAGGCGCCCGTTACGGCGCTAAAGTTGCTCGGGCGAACGGCGCGCTTATAGTAGCCCTCGCGCTTTGCCGAGAAATCCTGGTTGGCATGGGCAAGTGCGCCACGCACGCCAACCAAAATGCCAGCGTGCTGCACCAGATGGTCGGCAAAATAGAGCTTGGCACCCACCACACCCGCATCGGGACGTTGCAGATAACCCATCATCTCTTCGATAAAATCGGAGCTTATGACCTCGGTATCGTTGTTGAGCAGCAGCAGGTAGTCGCCCTTGGCGTGCTTCACACCAAAATTGATGATCTGAGAGTAATTGAACTCGCCCGGCCAGTACACAACGCGCGCGATGCCCTTGCCTTCTGATGCTGAAGCCACGCGTTCCGGCAGGGTTTCGTAATACGCAAACGTATCCGGGGCTTCGCTGTTGTTCTCCACCAAGACGATCTCATAGTTGGCATACGTGGCCTTCTGGGCAATCGACATCACACAGGCATCGAGCGTCTCAACGTGGTCCTTGGTGGGAATCACAATGCTCACCAGCGGCGCAGACTCCGGCAGCTCATAGCGCATGCGATAGACAAACGGCGTCTCGGTATCCTCAACCGTTCCGCAAATGCCCAGCTCGTTAAAGTGACGCTGCAGCGCAAGGCGCCCGGCTTCAATAGCATACGGCTTGCTATCGGCAGAGCCATCGGCGGTCGACCCCGGATGCACGCGCCAGTGATACAACATGTGCGCAATATGCTCAAAGCGCGCACCCGCTGCAAGGCAGCGAAGCGTCAGGTCATAATCCTGGGCGCCCGCGACGTCTTCCGGCGATATGCCAATGCAATCGATGAGCGCCTTCTCCACCATCAGGAAATGCGTCACGCAGTTATGGCTATAGAGCAGGTCGACGTTAAGCTTGGTCTTAAAGACCGGCTGGCCCCACTCCCCTGCTTTCTGGAACATGTCCTCGTCGCAGAACAGGACCTGGGGACGCTCGCCCTCGGCCGCCTTATTCAGCGCGGAAACATACTGGAATAACGCGTCCGGTTCCAGAATGTCGTCATGGTCCAAGAACGCGATGTAGTCGCCCATCGCTTGCTCAATACCTGCGTTGGTGTTGACCACAATGCCGCCGTTGCCGGGCAGCCCAATGCGACGAACGCGCTCGTCGTTGGCACTTGCCGCAAGATTGGCCACCGCATCCCATTCGGGCGAGGCGTCCATAAGCAGCAATTCCCAGTTGTCATAGCTCTGGGCTAGCACCGAGTCCAGCAGCTCGCGCAGGTAGACCCGATCGGTCTTGTAGCACGGCACCACAATGCTCACGAGCGGCCTATAGGCAAAGGCCGCCGAAGCGACACGCTGGCACGCCAGATCGCCCGGCTTTGCGCGATGCTGCTCAAACCAACGTCGATAAGCTGCGTCGTCAGCGCGTGCATCCTTCATGCGGTTCCAGCTGTCGTCGACCATGCCGTTGTACAGGCGACCATCCATGGCGCAAAAACCGCTCTGGATCTGCCCCGCGGGGTCGATTGCAATCGCGACAAAATCACGTATATCCTGGGGCATCTCAACACTCAGATACGTTTTATTGACGCGGCATCCGTCCTGCTGCGGCACATCGACCTGCGACTCAAACACATGCACGGTGGCATCGATCGCATTCATATGCGTATCGAAGATCTGGATCTCAGGGGCGCACTGAGGATCTCCCGCCCACGTAACCTCATAGCGCCACACCGCGCCGGCGTCTGCCGGCAAATAGCGAATGGCATCGATCTCGTAGCGACCGCAGTGTTCACCACGCTGCGCATCGCGGATAAGTGCGCACAGCGCAGGCTTTGCTTTGTAGTTAATCTTGGATTCCAGCTTGGCCACGCGGCTATCGAGGCGAATGGAGCCCAACCTTTGGCCACCGGATGCAAAAACGACATTCATCGACGAGCCATCCAAAAACGGAAGCACCAAGACGGCGAGCTCGCGCTCGTAATCGGAAACGGAAGGGCAAAGCGCCAGCACGCGGCCGTGATCGACCGGGAGCACCAGCGACGGCACACAAGAGCCGCTCGTCGTCGCATGGGCAAACGCTTGAGAACCCTCCCGCTCAATAAGCGCGGCGACATCCTGACCGGCAAAACGAAGCAGCACAAAAAGACGGCCCTGGCTGCGGCAAAGTGCCAAACGCTTGATACTCATCTACACTTCTCGCTTTCCCAGGGCGTTCGCTGCCATGCGTTTGCAGGCGCCCAAGCGCCCAAACCTCAAGACGTCGTAATCGAACATGAGCTTTTTGCACTCACGGGCATTGGGGGTCTTGCTGGTAAGCGCTGCACGCACCATAGCAGCAACAGAAGGAGCGCATTGTGCGAGCGCAGCATCGCTGCCCACGGCAGAACCGGAAAGGGCCGCGGCGACGGCAGCAAACACCTTGCCGCAGTCCGAGCCCAGCAACCTGAGCGCATCGTACAGCACCAGATCGCAGAGGAAATATGCCAGGTCATCGGCATGTTGGACATCAAGACCGTCGCGCTGCCAGTCAGCCAGCACCGCGGAGTAAATCTTCACGTGCTCCAGCAGGCGCGTCTCGTCGTCATAGCGCATGGTGTCCATGAGCGAGCCCTTGCGCGCCACGCGGTAGTCATACAGCTTGTTCGAGATAAGCGCGGTCTTGTGCGAACGACCGTACACGGCAAAATCGAAGACCTGGTCTTCGCCATACTTAACGGTTTCGTCGAACACGATCCCGTTGCCCAGCAAAAACTCACGCTTGCAGGCGGTGCGCCATGCAAAGGGGCGAGATGCCTCCTTAAACAGCAGGTCGGTGCTATAGCCCGCAAATGACACATCGCGTGGGCTCAGCACATAGTTAAGCCACGGATACCCCGCCTCCAGCGGATACGGGTTCGCGCCAAAGGTCAAAACGTCGCAGTCCTCGCACTCAAAGGCATCGACGATCACGCGGCATGCATCGGGCGTAAACCGGTCGTCGGAATCCAAAAACGTGACGATAGGCGCCGTGGACGCAGCGATGCCTGCATTACGTGCACTCGACAGGCCACCGTTCTCCTTATCGACCAGCGTAAAGCGCGCATCCTTTTCGCAATAAGCGGCCGCAATATCGCGCGAGCCATCCGGTGAGCCATCGTTGACCAGCACGCCCTCCCAATCGAGCATATCCTGCGCAAGCAGGGAGTCCAGGCACCAGGCCAGGCACTCCTCCACTTTATAGATGGGAACGACAACGGAAATCTTGGGGGTAACCATAATCACTCGCTCCTACAGTGCGGCCGGAACGTCATCAGGGTGCGGGTTGTCGCCGTAGGTGCGCTGATACGTCAGCACGCGCCAGACCAGCGGCAGGCCGCCAATCTTAAAGTAGTGCTTAAACGTATTGAGCTTGCCGGGCTTCTTAAAGTCAAAGCGCGAATCGATATAGGCGCGGGGCGACTTGACCATCAGGCGCAAGTCGGTCTCGCCACGCGGATCAAACAGCGACAGGTCAAAGCGACCGGCATCCCAATCGGCCTTGAGATCGGACGAGGCTTTCTTCCAAAACTGCTCACGCAATTCATCGACCAGACGCTCATCATTCCAACGATACGTATCGACCTTCATGCGCATTAAAATGCCCTGGAGCTGAACCTTGAGCTCGGGACGCTCGTCCAAAAAACGTTGCATCTCGGCATATTCGTCGCACACGCAAAACACCTTGTTGGGCGAATTAACGGAACTCTTCTCGTTATCCTGGCGATAGCACAAAATGGGGTCCGTAATAAACGCGGCACGCTCGGCGCAAGCCCAAACCTTAAAGTTAAAGCCTGCGTCCTGATACGAGGCACCCGGCGTGGGGAGGAACCGAATCTGATTGTCGTTGAGGAACTCGCGCCGATAGATAGCCGACCAAATGGAAGGTTTGCGGTAGAAGATGCCCGGGCGATCGACGGGGCGATACGCGGCGCCCGTCATATGCTCGTCGATAATCCCAAACAGTTCACGGCGTTCGCTGGGCGTGGACCAATACAGGTAAAAGTCGCCCTTTACCACATCGGCATGCTCAGCATCGGCCTTGGCGACCAGCTTTTGGAGCGAATCCTCAAACATGAAGTCGTCGGACTCAAGAATGCCCACGTACTCACCGCGCGCCATCTCCAGGCCGCGGTTCATCGAGTCGCCGTAGCCGCTGTTGGCTTTGTCGATCATCTTTACACGGGGGTCGCGCTCCATGTACTCGCAGATGATATCTGGCGAGCTATCGGTGGAGCCGTCGTTGATACAGATGATCTCGATGTCCTTAAGCGTCTGCGCCACGGCGGAATCAAGGCACTCGCGCAGGTAGCGTTCGACATTGCAAATGGGCACAAGCAGCGAAACTTTAGGGATATCAGAGTTCTGCAAGAGAACCTCCTGTTGAATAGCGTGTAACAGGGTTATTTTAGCAGCCGAGTTACGGCGGGCGACAGCGCTTGGAATTAGATAAAGTGCTCCAGGCAGGCTTTGAGACCGCGGGTCGAAAGATAGAACAGCGTGGCATCTGTCATCGAAACGCCCGAGGTCGCTGCAACGAGCTTGTGGGCAACACGGCGAACGGCGCCCTTAGCAGGCATATCTGCCCAGTCCGTTCCCAAAAACGTCGCGAGGTCCATGTTGACGCGAGCCGCCACGCGATGGAAGTCATCGGCATCCAAGCGCGCCAGGTCGAACACAATTAGGTCCAAAAACCAAGTTATCAGCTCGCCGGGACACAGGTCCAAAAGACCGTAAGCCGCCCAGTCCTCCAAGACCTCCTCGAGCATCCTCATGTGGGCGTCAAGCTTTTTGGCACGAGCCTCGGCACTGTTGAACTCGTGCGTCGCCGATTCGCTCTCCATCACGTAGTGGTAGAACTTGTCAGGCATGACGACGGTCCTGCGGGCAAGCGCATAAGCCGCAAATTGGAAGACGACGTCCTCGCCCAAAGCCAAACCGGGGGCGAAGCGAATGCCTTCGCGATTGAGCAGCTCGCGCGAAAAAGCCGCACGGCAGGCATAGGGCTGCGCATTCGAATGGAACAGCAGTTGAGGATCGCGGGCGCCGAAGGTACCAGCTTTGGGGCTCATGAGTTGCTGGACGCGTTTGGGGGCAGCATCGGCAGGTTCACAGACGCCGCCAAAAACGGCGGCCTCGGCATCCGCAGACTCCATGGCATGCAGCACGCGCTCGACCGTCTGGGCATCGATGTAATCGTCGGCGTCCACAAAAAAGACGGTCTCGCCCTCGGCGACATCGATACCGGCATTTCGAGCACACGAGACACCCGCGTTTTCCTGGTCAATCACCAGTACGCGATCGTCGGCCTGCGCGATCTGGCGCAACACGTTCAACGAATCATCAGTCGAACCGTCGTTGACGCAGACAACCTGAATCGAACACTCAGACTGGACCAACAGCGAATCGAGGCATCGCTGAATGGAGCGTGCAGAGTTGTAAACGGGGACGACAATGGTAACTTTAGGACACGAGGCCTCTCCCATGCCGACCTACCCCCTCAGCGATTCGATGAGGAAGGCGGCGACCACGCCTGGGCCTCCAACCGAGGCGTAATACTTAGCACGCCCCAAGGCACCATCCGTCGCAAAACTCGGATGCTCGTCAACCCAGCCCTCGGGATCTTTGAGGATGGCAGCGAGATTTGCGCGCTTCCACGGTTTGAGGTCGTCAAGCAAAAACTCCCCCGCGTCCAAGGCCGCCTGAAATTCCTTAGCCATCTGAACCAGGAACTCCTTATAGAACTTAGGCGCCAGGCGCACGTAGTTCCACATGTATGAATCGTACTTAATGAGCTGGTTGAACTTGAGCATGCGCGCGACATCGCCGCTTGCGTGGTCGCGGGCATAATCCTCTCGAATCCAACGCTCAATCTCGGCATACTCGGTATTGACGCAAAAGACCTTAGCTGAAGAATTGACCGAGGAATTCTCGTTGTCCTGGCGATACGACAACACGGCATCGTGCAGGTAAATAGCCTTATCGGCGCACGCGATCACCTTAAAGGCGAATGACGTGTCCTGAAAGGATGCCCCCGGAGTCGGCAGGAACGTAATGCCGTTGCGCTCAAGAAAATCGCGACGGTACACGGCCGACCAAATCGACGGCTTTTGCTTAAAGAACTGCGTCGTATCGCTCGGGTGCACTGGCTTGCCACAGTCCTTGGCTTTAAACATCTCGTGCAGCGAACGGCGCTCCTCGGGCTTAGACCAGTAGAAATCAAAGTTCGCCTTCGCAAAGTCGGCATTATTGCTATCGGCGGCCGAGACAAGCTTTTCGAGTGCGTCGGGCGCCATAAAGTCATCGGACTCCAAGATACCAACGTACTTGCCACGCGCCATCTCCAGACCGTGGTTCATCGAGTCGCCGTAGCCGCTGTTGGCCTTGTCGATCATCTTGACGCGCCCATCGCGCTCCATATACTCGCGGATTATCGCCGGCGAGTTGTCGGTCGACCCGTCGTTAATGCAGATGATCTCAATATCCTTGAGCGTCTGCGCCAGGGCGGAATCGAGGCACTCGCGCAGGTAGCGCTGAACATTGTAAATGGGAATAAGCAGCGACAGAACAGGGCTGCCAGAGGCGTTAGTAGACAAATGTGCTCCTTAGGAAATACCTGTCGTTTCATGGTATCAAAGGGCCAGCGCGCCAGCGGGCGTTTATATAATCTATGGAGCCTCTTGCGGGCAAAGCAGCCCCACGTCATGCGGCGGGCCCATGGCAGGTTCCTGCGTTTTATTCAAAGCTTGCCGCCAAGGTGCGCCGAGCCTTTACAATAGGACCGTCCCAAGGACGTATTCGATAGCTTCCGCGCAGCACTCGCCCGCCGCGCGTGAAAGGATATATTGCCCCATGCCTTCAACCCTTCCCGCCCCCATCGATAAGCTCGCCATCGTCGTCGTTACGTACAAGCGCCAGGAACTCCTGGCAAATTTGTTCGACTCCATGACCGAGCTCACGGCAACGCCCTGGCGCATCGTGATTGTCGATAACGAGAATTCGCGCGAGACCGAGGCCATGTGCACCGCATTCAACGAGCGCCTGGCCAACCTGTGGGGCATCGACACCGAGCAGCCTGACGCGCAGGGCGGCACCGACCGTGTCATCTACGCCCCGCAGCTCAAAAACGGCGGCGGTGCGGGCGGCTTCTCCGCCGGCACTAAATGCGCCTACGACCTGGGCGCCCAGTGGTTCTGGGTGATGGACGACGACGTGCTCGTCATCCCCGAAGGCATCGAGCGTCTTGCCAAGTGGACCGACCGCTACGATGTCATCCAGGGTTCGCGCCTAGACTTTGACGGCGGCGCCTTCTTTTGGCAATACCAACTCATCCTTTCGCTCGGCATTCCCAACCCAGTCGCCAAGTGGGACTTGGGTCCAGAGGGTTATCGCGCCATGAACCAGCTGTGCTTTGAGGGCGGCATGTTCTCGCGCCGCGTGGTCGACAAGATTGGCCTGCCCGACGCGCGCTTCTTTATCTACGGCGACGATGCCTGCTACGGCTACGTAGCCAGCCAGCACTTCCCCGCCGCCGTGGTCGCCGACGTGGTGCTCAAGCGCGCCCGCGCCGTCTCCAACTGGGATATCGCCGGCAAGCGCCAGCTCAACTCCACGAGCGACACCAACCGCTACTACATCATGCGCAACCGCGGTTATCTGGCCCGCTACATGCAGATCTATGGCGACTATCACCCCATGCTGTTCCGTCTGGGCAACGCCGCGACCTTCTGCAAGGAGTTCATTCGCCTGGCCGCCGTTGACAAGTGCTTTAAGACCGGTATTCCGGCGCTGCGCCGTGGCATGAAAGACGCCCGCAAGATCATCAAGGATCCCAACTGGAAGCCCATGCCGCCCATGAAGGACGCGGAACAGTAAAGGGCTTTCGCCCGCCGCTACAGACGTTGGCACACCACGGACGCACGCCGCCCATCAAAACCGAACCCCCAGCGCATGCGACCCACGCCGGGGCGCGGCACACGGATATCGTCGATGCCGTCGCGCTCTATGTCGAGTAGCGACTGCACGGCCAGCAATTCCAACCCCAGCGCATCCACATCGGGGTCATACATCATATTGATCGTTATAAGCGGGCGCTCGTCCAGCATGCCAATCGTGTCTGCTACGTCGAGCACAGTGCCCGTAGGGAAAACCTGGATGTCCCAGCGACTCGCGCCACACTTTCGCCTCGAGGCAGGATTGGCATAGCCCGGCAAGCCAAAGCAGAGCCCCTGCAAGAGCAGATGATATGGCAGCGGCGTATCTGGGTCGGTCTCACCGATTCCCGCATCCCCCAGGATGCGACTTAGCGCCCGCCTCACGGTATCCTCGTTCCCACGGCACAGCCCGTCGCGAAACGCATCGACGTCTCGAATGTCTTCGGCAGCGCACTCAAACCACTCAACAATCACTAGACGCAAGGCCTGGCGAAGCTCGTTATTGGGCAATCGCAAAGCACGGAGCCGATCGCCATGCTCTGGCTCCTCAGTCATATCCGTCGTGAGAAAACCGGACAGATACAGCGCTGTCCACATGCCATCGTCAGGCGAGACATCTGGCTCTGCAGTGCCCAAACAAAGCGGGACCTCAGCACACCCATGGGCCTCGAGCAAATCAAACAAGACCGAAAGGCGGTCGAGATTCCACCCGGCAACTACCCTACTCAGGCAATCCGCATACCCATACAGATCGGCGCGCACAGGCGCCGTGCAACCTCGGTCCAGAAAACCGATCACACGCGCTGGACTCGAGCAATAGGCCCTACCAAACCGATATCCCTCGAGCCATTCACGCGCATCATCAAGGTATTCCTCGCGCCCAGCATGATTCAACAGAGCCTGGACCTCGGCATCCGAAAAGCCGAACCAACGGTCACACCACGTCGAAAGCGGCGTCGACAGACAATACGAACAACTGCGCGAAGAAAGCGCCGCTTCGGCAGGACCGGGACACTCCCCCATCAGACACGTCAGCCGCAACGAATCGCGCGCAGTGGCAATGGCGTCGAACAGCACGCGATCGAATAGACCTGCCGGATCGGCGTCGGAAGCGTCCCTCGCGCTCGCACGGCGAGACCGCGCCGCATCGTACCCATCAACGAGCAATACAACCTGCTCATCGCAGGCCATCTCCAGCAGCTCAATGAGCACACCGAGCACCGAGTCAACCTCGTCCGCGCTCGCCACGCCACGCGCAACACGTTCGATGTGACGCACCTTATCTCGAGCTAAATCAGGAGCCTCCAAGAGCGCCAACAAGCGAGCGCACTCGCCCGAAAGGGCATCGCGCACGACGTCGGCAATAGCGGCACCACGCCTCGCAGCGCCAGAAAAGTCCAGCGATATCACCGGATAGCAAGCATATTCATCCCGATAGCGCCCACCGTCTGCATCCCAAATCTGAGCATTGGCAAACAAACGCTGATCAGCGCGACCAACCGCTGGACGCTCCAGAAAAGCCCTGAGCGTCGACAAGTTCATGCTTTTGCCAAAACCCTCGGGTCGACAGCACACCACAACGGACGCGTCGCAGTCCAACACATCGGCAATAAACATGGTCTTGTCGACCAGCGTGCAGCAACCAAGAGCCTCCGCATAGTCGTGCATGCCAATGGGCAAAGCCGCATCGTCGGCACAGCCGATCAAACGCACGCCAAAGCCAGCAGCACAATCAACATTTGCCTGTTCAGACACCAAAACGTTCCCCCTAAATCGCAGCACGATGCCAATTGTAATGACCGCATCGCATGTACCGATGTCGCCGCGCAAACATATCGGGCAACGGTAGTAACAAGAGGTGTGAGGGGGCACAATTAATCGTTGCACAACAAAACGGGGCCCGATACATTCGCACCGGACCCCGTCCCGACTATTTAGTTATCTGGCAACTGAGAGCCTACTCCCCCGAGTCGTCCTCCCCAGAAGCCTTCTTCTGCTGATCGAGCTTATGCTTACCACTTACGATAGACGTAGCGCCCAGCGTGGCCAAGCTCGCGCTGGCAAGGCTCGCCATCACAATCAGATCGCCCGTCTTGGGCATATTGCCGTCAGATGACTTGGTTGTGGTGGTCGTCGTGGTCGTAGTGGTCACCGTTTTGGAGTCATTTTGCTCTTGGTTCTGGTTGTCGGTGTTGCCCTTACTGCTGTCCTCGCCCTGCTGCTTTCCGTCCTCGGTCTTGTCCTTGTTCTTGTCCTTCTCCTCAGATTCAGACTTCTTGTCCTCGTCCTTCTTCTGAGCGGACTTGTCGTCCTTCTCATCAGAGCTAGAACCCTTATCGGATTCAACCTTCTCGGAAGCCTTATCCTTGGAGTCGCCCTTTGCGGCTTCGGTCTTTTCCGTGGAAGCCTGATCAGAGTTGTCCTTGTTCTGGGCCGAGCCGTTATTGACGCCAGCCATCAGCGAAGAACCCAGCGTAGAACCAAGCTGCTCGGAGAAAGAAGGCTTCTTGTCCGGCGAAGCAACGGGAGCGTCCGGCGCCTTATTCGAGTCGTCCTTGGAAGCATCGGAATCAGGGGTTGCGTCAGAGCCAGAGCCGTTGTTAGAGCCGGTGTCAACGGACGAATCGCTCGAGCCGGTAGATGAGTTAGAGGTGTCAGCGCCGGTCGAACCAGAAGCGTCGCTGTCCGTATTGCCGGCAGAGCTTGAAGGCGAATCGCCCGCAGCAGAGCCGTTCGAATCGGAGCCGTTCGAGGTAGAGCCGTCGTTGGTAGTGCCACCAGCAGAGCCATTACCGTCAGCATCGGTCGAGGGCGCATCCATCCTGTCATCGTTGGCATCGTCACTCGAGTCGTCATTCGAATCAGGTGTCGGCGAGGGCGCCGGTGTGGGCTCGGGCTGCACGGGCGTCGCGGCGGCAGCCTCGTCCTCAGCGATATAAACCAAGCAGTCCTTTAGCTCGTTGCGGTAGCGGTTCTTCCAGCCCTCATGATACTGGGGTTGGCTCGAATACTTGGTCGCCACGTTATTGACCACGCTGTTGGAAAGCGCCGTCACAAACTCGCGATCGGACATATCGTTGGAAAGATTCGCCCAGCGGAAAAAGTCCCTGCAGCCACCAGTGCCGCACATGTTGGTAATGCTCCACACCATGCCCTTGACGCAGTCAGCGCGGCCCGAAATATCAATACCCAGGCCGCTCTTGAGCCACGCCTCGGTCACCGCATAGTACGAGTTGTACGCATAAGCATCTTGAAGTGCTGAGAACTCAACAGGATCGGTGTTGTAAGCACCCTGGAAGGCCTCCTGCGCAATACGGCCCAACTCGGTGAGCTGACCGTTCTCGTACATGGCATTGCTCGTGTTGGAAATCTCGCTGCCGCGATCAATCGCATCCTTGAGCATGCTGTACTTGGCAGAATCGTAGTTGTAAACCTGCTTCATAAACGGAATGAGCGACCAGCGGCGATCGAACTGGTAATAGCCCAACGCGTTATAGCCGTCACCGTACGAAAAGCCCTGGTTGTAGTTACCATGGCTCTCGTACTTGGTAAAGTACTTCATCTCGGGAGTCACGTTGACAAACGAAACGCCCTGGACCGACCTCAGCACGCCCGAGAAGGACTGCTGGGTGTAGAGACCCTTATCGATATCGGTGGCATCCGAGGCAACGCCCGGCGTGGGCTCCTCGGCAGCGGCGGGTGCCGGCGCGGAAACGGCGCCAAACGAAAGCGCCAACGTCAGGCCCGCGACAATAGCAGAATGCTTGGGCTGCATAAAATCCTCCCTGCATTGGTGTAGTTAAAGTTCAGTTTGCAAAGATAGAAATAAGTATTGCAGCTCGCCCGTTGTTGCACAACAACCCCTCGGCAAACGGCAACAACCCTCCGCGAAATCTTAAGGAATTAGACAAACTGGTCGTCGGGCGCCAACAGAAGCTCGCCGTAACGTTTCGTCAGCCCGTCTCTCAACTGACAGAAAGCGGGAATATAGACGTTCAAGATGCGCTGAATCAAATCTTGAGCGAGCTTGTTGTCGTAGATATGGACGTTCGTATTGCGGTCTCTGAGCATATCTAGCCAGGCTGCCTCATCAATAAAGTCGTAGAATCGGTAGGACTCCTTCAAGATGGCACGAGGAGACCCCGACGCGGCAAGCGTGGCACCCTCATACTCGAGCAGACGCTTAAGGAGCTTCCAGCTCAGTTCAAATTGAAGATTGAACTTATTAATCAATCCACTCTGAACAAAATCATTGTTGAGATCCTGATTGGGCGCATCCTCAAGATTCGCCAAGGCGCTGGCAAAGTTCTCATATTTTTTCATACAGAATCACACCATCCCTGGCAATTTCATCGAGCAATTGCTGCGATAAGGACTCATCGAGATTGACGACATCTACATCTAAAAGAGTATCAAGACGCTCCTCGATCAAATATGAGAAACGGCCGAAATCCCGGCAACCTGCTACGGCGATGTCAATATCGCTCTTAGGCAAGTTGTTGCCTCGAGCGCGAGACCCAAACAGCACAACTTTCTCGGCGTCACATTCCCGAGCAAAATCTTCGATTTGCTTGTACACCTTGTCGAGAGATGCCATTTGCAGCCCTACAGCTTAATCTCAAAGTTGATCTCGGGGACGGCGGCTAGGTCGGCCAGGGTCACGCCGTCGACATACTTTTCGATCACGTCGTCCAGACCGCGCCAGAACTTGACCGTTGAGCACAGATCACTACGGGTGCAGCTGTTGTCGATGCCGTCGCACGCCACCGGAGCCGTGCTGCCCTCGACGGCGCGCAGGATGTCGCCGGCACACACCTCGGCGGGGTCCTTGGCCATCATGTAGCCGCCGCCCTTGCCGCGCACGCTCTTAAGCAGGCCCGACTTCATAAGCGGACGAACCAGCTGCTCCAAGTACTTTTGCGAGATATGCTCGCGGTCGGCGACCTCGCGCAGGGCAATCTTGCCTTCGGCGTCGCCCAACGCCGCGATATAGATCATCAGCCGGAGGGCATAGCGGCCCTTAGAAGAAATGAGCATACCTACCCTCTCATCGTTGCCGGGACAAAATACCAGGCCTATTTGTCCCAAATCTTATGCACGCGGGGCAAACAAACCTGATTATTATGTCCCACATCTAAAAAGTCGAGTGGATTAGTCGGGTTTTCCCTTGACTAACGCCGAACCCATAGTAACTTTATTCCGAGAAGATTCCTAGGGTTTAGTACACCTATGAGTACACCATATACAGAGAGGGACAGCATGAGCGCAAATCCGCTGCTTTCCATCGAAGGTCTGACCGCCTCCGTGGACGAGAAGACCATCCTCCACAACGTCAACCTCAACGTCGCCGCCGGCGAGACCCACGTGCTGATGGGACCCAACGGCGCCGGCAAGTCCACCCTCGGCCACCTGGTCATGGGCGACCCTGTCTATACCGTCAACGACGGCCGCATCGTCTTTGACGGCCAGGACATCACCGAGCTCACCACCGACAAGCGCTCGCGCGCCGGCCTGTTCCTGAGCTTCCAGGCCCCGGTCGAGATCCCGGGCGTGCCGCTGTCGAGCTTTTTGCGTGCCAGCATCGCCGGCCGCCCCGGCCTGGAGATGAAGGGCAAGGAGTTCCGCCGGCGCGTCAAGGAGCTCGCGGCAGAGCTCAACATGGACACCGCCTACCTCAACCGCGAGCTGGGCGTGGGCTTCTCGGGCGGCGAGAAAAAGAAGGTCGAGATGCTCCAGCTTCTGCTGCTGCAGCCTAAGCTCGCCATCCTGGACGAAACCGACTCGGGCCTGGACGTCGACGCCCTGTCCACCGTCAGCCATGGCATGGACGCCTACCGCAAGAGCTGCGACGGCTCCATGCTCATCATCACGCACAACACGCGCATCCTGGAGCATCTGGATGTCGACCGCGTCCACGTTATGGTCAAGGGCCATATCGTGCGCGAGGACGACGCCTCGCTGATCTCCTGGATCGACAAGAACGGCTTTGAGACCTTCGAGCGCGAGGCCGCCGAGCAACGCGCCAAGGCCGAAGCCGACGCTGCCGAGCAGCAGGCGTAAAGGGGCGACGCAATGACCAAGAACCGCACCGAGGTTGCGGACATCGACCGCAGCCTCTACGACTTCACCTATGGCGAGGAGGGATTCGAGCGCCTCGACGCCGGCATCACGCCCGACATCGTGCGCGAGATCAGCGCCAAGAAGGACGAGCCGCAGTGGATGCTCGACCTGCGCCTCAAGTCCCTCGAGATCTTCAATCGTTTTCCCGACCCGACGTGGGGCCCTTCCATCGAGGGCCTGGACATGGACAACATCGTCACCTACGTCAAGCCCAACACCGACCAAAAACACAACTGGGAGTCGGTGCCCGACGACATCAAGAACACCTTTGAGCGCCTGGGCATCCCCGAGGCCGAGCGTAGCTACCTGGCGGGCGTCGGCGCGCAGTACGACTCCGAGCTGGTCTACCACAACATGCAGGACACCGCGTCCAAGATGGGCATCGTCTACTCCGGCATCGAAGAGGCCCTGCACGACCCGCAGTGGGAGCCGCTCATCCACGAGAAGTTTATGACGCTCATCCCGCCCACCGACCACAAGTTTGCGGCACTGCACGGTGCCGTGTGGTCGGGCGGCTCGTTTGTCTACGTGCCCAAGGGCACCAAGCTCGATTTTCCGCTGCAGAGCTACTTCCGCCTCAACGCCAAGGGCGCCGGCCAGTTTGAGCACACGCTCATCATCGTCGAGGACGATGCCGACCTGCACTTTATCGAGGGCTGCTCCGCACCCAAGTACAACGTGGCCAACCTCCACGCCGGCGCTGTGGAGCTCTTTGTGGGCAAGCGTGCGCACCTGCGATACTCGACCATCGAGAACTGGTCCAAGAACATGTACAACCTCAACACCAAGCGTGCGCGCGTGGACGAGGACGGCGACATCGAGTGGATCAGCGGCTCCTTCGGCAGCCACGTGGGCTACCTCTACCCCATGAGCGTGCTCAACGGCCGTCGCGCCCGCTCGAGCTTTACCGGCATTACCTTTGCCGGCGCCGGCCAGAACCTCGATACCGGCTGCAAGGTCGTGCTCAACGCGCCCGACACCTCGGCAACCGTCGAGACCAAGGGTATCTCCAAGAGCGGCGGCATCCAGACCTTCCGCAGCTCCATCGTGGCCACGCCTAAGGCCGAAGGTTCCAAAGCAACCGTGAGCTGCCAGTCGCTGATGCTCGACGACCAGAGCCGCTCCGATACCATCCCCGCCATGGACATCCGCGCCAAGAACGTCGACATCGGCCACGAGGCCACCATCGGCCGCATCGGCGACGACAAGGTGTTCTACCTGATGAGCCGCGGCATATCGGAGGAAGAGGCCCGCACCATGATCGTCAACGGCTTTGCCAACCCGGTCTCCAAGGAGCTGCCGCTTGAGTACGCCGTCGAGATGAACAACCTGATCAAGCTCGAGATGGAAGGAGCGATCGGATAATGAAACAGGAAACCAACACCGCTGCTACCACGCTCGAGCAGGTCAACGCTATGCCGGCCGCCACTTGGGGCTGGCTCAAGATGAACCAGACCAAGCTCGAGCTTTCGGACGAACTTGCCGCCGCTCCCGCCGAGGCCGTTGAGGTCGAGGGCCTGGACGAGCAGTTTGCCGGCTCGGCCGACGCCTTCGATACCGCCATGGACGCCATGGCCGAGCGCTTCCCCGAGCGCCGTGCCTCCGCCCCCGGCGACGCCGTCGACCGCGCCCGCATCACGCCCGAGACCGAGCTCGACGTGCCCGCCACCTCCGTCTACCAGGCCGGCGCTATCAAGCTCGAAGAGGAGCTCTCCCCCGCTGAGGCCTTCGAGACCGGCATGGGCGAGGCCGCCTACACCTATCTGGCCGATCACGCCACCAAGCGCGTCGTCATCGATGTGCCCGCGTACGGACGCGCCACGGTTACCGTGCGCGTGAGCGGTGTCGACGCCGCCACGGCCATCGCCGCTATCGACGTCGTCGCCCGCCCGCAGGCAACGCTCGACCTGCAGATCGCCCTAGACTCCCCCGTCAACGGCCAAGGCGTCGTGGGCTCCGTGCTACGCGTGTGCGCTTACGAGTACGCCACTGTCAACGTAACCTGCACGCAGACGCTCGATGACAGCTGGATCGCGCTCGACGACACCGGTCTGTTCCTGGACGAGGGCGCGCGCGTCAACGTGCAGCACACCGTCCTGGGTGCCGGTGCCAGCGCCACCGGCCTTGCCGGCGACCTGCTGGGCGACACCGCCAAGGCAACGATCGATACCGATTACCTTGGCGCCCGCGAGCAGGTGCGCGACTTTAACTACGAGCTGCGCCACCGCGGCCGCAAGACCGAGTGCGAGATCGACGCCAACGGCGTGCTGACCGGCACGTCCAAGAAGGTCTACCGCGGCACCATCGACCTCGTGCACGGCTGCAAGGGCGCAACCGGCACCGAGCGCGAAACCGTGCTGCTGGCCAACAAGGGCGTCGACAACAAGACCGTTCCCGTCATCCTCTGCGACGAGGACGACGTCGCCGGCAACCACGGCGCCACCATCGGTCACGTCCGTGACGAGCAGCTGTTCTATCTCGCCTGCCGCGGCCTTGACCAAAACGCCGCCGAGGACCTGTTCATCCGCGCCAAGCTGGAGGACGCCGCGCTTTCCGCCACTGACGAGCGCACCCGCGCTGCCGTCGTCCGCTTGGGCAATAACCTGATCGACAACTTTGAGGAGGAGCTCGCATGATCGACACCGAGCACGTTAAATGCGACACCTGTACCGCACCGGAGCCTATGGAGCTCGACGCCAGCGACGAGGCCTCGCGCGGCTGGCCTACCGTCGACATCGAGACCAACCCCTACAAGGCGCAGTTCCCGCTGTTCCAGCAGCACCCCGAGATCGCCTTCCTCGATAGCGCCGCCACCGCGCAGCGTCCCGCCTGCGTGCTCGACGCCGAGCGCGACTTCTACCAGCGCATGAACGCCAACCCCCTGCGCGGCCTGTACTCGCTGTCCGTCGAGGCCACCGAGGCTATCGCGAAGGTGCGCCAGCAGATCGCCGATGTCATCGGCGCCCCCCAGGCCAACGAGGTCGTCTTCACCCGCAACACGAGCGAGTCGCTCAACCTGGTCGCCAAGAGCTTTGCGCCCACGGTGCTGGAGCCGGGCGACGAGGTCGTCATCACCATCATGGAGCACCACTCCAACCTGATCCCGTGGCAGCAGGTCTGCCGCGAGACCGGCGCCAAGCTCGTCTACCTCTACCCCACCAAGACCGGCCAGCTAACGACCGAGGAAGTTCTGTCCAAGGTGGGCCCCAAGACCAAGATCTTGGCCGTGGGTCAGGTCTCTAACGTGCTGGGCGTTGAGAATCCGGTCAAGAACCTCGGCAAGCTCGTGCACAAGTACGGCGGCTATCTGGTCGTCGACGGTGCGCAGTCGCTGCCGCACATGCCGGTCGATGTGGCCGATCTGGGAGCCGATTTCTTTGCCTTTAGCGCGCACAAGGCCATGGGCCCCATGGGCATCGGCGTGCTGTGGGGCAAGATGGACCTGCTCAACGCCATGCCGCCCATGCTCACCGGCGGCGAGATGATCGACTCGGTCACCGAGCAGGACGCCGTCTGGGCGCCCGTCCCCGAGAAATTCGAGGCCGGCACGCAGGACGCCGCCGGCATCTTCGCCACGGGCGCGGCGCTTGACTACCTGGTCAACACGGTAGGCTACGAAAACATCCAGACCCGTGAGAAGGCACTCGTCCACTACCTGATGGGCGAGCTCATGCAGCTCGACTTTGTCCAGATCATCGGCTCCATCTATTGGGACAACCACCACGGCGTCGTCAGCTTTAACGTCAAGGGCATCCACCCGCACGATGTCGCGAGCATCATGGACATGGACGGCGTTTGCATCCGCGCCGGTCACCACTGCGCGCAGCCTCTGCTCACCTGGCTGGGCGTCGAGAACCTTGCCTGCTGCCGCGCCAGCGTGGCCTTCTACAACGACAAGGCCGATATCGACAAGTTCATCGCCGGCCTGCATCACGTTTGGAGCACGTTCAATGGGTAATCTGTACACCTCTACCACGTTTATGGAGCACAACTCGCACCCCGACTACAAGTACGAGATGGATGCCCCCACGCACGAGCACGACGGCATCAACCCCAGCTGCGGCGATGAGCTCACTCTGCAGCTGCGTGTCGAGAACAACGTGATCGAGGAGGCCTCCTTTACCGGTCACGGCTGCGCCATCAGCCAGGCCAGCGCCGATATCATGGCCGACCTCATCACCGGCGAGACGGTCGAGGAAGCACGTCGTCTGGCAGGGCTTTTCCTCGCCATGATCCGTGGCGAGCAGCTCTCCGAGGAAGACCTGGAAGACCTGGACGAGGCCGCCCAGCTCCAGGACATCTCGCACATGCCCGCCCGCGTCAAATGCGCCGAGTTAGCCTGGCGCACCCTCGACGGCATGCTCACGGGACAAAATAATCAGTAGAACTTGTCCCAAATCTTAAGATTTTTGTTGGCCGAATCGCTTGACAAGAGTGGTTCGGCCATTTTCTATTCCGAGAGCTCAGCCTGTGCCTTCACCCGCGCATAAGCGCGCACGATACGAGATACGGTACTCTTGCTGATTCCCGTATACCGTTCGACCTCGCGCACCGTGTAGCCGCCATCGTGCAAAGCGAAAATGATTCTGTCTCGCCGCGAGGGCGCAACGGTCTTGAGTTCGTTGAGCGGCACGCCCAGGCACTTCGCCATCTTGTCGGCAAAGGCGTGGCGTTCCCATTCCGTCTCTTTCATATCGCACAGCGCCGGCTCGCTGCCGTCGGGCGTCGAAAGCGAATAGGCAATAAAGCCCTCGGCAGAACCAAAAAGTTCAAGCACGCAAGAAGGATCAGAAAATCCCCTCGCGGCATCGGCCGCATCACAGTCGTAAGAGCGTAGATGTTCCGCAAAGCTGCTCCAGGGATAACGCTCAATGAGACCGATGCCCACCTCCTGCGGATCGGCGTGTACGGAGCGAATAGCCTCCATCACCTGCCAGTCGGTATCGAGCGAGCGCCGGTCAAAACGGTTCTGGAACAGATGGCCCGTGCGCCCCGTGCGTTTATTGAACCGCCGCGCGTACGTCAAAAGCAGCCGGTGCATCGCCGCGCTCATCGCGTCCTCGTAATCTGCAAGCACCAGACGCACGTGATTGCCCATAAGGCACCAGGCGATAACCGTCACGCCCGCCTTGCGGCAGCACTCACGCATCAGCTCCAAGAACTCCCACCGGTCCTCATCGCCCTCAAAGATGAGCTGCTTGCCCGTACCGCGGGCACAGACATGGTAAAAGCCGGTAACCGTTCTCCAAACGCGCTGCATGGCGTTCCTTTCGCCGGGATCTGCTTGCCATCCAATACAGCACGATTGAAGCGTGCCATCAAAACATTCACGCAAAACAATACACTCGCGCGGCCAAAGGCAGTAATCAGGCGGCGAACGGCACCGTTGCAACAGGTCAACCCCTGCAACGCTTACAAGAGTTGACCAAAAGCTTGCCCAAGAAGGACCCCCTCTACGGAAGTTCACGACCACAGAACATAGAGTTAAACCGTTTCAATTAAAACTTCCGGACTTCCCGCTACGAAAACTGAGCCGTTCGCCGAATATTCCGTGCATTTCGCGGTATTATAGGGGCTGCATGTCATGTCCCTTTCGAAGGGTCGCCCGGCAATCGCCAGCCACGGCCCCCAGACGGGACGCCAACACGATAGAGAGGAGAGGCATGCAGTACTCACAGGAAGTGGAGAACATGTGCCCCGTTGCCAAGGGTGCATACCACGGCCCCGCACCCATCCCCGAGGAGGGCAAGTGGGTCCAGGCTAAGGAGATTTCCGACATCTCCGGTCTTACGCACGGTGTGGGTTGGTGCGCACCTCAGCAGGGCGCCTGCAAGCTCACGCTGAACGTCAAGGACGGCATCATCGAGGAGGCCCTCGTTGAGACCATCGGCTGCTCGGGCATGACCCACTCTGCCGCCATGGCTTCCGAGATCCTTCCCGGTAAGACCATCCTCGAGGCCCTCAACACCGACCTCGTCTGCGACGCCATCAATGTTGCTATGCGCGAGATCTTCCTGCAGATCGTTTACGGCCGCAGCCAGACCGCGTTCTCCGAGGGCGGCCTGCCCGTGGGCGCCTCCCTCGACGACCTCGGCAAGGGCCTTCGCTCTCAGGTCGGCACCATGTTCGGCACCAAGGCCAAGGGCGCTCGTTACCTCGAGCTCGCTCAGGGCTACGTCACCCGCATGGCTCTCAATGACAAGAACGAGATCATCGCGTTCGAGTTCCTGAACCTCGGCAAGTTCACCGACGCCGTCAAGGCCGGCAAGACCCCCGAGGAGGCCATCGCTGGCGCTATGGGCCACTATGGTCAGTGGGAGAACGCTGACAAGTACATCGACCCGCGCACCGACGAGGAGACTCACTCCGTCGCCAGCGTGTTCCCGGTTCACGAGTAGAAAGGGAGGGAAATAACTATGACTGTTACGTTCGAAGGTTACGAGCGCCGCGCTGACAAGATCAACAAGTGCCTCGCCGACAACGGTATCGCCTCCCTCGAGGAAGCTCTGCAGATCTGCACCGACAAGGGCTTCAACCCGCGTGAGATCGTCAACAACACCCAGTCCATCGCCTTCCAGAACGCCGAGTGGGCCTACACCCTCGGTTGCGCTCTCGCTGTCAAGCGTGGCGCCAAGTCCGCTTCTGAGGCTGCCGCCATCATCGGCGAGGGCATCCAGGCCTTCACCGTTCCCGGCTCCGTCGCCGAGGACCGCAAGGTCGGTCTGGGCCACGGCAACCTGGGCGCTATGCTGCTCTCCGACGACACCGAGTGCTTCGCCTTCCTGGCCGGTCACGAGTCCTTCGCTGCCGCTGAGGGCGCTATCGGCCTGGCTCTGAACGCCAACAAGGCTCGCAAGAAGCCGCTGCGCGTCATCCTCAACGGTCTGGGCAAGGACGCTGCTCAGATCATCGCCCGCATCAACGGCTTCACCTACGTGAAGACCCAGTTCGACTACTTCACGGGCGAGCTCAAGGTCGTCGAGACCATCCCCTACTCCGATGGTCCCCGCGCCGCCGTCAACTGCTACGGCGCCGACGACGTCCGCGAGGGCGTTGCCATCATGTGGCACGAGAACGTCGACATCTCGATCACCGGTAACTCCACCAACCCCACGCGCTTCCAGCACCCCGTCGCTGGCACCTACAAGAAGGAGCGCCTCGAGGCTGGCAAGAAGTACTTCTCTGTCGCTTCTGGTGGCGGCACTGGCCGTACCCTGCACCCGGACAACATGGGCGCCGGCCCTGCCTCTTACGGCATGACCGACACCATGGGCCGCATGCACTCCGACGCCCAGTTCGCCGGTTCTTCCTCCGTGCCTGCGCACGTCGACATGATGGGTCTCATCGGCATGGGCAACAACCCCATGGTCGGTGCCACCGTCGCCTGCGCTGTCGCCGTCGAGGAGGCCCTCAAGGCCTAATCGCGCCCGCGCGATGCTCATATAGTTGAGCTTTGGAGCCGCTACCCACCCGGGTAGCGGCTCTTTTTGTTTGCGCTGTCGCAGGGTAGCTAATGCCGATATATCAGTTGGGGCGAAATACAAGATGTGATGAGATGGAGCGTCAGAGCGTCCATGACACCCACCTGCCATATTTGCCCTTTACCGATTTGCCGGGTCTTTGCGGCCCCATTGCCGATCACCCGTGCGACAATGCGCCGGACGAGAAAGGAATCCGATGGAATCGACTGATGTACTGGTAATTGGAGCTGGCATTGCGGGCCTTTGCGCCGCCATCGAAGCGGCACGCACGGGTGCAACCGTCACTGTGGCAAGCGCCGGCAAGACCATGAGTGGATCGAGCTTCTTCCCGGGTACCTGGGGCCTCGGCCTCATCGGTCCCGTCGACGAAGACGACGAGCAGGAACTCATCGACACCATCCAGACCGTCGGCGGCGGCGTTGCCGACCCCGAACTCGTCCAAACGTTCGTCCACGGCATTCCCCAAGCGATTGACTGGCTCGAGCAAGACCTGGGCGTTGAGCTCCAGCGTCCGCAAAGCGCCGAGAGTGCTCAGCAAAAGCAATTTATCCCCTGCTTTGACCACAAGACGCGCATGTGGCGCGGCCTCACCCGCAAGCCCCTTGAGGACGCTCTGACGACCCGGATCGAGTCGCTCGGCATTCGCCTGCTCCCCCGCCATGAGCTTATCGACCTTGTTGAGGACACGAACGGCAGAATAACCGGGTCCGTTCTCTACGACCTTACCAAAGATCGAATCGTGCCCTTTGCTGCCAAGGCCACGATCATCGCAGCCGGTGGCACAGGCGGCCTGTTCGAGCGCAGCCTTACGTCGGCTGATGTGCTCAGCTCCTCGCAGGCCATCGCGCTGGCGCACGGCGCATCGCTTACTAATATAGAGTTCATGCAGATGATGCCCGGCTTCATTGAACCTAAGCGCAACCTTGTCTTCAACGAGAAGACCTGGCGTTACGTACATGTAGACCAGCCGGTAGATATTGCCGACGACAAGCTGGACGACCTGCTCGAGCAGCGCTCTGGATATGGTCCCTTCACGTCACGCTTGGCCTCCCGCGCTATCGATCTTGCCATCGATCAGGCAGGTGCCGAAGGCCTGGCACTCCACTACGACTTCCCCCGCGAGGATGTCCCAGAGTTTGTGCAGACCTTTGCCACCTGGCTGCAAGACGAGCACGGCATCGCCCCGACTGACGAGATGCGCGTTGCGATGTATGCCCACGCCGCTAACGGCGGCATCAAGATCGATAAGACCGCGCACACGGGCGTTGAGGGCCTCTACGCTTGCGGCGAGGCGACAGGCGGCATGCACGGCGCCGACCGCATTGGTGGCTTATCAAGTGCCAACGGCATCGTGTTCGGGCGCATCGCGGGCGCATCGGCAGCCCTTGCAGCGCAGAAGGAGCCTGAGGCAGCCCTGAAGGCGGATATCACCCTCCCCCAGTACGGCATTGCCACAACAGATGCCGAACGCCTGACACACAGCCTTAGGCACACGATGAGCACCTATTGCATGATCAACAGGGCCGAAACAGGCCTATCCGAGGCCCTGCAACAGCTTGAAAGCCTGCAAGACGAAGCCACGGCTCTAAATAAGCCACATGCCAACGACAGCGAAATCGCTGCCCTCGCCCGCCTGCAATCGCAGATTCAACTAGCACAGGAAATGGTCAAAGCCATGCGCAAGCGGACCGAAAGCCTGGGTTCGCACTATCGAGCGGACTAAGCCGAGCACCCCTCCAGAGCAGAACACAACTTCTCGATATTAATGGGTCCCGTGAGCTCAAAGCGACACAGGGCCCATTCGTGTCCGCGCGGGCAAATATACTCATTCTGAATACGGAGTCGACATAGTCCACGTAGACAAACGAACAGAAAGGAAGAGATATGGACAGCAGGGATATCGAGAAATGGCGTGTCGAACTTGACAGCTACGCCCATGTAGAAGACGGCGTTGAGTATTGGCTCGCACGCGATTTAATGGAACCCCTCGGATACACCCAATGGCGTAATTTTGAGACTGCAGTTAAGAGATCCATGGCATCGTGTGACACCAATAAAATGCCTGTTGCCGCCCATTTTGCTGAGGCCAGCAAAATGGTAGATGCCGGCATCGCCAAACGAGCCGTAAAAGACTACAAGCTGACGCGCTACGCATGCTATTTAATCGCCCAAAACGGAGACCCAAACAAGCCCGAAATCGCACTCGCACAGGCGTACTTCGCCGTGCAGACACGCCGTCAGGAGCTCATAGAGCAGCGCTTCGCAGAGATTCAGCGCTTGCAGGCGCGCCACTCGCTATCCGATTCAGAGAAACAGCTCTCGGGCATTGCGTTCAAACGAGGCGTGGACTCCAAAGGATTCGCGATCATCAAGTCGAAGGGCGATGAGGCGTTATTCGGCGGCAGAAGCACGGCGGACATGAAGCGGCAGCTTGGTGTGCCCAAGAGTGCTGCATTGGCGGACAAGCTAGCCGATGTTCTCATCAAAGCAAAGGACCTCACGAACTCGATGACGGCCTTCAACGCCGAGGAACACGACTTGTACGGTCTGGACCAGATCAAACAAGAACACGTCGAGAACAACACGAGCGTGCGAGGCAGCCTCATCGACCGCGGAATTGTCCCCGAGAACCTACCGCCTGCCGAGGATACAAAAAAGCTCGAGCGTCGCGTGAAGGCAGACGAGAAGAAACTCAAGGAGGGTACTGACGGTTTCACCGATCCCCAGGGCAGGCTCGACTTGTAAAGCGTCTGTGCCCTTACGGGTTCGGCCCCATGCGAGGTTAATAAAAAAGACGGCCAACCGAAATTGACCGTCTTAACATGCTTTTGGGTGGGCCGTCAGGGGGTCAGCCTGCTGCGCAGACGGCCGCTGCGGCGCCAAGGCGCCTTGCGCGCTACGCTGGTAAATGCTTACGCATTTCCTCAGCTCCGCGCCCCGACGGGTTCGACCCCATGCCGGGGTAACAAAAAAGCGACCAGCCTAAGCCAGTCGCTTTAACATGCTTTGGTGGGCCGTCAGGGGGTCGAACCCTGGACCTTGGGATTAAGAGTCCCCTGCTCTACCAACTGAGCTAACGACCCAAAGCTAAAGTCCGTTGTGGCGGACTTTAGAGGAGATATCGTGTGGTGGGCCGTCAGGGGGTCGAACCCTGGACCTTGGGATTAAGAGTCCCCTGCTCTACCAACTGAGCTAACGACCCGATATCAACACGAAGCAAGAACTGGGGTGGGTAAAGGGACTCGAACCCTCGACCTACGGGACCACAACCCGTCGCTCTAGCCAACTGAGCTACACCCACCGTGTCCTGTGCGCTTCGCGCTCGACTATTATTGCAAGGAACGCCACGCGATGCAAGCCCCAATTTTCAAGAATTTTGAAAAGAGTTTTTCGAGACCATTTCGAGCAAATCCCACCGGTTTCATAGGAGTAAACTTGCCCCACTGCAAATGCTCGAAAGGACAAGCATGAAAGAACTCTCCAACCGTACGGCAACGTTTACCGATTCGGTCATCCGCCGCATGACGCGCATCTCCAATAAGTACGGTGCTGTCAACCTCTCGCAGGGCTTCCCCGACTTCGATCCCCCGGCGCAGCTGCTCAACAGCCTGAGTGCCATCGCCACCGACCCCAAGCCGCTCTACCACCAGTACTCCATCACCTGGGGCTCCCAGGCCATGCGCGAGGCGCTTGCCGCCAAGCAGGAGCACTTTATGGGCATATCGATCAACCCCAACGAGAACATCGTGGTCACCTGCGGCTCCACCGAGGCCATGATGGCCGCCATGATGACGGTCACAAACCCCGGCGACAAGGTCGTCATCTTCTCGCCGTTCTACGAGAACTACGGCGCCGACACGATCCTTTCGGGAGCGGAGCCCATCTACGTGCCGCTCAACCCGCCCACCTTTGACTTCGACCGTGAGGTCCTCGAGGCGGCCTTCCGCGACAACGATCCCAAGGCGATCGTCCTGTGCAACCCGTCCAACCCCTGCGGCAAGGTCTTTACCCGCGAGGAGCTCACCTTTATCGCCGACCTGTGCAAAAAGTACGACGCCTACTGCATCACCGACGAGGTATACGAGCATATCGTCTATGCGCCCCACGAGCACGTCTACATGGCCACGCTGCCTGGCATGTTCGAGCGCACCATCAGCTGCAGCTCGCTGTCCAAGACCTACTCCGTCACCGGCTGGCGCCTGGGTTACACCATCGCCCCGGCCCAGATCACCGAGCGCATCAAGAAGGTCCACGACTTCCTCACCGTGGGTGCCGCCGCTCCCCTGCAGGAAGCCGTCGTCACCGCCCTCAACTTCGACGACAGCTATTACGAGGAGGTGCTCGACCTCTACACCGCTAAGCGCGATCTGTTCTGCAAGGGACTCGATAGCATCGGACTTGAGCATAACGTACCGCAGGGCGCCTACTACGTCATGATGGATATCTCCGAGTTTGGTTATGACAGCGACCTCGACTTTTGCGAGGACCTCGCGTCCAAGGTGGGCGTGGGCGCCGTACCCGGCTCGAGCTTCTTCCGCGAGCCCGTCAATCATCTGATTCGCTTCCACTTTGCCAAGCGAGACGAGACGCTGAACGCGGCGCTGGAGAACCTCAAGTCGCTACGTGATAAAATCAAGCCGCGCGGGTAAGGACGGCCCGGCAACTAATGCAACCAAAGAAGCCCCGCACCGCCCGCCGCGTTGCGAGGCTTCTTTCTATAGCGCTTTCTTAAATGGTTTAGAGCTCTATACTTTAGTCACGGAGCAACTCGTCCCAGAGAGAGGAATACTATGGCAGAGCAGCAGCTTATCGGAGCGCTCGAGGCCGGTGGCACCAAGATGGTCTGCGCCACGGGCTATGCAGACGGTACGGTCCTGGAGCGTGAGCAGATCGCGACCACGACCCCGCAGGAGACCGTTGAGGCCGTCAACGCATGGTTTGCCGACAAGGGCATCGCCGCACTGGGCATCGGCGCCTTTGGCCCCACCGCAGTCAACCCTGCCTCGCCCCAATACGGCAAGATCCTGGAGACGCCCAAAACGGCATGGCGCTACTTCGACCTGCTGGGCACCATCCAAAACGAGCTCAATATTCCCTGCGGCTACGACACCGACGTCAACGTTGCCTGCTTGGGCGAAGTCACCTTTGGTTGCGCCCAGGGCCTCACTGACGTTGTGTATCTGACCATCGGCACCGGCGTAGGCGCCGGCGTGCTCTCGAGCGGTAAGCTCGTGCACGGCATGATGCATCCCGAGGCCGGCCACATCCTGGTCACGCGCGACCCGCGCGACACCATCGGCGAGCATAGCGCTTGCCCCTTCCATGACAACTGCCTCGAGGGTCTCATCGCCGGCCCCGGCGTTAAAAAGCGCTGGGATGGCAAGAGCGCCGGAGACATGGCCGATGACCCGGAGGCCATGGATCTGCTCGCCGGTTATCTGGCACAGGCGCTCATGACCTACACGCTGTGCTACGCACCGCAAAAGATCATCATCGGCGGCGGTGTGGCCGACCACACCCCCATCGTGCCGCTCGCACGCAAAAAGTGTGCCGAGATGCTCAACGGCTATATCGTCACGCCCGAGGTCAACGACATCGATAACTACATCGTCAACAACAGCCTCGAGGGCAAGCAGGGCATTATGGGCTGCCTGGCCCTGGGCGCACAGGCGCTTCAGTAGCAGACGCACCCACAGGGCGTGGCGCGCCCGGCAAATCCGACCAATGGAACGACGCCACCACGCCTCATATAAGCCCTCAAATAAAAAAGGCCGCCTAGGACCAAACAATACGTCCTAGGCGGCCTTTTTGGCGCGCATCAGCGACCGTAAGAGATATCGGAGCACAACGCCCGTTGCCGCTCCACAGCAGTCGATCATCACATCGGTGATCATGCCGGCGCGTCCCGGCACAAAGAGCTGAATCGTCTCGTCGATCGAGGGAATCAGCAGCAGGAACACCGCCGTGGGCAGCAGCACGTCAAAGGTGCGCCGGCCCTCAAAATCAAAGGCGTGCGTTGCCAAGATGCCGAGCACCATATACTCGGTAAAATGCGCGCACTTGCGAACAACAAAGTTGGTCACCCATTCATATGGAAGTCCCACGCCCTGCAGGAAACCGCGGACCGCTTCCATGACCGTTAGGCTCAGCGAGCCCGACCCCGAGCCGGGAACCAGCGAATTGCCCCAGATCAAGAGCGCCATCAGGCAGGTTACAACCGCCCATTTTCGATTGATCTTAACCATGCAGAAGTTATGCCTCCGCGCGGAGCGGCGCGAAGCTGGCGGTACCGCCCTCGATAACGCTCAGATAGGCACGGCCCGTACGCTTGGCGGTAGAGGACTGCAGGCGCTCGATCTCTTCCTCGAGGATCTGATTGACGCGCTCGTGACGACGGTTTTCCATAATGCCGGCGGCAATAGCCTCGGCCCGCTCGATGCTCTCGCGTGAGATACGGGCAGTATCCTCGGGGAAAACAGCACTGTGACGGCCGACATAGGCGGGGGCAGCAGGCTGAGGGGCAGCGACGGGAGCGGGGGCTGCAACAGGAGCAGGCTCGTCAATCTCATCCAGAATCGCGGTGGCGGCGGCCCACATGTCCTCGTGGCCCGAGTAATCGGCCATGGGAACATCAACCTCGAGCGAGGCGTCCGGAAGGTCGCCGGTGTCGATGCGATCTTGGGCATCAATCGATGCGGTGATGGCTGCAGGCTCATCGAGGTCATCGAGATCGATGTCCACGGCACCGGAGATGATAGGCATGCTGGCGAGGTTTGCATTGTACGGCGCAGCCTCAGCCGCCTGCTGCTGGGCAGGAGCGCCCCAAAGCGAGCTTTCGGCGGCACGGCGGGCAGCAACGGCCTCCTCGTCCGCAGTCATGGCTTCATCAACGTACGAATTGTCGGCAGAAGCGTTCGCGTCCGCCGAGGTAGCGTTGTAGGCGTTATTGGCTGCCGCGTTGGCAACGAGTGCCACGAAAGCCGCCGTGCTGCCCGCAGGGGCGGCCTGGGAGCCAGACACGGCGCGTGCCGCGGCGGCGATGTCGTCGCGATTGAAGGAGCCGGTCTGCCCGCCGTTGGTGAGCTCGTCGATGGCGACTTGATAGACGTCGCGCGAGTGTGCAGGGTCGCAGCTCACCGGCGAATCGTCGTCGAGCATACTGTCGATCATGGACCAAGCCTCGTCCTCGTCCATAGCATCTGCGGCTCGAGCGATGGTAGGGACACCATCATCGGCATGACGGCGCTGGAACGCACCAGTCAGGCCGGAAAGGAATGCCGAGGTAGACTGCTCCGCCTGAGCCTGAGAAGCAGAAGCCGCAACGTAAGGAGTCGCATCCTGCTGCTGAGCTGGAATCGAGGCGGTCTTGAACTCGCTTTGATGCTGATTGAGATTGGCGGCACCGCCCATGGCATCAGGCTGGAATAGACGCTCTTCACGCTGCGCACGGTACTCGGAAATACCCAGCGAGGCGGCATAGATACCCACGCCCGCCACCGCGCCCACGGCGAAGGGAACCGCACCCGCCACGACCGTCTCGTTCACAGACGAAAACGGCAGCGTCGCGGCATACATAACCACGGGAGCGGCAAGGCCGATCCCGCACGAAAGTCCGGCAAGGACTGCTCGTTGTGTTGCATCAGAAGAAGCCATGAGCTCTCCCCATCTTCCAGCACCCAAATCGCATCATTCAGTTGGCTGCGCGAGAGAAGATGAAGCGGGGCTATGCCCCAAAGCAACGGTATATGGTTCGTTTCATCTGCGTTATCCGTCGCGAAGCTTAAAAGCTATTATGCGAAACCGCCCTGTCGATTGCAAGCGACGATGTCGGATTGAAACGGGAAACCTGCTGCTTGCCAGTCTTATGGTCAAAAAAGCGCGGAGCGGCAATATAGAAAAGGGCCGAGGCTCAAAGCCCCGACCCTTTATTGCACTGATGACTATCGCTGCGCGTGGATGACAACCTAGAACGTCTGCTCGTAGTCGCTGTGCTTTTTGGCCGAACGCACCAGGAACTCCTGGTTGGTGTTGGTGCCCTTAAGACCCTTGATAAACGATGCGGCCGCGCGCTCGGTGTTGTTCATGCCGGCAAGAATGCGACGCAGGCCAAAGACAAACGGACGCATCTGCTCGTCAACCAACAGGTCCTCGTTACGCGTACCGGAGGCAACGGGGTCGATAGCCGGGAAGATGCGGCGGTCGGCCAGGTCGCGGTCGAGCTTAAGCTCCATGTTGCCGGTGCCCTTGAACTCCTCAAAGATGACCTCGTCCATCTTGGAACCGGTGTCGATGAGGGCAGAGGCCAGGATGGTGAGCGAGCCACCGTTCTCGATATTGCGGGCTGCGCCCAGGAAGCGCTTGGGCGGATACAGCGCCGCCGAATCGACGCCGCCCGAAAGGATGCGGCCCGAGGCGGGCGCCGCCAAGTTGTAGGCGCGGGCAAGACGCGTGATGGAGTCGAGCACCACCACAACATCGCCGCCCAGCTCCACGATGCGCTTGGCGCGCTCGATGACGAGCTCTGCCACGCGAGTGTGGTTGTCGGCGGGCATATCGAAGGTCGACGCCACAACCTCGCCCTTGATGGAACGCTGCATATCGGTGACCTCTTCGGGGCGCTCGTCGACGAGCAGGCAGATGAGGTGCACCTCGGGGTTGTTAATCGAGATAGACTGGCAGATCTTCTTGAGGATCGTGGTCTTGCCGGCCTTGGGCGGGGACACGATCAGGCCACGCTGACCCTTGCCGATCGGCGACACGATGTCGATTGCGCGACCGGTAATGGAGTCCTTGCCGTGCTCCATGCGCAGCGGCTCATTGGGATAGACCGGGGTGAGGTCGCCGAACTTGGGACGGTTGCGAATCTGCTCGGGGTCCAGACCGTTGACGGTCGTGATTTTGGCGAGGCCGGCGCGCTTGTCGCCGCCGCGCGAAGGACGCAGCGAGCCCTCGATGACGTCGCCCGTGCGCAGGCGCGCGGAGCGGATGAGGTAGGCGGGCACGAAGGCGTCGTCGTTGGACTTCATGTAGCCATGGGCGTGGATGATGCCGGAGCAGTCCGGGCGAATCTGCAGAATGCCCTTGATGTCGCGGAAGCCCTCTGCCTTCGCGGCGGTGACGTAGATCTCCTCGACGAGCTCGGCTTTCTTCTTGCCGGTCGTCTCGATCTCGAACTCCTTGGCCTTCTCGCGCAGTTCGGCGACCTTCATGGCAGCGAGCTCCTCACGCGAAAGCGTGGGCTCGGTGGGGGCGGCGTTGCGCTCCTTGTTGCGCTGTTTGCGATCGCGCTGACGGTTGCGACGGTCGTTGTTGCGCTCGTCCTTGCGATCGTTGCGCTCCTCGTTGCGCTTGTGCTGGCGACGGTTGGAACGAGTGCCGTCTTCGCCCTCAGCGGGGGCGGCACCATCGGTTGCGGCGGCGCCGGCATTGGCCGCAGCGGCGTCATTGGCCTCGGCGCCGGAATCAATCTGCGCTTCGGCATCAGCCTGCTGCTCGGACGCCTTGGCCTTAGCGGACTTCTTACGACCGCGCTTGGGCTTCTCGGACGCAGACTGTTCGACGTCTTGGGGCTCGACGGCATCAGTCGATGCATCGGCGGTCGTCTCGGCGGAATCCTCGGACGCACCCTTCTTGGCAGCCTTGGCCTTGGACGTGCGCTTAGCAGCAGTACGATGGCTGCGACCAGGACGGACGTCGGCGGGCTCGGCATCGGCGGGAGCGGCCTCGGAAGTCGTAGCATCCTGAACGGGCGCGTCGGCAGCGGTTGCAGACTCGGCGGTCGCCGCAGCATCCCGAGCGGCGGCGGCTGCGGCTGCGGCCTTCTCGGCCTCGACGAAGGCCTTGGGCTTGCGACCGCGACGGTGCGGGCGCAAAGCCGGATCGACAACGGGAACTTCGCTGGCCTCGACAGGCGCAGCGGGCTCAGCAGGCGATGCGTCCTCCCCCGCTGCGGAACGGACCGAAGCCTCAGTGAGCTCGGGGGTTACCTGTTCAGCAACCTGCTCGGCCTTAGCAGCCGTGCGACGGCGCGTGCGCGGTGCCGGCTTCTCGGTCGGCTGGTCGGCGGCAGACGTCTCGGGTAAAGACGGAGCTGCGAGCTCAGTCAGAGCCGCGGCCTCACGCTCGGCAGCACGACGGCGGGCGCGCACCACCTGAGCCTCGCTAATCTGCGCCAACGCACGTGCCTGCGCGACCTCATCGGAAATCGGCGCCGAGAAGTCAGCTGCAACGGTGCGCTTGGCGCGCGTCGTGCGCGTGGTACGGCGCTTGGGTTTGGTGACCTCCTCGCCGTCAGCGACAGGCTTGGCCGCGCGGCGCGTGCGCTTGGGCTTTGCCGGAACAGCCTCCTCACCAGTTGCAGGCACGGCCTTCTCAGCCGTTGCAGCCTTAGGCGTCTCAGGAGCCGAGGTTTGCGCGGGCGCCGCGACCTGGTCCGACGCAACCGGTGCAGCGGGAGCGGCTTGCGTCGTCGTTATTTCATTTTCTTGCTGTTGATCAGACACAGTGTTTGCTCAACTTTCTTTTCAAGCCCTGTGATCACATGCTCCCTGCATAAACCTTCAGGGCGGCTAAACAGTCTAGTTCCGTTCAAAACGACGGACATCATTGATCTGTATCGAGATATTTGCGTCATATACGCAGCGTTAGTGTAACACAACCGCCGTCACCTGCAACTTAGTCATTGGGGACGTTCTTAAACGACTATTCAAAAGGGACACTCTTTGGTTTACCGCCCACAAATCTGACTGCCTCCGCCAAAACTATGGCGGTTTACTACGATGAATCGCTCAACCGCGATCACTCCGAAACTTGTTGAACTAAAACCGCAGGTAGATGCCTTGCGCTTTTTTGCGAAAAGCCGGCGTAGTTGGAATTTCTCATTTCATCGTAGTAAACCGGCATAGTTTCGTATTTCCAGCAGTTCCAAATTCGTCAATACGTCGGCGTTTGCAAAAAGCCCGACCTCCGTTGGAGAGATCGGGCTTTCAAGGCTTAGTTAAACCAAGTCTGTACGGTCAAATGACCCGTAGCTTACATCTGCTCGGGCGCGGAAACGCCAACGAGGGTGAGCACCAGGGCGAGCGTCACACGGACGGCATCGCAAGCGGCCAGACGGGCACGCGAAAGCTCGGGGTCGACGGGACGGCCCTCGCTCGGCAGCACCTGACAGGCAGCGTAGAAGCTGTGGAAGTCGCCGGCGAGTTCCTCAGCAAAGTGCGTCAGACGGAACGGGGCGCGGTCGCGAGCGCAGCTGGCGATGAGGTCGGTGAGCTCGTTGAGCTTGCGCGAAAGGGCGAGCTCGGTCGGGTCGGTCAGCAGCGAGTAATCGACGTTCTCACCGATGGCCTTGGCGGCGATGGCCTTCATGCCCATCTCGTCAGCCTGCTCGGGCGTAACGTCAGCGGCACGGCGCAGGATGGAGCACACGCGGGCGTGAGCGTACTGCACGTAGTACACCGGGTTGGAGTTGTCGCGCTTCTTGACGGCCTCAATATCGAAGTCGACCATCTGGTTGGAGCTCTTGGAGATGAGGGTGTAACGGGCAGCGTCGGAGCCGACCTCGTCGACGAGCTCCTGCAGGGTCACCATGGTGCCCTTACGCTTGGACATACGGACGGGCTTGCCGTTGCGCAGCAGGTTGACGAGCTGGCCCAGCAGAACCTCAAACTTGCCGGGGTAACCCAAGGCATCGCAGACGCAGCGGACGCGCTCGATGTAGCCGTGGTGGTCGGCGCCCCAGATGTCGATGACGTGGTCGACGCGCTGGAACTTATCCCAGTGATAGGCAACGTCGGAGGCGAAGTAGGTGTACTCGCCATCGGACTTGATCAGAACGCGGTCCTTGTCATCGCCCAGGTCGGTGGAGCGGAACCACAGGGCGCCGTCCTTGGTGTAGAGATAGCCCATCTTGTCGAGCTTCTCAAAAGCGCGGTCGACGGCGGAGGTGCCGGCGGTCTCGCCCTCGGTGTCCTTCACATACAGCGAGCGCTCGGAGAACCAACGATCGAAGTCGCAGTTAACGGCATGGCAAAGGTCGCGCATATTGTCGACCATCTTTACATAGCCGCGCTCGCGGAAGCTCTCCATGCGCTCCTGCGGATCGGCGTTGACCCACTTATCGCCGTCGGTGCGCCAGAACTCGGCGGCCTCGTCGATGATGTAGTCGCCGCCGTAGGAGTCCTTGCCCAGGGTCTCGGCAAAGTTGTCCTGATACGGATGGGTCTCGGGATGCTCGTCGTTCTCGTCGGCAACAAAGGCGTCGCGGTCGGCGATCAGCAGCTTGTGAGCCTCGTCGATATCCACGCCCTGCTTGGCGATGATGTCGGCAAGCTGCATATAGCGCGTGCTGATGGAGTTGCCGAAGGTGTTCATCTGAGAGCCGTGGTCGTTGATGTAGAACTCACGCTGGATGTCGTAACCAGCGTGATCCATAACGCGGCAGAGCGAGTCGCCCAGCGCGGCCCAGCGGCCGTGGCCGATGTGCATGGGGCCGACGGGGTTGGCGGAAACGAACTCGACCTGGGTCTTCAGGCCACCACCGACGTTGGACTTAGCGAAGTCCATACCCTTCTCGCGAGCCTCGCCAAAGATGGCATTCTTGACGGCAACGGAGAGGTAGAAGTTGATGAAGCCGGGGCCTGCGATCTCGACCTTCTCGATCGCGGGGTCCTCGGGCATATGGGCAACGATGGCCTCGGCGATCTTGCGCGGGGCGCAGTGGGCCAGCTTGGCGGACTTCAGGGCCATGGTAGAGGTCCACTCGCCATGAGAAGTGTCAGCCGGTCGCTCGATAGCGCAATCGTCAAGTTCAAATGCGGAAAGGTCGCCGGCCTCTTGGGCCGCAGCAAGCGCAGCGCGTACCAGCTCTTCAATCTTCTCGGGCATAGATCCTCCTTGTGTTAAAGCCCCCGAGCTCTTGGTCACTCGTAGGGCAAAAGCCAGAGTTTGTAGCACTCTATCACAAGCGACGCACACTGTCGCAGGGTAAAGCCAATCGAAATTGCATATGCACAAAAATGACTACAGCTTGTATGGAGTCACTCAAAGATGCCAGTCTGCCTGCAGATTATGCAGGCGTTGAAAATGCATAAAGGTGTGAATGAGCTGCGCCTGTTATCGAATACTCTTACCTATCAGAGTTGTGTGCTTTTCCTGCATAAAGTGAAGGTTTGCGCACGTCAGCGTGTTAGTCTAGACATACGTAAATTCGTATAAGTTGGAGGTAGCATGTTCTCAATCGGTCAACACGTCATTCATCCGGGTCAGGGAGTCTGCACCGTCGTCGGTTTTAGGGACGACACGCCGCAGCCCATGTTGTTGCTCGAGACCAAGCAGGGACATGCGCAGACGATCCTCATGTACCCCGTGGCGCAAGCCGACCGTCTGCATGCCGCCATCTCCCAGCAAGATGCCGAGCACCTGCTGAGCCACTACAACGAGTTGGAGTGCGACACCTTTACCGAGCGCAACAGCTCGCTCGAGGAGACGCACTTTAAGCAGCAGCTTAAGCTGGGTGCGCCCGAGACGGTCCGCGTGGCAAAAACCATGATGCACCGTATTCGCCAGGCCGAGGAAGCAGACAAAAAACCCAGCTCCTACTACATGCGCGTACTCAAGGAAGCCAAGCGCCGCTCCATCGAGGAGTTCGCCGTGGCCCTGGGCGTCACCGAGGAGGACGCCGAAGCCCGCCTAGCCCAAGCCGCCCTCAACTAACCCATCCGCACCAAAAACCACCACAAAGGGGACAGGCACCTTTGTGGTGGTTTTCTTGTTCTAGTAGTATTCATTCTTATCGATACCCACGAGCACAAGGAGTCCCTTATGGCAGAGCCGCTTACCGCCGGAATCACCCGCGACCGCGCGTTCGAACTGCTCAACGAGCACAACAAGGACCCGTTCCACATCACCCATGGCGAGACGGTCGAGGGCACTATGCGCTACTTTGCGCGCGAGTTCGACCCCGAGAACGAGGAGTTTTGGGGCATCGTCGGTCTGCTGCACGACCTGGATTGGGAGGAGCATGAGGACGACCCCATGAACCACACCATCTATGCCGCCGAGATTCTTGAGGGCGAAGGTGCGTCTCCCGAGCTTATCCGTGCCATCCAGACACACACGTCCGACTTCAACTCTTCGCTGCCCAAGCCCGAGCTGCAGATGGAAAAGATCCTGTTTGCCTGCGATGAGCTCACCGGCCTGATTGGCGCCGCCGTCATCATGCGCCCGAGCAAGAGCGTCATGGACTTTACGACCAAGTCGCTCAAAAAGAAATTCAAGGACAAGCGCTTTGCCGCCGGCTGCTCGCGCGACGTAATTTCGCAGGGCGCCGAGATGCTGGGCTGGGAGCTTCCCGAGCTCTTCGACCGCACCATCGCAGCCATGCAGTCCTTCGCCCCCGACCGCGACACCTTTCAGGCCTAGCACCAAAATCACCGCAAAGGGGCTTGGCCCCTTTGCGGTGATTTTTTGCGCGGGCGTTTAGGGGCGAACCTGGCCGGTGCCGCGGAGCTTGTATTTGTAGGTGGTGAGGGCCTCGGCGGCAAAGGGGCCGCGGGCGTGGAGCTTTTGGGTCGAGATGCCGATCTCGGCACCCAGCCCAAACTCGCCGCCGTCGGTGAAGCGCGTGCTGGCGTTGGCGTACACGGCCGAGGCATCGACCGCATCCAGGAAGCGCTCGCAGGCGTCCTCGTCCTCGGCGATGATGGCCTCGGAGTGCATGGTGCCGTAGCGGTTGATGTGCGCGATGGCCTCGTCCTCGTTCGCCACGACCTTCACGCTCATCTCGAGCGCCAGATACTCACGGCCCCAGTCCTCCTCAGTCGCGGCAACATAGTCGTCGCCCTCGACAAGCCCAGCGTCGGCGCATGCGACGCACGTGGCCCCGTCGCCGTGAATCAGCACGCCGTGGTCGTGCAGCACGGCCACGACTGCGGGCAGGAAGCGATCAGCAACGGCGCGGTCCACCAGCAGCGACTCGGCGGCATTGCACACGCCCACGCGCTGGGTCTTGGCATTGACGATAATGTTGAGCGCCTTGTCAAAGTCGGCGGATTCATGCACGTAGATATGGCAGTTGCCCGTGCCCGTCTCGATCACCGGCACAAGCGACTCGCGCACGCAGCGCTGGATCAGGCCCGCACCGCCGCGCGGAATGAGCACGTCGACGATGCCACGAAGCTTCATGAGCTCGCCGGTGGCCTCGCGGTCAGTGGACTCGATCATCGAGATAGCCTCGCGCGGGAAACCCTTGGCCTCGAGCGCATCGGCCAGCAGCTCGGCGATCATGGCGCACGAGTGATAGGCCAGCGAACCGCCGCGCAGAATGCAGGCGTTGCCGGTGCGGATGCAAATGCCCGCGGCATCGGCCGTCACGTTGGGGCGCGCCTCATAGACCATGGCGACCAGGCCCAGCGGCACGCTCACGCGGGTGAGGTCCACGCCGCTTGCAAGCACGCGGTGGTCGAGCACGCGGCCGACGGGATCGGGCAGCTCGGCGAGCTTCTCCAGGCCGGCGGCCATGCCCTCGACGCGCTCGGGCGTCAGCAGCAGACGGTCGAGGAGCCCCGCCGAGGTCCCCGCATCGCGCGCGGCGGACATATCGAGCTCGTTGGCGGCAACGATGGAATCGACACCGTCGCGCAGCGCCGCGGCCATGGCGCACACGGCCTCCTGGCGCTGCTCGTCGCTCGCCGTGGCAAGCGAGGCCGACGCTGCCTTGGCGGCAACGGCAAGATCGTGGACATACGTGACTATATCGACCGACATGGGCGGCCCTTTCTCTTAGTAGTTTGCCCACCATGGTAGCCGATTTGTGCATGCCCTCGCGCACGGCGGTAGAATTGGTCAATCCGAAACACCGCAACGAACGGAAGTACCGCATGGCCCTCATCACTTCGTACCACGTCCCCGGCCTGTATGTCGAGGACCACAGCATCGATGTCCCTCTTGACTGGCGCGGCCTTGAGCCAATGCTTTTGGCCGTCGGCAGCACCATGCGCCGCGGTGCCATGCCGGCGCCCATCGCCGGAGCGCCCGAGAGCATCAAGCTGTTCTACCGCGTGGTTTGCGCACCCGGCCGCATCAACGACGATCTGCCGCTCCTCCTCTTTTTACAGGGCGGCCCCGGTGGCGAGAGCCCGCGTCCGCTCTCGCCCACGAGCGACGGTTGGATTGAGGAAGCCGTCAAGCACTTCCGCGTGGTCCTTCCCGACCAGCGCGGCACCGGACGCAGTAGCTGCGTGGACGGGCGCACGATTGCCGCCTTGGGCGATCGCGCCGAGGCAGCAGGCGCCAATGCGGCCCGCTCGCAGGCAGACTTCCTCAAGCGCCACCTCGCCAGCTCCATCGTGCGCGATTTTGAGTACCTGCGCCTGGTGGGCTTTGGCGGCAAGCCGTGGGTCACGCTCGGCCAGAGCTACGGCGGCTTTTTGACGTTGAGCTACCTGTCGCTCTTCCCCGAGGGCGTGGCGGCGAGCTTTACCTGCGGTGGCATCCCCCACGTCCCGGCGAGCGCCAGCGAAGTCTACGCGCACACCTTCCCGCGCATGGCCGCCAAGACACAGCAGTATTACGACCGCTACCCCGACGACGTCGAGCGCGTGGCGGCTCTTGCCGATGCGCTTGTGGAGCAGAAGCCCACGCTGCCCGACGGCTCGCCGATGACGGTGGAGCGCCTGCAGCTTATGGGCAGCGACTTTGGCATGAAGCCGAGCTTTGAGCGCATGCATTGGATTATCGATCACGCTTTTGTTGACGGCGACGGCACGCTGAGCTGCGGTGCCTCGGTATCTGACAGCTTTTTGATGCGCGCCTTCGAGCGCACCAATACGCGCACGAATCCGCTGTACTGGACGCTGCAAGAGTTCATCTACGCCGACGGCGACACCATGCCCATTCGCTGGGCCGCGGCAGAAGAGAAAGCCCATCGTGCCGAGTTCGACACGCTCGCGCGCCCGCTCATGTTTACCGGCGAGGCCATGTTCCCGTGGATGTTTGAGCAGATGCCCGAACTTAAGCCCTTCAAGCCGGCGATGGACCTGCTGATGGAAGACACCAGCCGGGACAAGATCTACGACCCGCAGCGCCTGGCCTGCAACGAAGTGCCACTCCAGGCCGCGGTGTACTTCGATGACATGTACGTGGACTCGGGCATGCAGCTCGACACGCTCAGCCGCGTGGGCAACTCGCACGCCTGGGTAACTAACGAGTTCGAGCACGACGGCCTGCACGGCAGCGTGGTATTCAAGCACCTCTTCGACGAAGCCCTCAACCGCGGAGACCTGCGCCGAATCTTCTAGCGAAGGAGTGCCCCCACCTGCCGGCACAATAGGAACGTCCCCAAGTGCCGGCAGTGGGACCCCGCCGCCTCAACGAGTTGCGGTGAAAAAGGGACTGTTAAAGGCTTTAAAGCCGCCAAACCATCCCTATTTCACCGCAACTTACGATATGCCGGCGTTACGGCCATCGCAGGTAGAAGGCGGAAAGCGAAAACGCCCCTAAGCGAGCAAGGTGACGTGAAAGAGGAGGGCATTGACCTTTTGGTCATGCCCGACGATTGAACGTCAGATTGCCGCTTAGGGGCGTTTGCAGCGTCGACCCGTTAGGCGAAGACGATCAGATTATCTCGATGGATCGCGGGCTTCTCGGCTAGGTTTGCGAGCAGGCGGTTGCTGGCAATCTGGTCCTGGCGACGGCCGGCAGCAAGCTCCAGCACGTCCGAATCGGCCTCGGCGATACCGCGGGCGACGACCATACCGCTCGGATCGCACACATCGAGCACATCGCCCTCGGCAAAATCTCCATCGACCTGGCGAATACCCACCGCGAGCAAGGACGAACCGCGGCTGACCAGCGCCTTCGCAGCACCGTCGTCAACCGTTACCGAGCCATGTGCCTTGTCACCCAGCGCGATCCACAGCTTGCGCGGCGCAATGTCCAGGCGCTCCGCCGGCGGATCGAACAAGGTTCCCACGCTCTCGCCACGGGCCAGGCGCACGAGCGCATCGGGCTCCTCGCCCGAGCAGATCACGCTCTGAATACCGGCCGTCATCAAAATGCGGCTCGCGCGGATCTTGGTGATCATGCCGCCCGTACCCACCGAGGTCGAAGAATCGCCCGCCGAGGCAATGATCTTGGCATCGATCTTATGCACGACCGGGACAAACTCGGCCGTCGGGTCCTCATGCGGATTGGCGGTGTAGAGACCGTCGATGTCCGAAAGCGTCACGCACAGGTCCGCCGAAACCAAGCAGCTCACGAGGGCCGCGAGCGTATCGTTGTCGCCGAACTTGATCTCGTCGACGGTGACGGTGTCGTTTTCGTTGACGACCGGTACCACGCCCAGCTCCACCAAGCGCAGCAGGGCGTCGCGCGCGTGCAGGTAGGACGTACGGCGCGCCGTGTCGTGGCGCGTGAGCAGCACGAGCGAGGTGAGCAGGTCACGCGCATGGAACTCCTCGTCGTAGGCCGACGAGATGATGCACTGGCCGGCCGAAGCGCATGCCTGCAGGCTCGGCAGATCGCCGACCGGTTTGCGGTCGAAGCCCAGCACGGGATAGCCACATGCAATGGCGCCGGAGCTCACCACGACCAAGCGCCAGCCGAGTTTGCGCAGGGCCGCGGCCTGATCGGCCAGGCCACCGATAAACGCGCGGTTGACCTTACCGTCGGCACCCACCACCGTGGACGAGCCAATCTTTACCACCATCGTTTTATAAGAAGTCGTCATACGTCAAACCAATCGAATGTTGAGCGGGCAAGCGAGAAAATGATCCGTTTTCCTCCGTCCCCTTCGGATCATTTTGCCCAGGGGAAGGCCGAAGCCGCGGCCATGTTCTTGCGCACGAGCTCGTCGCGTACCCGAGCCAGGCCCTGCTCCATGCCCACCACGTAGGTCTGCGGATACAGAAAACGCTTGTATGCAGCATCCAGATGATCGAGCGCCCAAGCACAGCGCTCGCGTGCATCCTCGATGCCCTCACGCGGAGCCACCGCACTGCCGTCGCGCACGATCGGCACCAGCAGCTCGCGATACTCAAGCTCAGACACATCGGTCACCAAGGCGGCATCGTTCACGGCCACAAGGGTATTGCCGCGCGCGGCGCCCTCCCCTGCCAGATGGTCCTCGTCATAGATCATGTCGCAGACCGGGCCGCCAAAGCCGTCGTAATAGCGGCGCACGCGCTGCACGCCGGGAATTGTGCGCTTGTAGGGCTGCTCGGAAAGCTTCACCACCGGCGTCCACGGCTCCGCGTCGCTCGCGCGGCGGGCCGAAAGCTTGTACACGCCGCCCAGCGCCGGCTGATCGTAGCAGGTCGCGAGCTTGGTGCCCACGCCAAAGCTATCGATGGGCGCGCCCTGGTCGAGCAGCGACTGAATCGTGTACTCGTCCAGGTCGTTGGACACCGAGATCCCCACATAGGGCAGGCCCTCGGCATCGAAACGACCGCGGACATACTTGGAGAGCTTGGCCAGGTCGCCCGAGTCGATGCGAATGGCCGACAGGCGCTCACCCGCCGCCTCCATCTCCTTGGCAACCGTAATGGCATGTTCGCAGCCCTCGCGCACGTCATACGTGTCGATAAGCAGCGTGCAGTTCTTGGGGCTCGACTTGGCAAACGCACGGAAGGCCTCGAGCTCGGAATCGAAGCTCATCACCCAGCTGTGCGCGTGCGTGCCAAAGACGGGAATACCGTAGCGGCGCCCGGCGAGCACATTGGACGTAGACGAACAGCCGGCAACGTAGCTCGCGCGCGCGACGGCCAGGCCGCCATCGGGACCCTGGGCACGACGCAAGCCAAACTCGGCGACGGGGCGACCATCGGCCGCCAGCACCACGCGCGCTGTCTTGGTGGCGACGAGCGTCTGGAAGCCGACGATGTTGAGCAGCGCCGTCTCGAGCAGCTGGCACTCCAGCGAAGGGCCGGTGACGCGCACCATGGGCTCGCGCGGAAACACGAGCTCGCCCTCGGGCACAGCGTCGATATTCACGTGCGCACGGAAGTTGCGCAGGTAGTCGAGGAATGCAGGTTTAAACATCGCGCCGCCGGCCGGAGCCTGGAGCGAAGCTAGATAGTCGATGTCCTCGGGCGTAAAGCGCAGGTTCTCGACAAGCTCGGGCAGCTCGGCGGTGCCGCACATGACGGCATACGCGCTGCCAAAGGGATGGTCGCGGTAAAACGCCGTAAAGCAACCCTGCTCATTGGCCTTGCCGCTCTCCCACAGGCCCTGGGCCATAGTGAGTTCGTACAGATCGGTGAGCATTGCGATGTCGGTGGGATGCGAGATGTCGGTCAAAGCCATGGGGCGACCTTTCGGATGTGTTGTGCAGAGGTTGAGGGTTGGGCGAGTCGGACGTGCGGGCATGGAGCCCGATGCAAATCGGTTAGAGCAGGCCCATGCCGGTCAGGATCGTGTAGCCCATAAAGATGACAAACGCGATGAGGGCAAAGACAATGATGATTTTTTGAGCCGGCGCCATGCCAGGGATCTCGTTCTCGCCCGTAGGCTCCTTGGAGGTAACCATGCGCTGGGCAAAGGTCATCTCGTCACGGCTCGGCTTGGGCTCGACGGACTTGGGACGAGCGGCCTTTTTAGGCTGAGGTTTGGGCGCGGCAGGTGCAGGCTTCGCAGCAGCGGGCTTGGGTGCGGGCGCGGGCGCCGGCGCGGATGCGGCGTTCGCGGCGACCTCCTCGGCCTTCGCACGCTCGGCACGCAGGGCAGCCAGCTCCTCACGCTCGCGACGGGCCTCTTCCCGAGCCTCGCGGCGGGCCTTCTCGGCGCGGAGCTCTTCCAACTCAGCGCGCTCCTCGTCGGACAATGGTTGGGACTCAAGCTCGGCCATGGTTCAGCCCTTTCTTTTAAAAAAAGCCGCCGACACAATGTCAGCGGCTTATCAAATCCAAGGGTGGAGACGAAGGGAGTCGAACCCTCGGCCTCTGCCATGCGACGGCAGCGCTCTCCCAACTGAGCTACGTCCCCAGGACAAGTCGATATTTTACCTACGGCTCGCCAACTGTCAACGCCCAATAACCAGTCTTTTTGGGGCGCGGCTATTTTGACAACTTTTCGAGCAGGCGATCATCTCGATGATTTTTTAATCCCCGTCCCAGAAAAATCATCGACGAACACACTACTTTGCGCTGGTGAGGACGCCGGTGGTGTCGAAGGCCGGGGTGAAGCTCTCGTCTACCGCGCCGCCCTCTTGCCAGAACATCGTCGTAAAGCCCAGGTCGTCGGCATGGTCGAGCACTTGCTCGTACTCCTCGCGCGTCACGGCGCGCGCCAGGTCGCCGCCCTGCTCGCGCATGAGCGCATTGGGCGTGTACTGGTTCATGACCGAGATCGGCACGTCGCCCACCGTCTGCCACACCAGGTCTAACACGCGGCACGAGTCATCCGCATGCCCCGGCAGCACCAGGTGGCGCACGATGATGCCGCGCTTCATGAGCCCGCCCTCGTCCACCAGCTCTCCCCCGCGGCGCTCGATCTCGCACGCCATCTGTGCCAGGCCCGACACGGCCACGCGCGGGTAATCCTTAATATGAGAAAGCGACTGCGCAAGCCCGGCATCGGCATATTTAAAGTCGGTAAGCCACACATCAACCAGGTCACCCAGGGCAGCAACGGCACTCGCCCGCTCGTAACCACTCGTGTTGTAGACGATTGGGATGACCAGCCCGCGCGTCCGTGCCGCGGCAATCGCGGCAGGCAACAGGTGCGCATAGTGTGTCGCCGTCACCAAATTGATGTTGTTGGCACCCTGGTCCTGCAGTTCCAGCATTATCTCGACCAGGCGCTCAGGCGAAATCTCAAGGCCAAAATTGCCGGTCGAGATCTCGTGGTTCTGGCAGTAGATACATTTAAGCGAACAGCCGCTAAAGAAGATCGTGCCCGAACCGGCCTCGCCCGAGATAGGCGGCTCCTCCCACATATGAAGCGCCGCTCGGGCCACCTTGAGCGTGTCGTTAGCACCGCATACGCCGTGCGCGCCCTCATCGCGCGCCGCACCGCAACGGCGCGGACACAAATGACAGGCAGGCGAAAAAAGTTCGGTCAACGACGTCGGCATAAAAACATGCTCCAAAACAACGATTCAGCAGCTCAAACGTAAAGGCCCGGACCGCGTAGACGGCTCCGTCCCTAAGGCGCCGTAATCGTCCGACACGATTTTTGTAATGTCAAGACTGGAATCGACAAAGTGCCGCTTTATGATGTAGGTATTCCGCCCCCCGCGGAGCAACTGGGTGAACCGTCGCGTTTATTTAGGGAGCCTACACAGTCGTACCTAGTACAGGTATCCTTCGTTGTTAAGGACGCTGGAACAGTCGATGAGGGCACCCACCTGTTTTAGGTGGGTTCATTTTCGTAACGTGGGGGGTGGTTTTCTTTTGCCGAAAATCACCATTACAGTCCATATGGATCCCCGTCGGCATCCCGACAAGCCATCGACAACATCCCAATATCTGGTAAGCGCGTGATTATCGCTGCGTGCAATTACATGCACCCCCCTTGGTCGAGTATTATGGTTCGGCTATGCCCTTTGCGCATGGCGTTCTTCTGACCTTTTCCTTCGACGCTTGGCGGTTTTTAGATTCATGGCTTCATCCCCGAGCTACATACCGTACCTATGCGTGGCAGCGGCGGCCTTTATCACGACCTTCCTCGCGGTGCCCCTGGTCAAGCGCTTGGCAATTAAGCTCGATGCCGTCGATTATCCTTCTAAGCGCCGCATCAACACCAAGCCCATCCCGCGTTTGGGCGGAACGGCGGTGTTTTTGGGCCTGGTCGTTGCCTGCATTGTGCAAATCCTAGGCACCTGGCACCTAGGCTGGCCACCCGTCCTGGTGCCGCACCCGCGCCTTCACATTAGCTATCCCATGCTGGCGCTCTCCTTTACCGTTATCTTTGCGACCGGCGCTATCGACGACGTCTATCAGCTCAAGCCCAAACAAAAGCTGGCCGGGCAGGTCCTCGCCGCGCTCATCGCCTGTATCGGCGGCCTGCGGATCGGCGTCATCGTCAACCCGTTTGCCCCCGGCGAAATCACGCTCGGATGGCTCGCCTACCCCATCACCGTAATCTATCTGGTAGCATTCACCAACATCATTAACCTCATCGACGGCCTCGACGGCTTGGCCACGGGCATCTGCGGCATTGCCTCGTTCACCATGTTTTCGATGGCCGTTCTCTCGGGCCGTATCGACGCCGCTGCGCTCTCCATTGCGCTCTTTGGCGCCTGTCTGGCCTTTTTGCGCTACAACTTCAACCCCGCAAGCATCTTCTTGGGCGACTCGGGGTCGTTGCTTCTGGGCTTTGCACTGGGCTCCATCTCGCTGCTCAACGTGAGCCGCACCGCCGCACTCACCTCGCTTATCATCCCGCTCATCGTTGCCGGCGTGCCCATTATCGACACGTTTAGCGCCATCGTGCGCCGCAGGCGCGCCCACATTAGCATCGGGCAGGCCGACAAGGGTCACATCCACCACCGCCTGATCCAAGAAGGCTACAACCAAAAACAGGCCGTGCTGCTCATCTATGCCTGGTGCATCATGCTTTCGGCCGGCGCCGCCGCGATTAACCAGGTCGAGGTGCCCATGCGCGTGCTCATCTTTACCGTGCTCGCCATTGGCTCGGCGGCCTTTGCCAAGCACCTTCATCTGTTTGAGCCCGTGCTGCGCCACCATTACAACAAGCGCACGCACGAGGACGAGCTCGTCACCCCCGACGACCCCGCCTTTAAGCAGGAGGAGCAGGCAGCCGAGGAGCGCAAAGAAGAGCGCCACCACAAGCTCTAGGGCAAGCTGCCGAGGATGTGCCAAGGCACCGTTAGCCAAGCGCGGCCGCGCCGCACCCATCGCACATGCCACACCACGCGCGTCCCTCTCCCGCCCCTCGCCTACTTACGCACCACCCCTCCAATAAACGCGTTATCATCTTGACCCATGAACATACGTTAGGAGCAATCATGCCAAACGAGAACAGCTACGAAGTCGCGCTGCAAAAGAGCAACGCCATTCGCGAGGGCCTGGCCAAGACGCCCGAGAAGTTCACCATGCTCACCGGCGACCGCCCCACCGGCCGTCTGCACCTGGGCCACTACTTCGGCACCCTCAAGGGCCGTGTTGAGCTGCAGAACATGGGCGCCAAGACCAACGTGCTCATCGCCGACTACCAGGTCATCACTGACCGCGACACGACCGAGCACATCCAGGACAACGTGTACAACATGGTCATGGACTACCTTGCCTGCGGCATCGACCCCGACAAGACTATGATCTACGCGCACTCCGCCGTACCCGCCGCCAACCAGCTCATGCTGCCGTTCCTGTCGCTGGTCTCCGAGGCCGAGCTGGCGCGCAACCCCACGGTCAAGGCCGAGATGGAGGCCTCGGGCCACGAGCTTACCGGCCTTCTGCTCACCTACCCGGTGCACCAGGCCTGCGACATTCTGTTCTGCAAGGGCAACGTGGTGCCCGTCGGTCGCGATCAGCTGCCGCACATCGAGCTCACCCGCACCATCGCACGCCGCTTTAACAACCGCTACGGCAAGGTATTTCCCGAGGTCGAGGCGCTGCTGTCCGAGACCCCGCTGCTGCCCGGCCTTGACGGTCGCAAGATGAGCAAGAGCTACGGCAACGCCATCAATATTTCGATGACCGCCGAGGAGACGGCGAAGCGCATCAAGAAGAGCCAGACCGACTCCGAGCGCATGATCACGTTCGATCCCGAGAACCGCCCCGGCGTATCCGGTCTGCTTTCGACGGCCGCCATCTGCACCGGTCGTTCCGAGGTCGAGATTGCCGAGGAGATCGGCATGGGCGGCTCCGGCCAGCTCAAGAAGTACGTGACCGAGGCCGTCAACGAGTACTTCGCCCCAATCCGTGAGCGTCGCCAGCGCTACGAAAACGACCTGGATTACGTCAAGGACGTGCTGCACGAGGGCAATCGCCGCGCCAACGAGATCGCTGAGCAGACCCTGGCCGAGGTTCGGGACGCAATGGGCATGGTGTACTAGACCGATCTGCTGGCTTGAGCTGTCGATTGTTTTAGGGCGGGCGCTTCGGCGTCCGCCTTTTTTGGTGCCCGACCGGTTCGGCTCTGCCCGTTGCACTCCCCCGACAAACAGGAACAGGCCCGCTGGCAGTAAGTTGCCAGCGGGCCTGTTCCCGAAGTACACCGTTGAATCGCACAGAGGGGAGGGATGCGAATCAAACTCAACAGGGCAGGCTTTTTCATCGCCTATTGCCTGCTCCGTTGCTGAAACCAATATAGTTCACCGTGGTTTACTTTCCAGCGTCAATATGCGCCGCCATACCTTCTCCATAAGTTAGCTCCGGTAAACCTGCAACGGAAAACCACCACAAAGGGGACAGGCACCTTTGTGGTGGTTTTGGCCACGGCGGAGCCGCTAGAGCCCTGCTGGCCAGCGACAGGCGGCCAAGTCGACGTGCATGGGATCGATAAACGTCACGCCCTCCCCCGTTAAGAGCTCACGCTGAGCATCGGGGCCGCCAAACGCAAAGCCCTCGCAAATACGGCCATCGGCAAACACCACACGATGGCAGGGAATCAGACCAGGGCGCGGATTGCTGTGCAGCGCATAGCCCACATAGCGCGCGCTTCGCGGACGACCGGCGAGCAGCGCCACCTGTCCGTACGTGGCGACCATCCCCTCGGGAATCTGCTCGACCACCTCGTACACCCGCTCAAAAAAGCCCTCAGACGCCATTGCTCACTCCCTTCCACCCGGAAAAGCATAAACCACCACAAAGGTGCCTGTCCCCTTTGTGGTGGTTTATGGCAAGTCGGTTAATTGGCGGGCTGGAAGAAGGCTACGGCTACGGCGCCGGGACCTACGTGGGTGCCGATGGTGGCGCCGATAGTGTGGACGGGCAGCTCGCCCTCGGTGTGGCCAGCCCACAGCGCCGCACTGTCATCGATATACTTCTTGAGCACCGCGTCCGAAAGGCCCGTATAGCCGAGCGCCAGCGGCATGGAAAAGTCGACGCCGCCCGCCTGCTCGACCTTCTGGTTCAACAAGTTTCGACCGTTTTTGGAACCGCGCGCCTTGCCCAACTGCACGATGAGGCCGTCCTCGGCGGCCACGACCGGCTTCACGTTGAGCAGCGTACCCACGGCGCCGGCCGCAGCAGACAGACGACCGCCACGCACCAGATACTCCAACGTCTCGAGCAGGCCGATAACCACCACGCGGTCGCGCACGGCCTCGACCGCTGCCGCGATCTGGGCCGCACTACGGCCCTCGTCCACCAAGCGCAGCGCATACTCGACCAGCACGCGCTCGCCCAAGGTCACGTTATTGCTATCCACGACGAACACGTCGCCGCCCGGCGCCTCGGCAAGTGCCGTACGAGCGCTCTGGTTGGTGCCCGAAAGCTTGGCGCCCACGGTAATAATCACCGCCTCGTCGCCGGCCTCACGCGCCTCGGCAATCGCCTGCGAAAACGCGTACGGGTTGACCTGGCCGGTCTTGGGCAGCTCGTCGCGCTCCACGAGCATCTCGTAAAAGCGCTGGTGATCGATGTCGACACCATCCATGTACACATCGGTGCCAAAGGTGACGGACAGCGGCAAAACAGCCAGTGCCGGATGCTCGGCCGACGACATATCGCTCGCGGAATCGGTAATAATACGAATGGACATAGCGAATCCTTTCTTGCGCGGACCTCGCGCGGGGAATTTTGACAGCAATGCCCCGGCACGGTATACGCGCTCAAACGGGACTATGCAGTTATTAATTGGAAGCAGATGCCTTGGCGGCCTTAGATCTCGCGCAAGGTGTTGAGAATCGTACGCAGCGACGCATACATCTGCTCGCGCTGCTCCACGCCCATGGCCTTACCGGTGGTGTCGAGCACTTCACGAATGATGCGATCGGCCTCGCTCATGCTCTCGCCGCCCAGGGCAGTCAGGCGCACCGGGGCACGGTACTTGACGGCCGCATCACCCGAGTCATCGACCTCGACGTAGCCGCCCTCCTCCAGATGTGCCAGTGTGCGCGAAACGGCGGCTCGGGTAACGCCGGCCATGCGGGCGAGGTCGGCGCCAGTCAGGCCGTCCTTGCTGCGCTCAAGATAGTACAGGCACATGACGTCGGAGCCTTTGAGGCCCAGCCTTGCACCTTCGGACGTCTTGATACGCTGAATCTCCTTGTAGAGGCCGCTGATCAGTCCGACAAAGTCCTCAAAACGTGTCTCGTCGTTCCACTGCATGGTGACGACCGCCTTTCGCTTACATGATGCTAACGGGTAAACATCTTAGACGCAGAAGGCAACACCCATATCCAAACATCCCAATTGTTAACCCATCAACATAAAAACCACCACAAAGGGGACAGGCACCTTTGTGGTGGTTTGGGGCATCAATAGGTTCTAGGCGCCGCTACAGCTCCATGCAGGGATTGTCGCGGGTCACTAGGGTCTTAACGACGACCGTCGCTCCCAGATAGTGCTCGAGCAGCTCGGCCAAGCGATCGATGGCGGCCTGGCAATCCCCCATCCGCTCGGGCTCCACGCACTCAATCGCCAGAAATGCGTCCGCCGAATCATCGGACAGCGCCGTACGAACGCCATCGCGCCAGTTCCAGCAACGGCACACGGCGCCCGCATCATCGATATAGGCAAGCTCACCGGGCAGCGTCGGATCATCCGCCTCCTCGCCAAGTGGCAAGAACGCGTCGCCGCCGTCAGTCACCGCCAGGCGCAGACTTCCTTCAATAGCATGCAAGTCCTCACCGCCAACGGGCAGCGCATAAGTCAACGAAATCGTGTTGTAGATATCCACCGCCGGCGTGATGTGGCCGACCGGCTTGCCTTTGAGCACGCGCTTGAGCAGGTTCTCGATCGAGCAACGCGCGCCCTTCTTGGTCTTGAACAGACGATAGGCCTCGCGCCATGCCTTAACCGGCGCATTCTCGCTGATGGTATCACTCGTCAGGTGGCGCTCTGCATCGATGTTGGCGCGGTCAAGCAGTGCGGCAATCGCATCCACGTCCTCCTGGGAAATCAGAGCCGCGGGCTTCATGCCCTTTACGACCACGACGCCGACCGCCGCCTGTGGAAACAGCTCCCAAAACGAATTCTCGGCAACGAAACTCTTCATACGTGCTCCCTTCACGATTCGCGCCAATACGGGCGCCTAAACAAAAAGCGCCCTCACAGCGGCCACCTTCAAAGTCCTACGGTGCCGCCACAAGAGCGCTTACGCTGCCCCCATCCGGAGAAGGGGGCGATATGTCAGGCGTATTGTAACCTGAGTCATCCGCCCAAGCAAAACCACCACAAAGGTGCCTGTCCCCTTTGCGGTGGTTTTGGGTCTGAGGCGACGCTAGTGGCGGAGTCCCAGCAGGCCTCGGCCGCGATGGCGGGCCTCGACGGGCACCTGGGCGTGCGGGCCGGCGGCTTTGACGGACTCGGGCAGGTGCGAGTACTTCTTCTCGAAGTTCTCCTCGAACATCACCGCCAGGTTGTGCGCGGCCTCGTCGTAGCGCGCAGTGCTCTGCCAGTACTGGCGCGGCACCAGGATACCGTCGGGTACACCGTGGCACGTAGTGGGAATGTCGACATTAAAGATGTCGTCGTGCACAAACTCGCTGTCCTCGATGGTACCGTCGAGGGCGCGAGCGACCAGTGAGCGCGTGTAGGCAAGCTCGATGCGATGACCCACGCCGTAGCCACCGCCAATCCAGCCGGTGTTGACCAGGTAGACGCGCGTGCGGCCGTCGGCGATGCGCTCGCCGAGCATCTTAGCGTAGACCATGGGGTCGAGCGGCATAAACGGCTCCCCGAACAGCGAGGAGAACGTGGGCGTAGGCTCGGTGACGCCGACCTCGGTGCCGGGGATCTTGGCCGTAAAGCCCGTCACAAAGTGGTACATGGCGGCATCGGCCGTCAGACGTGAGATGGGCGGCAACACGCCAAAGGCATCGCAGGTCAAAAACAGCACGACGCTCGGGGTAGTACCCATGCCCTTGGTCCACGCGTTGGGGATATGCTCGACGGGATAGGCCACGCGCGTGTTATGCGTGATCGAGACGTCATCGTAGTTGGGCTTGCGATTCTCATCGAGCACCACGTTTTCGCAGATGGCGCCAAAGCGGACGGCGTTAAAGATCTCGGGCTCGTGGAACGCGTCCAGGCCCTCGCACTTGGCGTAGCAGCCGCCCTCGACGTTAAAGATGCCCATATCGGACCAGCCGTGCTCGTCGTCGCCGATCAGCAGGCGCGTGGGGTTGGCCGAAAGCGTGGTCTTGCCGGTGCCGGACAGGCCAAAGAACACCGCGGTCTCGTGCGTGACGGGATCCATGCTGGCCGAGCAATGCATGGGCAGTACGTCGTCCTCGACGGGCAGCAGGTAGTTCATGACGCTGAAGATGGACTTTTTAATCTCGCCGGAGTAGCCGGTACCAGCGACCAGAATCACGCGCTCCTGGAAATTGATGACCACCGCGGCGCTGGAGTTGAGGCCCTTGATGGCGGGGTCACACTGGTAACCTGGCGCGGCAAGGACGCAGAAGTCCGGCTCACCGGTACGCGCGATTTCGCGGGCAAGCGGGCGGGCGAGCATCTGCTTAATAAAGAGCGCCTGGCTGGCACGCTCGCAGGCGACAAGCAGGCGACGCGTATGGTTGCGGTCGGCGCCGGCCATGCCGCGGGTGACGAACACATCACGCTCGTTGAGATAGTCGACGATGCCGGCTTTGATGGCCTCGTAGCTCTCGACAGACAGCGGACGGTTGACTGCGCCCCAGGCAATCTTGTCGTGCACGTCGGGCGTGTCGACGATAAAGCGGTCGTTGGGTGAACGTCCGGTACGCTCCCCCGTCTCGATCACGAGTGCGCCGTTGGAGGCCATACGGCCCTCTTCGCGGCGGATGGCATACTCGACAAGCTCGGCTGCCGGCAGGTCAACTAACAGGCGGGGCTGGTTCTCGGCAGGGTCTTCGACCAGCGTAATGCCAAAGTTGGACAGAACTTCTGCAGGGGTAACACCTGGCATGGGGCCTCCTTTAAAAGCGCGACACATGGACGCAGCGCGTACTTTACTCACGTAAAGCCCGTTGTACCCGATATGCAAAAACGTTTTTGCGGCAACGACGAAGCACCCGCTCAACGGTCAAAAATCGCACGCAAGCGGCCTAGTCATTAGGGACGTTCTTAAACGACTAGTCGTTGGGGACACTCTTGAACAGGCAACAGCCAAGGAGTGTCCCCCTGTGCCGGCACTTAGGGACGTTCCTAAGTGCCGACTACTGAATGGCACTGCCGAAAATATTGACCAATCTGTTCAAAAACACGAGCGAACACCGTCGCGTCTATACTAAAGCGCAGCAATAGAAAGGACTCCGCTTTGAGCATCACGCCCCTCGATAGCATTCGCCGCGCCATCGCCCGCCGTAACGGCATCTCCAACCCCGCTGCATCGAAAGACGGCGCCGCGAAGGCCCAGGGCGGCCGCATCGAGAACGGCCTGTTCCCCGCCTCGCACACCGCCGAGGAGCTCGCTCGCATCCAGGAGCTGAGCCAGCGCAACGCCGGCGGACCCGATAGCAGCCAAGCCACACGTCGCCGGCGCGAACGCGATCGGGAGCCCGGCCCCGTCCGCCGCATGGTCAACGCTTGGTGGAACCGTCTGCTCGGCGCCGTCTACGGCGGCGGCTTCTCCATGCAGGAAGCGGAATACGAGGAGCACGCCACCAGCCGCGACTATCTTTGGAACACCCTCGGCACCGCCGTGTGGGGCCTGGCGTTTCCGTTGCTCACCATCGTGTCTACGCAGCTCGTGGGCGCCGAAGAAGCAGGCAAATTCTCCATCGCCTTTGTCACCGGCACGCTCATCATGATCGCGTGCAACTACGGCGTGCGCAATTTCCAGGTCTCAGACATCGACGAAAAGACGTCCTTTGCCTCCTACCAGCTCAACCGCTGGCTTTGTGGAGCGCTCGCCCTAGGCTGCGGCCTCATGTACAGCAGCGCCCGCGGCTATGATGCGCAGATGGCGACGATCGGCCTGGGCGTCTACCTCTACAAGGTGATCGACGGCGTCGCCAACGTGTACGAAGGCCGCCTGCAGCAGGCCGACAAGCTCTACCTGGCCGGCATGAGCCAAACGCTACGCTCCGTCGGCGTCATCGCGGTCTTCAGCGTGGCGCTGTTCCTCACGCGCAGCATGCCCATCGCGGCCATGGCCATGGGTGTCACCGCGATCGCCTCGCTCGTGCTGGTCACCGCGCCGCTCGCCCTGCTCGAGACCGAAAAATCGCGCCGCGTGAGCCTGCGCGAGGTCGGCCACCTGTTTGTCCAGTGCGCCCCGCTCTTTGGTGCACTGTTCCTGTTCAACCTAATTGAGAGCATGCCCAAGTTTGTGATGGAAGACACGCTGGCATACAAATATCAGCTGTACTTTAATGCCCTGTTCTTTCCGGCGCAGGCTATTTTGCTGAGCATTGGATTTATCTATAAACCGCAGCTTCTGCGCTTGTCGAGCATTTGGGCTAATCCTCGCAAGCGTCATCGCTTTGACCTGATTATTGTTGCCGTTATGGCGCTGATCGTGGTCATCACCGGCGTGTGCGCCGCATTTATGGCAGGTCCCGGTATTCCCCTCATGAGCTTGATGTACGGCCTCAGCTTTGAGCGCTACCGTACGCTGGCGTTGCTGATGGTCGTCGCCGGCGGCGTCACCGCGGCCATCGACTTTATCTACGCCATCATCACGGTGCTACGCCACGCTGGAGACGTCACCAAGATCTACCTGATCTGCTTCGCCGTAAGCGTGGTGCTGCCGGTGATCCTGATTAAGCTGCTGGGTCTGATGGGCGCTGTGGTGAGCTACCTAGCCATCATGGCCCTACTCCTGGTGCTACTGATTATCGAGTACGCCCACATCCGCCAACGCATCGAACGCGACCGCAACCCATACGGCGCCTAATTGCAGCGGTGGGGGTAGCTAATTTGGGACATCATTCGCCCGGGTTGATGTTCGCGTAGAACTCGGCCCCGTCGTCCAGGCGCAGGATGCCCACGCGGCCGAACTCGGAGCCGGTGGCGGCGGCGCAGTCGATGTCGATGCGATCGGGCACACCAGCAGTGTCCTCGCCGCCCAAGCGCACGATCTGCCCGCGTCCCGATTCCTCATCGAGCCCCGCCAGACCACCGACCTCGCAATAGCGCCCAAGCGATACCGTGGGCGTGTGACCGCTCACCACGACCGGGCCCTTGCCCTCGGCAGAAAGCAGCCCGGTCGACGCATCCCAATAGCCATGACGAATCCACAGCAGGTCATCGGACGACTGCACCGCGAGCATCTGCTGCAGCAGCTCGCGATCGGCACCCACCGCTCCAACGCCATCGGCACAATCGACGCCATGCTCAAGCAAAAACGCGCGCGCCGCCTTCATCTCGATTCCAGCATGCACCAGCAGATACGGGCGCTCCTCGGTCTCGGTCACCGCATAGAGCGGCAGCGCGGCCATCCATCGCACGAGCTCCTCGTATGCCTCAAATTCTATGTCGTTGAGCTGCTCGCGCGTCGTCCAGCCACCGTTGATATCCCAGGTCTCGGCATCGAGCGGATCCTGGCCAATGATGGCATCGAGCATGATCTGCTCGTGATTACCCTTGAGCACGTGGGCGTTGGGCAGCGAGCGCACGAGCTTAATAACGCCGACCGGATCGGGCCCGCGATCGATCATGTCGCCCAGCACGTACAGCGTGTCGTCGGACGTCAACGAGATCTTAGACAGGGCCTCGTCAAGCGCACGCACGTGCCCGTGAGCATCAGATGTCACATAGATCGCCATGGTACGCCTCTCCTTGCATTGCGGCCGAAGCCCGGTGCCGCAACTAAAACTTCAAGTTGAACTTAAACGTTACCCATTGTACTCCGTTGCAATAAAGCTGGAAAGGGTTTCCGAGCAGAGGCAAAGACGGCAGCCGTCTATGACGATATCGCGCACGCCCGCAATCCAACCCCATAAACCCACCATCTTTGGGTACAAATAACCACAGACAATTGACCGTGCCACGCCAACCACCCAGGAGCGGACACTATCCATGAACCAGATCCTTCTCTTTATCGGCCTCGTCATCATTTTGTGCCTGACCATCAAACCCGTCGGCAAAAAACTCCCCTTCCCCACCCTGCTCATCTTTATCGCGCTGGGCATGCTGTTGGGCGTCAACGGCCCGACGCATATCGACTTTAGCGACTACGCACTCACCGAAACCGTCTGCAGCACGGCGCTGCTGTTCATCATGTTCTACGGCGGCTTTAACACCAATATCGACCGCGCCAAGCCCGTCGCTGCGCCGGCGGTGCTGCTGAGCACGCTCGGCGTCGTCATCACTGCCGGCATCACCGGCGTGTTCGCCCACTTCGCGCTGGGGTTCGACTGGATCGGCGGCCTGCTGCTGGGATCGGTCGTGGCATCCACCGACGCGGCGAGCGTCTTTAGCGTACTGCGTGAGCACAGCCTGTCGCTGAGAGGTGGCACCGACTCGCTGCTCGAGGTCGAATCGGGCTCCAACGACCCCGTCGCCTACATGCTCACCGCTGTGCTCGCTACACTCGCGGCCGGCGGCGACATCAACATTCCCGCACTGCTGGCCAAGCAGATTATCCTGGGCGTGGGCCTGGGCCTTGCCATCGGCTGGGCGGCGGGCCGCCTGATTGAACGCGCGCACGCAACGGCCGAGGACGCGCAGACCATCTTTTTGTTCGCCGTGGCCATCGTCGCCTACGCGCTGCCGAGCTACCTGGGCGGCAACGGCTTTTTGGCTGTATACCTGGCCGGCATTGTGCTGGGTGCCAGCGACATCACCGGCAAAGTCGAGATGGCGCACTTCTTTGACACCCTCACCGAGATGGCAGAGATGACCATCTTCTTTTTGCTGGGCCTGCTCGTTACACCCGCACGCCTGCCGCAAATGCTGCTGCCGGGCCTGGCGCTCATGGCGTTCATGCTCTTCGTGAGCCGCCCCATCGCCGTCGGCGTGCTCCTGGCGCCCTTTAAGACGAACCCCCGCCAGGTCGCGCTCGTAAGCTGGGCGGGCCTGCGCGGAGCAGCTTCGGTCGTCTTTAGTCTCTTTGCCGTGGTGGCCGGCGTTCCCGGCGGACACGACCTGTTTGACCTGGTGTTTGTGATTGCCGTGTCGAGCATTGTGGTGCAGGGCTCGCTGCTGCCGGCGGTGGCGAAGAAGCTCGATATGATCGATGCGACCGGCGACGTGCGCCGCACCTTTAACGACTACCGCGACGAGGACGGCATGTCGTTTGTAAAGCTCAAGGTGGGCGCTGGACATCCGTTTGCCGGACGCTCGCTCGCGGACATTGGCAGCGCCACAGACATGCTCGTGGTCCTGGTGCTGCGCGACGGGGCGCACCCGGTGCTGCCCAACGGCGATACCGTCATCGAGGAAGGTGACCTGCTGGTGATGGCCGCGCCGACGTTTGAAGAGCGTGCCGAGGTTACGCTGCGCGAGGTCACCGTAACCCCCCACGGTCGCCTGGCCGGCCAGCGTCTTCGCGATGTGCCGCAAGGCAAGCATCCCTTTATCGTCGTGATGCTCAAACGCGACGGCCAGACGATCATCCCCGACGGCAACACCCTCATATACGCCGGCGACGAAGCCGTCATCGCCACACTGGCGTCGTAGTGACCAGGAAGTGGCTAATTTGCGACGAAGAGATCAAGCGCCTAGAGAACCTCATGCCTTCGCTCGCAGATTTGGATTTGCTTGAGGAGTAAAGCACCCCTCCCCCATGTAACCATCCTGTAAATCATAGCGGCGCAGTCGAGTTTTACCGTGATACGGTCGCGCCTGGCGCTCCACTGTGCTAAAGTATCCCGAACGTCCAAACGACTACGAGGGGGAACTAGAAGATGGCACGTGTGCACAACTTCTCAGCTGGCCCGGCCGCGCTGTCTACAAGCGTGCTCGCCGAGATCGCCGACGAGATGATGGACTACCGCGGTTGCGGCATGTCCGTGCTCGAGATGAGCCATCGATCTAGCATGTACCAGCAGATCATCGACGACGCCGAGGCAACCCTGCGTCGCCTGCTGAGCATCCCCGACAACTACCGCGTCCTGTTTTTGCAGGGCGGCGCCACGCTGCAGTTTGCGGGCATCCCCATGAACCTCATGTGCCGCGGGCGCGCCGGCTACATCGTGACCGGCAACTTTGCCAACAAGGCACACAAAGAAGCCGCCAAGTACGGCGAGGCCGTGTTGCTCGCGAGTTCCGAGGACACCAACTTCGACCGCATTCCCAACATGGCCGACATCAACGCGTGCATTGCCGACGAGGCCGCGGGCGACGGGCTCGACTACGTCTACATCTGCCAGAACAACACCATCTTTGGCACCATGTACCACGAGCTGCCCGCTTGCGGCGACGTGCCGCTGGTCGCCGATGTCTCGAGCTGTTTTCTGTCGCAGCCGCTCGACGTCGAGCGCTACGGCCTCATCTACGCCGGCGCGCAGAAAAACGCCGGCGCCGCGGGTGTGACCGTGGTCATCGTGCGCGACGACCTCATCGCAGATGGCCCCGCCTTTGCGCAGACGCCGCAGTACATGGACCTCAAGACCCAGGCCGCCAAGGGCTCCATGCTCAACACGCCCAACACCTTTGGCATCTACGTGTGCGGCAAGGTGTTCCATTGGGTCGAGGAGACCGGCGGACTTGCCGCCATGGCCGAGCGCAACTGGGCCAAGGCAAACCTGCTCTACGACCTGCTCGAGCACAGCGAGCTGTTCCATGGCACCACGCAGGCCGACAGCCGCTCCATCGCCAATGTCACCTTCCGCACCGGCGACGCCGAACTCGACGCGGCCTTTGTCGCAGGCGCGGCCGAGCACCAGATTCAAAACGTCAAGGGCCATCGTCTGGTAGGCGGCATGCGCGCCAGCGTCTACAACGCCGTAACCATGGAAGACGTGCAGGCACTGGCCTCGTACATGAAGGACTTCGAAACGCAGCGTAGTTTGAGCCCGCGATCTAACTAGCCCGCAACGCGCGGGCCGACCAGCCACTTCAAACCACCTGTTTAAACCAAACCTGCTAAGGAGTTTTTCCATGCGTAAGATTAAGACCATCGACGACATCACCAAGGACGGCAAAGTCGAGTTTGGCGAGGGCTACGAATTTGTGAGCACCGCCGAAGAGGCCGACGCCATCCTGATGCGCTCGACCGACCTGCACGGCTACGAGCTGCCCGAGGGCATCCGCGCCATCGCCCGCTGCGGCGCCGGCGTCAACAACATCCCCGTCGAGGAGTACGCCAAGAAGGGCGTCGTCGTCTTTAACTCCCCCGGCGCTAACAGCAACGCCGTCAAGGAGCTCGTCCTAGGCATGCTGGTGCTCTCGAGCCGCGGCGTGGTGCAATCGATGAACTGGGTGCGCGACAACGCCGACGACCCCGAGATTCAGGTCGATGCCGAGAAGGCCAAGAAGGCCTTTGTGGGCCGCGAGCTCAAGGGCAAGCGCATCGGCGTCATCGGCCTGGGCAACGTGGGCTCCAAGGTCGCCAACGCCTGCGTCGACCTGGGCATGGACGTTTACGGCTACGACCCGTTCATTTCCGTCGAGCACGCGTGGGTGCTGAGCCGCGAGGTGCAGCGCGTGGGCACGCTCGAGGATCTCTGCCGCGGCTGCGACTACCTCACCGTGCACGTGCCCAGCAAGGCCGACACCATCGGCATGATCAGCACCGAGCAGATTAACCTGCTGGCACCGGACGCCGTGCTCATCAACTACGCGCGCGAAACCATCATTGACGAGGACGCCGTCGACGCTGCCCTGCGCGAGGGCAAGCTCAGCTGGTTTAGCTGCGACTTCGCCACGCCCAAGACGGTCAAGATGCCCAATACGTTTATCACCACGCACTCGGGCGCCGGCACCGGCGAGGCCGAGGCCAACTGCGCCGACATGGCCATCAGCGAGCTCAAGGATTACCTGGAGAACGGCAACATCGCGCACAGTGTCAACTACCCCGCCTGCAGCATGGGCAAGGCGCGCGCCGCAAGCCGCATCGCCTGCCTGCACGCCAACGTGCCCAACATGATCGGCCAGATCACGGCCATTCTCGCCAAGGACAACGCCAACGTGCAGCGTATGACCAACGAGTCCGCTGGCGAGAACGCCTACACCATGTTCGACACCGACGAGCACCTGGACAGCAGCACCATCGAGGCGCTCAAGCAGATTCCGTCGATGTATCGCGTGCGCGTGATCAAATAGCGCCGGCTGATCTGACGGGCAGTTCCCCATGTGGCCTGCCCGTCACTGACATTGAATGCCCGCGGGGGCGCCTTTCGCACGAGAGGCGCCCCCGTTTTTGTGAGCACTCCATTAAATGCACTGAGCCGCTTCTTGGCATACAATCTGTATGTTGACCTAACTATCTGTGAGGTGCCTATGGTTGATACAGATTTTGCTTGGCGGCTTACGCAAGAACTCGTGCGGATCGACAGCTCAGACCCGGGTGCGTATGAGGACGAGATTGAGCGCTATATCAAAGCGTTGGTTGAGGAACGGTTGGCGCAGCTGAGCCATCCGGTGCTCCATGCCGTGCAGGTTGAGGAACTCGAGGTGCTGCCCGGGCGCCGCAACCTTATGGTCACCGTGCCGGGACTGAGCGACGAGCCACGGCTCGTCTATATCTGCCATATGGATACCGTTACGCTGGGCGACGGCTGGGACGCGGACATTCCGCCGCTCGGAGCGATCGTGCGCAACGATAAACTCTATGGCCGCGGTGCCTGCGATATGAAGGGCGGACTGGCCTGCGCCATTGCCGCACTGGTCAATACGCTCGAGCGCGTGGCAGCAGAAGGCGAGCTGCCCCGCCGTGGCTTCTCACTCATTTGCTCGGTCGACGAGGAGGACTTTATGCGCGGCTCAGAGGCCGCGATCGATGCCGGCTGGGTCGGCTCGCGTGAATGGGTGCTGGACACCGAACCCACCGACGGACAGATCCAGGTGGCGCACAAGGGGCGCACGTGGTTCGAGATTGAAATGGCTGGCGTAACGGCGCATGCGAGCCAGCCGTGGAAGGGCGCGGATGCCGTCGCCGCCATGGCCGAGGTCGTGTGTTCGCTCCGTCGCGCGTTTGTGGCGCTGCCCGCGCACGATGAACTGGGGTCTTCGACCATCACGTTTGGCCAAATCGAGGGCGGATATCGCCCCTATGTCGTGCCCGACCATGCCAAGGTCTGGGTCGATATGCGCCTGACCCCGCCGACCGATACAGCCGCCGCGACGCGCATGGTAGAGCAGGCCATCGCCGGCGCCGAAGCCGCGGTCCCCGGCTGCCATGGAAGCTATACCGTGACAGGCGACCGCCCCGCTATCGAGCGCGACCCGAACTCTCCCCTTCTAGCTGCACTCAAGTGCGCAGCAGACGATGTGACGGGCGCGGACACGACCGTCGGCTTCTTTACCGGCTACACCGACACTGCCGTCATTGCCGGCAAGACGGGTAACCGCAATTGCATGAGCTACGGTCCCGGGTCGCTCGCGCTCGCCCACAAGCCCAACGAATATGTGCCCCACGCCGATATCGTTCGCTGCCAGCAGGTGCTGATCGCGCTCGCCGACAACACGCTCTGGGGCGCGGATAGCCAAGTTGGGGCATAATAAGCCGCGAACAAACCGACTCGCGCGTTAGGACCGTCCATGAAAGCTCTTCCGTTTCCCTGCATCCGCCCGGCTCAGGACCGCGTGCTCGAAGCGCTGCCTGCAATGGGCAGCATTCTGAGCGGCAACGATGCCCTGCGCGGAGCCATTACCGATGGCCTGATGCTTAAGGACCCAGGTGCGGCGTATTACGTGTACGAATGCTCGGGCGAGCCGGGACGTGTGACGGGTGTCGTGGCGATCTGCCCGGTTGGTGCGCTGGCGGGCGGCGACGCGGTTGCCGCCGATACGACCGCCGCTGCGCGCGCAATCGCCGACCTCAAGGTACAGCCCCGTCCTGTAACGCTTGTCTACGAAGCCTCTCCCGTCATGGATATCATCCTCGGCGCCGCAAAAGAGGGCGCCTCGCTCTACGCCGTCACCGACCCCGCGGGTATTACGCACCGCGTGTGGGAGGTCAAGCGCGAGGACGCCGTCGGCGCCATCCGTGCCATGCTCGACCAGGCGCCGGAGCCGGCACTGGCCGACGACCCTGCCTACGCTGCCGCACTAGTCGAGGCATCACAGCTCCTGGCCGATGAGGCCCGTTCCGCCGGAACGTACACCGGCAAGGAGCCGTTCAACTTTACCGTTGCCGTGCTCTTCCCCGCTGCGCAGGTCAGCGGCGGCGCACCGCAGGTTCCGACGGGTCTGCTCGCGCACCAAGTCGCGCGGTTCTAGCAAGACCAGACCGTCCAGCATAAAAATCGGCAGCCCAACAAACAGGGGGCGGAGATGCAGCAGGTACATGCATCTCCGCCCCTTTTGCGTCGAGAAGTTATGCCGACGACCCGTGCCGCCGCGCTCGCGTTATCCGCGCTGCGGACCCGCAGTAGCCACGAGCGGTTCAAGCCCCAGCTCGCGCGCGTAGTCTTCCTGCGTAAAGACTTCGACCAGTTCAAACGTATCGGCCGCATCGTCAAACGCAAAATGCAGCACTGAGCAGTTGCCCGGCACGCGTTCGCGCTCGTCGGCCGCCGCGCCCCGCACGTGGTCCAAAAACTCCTTGATAGCCGAACCGTGGCTCACCGCGAGCACGCACTCGTGGTCCGGACGTCGCATAAGATCGGTTATCGTCGCCGCCATGCGCTCGCGCACCTGCATCTGGCCCTCGCCGCCAAACTGACGATAGAAATCTCGCCACGGGCGCTCGGGCATAAGCATCACGCGCTCGGCCTCAAAGTCGCCAAAGAACCACTCACGCAGACCGTCCAGGCGCTCGTACGCCAAGCCCGGCCACAGGTTGGCGATAGTCTGCTCGGTGCGATGAAGTGTGGAGGTGTAGGCATGATCGGGTTCAATGCCGCGCGCACGCAAGAACATGCCGGCACGCGCCGCCTGGTCGCATCCCAGCTGCGTGAGCGGCGAGTCACTCCAACCCTGAATAATGCGCTTAAGGTTGAATATTGTCTGCCCATGACGAACCAGATACAGGTCTTTATTCATAGGGGTCCTTTCGTTCGTTACCAATCAAGGAGCGAAAACGCACCGTCGCAATAGCCAAAATGAAGCACGGCACCGTTGTCGGGTAGCTCTCCCTCGCCAGTCACATACTCAAGAAACTCCTGGCAGGCTGAGCCGTGGGAAACCGCCAGGACGCAGTCGTGCTGCGGCCTGGCCATGATGCGGGACAGCGCCGCGACCATACGTGCGCGAAGCTCACTTTCCGACTCGCCACCAAAGGCAACCGGATAATCACCCCAGGGCTGCGGCGGCATCTCGCGATTTGATGTGCCCTCCAGCGAGCCAAAATGCCACTCACGCAGGTCATCGACCAGCTCTATAGAACGGCCCTCGCCAACGATAAGCTCGGCCGTATGCCGCGCCCGGCCCAACGGCGAGGAATACACATGATCAAAGGCCACGCCACGCGCCGCAAACGCCGTACGCGCCGTCAGCGCCTGCTCGCGCCCGCGCGCCGTAAGCGGCGAATCGTGCCAGCCCTGCAAAATGTTCTGCACATTGAGCTCAGTCTGCCCATGACGCACCAAATATAGATCGGCCACATGCCCTCCCCTCGTACCACCACAAAGGGAACAGGCACCTTTGTGGTGGTTTACCGCCGGATCACGCCGCGGTGACGCTCAACTACACCAGCACGTCGACGAGCGAACGCTTGGGTACGTGGTGCACCTGCGCCTCGTCGCGCCAATAATTGATGGAGCCGTCGGGGTTGGAATCAATCGCATCGATCACCTGTGTCTCGGCCGGGACGCCAAACGCCATGATCAGCTTGAGCTCATACTTGTCGTTATCGAGCCCCATGGCATCGATCGCGTTGGGCGTAAAGGCCTTGAACATGCAGGCTGCCACCTCGGGCGTGGCGCTGCGGGCGGCGAGCATCATCGTCTGTGCGGCAATGCCCGTGTCGACCTCGGTAATGGGAGCGGCGGGCTTACCCGGAACGGCGCGCTCGGCCAAAATCGCGATGTAGCCGGTCGGGCGCTCGCCCTCGGCAGGACCCGGCCAATCCTTAAGCGCGCCGGCCCATGCAAGCTCACCAAACACGCGCGCGCAGTCCTCGGCACCGCTCACCACATGAAAACGAAGACGCTGAGCATTGGCACCACAGGGAGTCAGGTGCGCCAGCTCCGCCAGCTCAAGCAAAAGCTCACGCGGCACGCGCATGGACTCGTCAAAGCGACGGCACGTACGGGCGCGGCGAACCAACGCATCAAACGCGTTCAAGCCGAGCTTTTCGCAACCCTGCTTTGCCATCGACTCGGCGCTTACCGGCGCCGCGGGAACTGCTTCGTTCATAGGGACCCCCAATACAAGCCAATTGTCCTTAGGAGAATCTAACCTAAAACGTAGGCAATAACGAACAGGGCTGCAATGTTCTACACCTGTTGAATAGAAAATCGCGACGTGGGGAACAACGGAAACAATTCGGGACCTTTGGGTTACGTTTCGCCCTCCCCGACCCATACGCCAGCGCCTTTAAGCGATACTGGTTGTAACGATCAAGGCTTACGCCGCACGGAAAGGAGACATTATGGGCATCTTTAAGAACGATGACCAAAAATCGAGCCAGTTTGGATTTGACGAGAAAAGCATGGCGGGCAAAGCCGTCAAGGCCGTACGCTGGATCTACGCCATCACGGGCGTCTTAGCACTCATTGCTGGTATCGCGCTGCTTTTTGCACCCGCCAAGTCCCTCGTCTTTTTGACGACCGTCCTGGGTTTTTACTTTGTAATCACTGCTGCCATCAGGCTGTTCACTGCCATTTTTGAGCCGCTGCTGCCCACCGGCTGGCGCGTGACGAGCATCATCTCCAACCTACTCATTATTCTGGGCGGCGTCATAATCCTGCGCAACCAGGCCTTCTCGACCGCGACGCTCACCACGATGGTGGTTATCGTGGCCGGCTTTGGCTGGATTGTCGAAGGTGTCATGTCCATTCTGGAGTCCGAGCTTTCGTCCAACCGTGCCCTCGCCATCCTGAGCGGCGCACTCTCCATCATCGCCGGCATGTTCGTGTTTATTTATCCGCTGTGGTCGGCCAAGATGCTCGTCATCTTTAGCGGCGCCGCGCTGCTGGTGTTTGGCGTAACGCTGATTGTTCGCGCTATTCAATTTGGCAAACTGGTGCACTAGATGCCGCGAACGCTCTTTATTGATGCCGACGCCTGCCCGGTCACGCGCGAGTCGATTGACTGCGCGCGGCGGGCGGGCGTCGCCGTTGTTATCGCCGGCAACAGCACGCAAAACTTGGAACGGCACATTCGCCGCGACGACCCGCGCGATGCCGAGCACGCGCGACGCGGCTTTTGGGTCACGACGCTCGATGTGAGCGTGGGCGCCGACAGCGCCGACTTTGCCATTGTCGAACGCCTGCAGGCGGGCGACGTAGTCGTGACGCAGGACATTGGCTTGGCGAGCATGGTGCTCGGGCGCGATGCCGCCGCCATCGGCGTACGCGGGCGCGTCTACGATAAGGCGACCATCGACATGCAACTGTTTATTCGCCACGAGGAAAAGAAGGTGCGCCGCGCCGGCGGTCGCACTCGCGGTCCGGCGGCATTTACCAGCGAAGACCGGGCCCGCTTTAAGCGCAACCTCACCGAGCTGCTGCGCTAACCAAGGTAGATTTTCGGGACATGCCCGGAAATCTACCTTTTTGTTTTGGCAGCGGAAATGCCCTGGTCACAGGGGTAGATCGTAAGACATGTCCCAATAATCTACTTAAAGGCCAACGGCGGAGAGGATGAGGCCCCAGCCGGCACCGATGACGTACATCATGATCAGGAACAGGACGTTTTCGCGGGCGCTGCGGTTGGTGCGGAACAGCACCAGGTAGCCCACACCGGCAGAGATGAGCGTGCCGGCGAGCATCGGGGCCAGCTGCAGCGCGCCTTCCAGGTACAGTTGCGTGATGACGACGCTGGCCGAGCAGTTGGGGATCAGGCCGACAAGCGCCGAACCCAGGACGGCGAGCGTCTCGTTGCCACGCAGGAACTGCTCGATCGCGGACTCGCCGAAGGTCTCGAGCACGGCGACCAGAATCAGCGTCACCAGAAAAATGAATACCGATACCTGCACGGTGTGCGAGATGGCGCTGCGAATAATCGACAGGAGGGGCGCGCTCTCGTGAGAGTGGGAGTGACCGTGGCCATCATGGTGTTCATGCTCGCCCCCATGACCGTGATCGTGTCCATGTCCGTGTTCGTACTCGTCCTCGTCTTCATCGCAACCGCAATGGTCGCGCTCGCACAGCTCATGGATGTGATCGGCGCTCACGCCCGCCTCGGCCACTTCATCAATGATGTCGCCCCCGGTATGGTCGTCGTGCGCGCAGTTCACATGAGCCGGATTGGAAGCGGTCCCCAGCACGGTACGGCGAATCGCCGCATGCGCGCGAGCGTTACGACGAAGGCCGCGGATAGCCGCGTCCACGATAAAGCCCGTGACCAGCGCGATCAGTGCCTTCGAAGCCAAAAGCATCGCCATGGTCTGCACGGGAACCTGCTCGGCAAGTAGCAGCGGCAGCATCTCGTCGGAGGTCGAAAGGAACACCGCCACCAACGTGCCCAAGGTCACGACGCGACCGGCGTACAGCGTTGCCGCCATGGCCGAAAAGCCGCACTGCGGCACCATACCCAGCAACGAGCCAACCACGGGACCCGCGGCGCCGGCGCGCTTGATGGCCCCGTTAACGCGGTCGCCCGCGACGTGCTCCAAGGTCTCGAGGGCCAGATACGTCACCAACAAAAACGGCACAAGCGAGAGCGTGTCCTTGCCGGCGTCGAGCAGAATATCAATCAGCAAATCCATGACGGATGGAACCTTTCGTGTCTTTCGGCAGCATTGTAAAAGTCCTAGCGGTCAACTAGGGTATTGTAGTTGTCCTAGGCGCGATGCCAATAGTTGCCCATGGTAAACTATCATCTCGCCACATCTCAATGAATGCGAGCCGCGCGCTGCGGCCCGTCCAAGGAGCAGTTATATGAACGTTTCACAAGCACTCGAATACGAGCGCCAGCCGTTTATTCCCATGTTTATCTATGGCGATCACGGCGCCATGGAGTCCGAGCGCCAGAAGGGCGAGGAGGCCCTTAAGGTGCTCGAAACCGAGTACTTTACCGCCGAGGGCGACCCCAGCTTCGACTTTGCCACCGTGCGCGACCTGGCTGACCGCAACCGCGACCTGTGCGACCAGATTGGCGAGGCGCGCCTGCGCAACGTGACGCCCGCGACGCTTTCGCGCGGCCTGTCCGATGCCGACACCTGCGCCGCCATCGGCAAGATGCAAAAGCGCACCGCCGCGTCCGTTATGCGCGAGATCCGCGGCGACCGCGACGCGCTCGGCGTCGCCTACGCTCGCAAGCCCATCCAAGGCACGGTGCTGGGCATCGACATCGAGACCACCGGTCGCGCGCCCGAGCGCGGCTACATCATCAACATGGGCTGGGAAATCATGGACCTCACCAGCGACGCCGTGCCGCATGACGCCGAGGCGCATTACTGCGGCCTGCCCGACATCTACCGCGGCGAGGATGTGCCGTTGTCGAATATCCACCATATCACCTGGGACGACATCGACGGCAAAAAGCCGTTCCGCGAGAACAAGGAACTGCAGAAGCAGCTGCTCAAGCTTATGAAGAAGTACCCGTACATGGCGCATAACGCCGCGTTCGAGGACAGCTGGTTCAAAATTCATCTGGACGGTTACGCCGAGGCACGCCGCACAGGCAAGATTATCGTCATCGACTCGCGCCAGATCTGCCGCAGCCTAGACGCCGACGTGCGCTCGCTCCCCCGCGAGTCCGCGCCCGCTGCGCTCGAGAACTGGGCGCGCCGACGCGGCACCCTCGCCGCCGACGCCAACGAGCAGCATCTGGGCCTCGACGACACTGACCTCATGCTCCGTACCGTCCAAGCCGAGTTCAACCTCAAGAACTTGTTTGCGAAATAACCAATCAATCTGCGGGAGCGCCTGCCAGTCACAGCGCAATCTGTCTGGGCGCACCGGCGCGTAGTAAACTAGGGCGCAGCCTTATGGCTGCACCCTAGTTTTCATCAAAACGAGCAAATACGCGTGCTTCACACAGTCGACAGGTTGCTCAGCTACATTTTTCGAGTTGTTCGGCCAGCTGAACCACTAGTCAAGGCCCCTCGAACCGCAATCGAGCGCTGTAGTCGCCTTAATTTCGCAACCAAGCCCCATTAATCTACCTGAATCAATTCGAATAAGACGTTGCGATCGCACCATTCATTTAGGATAAGGCCGAATAACTCAAATTATGTTGGTGAGGCATCTGGACGGTCAGCAAAAACGCTTAGAGGCTACGAATTCGCAACTAAAGTTCACCAAAAAAGGCGCAGCTGGCAGAAACCTCCCCAGCCGAAGCTGCTCCCTCGATACGACAGCTCAAAAGCCCACCGTTTGCAGAAGATAAGCCGCGCCCCAATACCGTTACCCGAAGTTTCGGGCGAATGTGGCGTCCGCTATGCCATCATGCGCGTATGGGAATCGTTCTATCACATACCACGGCACGCGCTGTATACCAAACAGCCAACTCGCTCGCAAGCTACGCGATCGATCCCTTACCTATGGAAAAGATCAGGGTGTCTGCGCCGACCACGTCCGACCTGGAAGCGGCGCGAGCATGGCTCAACAGAAAGAATGTCGATTCTGAAAGCATCCATGTGCTGACGTTTTCCAATAATGCAAATAGGCACCGCAAGGGCTGCATCTGCCACTGCTCGCGCTATACGTTTGATGCAGAAAGCTACCTAGAACTCGAGCCGAACGTCTACATCGTCGATATCAAGCTGTGCGCGTTAGAAGCAACAGCCGACCTCAACCTTACTGAGCTCGTTGAGTATTACTTTGAAATCTGCGGCTCCTACGCGCTTGAAACGTCCGACGAAACTCAATATCGCGAGCGCCCAGCCCTAACCAGCGTTGAAGAGCTCAGAGCCTTCTTTTCAAAGGCATCGGGGTATCGTGGATCCAATAAAGCCCTTAAGGCACTTTCTTATGTACGCGGAGGCTGTCGCTCTCCACTCGAAACGGCGTTTGTCATGATGCTGACAATGCCCAAGTCAATGGGTGGCTTAGCCATACGTGCCATCAAAACGGATTATCCGATCCCAGTCCCCAAAAGATATGCCGCCCTAACGCGACGGACGGTTTTCTACCTCGACGCGCTGCTCGATAATTCGATGACCGATATCGAATACAACGGCTTTTACCACGACGAGCCCGAGCAGCAATCAATTGACGAGGAACGCCGAAACACGCTGCGAAACATGGGATATGCCGTTATCACAGTTAGTCGTCATTCGTTTTTCAAACAGTCCGCTTTTAGACGGGTCATGGAAGCGATTCGCATTCGCGAGAAGATCTGGCCCGGTCGACTCCCGGATAACTTCGCCATCCTGCAAGAAACTCTTCGTCAATTTGTCTTGCGGCGCTACTTCGAATACGGTCGCCGCGTCCTGGAGGCACTCAAAGAAGAAGAGGCCACCAAGCGCGAAATTGCAAGCCAATATCCGCAAGCTGATGACCCTAGCATCAACGATGTGCCCGAACCCGATGACATGCAACACGTTGGGGCCCTTGCTGAAGAAATCAATGGGCCATGGGAATGCGAAATGTCCGCAAAAATCGATGAAAACCGCGCGGAAGACGACGCGATTATTGATCTAATTGAGAATTCGCTCTTCTAAAGGCGGTCTCTGCGGATGTCCACCTACATTTTTCGACTTATTCGGCCACCGATTTGCCTGATTGGCTGCAGCAATGCTCAATATAACTTTAGATAAAACTGATTCTGCAGGAACTCCCGTAGAGAAAGAGGTACCGTCAAGATTCTTTCGCAAATTGATTTATTCGGCCTCAGCTCCGTCCTCCTCTAGCCCTCAGCCTTTTC
>UQIB01000002.1 GCA_900541015.1 uncultured Collinsella sp. | reverse complement strand
GTGTTGGCTAAAATGGGTCGGCTGGGATTGGTCAATCTCGGCCGACTATATTTGGCTAATATTTTCCGACGCTAACACTTGACGCTCTCTTTGCCTACAGCGTTGGCGATAGAGGCCAATATTGGCAAGATCGGATTGTCGAAATGGTCGTCCTCCCACGCGTTGAAATAAATGGGCAGACATGGCGTCGCAGGGAGTTCAGTTGCGGTTTCTCCTAGTGTCGCGTTAAGTGTCTCCATATCGAGGTCGAGAGTCGGATTTGCCATTTGCAGGACTCTCGCTACTTGTTTTACGAAGAATGTCTTGCCAGATCCCCAAGGCGCATCAATAACAAAGGTGTACGGCGGCTTAACCGCAATGAGCATCTTTAGAAAGTCCTCAATTTCTCTCTTGCGGTGAAGCGGGTCCCGGGTAAGAGCGACCTCAATCGCTTCCGGCGTAGGTTCCTCATCGACTCGTTTCATGGTGGCTGTCTTCTTTCTGTGGACTAGGGCTGTGTTTCGGTTTAATTGTTTCTGCAAATGGGCGCGATCAACCTTTTCTTTTTTCTTCTGCCTGTTGGTTTTACCCTTTTAACAGCCAATGATGCTTGGGGCGTAAAATGGACTTTGATGGTCTTGCTGCTTGATTAGGTGGTTCGAATGGCGCTTTCTATGAGTCAAATACACTGGGATTACTTTATTTTGCTCGAGGAAGATGTCATTCGGATATTGCATTACATCGAGCCTACCGAAGCGAACTATGGCGCATATGGGGCCGAGCTCGTCAAAGTCTATCTTTCGATTTGTTCCGAGATCGATGTCGCTTTTAAAGATCTTAACCACCTTGTTAGGCGTTATGAGAGTGCTGATTGGGGAACAGTTAACAACATCTCTGGGGCACGTAAGATGGTTCACGTTCGCTTCTCGCAACAGTTTCGCTTTAGCTGGGTTGCTATTGGCACCAGCGGGATCGTGGTCAATCCCTGGTCATCTTGGTGGGCAGATGATGGTACCGAATCCGCCATGAATCCTGAATGGTGGGTTTCTTATAACAAAGTCAAACATCATCGTTTAGATAGCTACGCCGAAGCTAATCTCTGGAACGTACTTCAGGCGCTTTCTGGGCTCTTCATCCTCATTTCCTGCTTATATCGATATGAGTACGAGCATAATGCGGAGGAGGCTCCTCGCTATTTGCCGGCCCCTCAGCGATTGGCGTTTTCGAGTCGAGGGATCGAAATCGGCTCGAGCGAGCCGACCTACGTTGTCGGTACATCTCTCTGTGTTTCTCCGGGCTTTCACGTTGATAAGCCGCTGCAGCTGCCTTTATCAGGCGAGAGGGATGCTCGTGATGATTGCGAACAAGGCGTGAGTTCGATTCGGGTGAATGATTGAGCGTAATTGATTACCGGCAATTGGCGAAACCGCTCCATGCTCGTCGGGCTCGATTAAGCCGTGTCTCAACGGTTTTGAGTTGGCGTGTCTATGTGGCGTGAATGTTTGCTCGCTTGAACTTGAGTTGCTTTCAGGAGTCGATGGAGACCGCGTCGTGCCTGGATTCCGTTAGTTACAACTGCATTGAATGGGAATCCATGCTCGGTATTATTGAATGGTCGATTGCTCGCTCGTCGGCTTGTTATGCGGTTAATGGCAGCTTCAACACGAGGCCGTCTTTCGCCTCCGCAAGACTCGATGCGGGAACCTTCCAAGAAAAGACCGCAAGGCCGCTGCCAAAGTCCAGCTCTGTATGACCATACTCTTCGGTTTTGCGACCAGGGTTGTTCTCGTCGGACTTAAGGCGCCAATCGACCGGTTGCGACCCGATGATTCGATACTCGCGTTGGTACGCGTATTTGGGGGCTTTGATGACGAGGTTGTACGGGATGCCTTGGAATGCCTCGTCTGTCACGCTTGGAGCAGGAGCGCCGTAAAAGACAGGGCTGTGCAGGGAGATGCCATTTCCGGAATCAATCTTTCGATTTAGAAGTCGCTCAAAGCAGCCGTACCGCACGATGCCGATCCAGCCCTCGGCGCATCTGAACTCATCGGTCATTCGCCTGGTAATCACGACAGTGTTGTCAACAATGTCGCTTTCCCGCACCGTGAACATGCAGTAGATCGGCAAGAGCCAATGGGCGTAGATGCCCATGCCGTACGCCAGAGACGCTTCTAGTGGATCGCCCTGCTCTCCGGGTAGTCCATGGTAGAAGCCGGCTGCGTTCATATAGAGGCGCCCGTCCATCAGGTCGTTGATGTATGCCTCTTTGGACGCGAACTTCAGTAGGTAGACGATGTCGTCGTTCGGCATGGCGAGTCCTCTCGTTGGTTGATACGTTCCGAGCCTCGGTCTGTGCCCAGGTCCTTAGTGCAAATATAAGAGCGTCTCCTCGATCCCGCGTGCCGGATTGACGCGCGTTCGGCATCGTTCAAAACACTGACTCTCTATGGAGCCAAGGTCGGCATCGCCAAGGGGCCTGTTGTTATAGACGGAGGGCCCACGCCCGCTCTGGCTGGATACTTGTTCGTAAGCGTGGTGCTCTTGCCGATCTCGTCATGGGCGAAATGGCTAAAGAATGTATCTCGTACTTCAACGGACGCTTTTCGGATGCACTTCCGGAGTTTATTGCGTTCAATGCGTTTGCGTTCTGCAGGATTGCTGATATGGCATCGAAGGAAAGGGGCTTTAGCCGGTCTGCAGCGGACAAAATCATCGAATCCGTTTCAGATGAGCTTCTGGCTGGCTCCAGGAGATTCTTGTATGGGCGGTCCTAAGCCATGCTTCTTGCGGCACTGCGGAAACACCTTACAAATGACTGCGTCGCGTTGGGCCCTTCGGAGCGCTTCGTTCTTGAATCTTAATTTGGCAGATTGATTTTCAGGCTACGGATTATAGCAAGGGAAGATTCTTAGGCTGAAGCGGCTACCCGTGTTGTCGCTGAGTGCGATCGCGTCCGCTCCACTCCGTCTCTAAGCCCAGCGTTCAGCTCTGCCTGTGCTGGGAGGGCGTAGTCTTATTACATCCGACTGCCCGACTTCGAGGATTCCTCGCTTGAGGGCCGTGAGCGCCCGGACGGCGAGCGCAAGCTCACCCGCAAGTACGGGGCGTTCGAACTACTCGTGGTCGACGAATGGCTGCTCGGCAAATCTGATACCGAGTTCAGGTTGATGCTGCTGTAGCTGATTTAGTTAAGGCACGGCATCGACTGTCTTCTACGCTCAGTTCAAGAAGAAGGACTGGCACCCGAGGCTTAGCGGTGACGTCCATGCGGACGCCACCATGGACAGGATCGCACAAACGCGATCTGGGTCGACATGGGAGAGACTAACATGCGGCAGCGCCACGGGTCGGACCGCTAGCAACAAAAGAGCGTCGAAGCCAGTGTCGGCCCCGGTGCCCAAGCGCGATATCAGCGGTGCTCAAGTGCGCAGATACTCATCGGCTTTGTAGATTAGCTCAGCAGACCCGGGAAGTATGTCAACACGAATGTTGTGAGGGCCATGACGTTTGTTGCGAAGGAAGCGCAATCGTTAAAGCTCCTGAGACTGTTCATGATTGTTTTGACAATGGAGGGCTTTGGCTCGTTTTCGGTGAGTACATCACTTATGGCATCGACGGCTTCCAAAGCGGCTTGTTGTCTGTCAGCGTCGAGGCCGCCAGCCGACTCTTTCAAGTTTTTCAGAATCGTATCAAGTTCTTCGGTCATTGTGCAGTTTGTCTGGGCAACCGTGATTAATGCACTGTCAGGTGCCATAGAGGCTATGGCACCGCCCTGGTTTCCAAAATAATTGAACTGCGACGCGTTGCTATCGAGACCCATTTCGATTCCTTTCAACGTGAGTGTTCGGTTAATTCCAGAGATCAAGCGTCCCGCTACATCTTCGAGAAATGCCTCCGCCTTGTCGTTTAGCTTCTTTGAGCCTCCAGCATAGGCGTAGAGCATGCAGCCACTGTAACACGCATGCTCATTGATCAGGGTTTTTAGAATAGAGTAAGCAACTGCCGACTCACCTTTGTAATCAGGAGGGAATGGGCCAAAAGTTGCGTGGCCGGTGCCAACCTCTTTGATTTTTTCAGATGTGTTGAAATTATCTGGCATATGCTTATCCAACACTTCTTCCAGGAAGCTCTGGATTGCAGGCGTGCTCTCTATGAAGTTCAGGTATTTTGTGATAGCTGTTTCGAGGTCCCTGTACTTTGCCCTGAGGAGAGCGTTTGCCTCGATATTGTGTTCGTAGAGAAGTTTCTTCAGTGTTGTCTTGCTAGCGTTCATTGAACTGTCCTATTCCGCAAAGTGGACACGTGTGAGCTGACATGATAAGCGTGGGTGAGATTTTGGCTTTCCGACCACAGTCACGACACATTGTGATTTGCAAAGCCTCAATCGCTGCTCTTATCGGTGGCTCCGGCTCCCTTTCGCGATCGGCATTGACCTCGAAATGAACAAGGCTATTACTGTTCATTTTCGCGAAAGCCTGAAGTTGCTGGTCGATTGCGTCCATCGCGAAGTTGCCTGTTTTAGCGAGCGCGAGGCTAATGACATCTTGCGTGAGGAAGTTGTCGGCTGTCAGACCGCAGGAGGGGCAATATATGTCAAAGATTTCGTCAGACTCTATATCTTCAGCGGTGAGCTTAAACAATTCTCCGCAATGGGGGCACCTTAGCAGGACATAACCGTCGTTGTCGCAGGGTATCTTGATTTCAAAGTGAGTCTCTTCCAAACGTTTCCTTTCTAAGCCTATTTTATCTGACTCAATTTTATAAATATAAAAAATGTCGCGTGCGTAATTGTTTCAGCGAATTCATCCAGTACGACCTTTCTTTTGTGATGTGCTATCAGTCCATAGCGTTTCTGCCAATATGGACGATTTAACGTCGCAGATGGCTGTCGGACGCCGACGTTTCCGCGTTGCTTGCCGTTGCTGTCCCAAACAGTTACTCAAACTCCACCTCAACCTGGCTGTGTTCGTAAATTTTGAGTTCGTTATCAATTTCGACCCGTTCTACCATCCAGCCAATGGCGGAGCACTGTCGCATGAATGTATCAATCCGGTTCTCACCTTTTAGATTGTGGATAGTGACCACTACGCCAAAACGCTGCGGATCATGGGAACCTTTCTGATATCTCGAAGACTTGCGAATCATCATGCCCCACATTGGGTTGGCATACACTTTTTTGGGCTTACTGCGGCTGGTTAGCGGTTCGGATATGTGCTTGACATTGTCCCATTTACGCAGCTTTTTCCGAGCCTTCTCTTCATCGGTCGTGCAGCTTTCCTCACCCTGGTCGTTGGGCTGCAGCGACTTGATTAACCCGTCATTTCCGATTCGCCCAAAATGCAAATCGAGCTCGGTGTCCGTATAGTCGACGCCTTGGTTTCTGTTGCATTTGGGGAAGTAGCACAGAGTCGCCCTCGCTACAGACGGGTAAGATGTACCCGAAACAGGGATAGGGAAGTGGAAATTGTAATTTTCACGCTCAGTGGCCACACCGCTGAGCATGAATCGAATTTCGTCGTTACTGGTTTCGAGTATCTTTTCAATTTGGACGGGAACGATGCCGTAGCCAAGTCGATCCATGTCTTCGGGTTTTGTCCACGCACATGCCGCATCGATTAGCAGGGCCTTGGCGAGTTCACAGCTCAGGTGCATTTTATAAATGAGATAGGCAGCTTTCCTTGCAATTAACGGGGCTGCAAAAGAAGTGCCGACGGCCGGATAAGCTCCAGTTCCGCAGCAGGCTGTGATAGGGTCGTTGCTTTCCCCTCCGTAATATGCAAGATCCGGTTTGTGGTGAAAACTCAGGACCGGCCCTCTTCTTGTGTAGGTGGCTGGTTCGTTATTTCTATTAACGGCGTTGACAACGAGGGCATTAATGGAATCTGCTGGGGATCCAAGATATGTGGGCTTACCTTTTTCCTGGTTAGTGCCGGCAACAACAAAGAGGACGTCGTATTTCTGCTGCAGTTTGTCTAGTAGGGCCGCTTCGGGCGATATGGAGTTTCGAGACACCTCTTCCATTGATCCCAAGGAGATGTTCCAAACTTTGATGTCTTGGTTCTCGGCAACGATGCGCTCAATGTGTTTCATTACCGCAAACGAGCTGAATTTGCCTGCAGTTGCAACTCCAAAGTGTCGAACTCTAAAGCGTCCACAATGGTCGTCTAAGGAAGGGTTTTGTGCCTGGACGTCAACGATTAGAGAGCTAACGCAGGTGCCATGCCGATAATCGCCTGCAGTGGGATTGATGCCTTCGGGTAAGCAGCTTCTGTAGTCCACCCAGTTGCTGAAGTACGGTGGGTATTTCTCCTCAAATGGAGTATCGATTACACCGATGATGGGCTCATCGGTGGGATATTCGGGGAGGTTGCTGATGGCGGGGGAGGTCGATCCTTCGTCATTCATGGGGGCATAGCTGGACAGATCAATTACTGACATGGCTACAAGGTAAGGGGCGCGCTCGAGCAGCGTGCGATATTCTGCCTCGGTTAGGAGCACGCTGTTCTCCAAGAGGTTTGCAGGGGATACATCAATGTGTAGCTCCTCAAATAGGTCCTGTGGATCCCTCTCCGTTTCAAAGAGCGTAACGATTGCGTTCTCGTCGGTTGCCGCTGGCGGTTTGTCTATCCTAAATTCATTGACGTAATAGGAATCTCGAATAAGTTGCGCAAAGCCCGATCGAGTGAGCGTGTGTGAAATAGCCGGATTCCAATTTTGCTTGAGCTTGTCATTTTTAACCAGATCGACCATCTTATCTGCATTCATCAGTCCATCAAAATGATCGACTACGATTCGCTCGCACTCTCGTAGCTTATCTATGGTAGACCGGACGGTTGTCTCGGGGACGTAATGGGTCATCAGGTGCCTTGGGTGGTTCCCGTTGAAATCGAGGTAGCGGGCGCCGCGGATGGACAATTCCGGCTCTTGGTCTTTTCCGCCATTCAGCATCTCTCTTATTCGATTGCTCTTGGCTACAATCTGGCGGTATTCAACGGAGACCAAGATGTCTTCGATTATGGCATCTTTGGGCCATTTGCTCAGAACGGTTTCGAGACTCTTGCGGATGCGTGAAATCTTCTCTGCGGTGACCGTGCCTTTAGCGGGGAGCGTTGCGGGGCCTGGTCGCGAGCCTCTTGCCGTTTGAAAATCGCCAGTGAGCCTGATTAGGCTGTTCATGAGCTACTCCTTTAGGGTTCGCGCAATGGTGCTGCGTGATATGCCTGTCAAAACTTCCATTTCTCTTAAAGTGAAACCTTGAGATTTAAGCAGCTCAAGTGAATCGGGCTCATATCCATGGAGACGCTGATACAGCTTGCGGAGATAGTCGTTTGGATTTAAAGGATCACTAAACGCGACGGAGGTTTTAATGAGGTTTTTGAGCGTGCCGGGCCAGGGTAGATCCGGGCAACTCTGCAGCACCTTTTTTAGGGTCCGAGAGTCGTTTTTGATTGCCTGATTGTTTTTTGTCAGATTCTTTGCGATTGATTCGCCGATATCAACGAGATCGTCATGGGTGTATCTATTAAAGTCAATTTGTACATCGAAGCGCCTGGCGAGTGCCGGGTCTAGTTTGTCGTAAAGGTTCGTTGTTGCGATGATGGCGGATCGCGTGTTCAGCTTGTCGAACTCTTTTAGGAGTGCACTTGTGGCTCGCCCCATCTCACGGACGTCGTTTTGGTTAATTCTATCTAGGGCTATAGCATCGATTTCATCGAACAGGACAATGGCGCCGTCGCCGATATCGTGGATTTCTTGGAAGACCTTCGCGATATTCTTGGCTGTCTCTCCGAGTTTACTATCGATAATTTGATTGAAATCAACGGCATATAACTGGTAGCCAAGTATTCTGGCTATCTGTTTTGTAGCTTCGGTTTTGCCGGTGCCCGATGCGCCGTAAAAGAGGACAGTGTTGATGTCCACATCTTTAGATAGAGCATTGAGTAGCCCCTGGATATCGTTAGCGATGGCCTGAGGAAGTGGTAGCGAGGTGTTGTTGCTGATTACCTTTTCCAGGAAATCGTATTTCTGCTCAGTGACTTCTTGCGGTACAAATGTGCGCGTTCTGGCAATGAGAGCCATGATGTAACTTGCAAGCTCGGGCTGCCCAGACGTCTCAAAATCTTTCGCGATAATAGTGGCTGCGTTGTTGAAGGCGATATCGTCGTGTTCCGAATGCGCTCGGATTAAGTCGATGATGTCTGATCTCTTCATGTGTGCTCCTCTCCTTACTGTTATTCTATGAGACAGGATGAGACAAAGCAAGACATATTTGAACAGTGATGCAATGAAGTATGTTAGAATTGTGCTGTCAAGATTCAAACTGTTCTAGATTGGAGATGAGATTATGGCTACCCACATTGGAGGAAAGGTTGGCGCTGCTGCCAAGACGCTCGCGAGCTCCTCGACGAGTAAAGCCGCGAAGTCTGCGGCTGCGAAGACTCTGGTCAAGCACCAGATTGCCAAGCATCGCTAGTCCGCGAGCAAGGCGTGATGTAACAGTAGGGAGGTGATATATAGCTTCGAAGACAATTCGCGTAAAGATTCCGAAGTACCGAATTAGCCCAACGGGTGCGATTAGGAAGATCGGAACGACCACGAAGGCGATAAAGGTAAAGATCCGCTAGGCTTTAGCGGCAACTAAAGCCTAGCGAGATGTTGACTTAGCGGGCCAACATCAAACATTTTATGGGGGCCTCCGGCGAGATTCAAGCGTCGGGGCCCCGCGTTGCTCCTTGATTTTTTGGCATATACGCGATCGAACACGTAGACAAACAAGGGAAATCGGCTAAATTAAAGCCAATTGCGGTGGAAGCCTTCGGGCGACACCTGAAGAGGGTTGATGCGTCGGCCCTCTTTTTGTTCGGATGTAAGATTGGGCCTGTCAAAACTTACATCTCGGTTGGGAAAAGACGTAGTTACGGGTGTTTTTCTGCTCACATGTAACTTTACTGACGCATTGCTGCCCAGCCTTAATTCGCTGCGGTTTGCCGGTAAAGAATTGACTGAGATTGGGTTTTTCCTTAAAGTCCAACTGTGATGAGACCTTGCGACTGTACGTCCGGCTTGGTCCGTGGAAACCGCCGATAGGCGGTTTTTGCGTTTAATAGGTTGTTTTCCCAGCGGAATTTGTCGCGTTTTCCGCTTCAGGGCGCTCGGTGTTGCTGCGTTCTCCGGAAGTGCGGGGAAAAATCGGAAACCTCCGAGCACAACCAGATTTTCGGTAACAAAACCGCAGGTCGCGGAAGCATAAAACCGGGTTCTGATCGGCCGATCTTGATTTTCCCCGCACTTCCGGAACCGCTTGCCCAAAGTATGCGGCAAATTCCGGAACCCCCAAGCACACCGCCCTTTTCACGCAGAGAAACCGCAGGTAGAGGCGTTGCGACATCCCGGTGGGCTCGGTAAGTTTTGAATTTGCCGCATACTTTCGGTTTTTGCCTCCGCGGCAGGCCGTGTCCGCTTATATCCTCGGCTAAATAATGGACAGAACAGCCAACTTCGTCTCCACACTTAAACGCCGGCAGGGGCGAAATTGCTCCTGCCGGCGTTGGCATGCTTGCTTGTGCTGTTTTCGGCTCGCGAAGAGGCCCGTTTTGGGTCCTTACACCTCCGTGGGCTCCACGCCCAGCTCGTTGCGGACGAGCTCGAAGGCTGCGGCGATGGCCTTGTCCATGTCGTAGTACTTGTAGCCGCCCAGGCGGCCGGCGAAGACCACGTCGCCCTCCTGCGCCGCCAGCTCCTCGTACTGCTTGTAGAGGGCCTCGTTCCTGACGTCGTTGATGGGGTAGTAGGGCTCGTCGCCGGGCTTCCAGTCGGCCGGGTACTCGCGCGTGATGACGGTCTTGTCCTGCGTGCCGAACTCGAAGTGCTTGTGCTCGATGATGCGCGTGTAGGGGACCTCGCGCTCGGTGTGGTTGACCACGGCCACGCCCTGGTGGTCGGCCTCGTCGAGGGTCTCGGTCTCGAAGCGCAGGCTGCGGTACTCGAGCGTGCCCAGCTTAAAGTCGTAGAACGCGTCGATGGGGCCGCAGTAGATCGTCTTGGCGGCGATATCGGGCTCGGCGGCGGCCAGCTCCTTGTACTCCACGCCGCAGCGCACCTCGACGCCCTCGAGCATGTTGGCGACCATCTTGGTGTAGCCGCCCATGGGGATGCCCTGGTAGCGGTCGTTGAAGTAGTTGTTGTCGTAGGTGAAGCGGCAGGGGAGGCGCTTGATGATGCTCGCGGGCAGGTCCTTGCAGTCGCGGCCCCACTGCTTCTCGGTGTAGCCCTTCACGAGCGTCTCGAAGATGTCGCGTCCGACGAGCGACAGCGCCTGCTCCTCCAGGTTTGCCGGCTCGCCGATGTTCTCGGCGGCCACCTGCTCGGCGATCTTGGCGCGGGCGTCGGCCGGCGTGACGACGCCCGGCCACATCTTGGCGAAGGTGTTCATGTTGAAGGGCATGTTGTACATGTTGCCGCGGAAGTTGGCTACCGGCGAGTTTACGTAGTTGTTGAACTCGGCGAAGCGGTTGACGAAGTCCCAGACGTCCCTCATGGAGGTGTGGAAGATGTGTGCGCCGTAGCGGTGGACCTGGATGCCCTCGACGTCCTCGGTGTAGATGTTGCCGGCGATGTGGTCGCGGCGGTCGATGACCAGGACCGACTTGCCGGCGCGCCTGGCGGCATTGGCAAAGACCGCGCCCGAAAGGCCGGCGCCGACGACGAGGTAATCGTACTGGGACATGGATATGCTCCTTTTGATTTGGTGTTGGGTGGGGTTGGCGGAACAAGTGCAGCTGGTTGAGTTGTGCTGGTGAATTAGTTCCAATTTGTTGTGCAGCAGATGGGGCTGGGCTTAATTCAATTTGTGTTGGCGCCGCTTTCGGCTTTGCCGGCATTGCCGGTAGTGACGGCGGCTTGCGCCTGTTGCTCGGCTTTTGCCCGAGGCTACATGGCTTCCGCGGTGGCTGCCGTGGGCAACGTCGCGCTGACCACGGACGTGCACGCAATCGCGCAGAGCAGGTAATAAAGGGGTCATTTCATAGCGGAGCCTCTCGGTAAGCAGCCAATAGGGTCCGAAGGCAGCTCCAGGCCAGCACTCCGCACATATTTTGTTGAGTTTATTTTACGGGAACCCCAGTCGACAATAGCGAACTTTCTGGGGAATGTTGGGGAGGGGAGGAGTAACTGACTGTTGGGGCGTTGGTCATTGGCGGCGTCCCGCCCGCGCTTCGTTGGCTATGCTTGATGCGGCAACTCCGGCATGAGGCCGTCCTGCGCCTCATCGAGGCTCGGCACCGAGGCCCTCCAGGAAAAGTCCGCGAGGCTGCTGCTTGGGTCAAGCTCTACATGGGCGTATTCTTCGATTATGTAGCTAGGGTGATTCTCGTTTGGTAAAACTGGCTGCGAAGTGATTATCGCTAGTCATGTCTCAAGTGACTCATTAGTTTCCACGCGTTTCTCTATCATGTAATCACTACGTCATGCGGTCGCTCGCACAGGTATCATGGTGAAAGCGATTTCAATGACAGGGGTACTCGTGGTAAAGATGAAAGATGTGGCCGAGCTGGCCGGCGTTTCGAGCGCCGCCGTCTCGCGCTACCTCAACGGTGGCTACATATCGGCGGACAAGGCCGAGCGCATTAAGCAGGCGATTGAGCTGACCGGATACGTGCGGTCCAGCCAGGCTCGCGCGCTGCGCACCGGTTCCACCAAGCTCATCGGCGTCATCGTGCCTAAGATCAACTCGGAATCCGTGAGCCGCATTACCGCCGGCATTGGCCAGGTGCTCGGTCGCCGTGGCTACCAGATGCTGCTTGCAAACACCGACAACGCGGCCGATCGCGAGCTCGAATACCTCGATTTATTCCAAAACCACCCAGTTGATGGCATTGTGCTGGTAGCAACCATGATCACCGACGAGCATCGTCGGGCGATTGAGTCGTGCCACGTGCCGATCGTGCTGATCGGCCAGAATGTCGAGGGCGCGGCGTGCGTCTATCACGACGATTACGAGGCCGCCTTTGAGCTGGGCCATGCGCTTGCTGGGCGCGTGGACGGCAAGATCGCCTATATTGGAGTTTCCGAAGAGGACCGCGCGGCCGGTTATGACCGCCGTCGCGGTCTTGAGGCCGGCTTGCGCGCCGCGGGCGTGGCGCTTGATCCGAGCCTGATTCGCCTCGGCTCGTTTACGCTCGACTCGGGCTATGGTGCGGCGCGTGAGCTGCTTTCCGTCGCTCCCGATGTTTCGTTTATCGCCTGCGCGACCGACACTATGGCGGCGGGCGCGCTGCGTGCTATCGATGAGGTTCGCGGCATGGGCGAGGGTATACACCGCGTGAGCGGTTTTGGCGACAACGCGTTTTTGCGCGCGCTGACGGGCGGCATTCCCACCGTGCACTATGGCTACCTGACCAGTGGCGTCGAGGCGACCAATATGTTACTCAACACGCTCGATGGCGTGGAGGGGGAGAGCGGTCTCAAGACGCTCAAACTCGGCCATCAGCTTATGAATGTCTAGTCCTTGATCGTGCCTGCCTACCTTTGAGTCCCCCCCGTTTTTGTCCCAAAACTACCATTCGCCGGCTTTTTCCTACCGTTCACCCTACTATGAAAACGATTGCAGTCATATGAAACTGAAAACGATTACAGTTTAAGTGTCAAAGATGGCCGGGTGCACATGCGCCCGTTGGAGGAAAGGGAAGTCATGGACTACCGCAAATCAGCCCAAGAGGTGCTCGACAACATCGGTGGCGCCGACAACGTTGTTTCGGCCGCACACTGCGCCACGCGTCTGCGCCTGGTGATTGCCGATAACGCCAAGGTTGACAAGGAGGCTCTCGAGAATATCGACGGCGCTAAGGGCGTCTTTGAGGCCCAGGGCCAGCTCCAGATTATTTTTGGCACCGGCACCGTCAACAAGGTCTACGAGGAGTTCATCGCGCTCAGCGGCGTCGAGGCTGCCACCAAGGCCGAGGTTAAGGAGGCCGCGGCGCAGCAGCAGAACATCTTTATGCGTGCCATTAAGGTGCTCGGCGATGTCTTTGTCCCCATCATCCCCGCCATCGTGGCTTCGGGCCTGCTGCTTGGCATTATGAGCGCCCTCAACTTTATGGCCTCCAACGGCTTTATCGCGCTTGACACTAATAACTTTATCTACAAGATCGCCGACCTGGTCTCGGGCACGTCCTTTGGCATTCTGCAGATCCTGATCGGCTACTCCGCGGCTAAGGCCTTTGGCGCCAATCCGTACCTGGGTGCCGTCGTCGGCGGTGCGTTTATCAACTCCTCGCTGCAGAGCGCCTACACGGTTGCCTCCGAGGGCGTGCAGACCATGGTCACCGTCATTCCTGGTGTGTACAGCTTTGAGTGGGTCGGCTATCAGGGCCACGTGATCCCCATCGTTATCGCCTGTGCCATTCTGGCCTTCCTCGAGAAGCGCCTGCACAAGATCGTTCCCGAGATGTTCGACCTCTTTGTGACCCCGCTCGTCTCGGTGTTCGTGACCGTGCTCGTGACGCTCGTTGCCGTCGGCCCCATCTTCGTGTGGGCCGAGAACGCCATCCTCGGTCTGATTCAGGCCCTGCTGACCCTGCCTTTCGGCATCGGTTCCTTTATCGTCGGCCTGTTCTATGCCCCCACGGTCGTTACCGGTATCCACCAGATGTACACCGCCATCGACTTGGGCCAGCTCGCCCAGTACGGCGTGACCTATTGGCTGCCCATCGCCAGCGCTGCAAACATCGCCCAGGGTGGCGCCGCGCTCGCCGTTGCCTTTAAGACCCGCGATGCCAAGATCAAGGGCCTGGCGCTTCCTTCGGCTCTGTCCGCCTTTATGGGCATTACAGAGCCTGCCATCTTCGGTGTGAACCTGCGCTTCTTTAAGCCCTTCATCGCCGGCTGCATCGGCGGCGGTTGCGGTGCCCTGGTCTGCGCGCTCACCTCGCTGGCTGCTTCCGGCACCGGCGTTACCGGCATCTTCGGTATCCTGCTGTGCCTGGCCCAGCCCGTGCAGTACGCGATCATGTTTGCGGTCGCCGCGTTGGTTTCCTTTGCCGTCTCGTTTGTCCTGTACAAGGACGAGCCCAAAGCTTCCGAGCAGGCGTAGGATTCGCGTAAACAAAACGCCCGCAGGCTCCATCCTGTGGGCGTTTTCTTTATCTGGAACTCTTGATTTGAGCGTTCGTTGATTTAATTCGATTGGATACCGACATGTCTAACGCACTTCAGCGCGATCTTGCCAAGCTCGTTGCCAATATGGATGCAGCGGCCGCCGAGCGTGGCCACGGGCCCTATGCTCAGCATTTTCATATTATGCCGCCGGCGGGCTGGCTCAACGACCCCAACGGTCTTTGCCAGGCCGCCGGCGTGTTTCACGCATACTTCCAGTATGCTCCGTTTGATGTGAACGGCGGCGTCAAGATGTGGGGTCATGCCACGAGCCGCGACCTTATGAACTGGGAGTATGTTGGCGCGTCACTGCTTCCCGATGAGCCGTTCGACTGCCATGGCGTGTACTCGGGCTCGGCATTGGTCGAGGACGGTCGCATTCGCGTGCTCTATACCGGCAACGTTAAGCTCCCCGATGCGGACGGCGTTTATGACTATGTCAACACCGGCCGTCGCGCCGATACCGTGTATGTCGAGAGCGCCGATGGACAGACGTTTAGCCAAAAGCGCGTGGTGCTGGCTTCCGAGGATTATCCCGAGGATTTGACCTGCCACGTGCGCGACCCCAAGGTGTGGCGTTACGCGGACGGGCGTTATCACATGGTGTTGGGCGCGCGTCGTCGCGTGGATGGGCCGCATATCGAGAGCCGTTTTTGTGCGATGCACGGCGAGGGTGCCGGGCGCGATGTGGGCGAGATCTTGGTGTATGGCTCGGCCGATATGCTGAGCTGGGAGCTCGAGAGCCGTGTGTCTACGCCCGAGCGCTTTGGCTTTATGTGGGAGTGCCCGGGATACCTTGAGCTTGAGGCGGATGGCGGTGTACCGGCGAAGTGGCTGTCCTTCTCGCCCCAGGGGCTCGAGGGCGGTCGTTGGGACCGCGGCAACGTATACGCCGCTGGCTACATGCCTGTAACGGGTGACATCACCGGTGGCGACAGTGCCTATGATCTGGGCGAGTTCCGCCTGTGGGACGCTGGTTTTGACTTCTATGCTCCTCAGGAGTTCACGGCCGAGGACGGTCGCCACATTCTGATCGGCTGGATGGGCATGCCCGATGAGCCGACCTATGACAACGCGCCTACCGTGGCGTGCGGCTGGCAGCACTGCATGACGGTGCCTCGCGAACTTACGGCCGGTGACGGCGGCGTGGTGCTGCAGCAGCCGGCGCGCGAGATTGAGCGCCATTATGCCTCGGTGCGTGTGGGGGAGGGCTCGTTGGAGGTTGCTGGCGATACCTGCTTTGACGTTGTTGCCAACGGTGTCGACGGAGCGTTTGCCGCGACCGTTGATGGCGAGCTGAAGCTGGCGTTTGTGCCCGCCGAGGGCGAACTGCCCTCGCGCTTTGAGATGCGATTTACCGATGAGGGCCGCGCTTCTGCCGGCTGCGGTCGTACTGTGCGCTGGGAGTCCGTCGACGAGGTTCGTAACGTGCGCATTGTTGGCGATGCCTCGTCGGTCGAGGTGTTTGTGAACGATGGTGCGCTCGTGTTTTCGACGCGCATCTATCCCGAGGCCTATGGCGTGACCGTTGACGCTCCGGGTGCGAGCGTGACCTATCACGCGCTCAATATCTAGGCGATTCGTCGTATATCGGCGCTATACTGCAGCCGTTGCCCACGATGCGGGAAACATCCGCATCGTGGGTTTTTGCTTATGAAGGGACGGTGCCGCGTGGACGTGCAACAGCTAGAAGAGGCTTGGGCTGCAAGGGCCGGCGCGCGTGAGGCGCGTCTTGTTGCGGCCCTGCATGTGCCGGCGGCGCTGTCTTTGTTGGGGATTGTGCGTCCCGGTGACCGCCTGGTGGCCTTTGCGGACGACTTTGCCGATGCGTTTGCGAGCGGATTTGACGGCTGCGATGTTGTGATGGTGGGGGAGCCGTCTGTCGAGGCGTTTGCTGCGGCGTCCGGTGGTTTTGCCGGCTCGTTTGACGCTGAGGGTCCGCACCTGTGGTGGTTCGTCAACTCCTTCGGCGGGTTTGGTCTGCGTGTGCCTGATCTTCGTGCGCTGGGTCGGGCGGCGCGTGAGGCCCATGCGCTGCTGGTTGTGGACAACACCGTGGCGTCAGCTTTTGGCTGCGATTCGCTGCGGCTGGGTTCTGCGCTGTCGCTCGAGGCGCTCGATCGCGTATGCGCCGGTGATGCTCCGCGCAAGTTGGTTGCCGTATCGGTCGCGCGCTCGCAGCTCAAGCGCCATCGTGTGGATGCCGCTGCCGAGTGCGCGCACGCCCTGCTTGAGGGCTGTGGCTTGGCCAAGCTTGATTTAACTGCTGACGAGGCCGCTGTGCTGGAGCGGGGACTGGACTCGCTCGATGTTCGCATGCAGGCGCATTTCGACCGCGCCCGTGCGCTGGCCGAGTATCTGGCCGCCAACGAGATGGTGCGCAACGTGCGCTATCCCGGATTGAGCTCGCATCCCGACCATGCGGTTGCATCGGGAATCCTCGAGCACGGCTTTGGCCCGGCAGTTGAATTTGACCTTATCGAGCTTAGCGCGGGAGAGCTGTTCGATGCTTTGCCGGGGGAGTTTCGTACATCGCCCGCCGGCGGCGCAACGACGCGCCTCTCGGCCACGCGCGGCAAGCAGGGGAGCACCATCCGCCTCTTCGCCGGCACCGACAACCCCCTGGTCGTAGCGTCCGCCCTAGACAATGCCCTCCGCAACTAGCTAAATCATCCTCGACTCCATAAGTTGCGGTGAAATATGGATTGATTTACGGCTTTAACCGCATAAACAGTCCCTATTTCACCGCAACTTATGAGAGGGGGGTTGTGTAGCCATAAAGCCCCGTCCTAAAATGTCTACTTTTTGATGCTGGCGATGAGAGCGTTGGCTTTGGTGGCGATGACGTTGTTGATGTCGGCCTGCAGCTCCTCGTAGACCGCTATGGCTCGCTCGCCGGCTGGGGTGAGCGTGGATCCGCGGGCGCCGTCGCGCTCGATGAGCTTGCAGCCCAGCTGTCCTTCGGCCTCGTTTACAATACGCCACGCTTTGGAATAGGCCATGCCCATGCTCTTTGCGGCACGGTTGAGCGAATGCTCGCGGGCGATGCCTTGCAGCAACAAAACGCAACCATGGCCGAACACGCCTGGCAGATCTTTGTCGCACGCTTGAATGACGAGCTTCGCCGTCGTCTTGTACTCCATGTGCCTCACGTCTCCCCGCTAAAGTGTTTGCTGGGCAAACGCAAAGCCTGCGTCAAACCCTCGTGTGCTCTTCTTAAATCATGCATTGTAGCAGTCAAAGTGCGTTAAGATACTTCCCCAGTATTGGGCGCCCAAGGTTGGGCTGGGTCCTACGAGGCCTGCAGCTGACCGGTCGCATGGAAAAAGGAGAAACATGGCTACGTTCTTTCCCGGTGAGTCCCACACGTTTTCGGAGTATCTGCTGGTTCCTGGTTACTCGTCCTCGCAGTGCATCCCCAACAACGTCTCTCTTAAGACGCCGCTGACCCGCTTTAAGCGCGGTGAGAAGCCGGCAATCACCCTGAACATCCCCATGGTTTCCGCCATCATGCAGTCCGTCTCGGGCGTCGACATGGGTGTCGCGCTCGCTACCGAGGGTGGCCTGTCCTTCATTTACGGTTCCCAGAGCGCCGAGTCCGAGGCTGCTATGGTCAAGGCCGTCAAGGATCACAAGGCCGGCTTCGTTCAGTCCGATTCCACGCTGACCCCCGATATGACCATGGAACAGGTCATCGAGCTCAAGGAGAAGACCGGTCACTCCACTATGCCGGTCACCGACGACGGCACTCCCAAGGGCAAGCTCCTGGGTATCGTCACCAGCCGTGACTATCGCCCCAGCCGCGATGACCACCAGACGAAGGTCTCCGAGTTCATGACCCCGCGTGAGCAGCTCATCGTGGGCGACAAGAACATTAGCCTCAAGGTTGCCAACGACGTCATCTGGGACAACAAGCTCAACGCCCTGCCCATCGTCGACGACAACGATCACCTCATGGGCATCGTCTTCCGCAAGGACTACGACAGCCATAAGACCAACCCCAACGAGCTACTCGATGGCGATAAGCGCTACATGGTCGGTGCCGGCATCAACACCCGCGACTATGCCGAGCGCGTGCCGCTGCTCATCGAGGCCGGTGCCGACGTCCTGTGCATCGACTCTTCCGAGGGCTTCAGCGAGTGGCAGAAGCGCACCATCGAGTGGATCCGCGCCAACTACGGCGAGGACGTCAAGGTCGGTGCAGGTAACGTTGTCGACGCCGAGGGCTTCCGCTTCCTGGCCGACAGCGGTGCCGACTTCATCAAGGTCGGTATCGGCGGCGGTTCCATCTGCATCACCCGCGAGACCAAGGGCATCGGCCGTGGCCAGGCCACCGCGCTGATCGACGTCTGCCGCGCTCGCGACGAGTACTACGAGGAGACCGGTGTCTACGTGCCCGTGTGCTCCGACGGCGGTATCGTCTACGACTACCACATGACGCTCGCCCTTGCCATGGGTGCAGACTTTATGATGCTGGGCCGTTACTTCGCCCGCTTTGACGAGAGCCCGACCGAGCGCGTCAACGTCAACGGCCAGTACATGAAGGAGTACTGGGGCGAGGGTTCCGCGCGTGCCCGCAACTGGCAGCGCTACGACCTGGGCGGTGCCGCGAAGCTCAGCTTCGTCGAGGGCGTCGATTCCTACGTCCCGTACGCCGGATCCCTCAAGGACGGCGTGGGCGGCACGCTCTACAAGGTTAAGTCCACGATGTGCAACTGCGGTGCTCTCTCGATCCCCGAGCTCCAGGAAAAGGCACGCCTAACGCTGGTCAGCTCCACCTCCATCGTCGAAGGCGGCGCCCACGACGTAGTCGTCAAGGACTCCCAGCAAAGCGTCAGCTATCGCTAAGCGGCTTTCCCAAGCACCGCACCTTGCCGTTCAAACCGTCGTTCGCGTACCAAAGTACGCGTCGCTCCTCTTTCACGGCAATCTGCGGCACCTGGAAAACCCGTTCGTGCTAGAACGAGTTTCAGACAAAGGTTGATTCACAACCACGTTATTTAGATAAAGCGAGATGCCTGCAAGTCGCAGGCATCTCGCTTGTCGTATTTGCTATCATCAGTCAAGTTAACCTTAGGGTCGTTCGGTTTGGCTTTGTTCGCTACAAGTTCCGCACGCAAAGAAGAGCACTTAATGTGCTCTTCGTCTTGCGCAGGACTGTCCGCAGTAGCGTATAAAGCCAAACCGACCGACCCCAGCTAAGATTAAAGGAGCTGATATGTGCGATTGCACAGATCATAAGGACGAGATCCCTGCCTACGACGCGCAGGCCATTGAGTCCCGGTGGATGAAGGCCTGGGAGGACTCCGACCTCTTTGCCGTCGACACCGACGATGGTAAGCCCAAGAAGTACGTGCTCGAGATGTTCCCGTATCCGTCGGGCGACCTTCACATGGGCCATGCGCGCAACTACACCATCGGCGACGCCATGGCCCGTCAGGCCCGCATGCGCGGCTACGACGTGCTGCACCCCATCGGGTTCGATGCCTTTGGCCTGCCCGCCGAGAACGCCGCCATCAAGCACAACACGCAGGCTGCCGCCTGGACGTATAAGAACATGGATCAGGCGCTTGCCACGATGAGGCGCATGGGCTTCTCCTACGATCTGGATCGCATGGTCAAGACCTGCAGCCCCGACTACTACCGTTGGGGCCAGTGGATCTTTGAGAAGATGTGGGAAAAAGGCCTGGTCTACCGCAAGAAGAACCCGGTCAACTGGTGCCCTACCTGCAAGACTGTTCTGGCCAACGAGCAGGTCACCGAGGGCAAGTGCTGGCGCTGCGGCACCGAGCCCGAGAAGCGCGACCTTGAGCAGTGGTACTTCAAGATCACCGAGTACTCCCAGGAGCTGCTCGACGACCTGGAGAAGCTTCCCGGCTGGCCCGAGCGCGTCAAGCAGATGCAGGCCAACTGGATCGGCCGCTCCGAGGGCGCCGAAGTCGACTTTACCCTGTGCGACAAGGATGGCGAGCCCATCGAGGGCGACGAGGGCAAGATCACCGTCTTCACCACGCGTGCCGATACCCTCTTTGGCGTCTCCTTCTTTGTCCTGGCTCCCGAGTACGCTCGTCTGCACGAGCTCGTCGAGGGCACGGAGTACGAGGAGGCCGTCACTAAGATCGTCGAGGACTCCAAGCATATCTCTGCCGTCGAGCGTGCCCAGGGCACCCTCGAGAAGCACGGTGCCTTTACCGGCCGCTACGTGGTGAACCCCGTCAACGGTGAGAAGGTCCCCGTGTGGGTTGCCGATTATGTCGTTGCCGACTACGGCACCGGCGCCGTCATGGCCGTTCCCTGCGGCGACCAGCGCGACTTTGAGTTTGCCCGCAAGTACGGCCTGCCGATCGTTCCGATCATCCTTGACGATGATGATCGCGCTGCCGTCGAGGCGAGCGGAGAGACCATCGATACCTTCCATGCCGAGACTGTCGACTGGGATTGCGCCCACGCTGCCGAGGGCACGCTCGTCCAGTCCGGCAAGTACACCGGCATGCATGGCGGTAAGCACTCCGAGGGCGAGGCCGCCATCGTGGCCGACCTCGAGACCATGGGCTGCGGCCGTCGCAAGGTCGAGTTCCGTCTGCGCGACTGGCTCATCAGCCGCCAGCGTTACTGGGGCAACCCCATCCCGGCCATCCACTGCGAGCACTGCGGCATCGTGCCCGTGCCCGAGGACCAGCTGCCGGTGACGCTGCCCGAGAACCTGGACCTGGGTGCCGGCGAGACCCTCGCCGAGTGCAAGGAGTTCTACGAGACCACCTGCCCGGTCTGCGGTCGCCCGGCCAAGCGCGAGACCGATACCATGGACACCTTTACCTGCTCCAGCTGGTATTACCTGCGCTATACCGATCCGCACAACACCGAGCTGCCCTTCTCCCGCGAGGCCGCCGACCGTTGGATGCCCGTCGATAACTACATCGGCGGCATCGAGCACGCCATTTTGCACCTGCTCTACAGTCGCTTCTTTACCAAGGCACTGCGCGACCTGGGCCTGCTGAGCGTTGACGAGCCCTTCACCAACCTGCTGTGCCAGGGCATGGTCAAGGACGAGAACGGCGACACCATGTCCAAGTCCAAGGGCAACGTCGTGCCCCCGAGCTCGGTCATCGAGCCCTACGGCGCCGACACCATGCGTCTGGCGATCCTGTTTATTGCCCCGCCCGAGAAGGACTTCGACTGGGATCCCAAGGCCGTCGAGGGCGCTAACCGTTTCATTAAGCGCGCCTGGCGTATCGTGTGGCAGCTCGTCCAGTCCGGCGACGCCAACGTGGCCTTTGACAAGTCCGCGCTCGACGAGGTCGCTATGAAGCTCTATCGCGAGCGTCACCGCACCATCGCCAAGTGCACCGAGGACTTTGACCGCGGTCAGTTCAACACCGCCATCTCGGCCGTCATGGAGCTCGTCAACGCGGCGAGCGCCTACCTCAACGCCACCGAGGATGCCGACCGCGACAAGGCGCTGTGCTACGGCGTGGCCAAGGACATCGTGAGCGTCCTGGCGCCCATCTGCCCGTTCTGGGCCGACGAGCTGTGGCACGAGGCACTCGGCTGCGAGGGCAACGCCTACACCGCCGCCTGGCCCGAGTTCGACCTGGCCGAGTCCATCGAGGACACCGTGCAGATCGTCGTCCAGGTGCTCGGTAAGGTCCGTGGCCGCATCGATGTCGCCCGCGATGCCTCCAACGAGGAGATGCAGGCTGCCGCCGAGGAAGCCGTTGCCAAGTGGCTCGAGGGCAAGACGGTCGTCAAGGCCATCTGCGTGCCCGGCAAGCTGGTCAACCTTGTCGTCAAGTAGATGCCGCGCGCATAGTTGACGCACGAAAGACGAGGGGCGATTCCGCTCGGGTCGCCCCTCGTTTTTCACTTGCCCTCCTGGGTGCCTGCGGTCAATTGCTCTATTCTTGTGGAGATGCTGTGGGCACGCTGACCTGCGAATTTCCGTATCGCTTGCACGTTTGTGCAGGTATTGGTATAGTTTGCTTGCAAATGAAGTTGTAATTGAAAGAAGTGGGGTTTCGGCCCCGCTTCTTTTTTGTATGGATGGAGGTGCCGCAATGGTCAAGACCAAGACCGAGCAGGCGATTATCGACGCGCTCGAGGCCGTCGCTCCCCAGCACGATGTCGACATTGTCGACGTGGAGCTCGTGGGCGCCACCAAGGCCCCCTGCGTGCGTGTGCGTATCGAGGGTGCCGAGGGCCAGAGCCTGTCGCTCAACGACGTCACGGCCAATACCAAGTGGGTCGGCGACGTGATCGAGGAGCTCGACCCCATCTCTTCGAGCTATACGCTCGAGGTGTCGAGCCCGGGCATGGCGCGCCCGCTGCGCCGCCCGCGCGACTTTGCCCGCTTTGTGGGCGAGGACTGCGAGCTTACCTCCACCGCCACCGAGGGCCGTCGCAAGTATACCGGCAAGATTGCCGCCGCGACCGAGACCGACGTGACCCTCGAGCTCGAGGACGGCGAGTCCGTCACCCTCGATTTCTGTGATGTTAAAAAGTGCAAGTTGAAGCCCACCTACGACTTCAAGCCCGCGAAGGAAGGAAAGTAAGATGGCAGCATCCGACATGATGTCCGCCCTGATGGATCTTTGCCAGGATAAGCACATCGACCAGCTCTATCTGATCGACCGCCTGGAGCAGTCGCTCGCCAAGAGCTATGCCGAGATCCTGCATCTTGAGTGGGGCGCCAAGGTGACCATCGACCGCACCACCGGTAAGATTTACGTTTACCGCCTGGAGCCGATCGACGATTCCATGGACGAGGAGGGCAACTTCACCGAGTTCGAGGAGATCGACGTCACCCCCAAGAACACGAGCCGCATCGCCGCCCAGCACGCCAAGGCCGAGATCAACGCCATCGTTCGCAACTCCGCCCGCGAGCAGATCTACGAGGAGTTCTCCGGCCGCATCGGTGACCTCATCAGCGGTACCGTACTGCAGTCCACGCCCGACTTCACCATCGTCAAGATCCGCGATGGCGTCGAGGCCGAGCTGCCGCATTTTGACCAGCGCCGTTACGAGAACGAGCGCAACGAGCGTCCGATGGGCGAGCGCTATCTGCATAACCAGCACATCAAGGCCGTGATCATCGACGTCCGCGACCCCAACTCCAACCTGCAGCCGGTTCGCGGCGAGCACAGCCGTCCGCCGATTGTCATCTCCCGCACCCACCCCGAGCTCATGCGTCGTCTGTTTGAGCAGGAGGTGCCCGAGATCTATGAGGGCACCGTCCAGATCAAGTCGATTGCCCGCGAGCCCGGCCAGCGCTCCAAGGTCGCTGTCCACTCGCTCGACGATCGCCTGGATCCGGTTGGCGCCTGCGTCGGCCCCAAGGGCAGCCGTGTTCGCGCCGTCGTGGGCGAGCTCCGTGGCGAGCGCGTCGACGTCATCCTGTGGGATGCCGATCCGGCCGTCTACGTTGCCAACGCCCTGTCGCCCGCCAAGGTCACCCGCGTCCTTATCGACGAGGAGAAGGCCTATGCCGGCGTCATCGTGCCCGACGACCAGCTGTCCCTCGCCATCGGCAAGGAGGGCCAGAACGCCCGCCTCGCCGCGCGCCTGACCGGCTGGCACATCGACATTAAGTCCGAGACCCTTGCCGCCGACATCCTCAAGAACGTTCCCGTTCACGAGGAGCCTGCCGACGACCTGATCGGTGACGAGGAGGACGAGGACGTCCGTCGCTGCGAGTTCGTGTCCGAGGACGGCATCCAGTGCCGCAACCAGGCCCGTCCCGGCTCCCGTTTCTGCGGTGTCCACGACACCGACGCCTTCGATGATGCGGAGGACCTGATCTAGCGCGCGGTCGCGCCGGGCGGGTCCCGGCGCATCCCCCACGCTCGTTCAGTCTCTAGGCACCCAAGGTGCCAGAAAGGGTAGGTGAAGTCATATGGCAAAAGTCCGTGTGTCCACCCTGGCCAAAGAGTTCGGCATGACCTCCAAGGAACTGATGGGTCATCTCGCCGAAATGAAGATTCCCGCTAAGTCCGCTTCCTCCGCTCTGGAGGACGCCTATGTTGCCATGGTCCGCAAGCAGCTCGCTTCGGTGATCGAGGCCCGCGCCCAGGAAGTCGAGGCCGCTAAGCAGGCCGAGGAGCAGGCCGCTGCCGCCGAGGAGGCAGCACTCGCTGCCGAGGCAGAGCGCGAGCGCATCGCCGCCGAGAAGGCACGTGAGGAGGAGCGCCGCCAGTTCGCAGCCGCCCAGGCTGCCGAGGAGGCCGCCCGCGCCGAGGCCGAGGCTAAGAAGAAGGCCGAGCAGGAGCGTCTTGCCCGCGAGAAGGAGGAGGCTGCCCGCGAGGCCCAGCGCCGCGCCGTTCCCGCTTCCGATTCCGGTTCGCGTTTCCGTTCGCTGCTCGACCAGATCGCCGCACAGGAGACCGTGCTCAAGGAGAAGAAGGACGCCGAGGAGAAGGCCAAGGCCGAGCGCGCTGCCGAGCGCGGCAACCGTCGTGGCGGCAACAACGACCGTCGCGGTGGCCGTCGAGGCGATCGCAACGCCTCCGACAACAACTCCGAGCGCAACGCCTCCGAGAACCGCCCCCACAGCCATCGCACCAACGCCAGCAACAACGTCGCTGCCGGCATGGACTTCCCCAACCCCGACAAGCAGGGCAAGGGCAAGAAGCGCAAGGGCGGTCACAACAACGAAGAGGACCACTACAGCCGCATGGCTCGCGAGGCCGAGGAGTACAGCCGCGAGAAGGTGCTCGAGGAGGCTCGTGCCGCCGTCGAGGAGGCCTCTCGTGAGTCCACCGGTCGCCGCAAAAAGCGCAAGGAGAAGCGCGAGCGCGAGGCCGCAAAGGCTCAGGAGGAGCGCAAGATTGAGGAGGCGCTGGCCCAGGGCGTGAACCCCGAGGAGCTCGACGCCATCAAGGTCTCCCAGGGCGTTACCGTCCAGGAGCTCGCTGAGGCGCTCGACGTTCCGGCCAACGACATCATCAAGCGCCTGTTCCTGCTGGGCACGCCGCTTACCATGACGCAGTCCATGTCCGACGACCTCGTCGAGCTCGTTGCCGACGACCTGGGTCGCCAGATCAAGATCATCACCCCCGAGGAGGAGAACACCTTCTCGTTCTACGACGATCCCGCCGACCTTAAGTCGCGCGCCCCGGTCGTCACCGTCATGGGCCACGTCGACCACGGCAAGACGAGCCTTCTCGACGCCATCCGTCACACCGGCGTCGCTGCCGGCGAGGCGGGCGGCATTACGCAGGCCATCGGCGCTTCGCAGGTCATGATCAACGACCGCAAGATCACCTTCATCGATACCCCCGGTCACGCGACCTTTACGGCCATGCGTGCCCGCGGCGCCAAGGTGACCGATATCGTCATCCTGATCGTGGCCGCCGACGACGGCGTCATGCCCCAGACCATCGAGTCGATTAACCACGCCAAGGCCGCTGGCGTTCCCATCGTCGTCGCCGTCAACAAGATCGATAAGCCGGGTGCCAACCCCGACCGTGTGCGCCAGGAGCTCACCGAGTACGGCATCATCCCCGAGGAGTGGGGCGGACAGAACATGTTCGTCAACATCTCGGCCAAGCAGAAGATCGGTATCGACGACCTGCTCGAGACTGTCCTGCTCCAGGCCGACGTGCTCGAGCTCAAGGCCAACCCTGACACCTTCGCTTCGGGCAACGTCCTCGAGGCTAAGCTCGATAAGGGCCGCGGCTCGGTTGCCACCGTGCTCGTGACCCGCGGTACCCTGCACGTGGGCGACACGCTGGTCGCCGGCCTCACCTATGGCCGCGTCCGCGCCATGCTCGACCCCAAGGGCAACGCCGTTACCGAGGCCGGTCCTTCCGACGCCGTCGAGATCTTGGGTCTGCAGTCCGTCCCCAACGCCGGCGACGAGTTCCGCGTATTCGAGGACGAGCGCGAGGCGCGTGCGCTGGCCGACGAGCGTTCGCTCAAGGCCCGTATCGAGGAGCAGAGCCGCGTGAAGCACGTGACGCTCGAGAACCTCTTCGAGACCATCGCCGACGCCGAGGTCAAGGAGCTCAACCTGATCATCAAGGCCGACGTCCAGGGCTCCATCGAGGCCCTTCAGGACTCCCTCGACAAGATGGATCAGTCCGAGGTGCGCATCAACACAATCCACTCCGCGGTCGGCGCCATCAACGAGACCGACGTCGTCCTGGCCGACGCCTCCAACGCCATCATCATCGGCTTTGGCGTCCGTCCCGACGGCAAAGCCCGCTCCGCCGCCGAGCGCGAGGGCGTCGAGATCCGTTGCTACGACGTCATCTACAAGTGTCTCGAGGATCTCGATGCTGCCCGCATCGGCATGCTCAAGCCCACCGAGGTCGAGGTCTCCACGGGTACTGCGACCGTCCTGGACACCTTCAAGGTGCCCAAAGTCGGTATCGCCGCCGGTGTCCGCGTCGAAGAGGGCGAGATCGCCGCGACCGATTCCGTGCGCCTGGTGCGCGACGGCATCGTGGTCTTCAACGGCAAGATTGCCTCGATGCGCCACTACAAGGACGAGGCCAAGAGCCTCAAGAGCGGTTCCGAGGGCGGCATTGGCCTGGAGAACTTCCAGGACATCAAGCCTGGCGACACCATTGAGGGCTACCGCATCGACCAGGTTGCCCGTACCGAGTAGGGGGTAGCGCTATGAAGCAAACGCAGGCAACCCGCCGTCTGGGCGAGCAGCTTCGCGAGAAGCTCGGTTATATCCTGCTCTTTGAGGTTTCCGATCCGCGTCTCGACCTGGTCACTCTGACCGCGGTCGAGGTCGCGGTGGACCGTTCGTTCGCGCGCGTGTACGTGTCGTGCGACGCGAGCCGCTACGACGAGGTCATGGAGGCGCTCGCCAGCGCCAAGGGCCACATCCGTAGCCTGTTGGCCCGCTCGCTCGATTGGCGCGTTACGCCCGAGCTCGATTTTCGCATCGATCGCTCGACCGATGAGGCCGAGCGCATCACGCGTGCGCTGGAAAACGTTCCCGCCACGCTTGCGATCGAAAAGGACGAGGACGGCTATCCCATAGCGGATGCCGCCCAGGAGGCAGCTTTTGATGAGTAATTCCGCCGACCTCGCATCGAGCGAGTCTGCAGATATTCAGCGACGCATCCTCGAGCTCATCGAGGGTGCGTCCTCCATTGCGATTTCGGGACATACGTCTCCCGATGGCGATGCCCTGGGCTCCGTGCTGGGTCTGGGCTTATCGCTTATGAAGTTTTTCCCCAACAAGGACATTGCCCTGCTGCTGGCAGACGATGACCCGGTTCCGCGCATCTACCGCTTTATGGAGGGCGCCGACCGTCTGGTACCGGCATCTGCGTATACCGGCAATCCGGACCTGTTCATCTCGGTGGACGTGCCGGTCGTCGAGCGTCTGAACAACTCCGCCGAGGTGCTTCGCCGCTCGTCGCATGTGGTGTGCTTCGATCATCATCCGGCGCGTGAGGAATTTGCCGAGCTGAGCCTGAGGTGCGTCGGCGCCGCGGCCTGCGCCATGATTATCGACCGCTTTTTGGACAATTGCGGCATTGTGGCTCGCGATGGTGTCGCGACCTGCCTGCTGTGCGGCCTAGTGACCGATACCGGTCGTTTTCAGTATCAAAACGCCGATGCTGCTGCGTTCCATGCCGCCTCGCGCCTGGTTGCGCACGGTGCCGATCCGGCGCGCGTTGCGCTCGAGGTCTACCAGAGCATGCGCGTGGAGTTCTTGCATCTCAAGTCCATCGTTATGGGCCGCATCAAAACAGTGGCGCACGGTCGCGTGGCATATAGTTATGCGTACCAGAGCGACCTCGAGGCCTGCGGCGTCACTTCGGACGAGTGCGACGGCCTGGTCGATGTGGTGCGTTCGGTTATGGGCGTGGAGGTCTGCCTGTTTCTGAAGGGCATTGAGGGCGATACCAAGGTACGCGGCAACCTGCGCTCCAAGGGTGACCTCGATGTGTCCGAGATCGCTGCCAACTTTGGCGGTGGCGGGCATCATGCCGCCGCCGGCTTTTCCAACAACGGAACGATTCGCGAGACGCTCGCCGTGGCACTTCCCATGCTGGCCGAGCTGGTAGGGGAGGATCCCGCTTCGGTGACCGTCGAGCTCTAACATTTTGGATGGTACATGGCTCGTCGTACGCCTTCTCAATTGAATATGCTGCTCGCCGTCGACAAGCCGGTGGGCTGTACGTCCCACGACGTGGTATCGCAGTGCCGACGCGCTCTCCATGAGCGACGCGTCGGCCATGCCGGTACGCTCGACCCCATGGCCTCGGGTGTCATGGTGGTGGGCGTCGGCCAGGCGACCCGTCTGCTGGGCATGCTAACCCTCGATACCAAAAGTTATGTCGCCGACATTTCGTTTGGCGTCGAGACCAATACCGATGACGCGGAGGGCGAGGCCGTCCGCACGGTGTCCGTTGCCCCCGAGCTGCGCGATCTTGCTTACGCCCGTAAGCAGCTAGCCGCTATGCTTGGCCCGCAGATGCAGGTGCCGCCAGCGTTTTCGGCCATCTCGGTCAATGGCGTTCGCGCCTATAAGAGCGCTCGTGAGGGTAATGCGGTCGACTTGCCTCCGCGCCCCGTCGAGATCTATGCCGCCGACCTGATCGCCGTGAGCGGCGAGGGCGATACGTGCGTCTGGACCGTGGCGTTTTCGGTAAGCAAGGGCACCTACATTCGCGCGCTCGCTCGCGATCTTGGTCGCGCCTGCGATAGTGCTGCGCATATTTCCGCGCTGCGCCGTACGGCCTCCGGCGTGGTTTCCATTGGCGCCTGTCATGCGGTAGAGGAGCTCTCTGCCGAGTCCGCTGCCGGCTTCGCTCTGGATCCCATCGCCGCCCTTGGTGCCACGCGTGTCGATTTGCCGGGTAATCTTGCAGACGACCTGCTTTGTGGTCGCCGCATTCCCGTTGAACGCGCGCTTGCGGATTTCGATACGGCGAAGGCACCGTTCGCGCTCGTGCTCGATGGTGGATTGAAGGCGCTTGCTCGTATCGAGGGCGGCCGCTTTGTGATGGAGCACGTCTTTCCGCAGGCGATCGGCGGTGTTCGATGATGCTGGCGCCCCACGAGCTCGCGCGTATTTTTTTCGCGGGTGAGTTGGATGAGGCCCGTATCGTTTCTGCCGATGCTTTCGATGGGTGCGAGTTCTTGGGTGCCGCTTCGATCGCCATTGGCGTGTTTGATGGCGTGCATCGTGGGCACCAAGAGCTGATCGATGCGGTTATTCGCGATGCGCATGACCACGGCAGCAAAGCGGTCGTGGTCACCTTCGATCCTGATCCGGACGTCGTGGTGAGTCCTTCGCCCGCTCAAAAATTGATGACGACGGCCGACCGCCTGCATGCCCTGGCTCAAACCGGGGTCGATGTGGTGGTGGCCGTTCCCTTTACGCCCGCCGTGGCGGCACTCGACCATGTCGGGTTTCTGGCGCTGTTGTCGCGTGTTGTCGACATTCGCTCCATTCGTGTCGGCAGCGACTTTAGGCTCGGCCGCGGCGGCGCTTCGGGCGTTGCCGAGATGCGCGCCTGGGGTACTGAGCGTGGGGTTGACGTTTACGGTCACGACCTGCTCTGCGTTAACGGGCAGACCATCTGCGCCACGCGCATCCGCCATGAGCTGGGTCAGGGTCATGTGGAGCTGGCTGCCGAGCTTCTCGGCCGTCCCTATATGCTGCGCGGCGTTGTGGCGGCTGGCCGTCACGAGGGCTCCGACATGGGGTTTCCCACGGCAAACATCCAGGTGCCCGACGGCATCCAAGTGCCTGCCGATGGCGTCTATGAGGGTCTGGTGCTGGTCGACGATACCGTATGGCCTGCTGCCGTTAACGTCGGTCTGCCGCCGACCTATGCCGACGATGCCGCCTCGGCGCATCTCGAGGCCAACTTGATCGGCTATGCGGGCGACCTGTATGGTGCATCGGTGTCGCTGGCGTTTACGCGCTGGCTGCGTCCGTCTCGCGTGTTCGATTCCCTGGACGAGTTAATCGCGACCGTCGAGGGTAATATCGACGATATCCGTCATAACTTGGGTGAGCAGGGGGTGAGTATCCGTGATTAGCGATGAGGAAAAAGATCAGGTACGCGCGGCGTCGGACCTGGTTGCCATCGTGCAGGAAACGGTTGAGCTCAAGCCCCGCGGCCATGAGTTTTGGGGATGCTGCCCCTTCCATGGCGAAAAGACGCCGTCCTTCCACATTATCCCCGCCACGCAGGTGTGGCATTGCTTTGGCTGCGGTGAGGGTGGCGACGTCTTCACCTATATCATGAAGCGCGAGAACCTGAGCTTTCCCGAGTCAATCCGTTATTTGGCCGATCGCGCAGGTATTGAGCTGCACGACACCGGAGATCGCTGCGAGCGCGGTACTAAGCGTGCCAGAATCTACGATCTGTGCGCCGAGACCGCCCAGTTCTACCACACCATGCTTATGCGTGGTAAGGACGGCCGTCCGCGTGAGTACTTTGCCAGCCGCGGCATGGGTGGCGACGTCTGCCGCCGCTACTGCCTGGGCTTTGCGCCGGGCCGCAACGCGCTGGTGTCGCACCTGTCTCAGGCGGGTTTTACTCCGCAGGAGATGATCGATGCCAACGTTGCCGTGAGCCGCGGGCGCGGGCAGCTTGCCGACCGCTTCTACGACCGCGTGATGTTTCCCATCTTTGACGAGCAGGGTCATAACATCGCCTTTGGTGGTCGCATCATGGGTGACGGCCAACCCAAGTACCTCAATACCGCCGAGACGAGCGTGTTTCATAAAAAGCGAAACCTCTACGGCTTTAATTGGGCCAAAGAGTTTATCGTCGCGCAGGATACCGCCATTGTGGTGGAGGGCTATACCGACTGCATCGCCTGTTGGGAGGCGGGGATCAAAAACGTTGTCGCCACTTTGGGCACTGCGCTTACGGAGCATCACGTCAAGACGCTCACCCGCTTTGCCAAGCGCATCGTCTATATGTTTGACGGAGACGCCGCGGGCCAGAAGGCCGCTCGCCGTGCGATTCAGTTTATCGAGCAGGATTCGATGGACCTGCGCTGCGTGGTGCTGCCCGACGGTAACGATCCCATGGAGTTCATCACGGCGCACGGCGGCCAGGAGCTGCAGGAGCGCATCGACGCGGCCGAGCCGCTTATGGATTTTGTCTACCGTTCGCTGCAGGAGTCGAGCGACATCACCACGCCGGGCGGTCGTGCCAAGGCGCTGGAGGATGCGCTGACGCTTATCTATCCGCTGCGCGACAGCTATATGATCGATACGTACTTTATCCAGATTGCCGATCTGCTGGGTTTGGATCTGGAGACCGTGCGTGCGAGCTCGGGCCGTGTGTTTCGCGATGTCGCCAAGCGCGAAGATGCGGAACGACGTCGCGAGCAAAACTATGAACGCCAGCGGGCACAGGCTGAGCGGTCCGGTAGCGCGGGCGGTCGGGCGTCGGGTTCTCACGATGCCGGTCGCGGTACTTGGGCATCGGGCGCGACGCCGCCGGTGTCCGCGCCGGTCGAAGAAGAGCCGTACGACTGCGTCCCGCTCGATGCCTATGGCGCTGCGCCCGTGGAGGTCGTCGACGACCTGCCGCCGATTGATGTGCCTGACGATATGGGCTCTGCGCCCGTTGGTGTCCCGGCAGACGCCTCGGCCCCTATGGTTCTGACCGATCTTGAGCGCAAGTCCTTGGCAGGGGAGCGCGAGCTGCTGACCATGCTTACGAGCTACCCCGACCTGTTCCGCACGTATGCCGACCGCATCTGCTCCATCGAGTGGGTGGATCCGCGCCACGAGTCCATCGCATGGGCCGTGCTGGCAACGCCGCCGGGAACCGATCCGGCAGCCTGCATGGATGCGGCGCGCTCGGTGTGTCCCGATGCGGCAACGCTTGTGAGTGCCGGGCGCATCTCGGCGACGAGCAAGCACCCCACCGAGACGAACATCGTGTTTATGCTCGATACGCTTGAGCTCTACACCATCAAGCGCCGCATGCGTGCCGCGCAGGCCAAGCTGCGCCAGGACCGTTCGCTCGATGATGGGGCCCGTCGCGCGCTGACCGTGCAGGCCGCGCAGGATTCGCAGCGTCAACGCGAACTGCAAAAGTCGATCGGCGGCGTGGCGGATCCGTTCCGTTTGATCGGCCTGGAGGCCGCAGGCACCGAACAAGCCTAGATGTTGTGGTCAACCAGCGTATTCTCGCCTATATCCAGTCCTCTTTTTGGGTATAGACGTCAATGTGTGTGCTAAAGTATTGAGTCCTGTGGACTATGAAGGGAGAATCTGTGCCAAAAAAGACTGAGAGCACGGGTACTGGGCTGGAATCCTACGTTGCAAAGCTCATGGGCAACGGCTCAAACAGGACTTCGGTAACCGAGGACGAGATTCAGGTCGCCCTGAAGGATATCGATGTTTCTGACGAGCAGCTCACCGCGGTGTATTCCGCGCTGCGCAACAGCGGCATCCAGATTATCTCCGCGAGCGGTAACGACGACGCCCCCATGGACGTCGACGATGACAATACCGATTCTGATACCGACGATTTCGATGACGACGACGAGCACGATTCCGGCTCGCTCGACGATCACGAGCTCAAGATGGCCCGCCAGGCCGACGCCGAGATGGGTTCTTCCAAGAGCAAGAAGAAGCGCACCGTGCGGACGTCCCGTTCGCGTTCGCGCGTGCGCGGCATCGATGCCTCCACGGTGATGCTGACCGGCGATCCGGTCCGTATGTACCTCAAGGAGATCGGCAAGGTCGACCTGCTGACCGCCTCCGAAGAGGTCGATCTGGCTATGAAGATCGAGGCCGGTCTTGAGGCCACCGAGAAGCTCGAGGCTGCCGATGCTGGTGAGCTCGAACTCACGCGTGCCGAGATGCGTCGTCTTACGCGCATTGAGAACGTGGGCCTCGAAGCCAAGCAGGCGCTCATCAGTGCAAACCTGCGTCTGGTCGTCTCCATCGCCAAGCGCTATGTTGGTCGCGGCATGCTGTTCCTGGACCTGATCCAGGAGGGCAACCTCGGTCTGATCCGCGCCGTCGAGAAGTTCGACTACCAGAAGGGCTTTAAGTTCTCCACGTACGCCACGTGGTGGATCCGTCAGGCCATCACGCGTGCTATCGCCGACCAGGCCCGTACCATCCGTATTCCCGTGCACATGGTCGAGACCATCAACAAGCTCGTCCGCGTGCAGCGTCAGCTCCTTCAGGACCTGGGCCGCGACCCGACCCCCGAGGAGATCGGTGCCGAGATGGACATGAGCGCCGACCGCGTCCGCGAGATCCAGAAGATCTCGCAGGAGCCCGTGTCGCTCGAGACCCCCATCGGCGAGGAAGAGGATTCCCAGCTGGGCGACTTCATCGAGGACTCCCAGGCCATCGTTCCGCCCGATGCGGCCAGCTTCTCCATGCTGCAGGAGCAGCTCACCCAGGTGCTCGATTCGCTTGCCGATCGTGAGCGCAAGGTTATCGAGCTGCGCTTTGGCCTTGTCGACGGACATCCCCGTACGCTCGAGGAAGTCGGCCGCGAGTTTGGCGTCACGCGCGAGCGCATCCGCCAGATCGAGTCCAAGACCCTGGCCAAGCTCCGCCATCCCAGCCGTAGCAGCAAGCTGAAGGACTATATTGAGTCTTAACCTCGCAAGCAAGAAGCGCCCTCAAGCACATCCGCTTGAGGGCGCTTTCATGTAGTTGTCGGGGACGTTCTTGAATGACTGGTCGTTTAAGAACGTCCCCAATGACTAGGTCGGAAAATTTCTTAAAAAAGTTCTTGCCCTGAGCTGATTCGTCCGTATAATAAACTTCGTTGCTTGAGAGCACGCACCTATTCCTCGGTAGCTCAATGGTAGAGCACGCGGCTGTTAACCGCGCTGTTGTAGGTTCGAGTCCTACCCGGGGAGCCAGGTTGTAAAACCCGTCGCTTATGCGGCGGGTTTTTTCATGCCGCGATCGCCGTTCGCGAACGTTACCATATCAACATTTCGTGTCGAGGATGTAATCCCGAGGCCCGCCACCTCAACATGGCGCGGTCGTTGTAGAATATTGCAATGATTGCTCCCACGACATGGTGCCGCGAGCACCAAGAAAAGGAGATTCTTGTGTCTGAGACCATTAACGGCAGCCTGAGCGTCTCGAACGACGTTATTGCCGATATTGCCGGTTATGCCGCGATGACGTGCTATGGCGTTGTCGGTATGGCTGAGCAGCTCCAGGGCGCCGAGAGCGTGCGCCTGCTTGCCGGTCAGCGCCTCCGTAAGGGCGTGCTTGTGTCCGCCGACGAGAACGGCCTTACGGTCGATCTTCACGTCGTGCTCGAGAACGGCGTCAACATGAAGTCCGTCTGCCACAATCTTTCGAGCTCCGTTGCCTTCACTCTGCAGGAGATCGCCCAGATCGATCCCGCCAGCCTTAAGATCGGCATCCATATCGACGCGCTCAAGAGCCGTCTGAACTAGCATCCGAAAACGGAGATTCAAATACCCATGATTGCAAAGACCATTCGCACCTGTTTTCCGATCGCTGCGGCTGCTGTTTCCGACAAGGCCGAGGAGATCAACAAGCTCAACGTCTTCCCCGTACCCGACGGCGACACCGGTACCAACATGTCGCTCACGCTCGCTTCGGTGACCAAGGAGCTCTCCGCCCTTCCTGCCGACGCCGACATGGAAGCCATCGCCGCCGCCATCACCCACGGCTCCCTGATGGGTGCCCGCGGCAACTCCGGTGTCATCACCTCGCAGATCCTGCGCGGCGTGGCCGAGGGTCTCGTCTCTGCCGATGAGCCCATCACGTCCGCCAACATCGCCTTTGCGTTCCGTCGTGCCGTCAAGGTCGCCTTCCAGGCCGTCCGCAAGCCCATCGAGGGCACGATTCTCACGGTGCTGCGCGATGTCTCGACCAAGGCCGACGAGTGCGAGAAGAAGAAGTTCTCGGCCGAGGACGCGCTCGATGCTATCGTCGTCGAGGCGTACCAGTCCGTCGCCCGTACGCCCGACTTGCTGCCCGTCCTCAAAGAGAACGGCGTGGTCGACTCAGGCGCCTTCGGCTTTGCTATCTTCCTGGAGAACTTTGTTGCCGCCGCGCTTGGTCGCAGCACCGTTGTCGAGGATTTCTCCGCTACGTTTGACTCCGCCGGCTCTGCCCGCGATGCCGCTCTTGGCCGCGTTGAGATCGAGGCTAACGACGACTGGGAGGGCTCGGAGTTCCGCTACTGCAACGAGTTTCTCTTTAAGGCCGACGCCCCGTTTGACGAGGACGAATGCCTTAAGTTCCTAGGCTCCATGGGCGACTGTGAGCTGCTCGTGGGCGCCTATCCCGACTACAAGATCCATGTGCACTCCAATACCCCCAACCTGGTGCTCGAGCACATGCTGCAGCTCGGTCAGATCTATGAGGTCTTTATCCACAACATGGAGATGGAGGCCCACGACCGTACCGCCAAGATTCACGAGGACCAGGAAAAGGCCGCCGAGCCCGCCAAGGCGCTGGGCTTTGTCGCCGTTGCCGCTGGGTCCGGCGAGGCCGACATCCTCAAGTCCCTCGGCGTCGACGTAATCGTGTCGGGTGGTCAGACCATGAACCCCTCGACTGCAGACCTGCTGGGCGCCGTTGATCAGGTTAACGCGACCTCAGTCATCATTCTGCCCAACAACGGCAACATCCGCATGGCTGCCGAGGCTGCCGCTTCTGCCTGCACGGACAAGAAGGTCGCCGTCGTTCCCACCAAGACCGTTCCGCAGGCCTTCTCCGCGCTGTTTGCGGTCCTGCCCGATTCCGAGCTCGAGGACGCCGTCGCCGCCATGGTCGACGCCATCAGCGAGGTCCGCGATGGCGAGGTCACCCGCGCCGTGCGCGATTCCAGCGCCTCCGACGGCTCTCCGATTCACTCCGGTGACGTCATGGGTATCATCGCCGGCTCCATCGACGTGGTCGGCTCCGACGTGAAGCAGGTCACGCTCGACTGCATCAACCGCATGCAGGAGGAAGAGGAGGGCGACGCGCTGACGATTCTGGCCGGCGAGGAGCTGTCCGATGAGGCCTTCCAGGAGATCGTCGACGCTATCGAGGAGGCTCAGCCCGATCTGGAGATTGACGCCCATCGTGGCGAGCAGCCGCTCTATCCCGTGATCTTCTCGATCGAGTAGGCAACTGCCCATGTCCGAGCTGTGCTCCGTGCCGCGCGTCTCGGAGCGCTTTGCCCAGAGCAATGCGCTCGACGAGGATATCGCGCGACTCAAATATGTTTCGGGTAAACGTGAGGAGGCCCTTCGCCGTCTGGGAATTCGGACGGTGGGGGACCTCCTTCTCCATATCCCTCATCGATACCTCGACTTTACCCGTTCGTGGTCCATCGAGATGGCGCCCATCGGCATCGTGTGCACCATCATCGCCACGGTCGACCGTATCGTCCAAAAGCAGCCGCGCCCGCGCATGCAGGTGACTGAGGTCTCACTTGTTGACGAGACGGGCGTGCTACAGGTCGCCTTTTTCCGCCAGCCCTGGATTGCCCAGCAGCTTAAGCAGGGCGACCGCTTGGCCGTGATGGGCAAGGTCGAGTTTGCCTACGGTTTTAAGCAGATGGCCTCGCCCCACTTTGAAAAGCTCGAGGACGGGCGCGCCGCAGGCACCATTCTGCCGGTCCATTACGTGAGCGATGGCGTGAGCCAGGCGTGGATGCGCCGCATCGTAAGCGGCGCGCTCGAGGTCGTCGGCAATCCGTTCGATCCGATTCCCGCGCCGCTGCGCGCAAAGCGGAAGCTCATGAGCAATGCCCGCGCGTTGCGTTCGATCCACTTTCCCTCGAGCATGGCTGAGCGCGACATCGCACGCCGGCGTCTTGCCTACGAGGAGTGCCTCTACCTGCAGCTGGCGCTGCGTCTGCGCAACGACGGCGGCCTGGTCGATGTGGTGCCCTATGCCCACACCGCGGGCGAGCATCTGGGCGCGCTTAAACAGGCCCTTCCGTTTTCGCTGAGCGACGAGCAGGAGGCCGCATTCCAAGACATCCTGCATGACATGTGCGATGGCGGGCGCGTGATGAACCGTCTGCTGCTGGGCGATGTCGGTACCGGTAAGACCGCCGTTGCCGCCTGCGCGCTGGCTGTGGCTGCCGATAGCGGCACGCAGGCCTGCGTTATGGCGCCCACGGGCGTGCTGGCGCGCCAATATGCCGATAAGACCGGCCCTCTGCTCTCGCAGGCCGGCATGTCCTGGGCGCTTCTGACGGGCGCCACGCCGGCCGCAGAGCGCGAGCGCATCCATGCCCAGCTGGAATCGGGCGAGCTTGACGTGCTCTTTGGCACCCATGCGGTGCTTTCGGATACCGTTGCGTTCAAGCATCTGTCGCTTGTTGTCATCGACGAGCAGCACCGCTTTGGCGTTGGCCAGCGCAACGCCCTACGCGCGAAGGGCCCCGGTGCCGATTTGCTCGTTATGACCGCAACGCCCATCCCGCGTACGCTGGCGCTTTCGGTCTACGGCGATCTGGACACGAGCATCATCCGCCATCGGCCCGTCCCTGGCGTTGGCGTGACGACACGCGTGCTCACCGAGTCGAGCCGCGACCTCGCCTATGGCGCCATCCGCGAGGCGCATGAAAAAGGTCAGCAGGCCTACGTGATTTGCCCGCTCGTGGAGCCGAGTGACTCGGCCGATGAGTTGGAGGACGTGCCCGGTATCGCCCGCGACGAGGGGGGCCGCGTGACGGTCCCCGTGCCGCTGCATGATACGGCGACCGAGCTCGACCGCCTGCGTCTGGCGTTGCCGGGTTTTGTCATCGAGCGCCTTCACGGCCGCATGCCGGCGGGGGAGAAGGATCGTGTGATCGACGCCTTCAAGCGTGGCGAGATCGACGTGCTCGTCTCGACTACGGTGGTCGAGGTGGGCGTCGACGTGCCTAACGCCACCGTCATGGTCATCGAGAACGGCGAGCGCTTTGGTTTGGCTGCCCTGCACCAGCTGCGCGGCCGCGTGGGCCGTGGCAGTGTGTCGGGCACGTGCCTGGTCATGACGCACTCTAAGGGCAACGGCGGCGCGTCGGCAGCACAAGATCGCCTGCAATCGCTCGAAAAAACCGCGGATGGCTTTACGCTCGCCCAGATGGACCTGCGTCTGCGTCACGAGGGCGAAATCCTGGGCTACCGTCAGCATGGCGGTGTGACCCTGCGCTTTGTCGACCTGGATGCCGACGAGGAACTAATCGAGTGGGCCCATTTGGACGCGGTCGAGCTCTTGCGGTATGCTTGCACCCTTGACTCCGTGGCGACGCGCCCCCTGCGCGATGCGGTCGCCATGCGATATCGACACATTTTTAAGGAGGTCAGCGGAGGATGAGAATCATCGGCGGCGAATGGCGCGGTCGTAAGATCGAGGAGCCCCGTGGTCGCGATGTCACCCGCCCCACGACCGATCGCGTGCGCGAGGCATGCGCATCTATGGTCATGTCGGCATTCGATTTCGATTTGGAAGACGTTCGTGTGCTGGACGCCTTTGGCGGCTCCGGTGCCTTAGGGTTAGAGATGCTCTCTCGTGGGGCCCGCTCGCTCACGACGTTTGAGATCGATCGCAATGCCGCGCGGCTCATTACCAAGAATATCGAGTCGCTCTGCCGTGACCGTGCGCGTTGGTGCGTGGTCACGGGCGACATGCTGGCGAGTGCCTCGCGCGGTCGTGTACCGGGCGGCCCCTTTGATCTGGTCCTGCTCGACCCGCCCTATGCTTTTGGTGCCGAGCCGGTCGAGGAACTGCTGCAGAACCTGGCTCAGCAGGGTCTGCTTGCGCCTGGCGCTTATGCCCTGTTTGAGCATGCCTCCGCCGATGCGGGCGCGCATCCGGCAGGCTTTGAGACTGTACGTGAGAAGCGCTACGGCATTACCTCGGTCGACCTGCTTCGTTGGGTCGGCGATGACGACGGTGAGGACGATAGTGCCGTCACCGATGCCGATAACAACGATGCCACGACGTTTCAGGAGGACGCCCATGAATGACACCATTAACCGCGTCATCGTTCCGGGTACCTTCGATCCCATCACGTTTGGCCATATCGACGTCATCCGCCGCGCCCGCCGCATTTTTCCCAGTGTGATCGTGGCCGTTGCCGAGTCGCAGGGCAAAAACGGTGTGGGCACCACGTTTACGCTCGATGAACGCGTGGCGCTGGCCCGTGAGGCACTCGGTGATATCGATGGCGTCGAGGTCCTGCCCTTTACTGGCCTCTTGGTCGACTTCGCTCGTGATCAGGGGGCGGGGGCCGTGGTCAAGGGTCTGCGCGCCATGACTGACTTTGAGTACGAGCTGCAGCAGGCCGACCTCAACTACCGCTTGGATAACGAGCTGGAGTCCATCTTTGTCATGAGTGCGCCGCAGTACGGCTATATCTCGAGCTCGGTCGTTCGCCAGATCGCCTCGCTCGGCAGCGATGTATCGACGTTTGTCCCGTCCAACGTGGTCGAAGCGCTCAGACATCGCTTTTCGTGACGTTTTTTATTGCCTGGTGGCATGTGGTAAACTAGCACGATGATATGTTACCTATGAAAGGAGACCGGATGCCGGGCGAGAATTTTCCTGGCGATAGGATCGTCAGCTTGGTCGATGAGCTCGAAGGGCTGATCGAGGAAGCCAAGCCGCCTTTCGGCAAGAACGCTCAGTTCAAGGTCATCGACGCCGACGTGTTCTTCAATATCCTCGACGAGATCCGCATGAGCTATCCCGAGGAGTGGCAGAAGTCCCGCCGTATCCTTAAGGAGCGCGAGGAGCTTATGGCTTCCGCCGCCGCTCAGGCTGATTCCATCATCGCCGACGCTCAGCAGCAGGCCCTCACCATTGCCGGTGAGCAGGAGATCGTCCGCCTTGCGCAGCAGCAGGCCGACGACATCCGCGATCGTGCCCAGCAGTACGAGCGCGAGACGCGTTATGCTGCCGAGGACTACGCGGAGCAGGTCTTTACGCACCTGGAGGAGAACCTCAAGAGCCTGACCGGCACCGTTACCCGTTGCCGTCAGCAGCTCAACGAGGGTGCCGCCCAACAGAATGGTCAGTGGTAATGGCTGAGTTTCCGAGCGTTACCGTCGATCTTTCCGAGCAGCTTGAGTTTCCTGGAGATTCGTATCCGCTGACCGGTAAGGTCGATGTCGCCACCTACACGGTGGGCGAGAAGGAGTACCAGCTTCAGGACGGCATCGACTACGACGTTGTCTTTACCAATGCCGGTACCGGTGTCTTGCTCACGGGCATGGTCCGCGCGCACGCCACCGGCGAGTGCGACCGTTGCCTGGAGCCCGCCTCGTTTGATATCGCCGGCGAGATCGAGGAGTTCTACCTCTTTGAGGAGCCCGAGGATCCCGAGGCCTACGAGGACGGCTACGAGCTCCTGTGTGAGGACCGCATCGTCGATCTGGGTGAGCCCATCAACGACGCGGTCGTCATGGACACGCCGTTTGTGGTGCTCTGCAAGCCCGATTGCCGCGGTCTGTGCCCCACATGCGGTTGCAATCTCAACGTCGAGCAATGCGATTGCGCCGCCCAGGCAGAGGCAGAATGGGCCGCTGCCACGGAAAATCCATTTGCAGCATTGAAGAATCTCAAGCTTGATGAGTAAAACTGTGGTAGTATCGCTACTTGCGCGTAATCGCCACACTGGATAGTTCATAAGGAAGGTCACTATGCCCGTACCTAAACAAAAGCAGGGTCGTATCCGCACTCACACCCGTCGTTCCGCCAACATGAAGATCTCGGCTGCGGCTCAGTCCACGTGCCCCCGTTGCGGCGCTGTCAAGCTTCCGCACCACGTGTGCCCCAGCTGCGGTTTCTACAAGGACCGCGAGGTTATCGTTACCGAGTAACGGTATACTCTGGATGCGATGCCGTTCCAAATGGAACCACAATGGCCGGCTCAATGAGTCGGCCATTTTTGTATAAGGAGCATGTATATGAGTAACGTTCGCGTTTGTGTAGACGTTGTGGGCGGAGACGAGAAACCTCAGGTTGTTCTCGATGGTATCGAAGCTGCGCTTGCCGCCGATCCCGATATCGAGGTCTTGGCAGCTGGTCCCGCCGAAATCGTCAATCCCTTTGCAGCTTCCCATGCACGTGTTGAGGCCCTTGAGGCGCCTGACGTTATCGCCATGGATGACGATCCCATTCGCGCCGTGATGACCAAGCGTAAGTCGTCGATCGTGCTTTCTTGCCGCGCCATTAAGAAGGGCAACGCGGATGCGTTCTTCTCCGCCGGCTCCACCGGTGCCATGACCGCCGCCGCCACCGCCTATGTGACGCCGTTTAGGTATCAGGCCGAAGGCAAGAAGCAGCCGGTGCGCCCCTGTCTGACCAATGCGCTGCCCAATCGCGCCGGCGGTCTGACGGTGCTGTGCGACATGGGTGCCAACCCCGATGTGGAGGTCGATGACATGGTGCGTTTTGCCCAGATGGGTAGCGCCTATGCCCGCGTCGTCCTGGGCATCGAGCATCCTCGCGTGGGCCTGCTTGCCAATGGCACCGAGGATGAGAAGGGCTCCAACTTTACCAAGGCCTGTTTCCCTGCTATGAAGGCCGCCGTTCCCGGCTTTGTTGGTAACTGCGAGGGCACCGACCTCACCTCAGGTAACTTCGATGTCGTCGTTGCCGATGGCATGTCGGGTAATATCGCTCTCAAAGCTACCGAGGGCGCTGCCAAGTTTTTGCTGCAGGAGCTCAAGGGCGCCTTTATGGCCTCGCTCGGCACCAAGATCGCCGCGCTGCTCATCAAAAAGCAGATGCGCGAGATTAAAGCCAAACTTTCGGGCGACGCCAAGGGCGGCGCGATTCTTTTGGGCCTGCGCGGCGTGGTCCTGATCGGCCATGGTGCCACCTCGGTCGAGGCTGTCAAAAACGGTACGCTCGCGGCGGCCGAAGCCGTGCGCGCCGGGCTGGTCGAGAATGTCGCCAACTCTATGGACGGTATCGTTTTATAAGAGCGAGTTAGAGCGCTGTTATGTGCTTCGCGGTGCACGTCGTGGGGTAGAATCAGAACCGTGTCTTGGTACCGCCCGGGCGGTACCATTCTTTTGGTATTCATGCACTATGAGAGGAAGCGCTATGGACCGCTCCGAAATCTTCGACAAGATCGCCGAGGTCGCTGCTGACGTTCTGGGCGTCGATGTTGCCGAAATTAGCGAGGAGACCACCTTTGACGACCTCGATGCCAACTCGCTCGAGCGCCTGCAGCTGGTTACGGCTATCGAGGACGAGTTCAACCTCGAGATCGATGACGAGACCCTGCTCTCGCTCAACTCTGTCGCCGACGCCGTCGACGCTATCGAAGCTGCCAAGGAGGCTTAAGTCTTGGCTTTATCCGACCGACTTACGCGCGCCCAGGAAATCCTGGGCCACGAGTTCAACAATAAGGTGCTGCTGCGCGCGGCGCTTACGCATCCCTCGGCAGTCGAGGGCCAGCCGGTTTCTGCCAGCTATGAGCGCCTTGAGTTCTTGGGCGATTCCATTTTGGGCGCTGTGGTCGCACGCTCCCTGTTTGAGTCCTATCCGGAGTTTGACGAGGGCAAGCTCACGCGCTTGAAGGTGTCGCTTGTCTCGGGCGCTACGCTGTCCGAGGTTTCTCACGAGCTGGGCATCGACGACATCATCATCTTTGGTGCCTCCGAGACCGGTACCGGTGCGCGCGGCCTGCATTCGGCCCTCGAGAACGTCTATGAGTCGCTCGTGGGCGCGCTGTACCTGGATGCCGGCTGGGACGTTGCGGCGGAGTTCATTCACCGTACGCTTAAGCCGCATTTGGCTTCCGAGCGTGCCGAGCATCCTGCGAACCCCAAGTCGTTTTTGCAGGAGTGCGTGCAAGCCGACGGTCACGAACCTCCGGCGTACAAGCTCGTTGGCTCCGAGGGCCCGGCGCATGCGCCCACCTTTACCGCTGTGGTTTTGATCGATGGTATTCGCCAGGGTCGCGGCTCCGGCTCCTCAAAGAAGGAAGCCGAGGGAGCTGCCGCGCTCGAAGCGCTCGACCGCATGGGTTACACCACCAACGGCGTGATTCTGAACAAGAAGCACGTGTAAGCGAGGAACCGTGTATCTCAAGTCCCTCACGCTCAAAGGGTTCAAGTCGTTTGCCGACCGCGCCCATATGACGTTTGAGCCGGGCCTGACCGTCATCGTCGGTCCAAACGGCTCGGGAAAATCGAACATCTCTGACTCGATTCTGTGGGTCCTGGGCGAGCAGAGCGCCAAGCAGCTGCGCGGCCAGGCCATGGAGGATGTCATCTTCTCGGGCTCGTCGGCGCGCAAGCCGGTGGGTGTCGCCGAGGTCACGCTGGTGCTCGATAACTCGGACCATATGTTGCCCGTCGACTTTGACGAGGTCGCCATCACCCGTCGCATGTATCGCTCGGGCGAAAGCGAGTACCTCATCAACTCGAGTCCGTGCCGCCTGATGGACATTCAGGACATCCTGCACGATTCGGGCCTGGGCAAGGATACGCATTCCATCATCAGCCAGGGCAAGCTCGACGCCATTTTGCAGAGCCGCCCCGAGGAGCGTCGCGCCCTCATCGAGGAGGCCGCCGGCATTTCCAAGCACAAGCGCCGCAAGGAGCGTGCGCTCAAAAAGATTAAGTCGATGGACGAGCACCTGACGCGTGCCCGCGACATCAATAAGGAAATCGCCCGTCAGCTGCGACCGCTGGAGCGTCAGGTCGATCGCGCGCGCAAGTACAAAGAGCTGTCCTCGCGCGCGAACGAGCTTACGCAGATGCTGGCTGTCGATGAGCTTCGTTCGCTGCAGTCGCAGTGGAACGACCTGGAGAGCCGCTCCAAGGAAGGTGCTGCCGAGCTGGAGCTTGCGCAGTACCGCATGAGCGAAAAGGAGCGCGAGCTCGAGAAGCTCCAGGTTATGCTTGAGGAAAAGGGCCTGTTTGTGGGCGACCTGGGCGAGCAACGCCGTCATATGCAAGATGTGGTCGGCCGCATTAACTCCGACATGCGCCTGCTCGAGGAAAAGGGCCACAACATGGTGTCGCGCCTGTCTGACATGCGCGGTCAGATTTCGAGCTCCGAGCATCAGCGTCGTCGCGTGGTCGAGGAGCTCGAGGACGCGCGTGCGCAGCTTGAGGAAGTGACCGGTGCGCATATGCAGGCCCAGGAGGACGTTGACGCCGCTGGTCCTGCCGCCGCTGAGCTCCACGAGCGGCGCGTGGCGCTCGACAATCAGATTTCGCAGCTTACGCGTGAGCAGCGCGATGTGCAGCGTGTGGCTGATAACGCCGCGCTTGAGCTCGCCAAGGTGAAGGATTCCTTGAGCAATGCCGAGGTCGAGGACAACATGTATGCCTCGCGCCTGGAGCAGATTGACGAGCAGCTCGAGGAGGTCACGGCCTCGCTCGAGAGCCGTCGCGACCGCGCCGAGGAGCTTGAGGGCGCTCTTGAGGAAGCGCGCCGGGCTCAGGTCGATGCGCGTGAGGCCACCGAGACGGCACGCGCGGCCCTGAAGGACCTGCGTGCCCGCGAGAGCGAGGCGCGCAACAAGTTATCCGAGGTGCGCTCAGAACTTGCCAGTCAAAAGAAACTCGATGCCCGCATGGCCGACAGCTCGCCGCTCGTGAGTCGTCTGGTGGGTGCGCTGGGCGATGATGTCTCGGGTCGTCTGGGCGACGTGCTCGAGGCCCCGCGCGAGCTTGAGGGCCTGGTTGAGCAATTGCTCGCCGGCGATATCGATGCGCTGCTGTTCGACGATACGTCCGCGCTTGAGCGTGCCGGTCGTGCCGCTCTGGACCAGAAGAAGGCCTCGGGCGAGGCGCTGCTGGTGACGCGCGGCGTGAGTGGCTCTACCGCCGCTGAGGGCGCCTCCGGTACCCGTTTGGTTGATCGTCTGTCCGTGCGCGCAGGCTATGGTCCCGTCGTCGAGGCGCTGCTCGGCGGCTATTACGTAGTGGACGATCTCGCTGCCGCGCTGTCAGCGCCGGTCGTTGACGGCGTGACTTACGTGACCCCCGATGGCGCCCGCGTCGCCTGTGGCGGCCTGGTTCGCGTGGGCCTCGATGCCGGCGAGGCTTCGGGTGCTCTGGAGCGCAAGCGTCGTATTCGCGAGCTGGAGGGCCTGGAGCCCGATCTAGCTGCTGTGTTTGAGCATGTGTCGGATCAGGTCGTCGAGGCCAACGCGGCCGTCGAGGAGGCGCGTGCCGCCGAGGGTGATGCCGCCGGCGAGATCGCCCGTCTTGAGGGCGAGCGCCGCTCGCTGCTCTCCGAGATCGGCCGTCTGGAGCAAAGCGCCAACAATGTCGAGGTCGAGCGCGTGCGCATCTCCAAGCGCCGCGAGCAGGCCTCCGAAGCCGTTCGCGCTGCGCGCCCGCGCGTTGACGAGCTCACCCGTTCGCGCGACGAGGCCCGTGCGCAGGCAAGCGACCTGGGTCTCCAGATTGCCGAGGCCAACGACGAACTCGACCGCGTTCGCCGTGACGATTCCGAGGCCGCCGGCAAGCTCGCCGACGCCAAGGTTCGCCTAGCCCAGACGAGCGAGCGCCTGCGTTCGCTGAAGGGCCGCGTGCCCGACCTGGAGCATCGCCTGGAGGGCATCGATCGTCGTATCCGCGGAACACGCCAGGCTTCGCGCTCGCTCGAGCTGCTGCGCCTGCGCGTTGACCCCATGCACGAGCGTTATTCGGCCCTGCTGGAGCGCGCGTCGGATTGGGCAGCGCGCCTGCGTGACCAGGCCTCTCTGGAAGAGGCGGACTCCGCTTCGCTCAAGAAGACCATCGAGGATGCCAAGGCAGAGGTTGCCCGCGCTAAGGAGCGGGTCGATACCGCCTCCGCCACGCAAAACGAGTTCAAGGTCGCACGTGGCAAGCTCGAGGTGCAGGTAGAGGCCGCCATTAAGGCCATTACCGCCGATGGCACCACGGTACTCGAGGAAGCGCTCATGCTTCCGGCACCCACGGACCGCGATGCCGCCGAGCGCGAACTCAACCAGCTTGTGCGCCAGATCAACAACCTTGGTCCCGTTAACCAAGTTGCCATGGAGGAGTACGAGCAGCTCAAGCGCCGCGCCGACTACATCGAGGAGCAGCTGGCCGATCTGGAGTGCGCGCGCAAGGCGCTCACCAAGATCACGGTGGCCATTGATCGCAAGATGCGGAAGGCCTTCCTGGTGACGTTTGAGAAGGTCGATGCGAACTTCCGCGAGATCTTCGCCATGCTGTTCCCGGGTGGCCAGGCTCATCTGGAGATGACCGATCCCGAGCATCCTGCCGAGACGGGTATTGAGGTCGTGGCGCAGCCGCGCGGCAAGCGCATCACCAAGATGATGCTCATGTCGGGCGGCGAGAAGAGTCTGACGGCGCTCGCCCTGCTTTTTGCCGTGTACCGCACGCGCACGGTTCCGTTCTATGTGCTGGACGAGGTCGAGGCGGCGCTTGATGACGCTAACCTGTCCAAGCTCATCGGAGCCCTCGATGTGCTGCGTTCCGATACGCAGCTCTTGGTTATCTCGCATCAGCGCCGTACTATGGAGGACGCTGACGTTCTCTATGGCGTCTCGATGCAAGCCGACGGCGTCAGTCGCGTCGTCTCGCAAAAACTCGATCGCGAAACCGGAAAGGTCGTGAATGTATAATGGGATTCTTTGATGCTCTCTCGCGCGGACTTGAGCGCAGCCGAGAGGCCCTCAACGAGGTATTCTACTTTGGCGGCGAGGTCGACGAGGACTTTTGGGAGGACCTTGAGGACACCCTCGTCATGGGTGACATGGGCGCCGAGGTCGCCATCAAGGTCTCCGATGACCTGCGCGATGCCGCGGCCAAGAAGAACCTCAAGACCGCCCCGCAACTCCGTCGCGCCCTGGCCGAGCAGCTTGAGCAGCACTTTGTGCCCATCGAGCGCGATCCGTTTTCCGATACGCCGAGCTGCGTGCTGTTTGTGGGCATTAACGGTGCCGGCAAGACCACGACGGTCGGTAAGATCGCGAGCGCCATGGCCTCCCGCGGCAAGAACGTCGTGATCGGTTCGGCCGATACCTTCCGCGCTGCCGCTATCGAGCAGCTCGATGTGTGGGGCCAGCGCGCTGGCGTCCCCGTCATCAAGCGCGACCGCGGCTCCGACCCGGCAAGTGTTTGCTACGACGTGCTCGACGAGGCCGACAAGCGCGGCAGCGACCTGGTGCTCATCGATACCGCCGGTCGTCTGCACACGAGCCCCGAGCTCATGCGCGAGCTTGCCAAGGTGGTCAATGTGACCCGCAAGCGCGCCGCCAATATGGTCGCCGGCCCCATGCCCGTCTATGTCGTGCTCGTGATCGATGCCGCAACGGGCCAAAACGGCCTCAACCAGGCGCTCGAGTTTAACGAGGCGCTGGGCCTGGACGGTATTATCATGACAAAGCTCGACGGCACGGCAAAGGGCGGTATCGCCATGGCCGTGGCCGAGAAGCTCAAGCTTCCCATCCTGCGCATCGGCGTGGGCGAGCAGGTCGATGACCTGCAGGAGTTCAATGCCAAAGATTTCTGCCGCGCCCTGGTGGGCGAGTCCAATTAAGGAGTGACTAGTGTTTGATTCTCTGAGCGATCGCCTCAACGACACATTTGACCGCCTGCGCGGCAAGGGTAAGCTGACCGAGGCCGATATCACCTCTGCCATGCGCGACATTCGTATGGCGTTGCTCGAGGCCGACGTCAACTTTAAGGTCGTTAAGGAGTTCGTCGCCAAGACCAAGGAGCGCTGCATGACCGCCGAGGTCATGGAGTCACTGTCGCCGGCGCAAAACGTCGTCAAGATCGTGCTCGACGAGCTCACCGAGATGCTCGGCTCCACCGAGAGCAAGCTCGTCTTTAGCAACCGCATTCCCAATGTCATCATGCTCGTGGGCCTGCAGGGCTCCGGTAAGACCACGGCGGCCGTAAAGCTGGCCTACCAGCTCAAGAAGCAGGGCCGCTCGCCGCTGCTCGCCGCGTGCGACGTCTACCGTCCCGCCGCTGCCGACCAGCTGGCCACACTCGGTGGAGAGATCGGCGTGCCGGTCTTCCGCGGCGACGGCGAGCACCCGGTCGATATCGCCAAGGGTGCCATCCAGGAGGCAGTCGACCACCTGCGCGATGTAGTCATCGTCGATACCGCCGGTCGTCTGCAGATCGACGAGCAGATGATGCAGGAGGCCGTGGATATCAAGAAGGCCGTCAAGCCCGATCAGGTGCTGATGGTCGTCGATGCCATGACCGGCCAGGATATCGTCAACGTCGTCTCGACCTTCGCCGAGCGCACCGACTTTGACGGCGTGATCATCTCCAAGCTCGACGGCGATGCCCGTGGCGGCGGCGCGCTTTCCGTGCGCCAGGTGACCGGCAAGCCCATCAAGTTCGTGAGCATGGGCGAGAAGCCCGATTCGCTGGAGCCGTTCTATCCCGACCGAATGGCCAAGCGAATCTTGGGCATGGGCGATGTTGTCGGCATCATCGAGAAGGCCCAGGAGGCGGCCGACGCCGAGCAGCTCGAGGCTGCCGAGCGTATGCTGCGCGAGGGCTTTACCATGAACGACATGCTCGACCAGATGAAGGCCGTCAAGAAGATGGGCGGCATGAAGGGCATCCTGGGCATGCTCCCCGGTGGTCAGCGCGCGCTCAACCAGATGGGCGGCAACCTGGACGAGGGCATCTTTGACAAGAACGAGGCCATCATCATGTCGATGACCAAGGAGGAGCGCCTGCGTCCCTCCATCATCAACGGCCAGCGCCGCGCGCGTATCGCCAAGGGCGCCGGCGTGACCCCCACCGAGGTCAATAGCCTTATGAAGCAGTGGGGCGAGATGAACAAGATGATGGGCCGCATGCGCACGATGGCCAATCAGGCGCAGGCCGGCGGCAAGAAGGGCAAAAAGGGCAAGAAGGGCAAAAAGATGCGCATGCCCAATATCCCCGGTCTGGATGCCATGGGCCTGGGCGGCATGGGTGGCCTGGGTACGGGCGGTCCCAAGTCCGATATGGAGCTGCTGCGCCAGATGGAAGCGCAGATGCGTAATAAGAAGTAACGACTGGTTGAGTCGTGTATGGCGTAGGCCGCCTGGATGGTACTCCAGGCGGCCTACGCCGTTTGTTCGCAGGTTGTCGCACGCGCGGAAGCGTGTTGACGTCGAGGTGCTTGCCGCTAGTGGCAGCTGCAGCCCTCATGTCCGTCGTGGTCGTGATGGCCGTGGCAGCCGCAGGACTCGCCATGCTCATGGGTGTGCTCGTGGTCGTGGACATGGCAGCCGCAGGTGGCCTCGCCGGTCAGCGCGAGCGTGCCGGCAATGAGGGCCTCGACGCAGGCATCGCAGCTGCCCTGGGCGCCCGCATAGACCGTGATGCCGGCCTGGGTGAGCGCGTTGATGGCGCCTCCGCCGATACCGCCGCAGATGAGCGTGTCAACGCCACCGTTGGTAAGCAGGCCCACCAATGCGCCGTGACCGGTGCCGCCGGTGCCTACGACCTGCTCGTTGAGCACCTTGCCGTCCTGAATGTCGTAGATCTTGAACTGCTCGCTGCGGCCAAAGTGCATAAAGATGTTGCCGTTGTCGTACGTGGTTGCCACCCTCATGGTGTCGACCTCCTTTGCTGGCCATGCGGCCGTTGTCGTGGTGATGGGGGAGTATGCGATATTGCCGCCCTCGATGACAACCGCCCGTCCATTGACCAACGCGTTTGCCACCTTGCGATGCGCGCGGCTGCAGATTGCCGCCACCGTGGCGCGGGCAATGCCCATGCTCTGGGCGACTTCCTCCTGATTGAGGCCTTCCAGGTCGCATAGGCGCAGGACTTCGAGCTCGTCGACTGTCATATCGATGGCGTCTCCGCTGGCAAGGCCGTCTGGGGTAAAGCCGCGATATTCGGGGATGATTCCAACACGGCGTAATTTTTCGCGTCTTCCTGCCATGCGCACTCCTTATCTGACATATGTCAACAATAGAATAGCGAACGTACAGATTTGCGCAAGGAATTTCTGTCATATGTCAGAAAATGAGCGCTTATGTTTGGGCTGTGGGGCCGCGTGCGCCTGGGCTACAATGAATCTCGCTTGTAGGCGACTGACAGGAGGGTCAATGAGCAAGGCTGATCAACAGTTTGTAACCATGTGCCGCGATATCTTGGACCATGGCACCACCACCGAGGGCCAAAAGGTCCGCCCGGTGTGGGAGGACGGCACCCCTGCCTATACCATTAAAAACTTTGGCGTCACGGCGCGCTACGACCTGCGCGAAGAGTTCCCTGCGCTTACGCTGCGTCGTACGGCCCTCAAATCTGCCATGGATGAGATCTTGTGGATCTATCAAAAGAAGTCCAATAACGTCCATGACCTCAACAGCCATATTTGGGACGAGTGGGCCGACGAGACCGGCTCCATCGGCAAGGCCTACGGCTATCAGATTGGCCAGAAGAGCCATTATGCCGAGGGCGACTTTGACCAGATGGACCGCGTGCTGTACGACCTTAAGAACACGCCGTATAGCCGTCGCATTATGACGAATACCTATGTGTTCAGCGACTTGTCCGAGATGCATCTGTATCCGTGCGCGTACAGCGTGACCTATAACGTGACGCAGCGTCCTCAGGACGACAAGCCGACGCTCAACATGATTCTCAACCAGCGCAGCCAGGACATTTTGGCCGCGAACAACTGGAACGTGTGCCAGTACGCCATTTTGCTGATGATGGTCGCGCAGTCGGTCGATATGATTCCCGGTGAGCTGCTGCACGTGATCGCTGACGCCCATATCTATGATCGTCATGTCGATATCGTCCGCGAGCTTATCGAGCGTCCGCAGTTTGCGGCTCCCAAGGTAACGCTTAACCCCGATGTGCATGATTTCTACGCGTTTACGACCGAAGACCTGATCGTGGAGGGCTACGAGCACGGTCCGCAGGTCAAGAACATCCCCATTGCGGTGTAGGTGGCACTCATGACGTGTAAGCTTTCTGCCATTGTCGCCGTGTGTGACGACTGGGGCATTGGGTGCGAGGGCGACATGGTAGTGTCCAATCGCGCCGACATGCGCCATTTTGTTGCGTGCACCAAAGGTTGCCCGGTTATTATGGGGCGTAAGACCCTGCTGAGTTTTCCCGGCGGGCGTCCTCTCAAGAACCGCCGCAATATCGTGCTTACGCGCGATATGGGCTTTGCCCGCGAGGGCGTCGACGTGGTGCATAGCATCGACGAGGCGCTCGCCGCGGTTGCCGATGAGCCCGTTGCCTGGGTGATCGGTGGCGGAGATGTCTATCGGCAGTTTTTGCCGTATTGCGTCGAGGCCGAGGTCACGCATAACCACTGCGTCCATGTTGTGGATACGTACTTTCCCGATTTGGAAGCCGATCCTGCGTGGAAGATTGCGCAGCGCAGCGGGGTCGCGACGATTGCCGCCGGTGAGGGTGACGAGGGCGTCGATTATGAGTTCGTGACGTATCATCGCGTTGAGGCGTAAATCGTCTGGCGTGAACGGTATCATCGGGTTGATTGAATGCATGGGGCGGCGCTTAGCGTCGCCTCGTTTGGTATAGATGTGCTGTAAAGAAGGGTGCGGGCTGGCTGCTATGACTGATGCCGTTGAGGTTCTGCGAATTGATTCGCTCGAGGACGAGCGGCTCGATGCCTACGTGCGACTGACCGAGCGTGAGCTTCGCTGCGTGCTGGAGCCGCAGAAGGGCATTTTTATCGCTGAGAGTGCCAAGGTCATCGAGCGTGCGGTTCGCGCCGGATATGAGCCGGTGAGCTTTCTTTTGGGCGAGCGCTGGCTCGACCAGATGATGCCGCTGTTTGACCAGCTTGTCGTGCGCGAGGGAGCGGGTCCGGTTCCCGTGTTCGTGGCCTCCATGGAGCTCATGGAGCAGTTGACGGGCTTTAACGTGACGCGCGGCGCGCTGGCGGCGTTCCGTCGCCCGCGTCAGATTCCGGTTGATGAGTTCTTGGGCGGCGTCGTCGAGGCGGTGGGGGATCGTCCGGTGCGCGTGTGCGTGCTTGAGGGTATTGTCGATCACACCAATGTTGGCGCGATTTTCCGCTCGGCTGCCGCATTGAACGTTGACGGTATTTTGGTCAGCCCGACGTGCTGCGACCCGCTGTACCGTCGCTCAGCCCGGGTGAGCATGGGCACCGTGTTTCAGGTGCCGTGGACGCGCATTGGCAGCGAGGCTCGTGTGTGGCCGCATGATGGTCTGAGCGCGTTGCACGATGCCGGCTTTTCGTGTGCCGCTATGGCGTTGACGGACGATTCCGTATCGCTGGACGATCCCGTGCTGCAGAAGATTGATCGCTTGGCGCTTTTTATGGGTACCGAGGGTGCCGGCTTGGGCGCCAAGACCATTGCCGGCTGTGACCACGCGGTGCGCATTCCGATGGCGCACGGGGTCGATTCGCTTAACGTTGCCGCGGCGAGCGCCGTCGCCTTTTGGCAGCTGTGCCCGCACGTGAGCAATGAGTATCACTACCAGCCGGGTTTGTATCACTAGGCAGTTTTCCGCACCGCGCTCTAATTCGGGGTGTTTCGGTCGACGCCGGTCGGTGCTAAGCTGGTATTTGCTTTGGTCTTAAATTGCCATTTTGTTGTTTAACATACGTTGGCGGGGAGGGCGTGTGGCTAAGAAATCTACGGCTATCGATGTAACGCAAGGAGTCATTTGGCAGCAATTGCTGTCGCTGTGCGTTCCCATCTTTTTTAGTTCGTTTTTTCAGCAGTCCTACACGCTTATCGGTACCTATATCGTCGGTCAGTTTGGCGGCAAGCTCGCGCTAGGTGGCATTCAAGCTACGATGGTGCTCACCGAGCTCTGCATTGGCTTTTGCGTTGGCGTCGGCGCCGGCTGCGCGGTCATTACCGGTCAGTATTTTGGTCAGCACGATGATGAGCGACTGAGCCGTTCGGTCCATACGGCCATGACGCTCGCGCTGGTGGGCGGTATCGTTTTCTCGATTCTTGGCATAGTGTTCGTTGAGCCCATGCTGGTACTTATGAACACTCCGCATGAACTTTTGGCCGAGGGCGTGGCCTATGCTCGTTGCTATTTTGCCGCCATGGTTGCGGCGCTGCTGCTCAATATGGGAACGGCACTGCTACGCGCCGTGGGCGACACGCGCGGGCCTGCTGTGATCATCGCTTCCGGCTGCCTTGTTAATGCGGTGCTGGATGTCATCTTTGTTGCCGTGCTTCATATGGAGGCGCTGGGCTGCGGCATCGCGGTGGCGCTGACCATTTGCTCCAACGCCACGATGATCGTGATTCGCATGATGCACGCACCGGGTGCGTGGCGGCTTTCGCTGTCCAAACTCGGCATTGATCCTGGCATTTGTAAGAGCATGATCTCGTGTGGTCTGCCGCTTGGCTTTCAGTCTGCTGCGTATTCGATTTCCAACGTTTTGATTCAGGTGTCGGTCAACTCGTTTGGTGCCGATGTCACCACGGCGTGGGGTCTTTCGGGCCGCTTAGATGGCATTATCTGGATGGTGACCGAGGCGCTCGGCGTATCGATCACTACGTTCTCGGCGCAGAACTTTGGCGCGCGCAACTACGAGCGCATGCGCAAGGGTTACCATACGTCGCTTGTGCTTTCGTTTATGCTCATTGGTGGCCTGTCTGCCGTGCTCCTGGTGTTCTCGGGCCCGCTGTCGCGTTTGTTTGTCGACGATGCTTCGATTTCGGCGTACACCACGACGATTCTTCATTTCATCGCGCCGTTCTACGCGATCTTCTCTATTATCGAAAACGCGTCGGGCTCCATTCGCGGTGCCGGCGTGAGTCTGCAGCCTATGATGCTCACCATCTTTGGCACCGTTGTCTTGAGGGTGATCTGGGTGTTTGCGATCATGCCCTTCGATCCGTCGCTCGAGCATCTACTGCTGGTCTACCCCGTAACCTGGCTCATCACGGCCACGATGTTTACCATCTACCACCACAGCGGCAACTGGCTCGGCCGCGCCACCGCCTAGCCATTCGGGACGTCCCCAATGGCTAGTATTCGATGCCTTGGCGGGCTAGGAGTCCTTCGTCGAAGTAGTGTTTGATGGGGCGCATTTCGGTGACAAGGTAGGCGAGGTTCGCGAGGGGCAGCAGGCCCCGGCCGGTGAGCACGAGCTCCGTGGTGGCGGGCTTTATCGCGATCAGCGCTTCGACATCCTCGCGCGTCACGAAGCCGCGGCGCATGGCCTCGCCGAGTTCATCCAAAATCAGAACGTCGACCTGTGATATCTGCTCGCATGCGAGCTCCATGATCTGCGCGGCGCAAGCCTCGGGTGTGTCGCGGGCGGCTTGTACGATGCGTAGCCCTAAACGAGGTGCTGCATCATGTTCGGCGCAGTGCAGCTTCTTGGCAAACTGAAGCATGAGCACGTTAAGTCAATAGCCCGTGGCACGCAGCGCGGGCCCCAGCGCAGCCGTCGTCTTGCCCTTGCCGTCGCCCGCATAGATTTGAACCTTGCCGACTTCCAGTGATGCCATCTCTGTCTTTTCGTGCCCGGCGTCGGTTTATCGCCGTCCGGGTTGGGTATTCTAGAAAGCATTATTAACCCCAGTAGATGGAGTTCAAGCAGATGGAGATGGATGACAACAAGCGTAGACGGAATATGATCCTCTACGTGCTCATCGCCTTCGTCGTCTACCTCGTGCTCTCGACCGTTCTGTTCCCCAACATCGGTCACACGCAGCAGATTACGAAGACCGATTACTCGACGTTTGTCAAAGCGCTCGATAAGAAGAGTGTCGACAAGGTCGAGTACAACACGGACGATTACTCGATTTATTACACCAAGAAGGGCGAGGACGAGAACATCGCCTATAAGACGACCGGTGTGCCGAACGATGCGGGCTTTACCGATCGCGTGCTTGAGTCTGGCGCTTCGCTGGAGTCGGTCGTTCCCGATAAAAACTCGGGTTTGATGACCTACTACCTGCTTACGCTCATCCTTCCCATGGCGATTTTCTTCCTGATCGGCTGGTGGCTCAACCGCCGCATGAAGAAGGCCATGGGTGATGACGGTCCTTCGATGAACTTTGGCGGCGGTGGCTTTGGCGGCGGTGGACTGGGCAAGTCCGGCGCGCGCGTGATCGCCTCCAAGGACGTGGGCGTGACCTTTAAGGATGTCGCCGGCCAGGAAGAGGCCAAGGAGTCCCTCAAGGAGGTCGTCGACTTTCTGGAGAAGCCCCAGCGCTACGAGGAGATTGGCGCCAAGCTGCCGCGCGGTGCTCTCCTTGTTGGCCCTCCGGGTACCGGTAAGACCCTGCTAGCCAAGGCTGTTGCCGGCGAGGCTGGTGTTCCGTTCTTTAGCATTTCGGGTTCTGAGTTCGTCGAGATGTTCGTCGGCCGTGGCGCCGCCAAGGTGCGCGACCTGTTTAAGCAGGCCAAGGAAAAGGCCCCGTGCATTGTGTTTATCGACGAGATCGATACCATCGGCAAAAAGCGTGACGGCGGCGGCTTTAGCGGCAACGACGAGCGCGAGCAGACGCTCAACCAGCTGCTGACCGAGATGGACGGCTTCGATAACCACAAGGGTATTGTCGTTCTCGCTGCTACCAACCGCCCTGACAGCCTTGACCCGGCCCTGTTGCGCCCCGGTCGTTTTGACCGCCGTATCCCCGTTGAGCTGCCCGACCTGACTGGCCGCAAGAACATTCTTGAGCTGCATGCCAAGAGCGTGAAGACGCAGCCGCCGATCGACCTGACCGCGATTGCCCGCGCCACGCCCGGTGCCTCGGGCGCCGACCTGGCCAATATCATCAACGAGGGCGCCCTGCGTGCCGTCCGTGAGGGCCGCAAGCGCGCTACGCAGGACGATTTTGAGGAGTCGGTGGAGGTCGTCATCGCCGGCCAGCAGCGTAAGTCCACGGTACTGTCCGACCACGAGAAGCAGGTTGTTTCTTACCACGAGATCGGCCATGCCATCGTTGCCGCCCGCCAGAAGGGCTCTGCACCGGTCACGAAGATCACCATCGTGCCGCGCACGAGCGGTGCTCTGGGCTACACCATGCAGGTCGAGGAGGATGAGCGCTTCCTGACCACGCGCCAGGAGGTCCTGGACAAGCTCGCCGTCTATTGCGGTGGCCGTGCAGCCGAGGAGCTCATCTTTGGTGAGATGACGACCGGCGCCGCCAACGATATCGAGCAGGCCACCAAGCTCGCCCGTAACATGGTGACGCGCTTTGGTATGTCCGATGAGTTTGGCATGATGGCACTCGGTACCGTTCAGAATGCGTACCTTAACCAGGACACGTCGCTCACCTGCGCCCCCGGTACGGCCGAGCGCGTGGACGCGATTGTCGCCAAGCTGATCGAGGATGCGCACGACCGCGCCCTGCAGATCCTGAAGGAGAACAAGTTCAAGCTCCACGAGCTGGCTCGTTATCTGTACAAGAAGGAGACGATCACGGGCGAGGAGTTCATGAATCTCCTCACGCGCGAGAATCCGCTGATGTCAAAGCAGCAGTAATACTGGTTGCGCAGTATCAATCGCCCCATTTGAGTGTCTATCTCAAATGGGGCGTTTTGCGTGGGAGGGATATGTATGAAGATCGTGGTGAGTGCCTGTTTGATGGGCGAGAGCTGCAAGTATAACGGGCTCGACAACTATCATCGCGCGTTGGTCGAGGCCTGCGAGCGTACAGGGACCGAGGTCCTCTTGGTGTGCCCCGAGGTCTTTGGCGGCCTGCCCACGCCGCGTAAGCCGTCCGAGATTGTGAACGGCGAGGTTCGTACCTGTGAGGGCGTGTCCGTTGACCGGGAATTCCGCCTAGGAGCCCAACGAGCACTCGCGATGTGCGAGCAGGCGGGCGGTCCGGAAGAGGTCGCCGCGTGCATCTTACAGGACCGTAGTCCCTCGTGTGGCGCAGGCCGCATCTACGACGGAACATTCAGTGGCACCCTTACAGCGGGCAACGGCGTTTTCGTCGACCTGCTCCTGCGCAATGGGTACCGTGTGATCCCGGCGAGTGAATTCGATCCCAGCATACTGGAGCAATAAAAAACCACCACAAGGGTGCTGTCCCCTTGTGGTGGTTTTGGTCTTGGCCTAGAGGCCGTGGCCGTAGGCGTTGGCGGCCTTGATGGCGGCGGCGAACTTTTCGTCGGTGAAGGGCTCAGGGTTGCCCTGCTTCCACTCGTTGGTGGCGTGCGCGTATTCGCACAGGGCAGGGATATCGGCCTCGGAAAGCCCGACCTGCTCAAGCGTCACGGGCAGGCCCATCTGCTTGTTAAAGGCGGCGTAGCGCTCAAGGTTCTCGGTATCGCCCGTATAGGCAAACAGGACGAGCACGCCCAAGCTCACGACCTCCCCGTGCAGATAGGTTCCCTCGCGCGGAATGCTGCACGTCGCATTGTAGAATGCGTGCGCCACGCTCGAGTTGTAGTAGTAATCGTTTTGGTTGGTCAGGTTCGAGACATAGCCCGTGTTGACCACGATGTCGAGCGCGATCTGCTTGACGGCTTCGCTCGACAGGTCCTGGTGCACGTCCTCAAGCCCCTGGACGCCATAGGTAAACAGCGGCTCGGAGCAGGTGTGGGCGAGTGCCAGGCCAAGACCGGCGGTGTGCTCCAAATTACCGGCGCTCGTGGCGTATTCGACCTCAGGCTGCTTAGACAGGGCATCGCCCACGCCGGCCCAGAAGTATTCCGCCGGAGCTTCGGCGATGATCTTGGGGTTGATGAAGATGTGCGCCGGTCGGTTGGGGTACGAATAGCCCTCGAGCGAGCCATCGTCATTGTAGACAACGGCAATGGCGGTCGCGGCCGAGCAGTTGGAGCAAATCGTCGGTACGGTAAAGACGATCTTCTTGAGCTCGATGGCCGCCGTCTTGACGGTGTCGAGTGCCTTGCCGCCGCCACAGGCGATAAGCACGTCTGCCTGCTGGCAAGCGGGGGAGTTCACAACCTTGGCAATATTGGCGCGCGTGCTGTTGGTGCCGTAGACGCGCGTCTCCAGAATCTCGACATCGGTACCTTCAAGTGCCGCCTCGATGCCCGGCAGCGCTGCAGCCAGTGCACGTTTGCCGCCAATGATGGCAACCTTGGTCGCTCCGTACTCGGCCAGTGCGGCGGGCAGCTCGGTAAAGCACTCCTCGCCAACGGTATAATCACTCATTCCAATCGTGCGCATGGCAACACTCATTCCAATCGTGCGCATGGCAACCTTCTTTCTTTCGATAAAGTGCTTTCAGGTATTTTGCTCCTAGAGAAGGGCTGTAATAGCGAGAAATTTCGAACGTATAAAACCAGTGTTGAGGGTTTTTCGCCGGCGCGGAACGTGCTAGCATACTCCACATAAGCGTTGATGGGGACGAGTAGTCGGCCGTCCGCATGCTACAGAGAGTGGGGAGCGCTGAGAACCCGTGCATGCGACCGATGAAAATCACCCCGGAGCTGCGGTCCCAACGGACGTGCCGCGCAGGTTCGTCTTAGTAGACATCGCCGAGATGGTCGTCGATACAGGCCAGCCGAGTAACGGATGCGAGCGCGCGAATACGCGGGCGAGGGCATCTAAGCTGGGTGGTTAAGCGAAGAGCTTTTGCGGGCGTGCAGCCCGTTTTGTGGCGCTTCGTCCCAGCTTGCAGGGACGGGCGCTTTTTTGGTGCCCATCGGGCGTGCGCGCCCACGACATGAAAGGGGTACCGTGGCAAACGAGTACAAGCAGACGATGAATCTGCCCAAGACCGGTTTTCCCATGCGTGCCGGTCTTTCCAAGTCTGAGCCCAAGCGACTCAAGGACTGGCAGGACAACAAGGTCTACGAGCAGGTTCTGAAGAAGAACGAGGGTCACAAGAAGTTCGTGCTGCACGACGGTCCTCCGTACGCCAACGGTCCGATCCACATCGGCCATGCCATGAACAAGATCTCCAAGGACATGATCAACCGTTACTGGATGATGCAGGGCTGCGAAGTTCCCTATGTCCCCGGTTGGGACTGCCACGGTCAGCCGATCGAGCACAAGGTCGAGGAAAAGCTCGGCACCGAGAAGTTCAACCAGACCTCCACGGCCAAGATCCGCGAGCTTTGCAACGAGTTCGCTGTCGAGAACATCGAGCTCCAGAAGGCGGGCTTCCGTCGCTTGGGCGTGCTTGGCGACTGGGACAACCCGTATCTGACGCTCTATCACCAGCACGACGCCGCCGACATCGAGGTCTTCAAGGCCATGTTCGATAAGGGCATGATCTATCGCGGTCACAAGCCGGTTCACTGGTGCAAGCACTGCCACACCGCGCTGGCCGAGGCCGAGATCGAGTACTCCGACGAGACGAGCCCGTCCATTTTCGTGCGCTTCGAGATGACTTCCAAGCCCGCCGGCCTCGAGAACTTCGACGGCCCGGTCGACTTTATCATCTGGACGACCACGCCGTGGACCATCCCCTCTGACCAGGCCGTTTCCCTTAAGCCCGGCGCCGCCTATGTCGCCGTTGAGCACGATGGCCGTGCCGAGGTCATGCTCGAGGACCTGGCTCCCAAGTGCTGCGAGGAGTTTGGCTGGGAGTACACCCCGGTCATGGTCGACGGCGAGCCCTATGTGGTTCCCGCCGAGACGTTCCACCACATCCACTACAAGCAGCCGATCTTTGACGGTGTTGAGGGTGTGGCGCTCCTGGCCGACTACGTCGGTGTCGATGACGGTACCGGTATCGTCCACAACTCGCCCGGCCACGGCGTCGACGACTACTTCGCCTGCCTCAAGGAAGGCATCACCGACATCTGCATGCCGGTTGATGACGACGGCAAGTTCTACACCGGCGAGGAGTTTGGCACCGGTGGTCCCTTCAGCGGTATGGATACCGATGAGGCCAACCCGCATATCATCGAGTTCCTGCGCGAGCGCGGCACCCTGGTTCTCGAGAAGAAGATCACGCACAGCTATCCGCACTGCTGGCGCTGCAAGCACCCGGTGCTCTTCCGTGCCACCGACCAGTGGTTTGTCTCGATGGACAAGACCGGTTTGCGCGAGCAGGCTGGCAAAGAGGTCCGTGAGAACGTCAAGTGGTATCCGGCCCACGCGGCCAACCGCATCGGCGCCATGGTCGAGCAGCGTCCCGACTGGTGCATCAGCCGTCAGCGCAACTGGGGCGTGCCTATCCCCAGCTACACCTGCGCCGACTGCGGCGAGAAGGTCATGAACGACGCTACGCTCGACGCCGTCATCAAGCTCTTCCACGAGAAAGGCTCTGACGCCTGGTTCACCGACGCTCCCGAGAGCTACCTGGGCGAGGCCTGCGTCTGCCCCAAGTGCGGTGGCCATCACCTCAAGGCCGATAAGGACATCCTCGACGTGTGGTGGGACTCCGGCGTCTCCTGGAAGGCCGTCTGCGAGTATCGCCCCGAGCTGGAGTACCCGGCGGATGTGTACCTCGAGGGCTCCGACCAGCACCGCGGTTGGTTCCAGAGCTCGCTGCTCACCTCGGTGGGTGCCAACGGCCACGCTCCGTACAAGGCAGTCGTCTCGCAGGGCTTCACGCTCGACGGCCAGGGCCGCAAGATGTCCAAGTCGCTCGGCAACGTCATCGACCCCAACAAGGTCTGTGACGAGATGGGCGCCGACATCATCCGCCTGTGGGTCGCCTCGGTCGACACCAGCTCTGACGTTTCCATCGACCACGAGATTCTCGCCCGTACGTCCGATGCCTACCGTCGTTTCCGCAACACGTTGCGCTTCCTGCTCTCCGAGCTCGAGGGCCAGTTTGAGCCCGAGACCGACGGTGTCGCCTTTGCCGACCTGCTGCCGCTCGACAAGCTCATGGTTGCCCGTCTGACCCAGGTCCAGGCCGAGGTCGACGACGCCTACGCCAGCTACGAGTTCCCGCGCGCCTACCGTGCACTCTATGACTTCGTGGTTACCGAGCTCTCCAACGTGTACCTCGACGCCCTGAAGGACCGTCTGTACTGCGAGAAGCCCGGCTCGCTCGAGCGCCGCAGCGCCCAGACCGTGCTCGCCGAGCTCTTCTCGATGCTCATGCGCGACCTGCAGCCGATCCTGTCCTACACGGTCGACGAGGCCATGGCCTATGCGCCCGCCGGTTGCGTCGATCACCAGAAGTACGCCGCGCTGCTCGATTGGTACAAGTCGCCCATTACTGTCGACGAGGCCAATGAGTTTGAGGGCGTGCTCGAGGCTTCGCTCGAGCTTCGTAGCGCCGTGACCAAGGCCCTTGAGGATGCCCGCTCCGCCGGCACCTTCACTAAGAGCCAGCAGGTCCGCGTCAAGGCGGTCGTTCCCGCCGAGATGTACGCGCTGCTGACCGGCGACAAGGCCGTCGACCTGGCCGAGTTCTACATCGTCTCTGATGTTGAGCTGACCCAGGGCGAGGAGCTTTCCGTTGCCATCGAGGCTGCCGAGGGCGAGTGCTGCGACCGTTGCTGGAACTACCGCACCACCGTCGGCGAGTACAACGGCCACGCACATATCTGCAAGCGCTGCGCCGACGCTTTGTAGGTTACGACGTTCGTAGAACGCCGTAACCTACCGACGCTGCAAACGCCCCTAAGCGGCAATCTGACGTTCAATCGTCGGTCGCGTACCAAAGTACGCTTCCCTCCTCTTTCACGTCACCTTGCTCGCTTAGAGGCGTTTTCGCTGTTGGCGACGGTAATGCGGCGTTTCTATTGTTTAGTTGTTGGGGACGTTCTTAAACGACTAGTCAAACAAGAACGTCTCCATTGACTACCTGTGTCACATTCAAGCGGCATTCTGTTTTTCGGAATGCCGCTTTCCTTTTTAGCTGGTTATTTCGCTTGCGTTGGTGGATATGTCGTGCGTTCTTCGTATGGCAATATAAGATAGTTCTTTGCATTAAACGTAATTCGATGATCTTGAGGGTAGGGGATTGATTTGGGTCGTGCTGGGGATATGACGCCGCCTTTGCGTTGGCGGTTGGGGGTTGCTGGTGGGGTAGCGCTCGTTGTGTTGCTTGTTGACCAGCTGACCAAGCTTGCGGTTCGTGCCGTGGGCGACGCTTTGCATGTGACTGTTATCCCCGGTGTGATCGATTTTGTGTTTGTTCGCAATATCGGAGCCGCCTTTAGCATGGGCGAGGGTCATGGCGTCGCTTTCGCTGTGTTGGCGCTTGCGGTCATTGTCGCCATTGCCGTGTACTTGCTCCGTGCATCCCAGCTCGCCCATCTTGAGGTCGTGGGCATGGCGATGGTTGCGGGCGGCGCCATTGGCAACGCAATCGACCGTCTGACTTTTGGCTTTGTGACCGATTTTATTGCCACCACCTTCATCGACTTTCCCGTCTTTAACGTGGCCGATATCGGCATCACCGTAGGCGTCGTGCTTGCCCTCATCGGCTACATGTTCTTGAGCCCTGCGGCCCGCGAAGTCGATGCGACTGCCGAGCTCAATGCCCGTGATGAGGCACGCGCCAAGCGCAAAGCCAAGCAGCGTGGGGAGCGTGCCCGCAAGATTCGCGAAAGGAATGAGCGTTAATGGCCGACATCCATATTCTCGTTGCCGACGATTGCGCTGGTCAGCGTCTTGACGCCTATCTGGGCTCCAATGACGGCTGCCCTACGCGCTCTGCCTGCGCGCATCTGATTGAGGGCGGTGCCGTATGTGTCAATGGCGAGACCTGTCTGTCTAAAAAGTACGCCGTGAGAGCCGGCGACCGTATTTCGGTCGATTTGCCTGAGCCGCACGATCCCACCGATGTGATTCCCGAGGCCATCCCGCTCGACATTCGCTATGAGGACGACTATCTCATTGTGCTCTCCAAGCAGCGTGGCCTGGTGTGCCATCCTGCGCATGGTCATGAGAGCGGTACGCTCGCGAATGCCCTGGTCTATCACTGCGGTATCGACCATCTGGGCACCGTGCAGGGCGAGGATCGCCCCGGTATCGTGCATCGTTTGGATCGCGATACCTCGGGTCTCATGCTTGCGGCAAAGGACGACGACACCCAGCGCGCGCTCCAAAATCTTATCCGTACGCGCACACTCGACCGCCGCTATATCACGCTTGTCCACGGGCACATCGCCATGGACGAGGGAACCATTAACACCGGTATTGCCCGATCGACGCGCGACCGTGTCAAGATGGCGGTTTCTGACGATCCTTTCGCGCGCCAGGCCATTACGACCTTTAAGGTCCTCGAGCGCTTCGATTCCATGCGTTTTGACGACGGCTATACGCTCGTCGAGTGCCACCTGTTTACGGGCCGCACACATCAGATTCGCGTGCATATGCGCCATATCAACCACGCCTGCGTGGGCGATCCACTTTACGGCAAGTGCGATGCACGCGCCGATCAGGGCCTGACCAGGCAATTCCTTCATTCCTGGCGCGTCGCATTCGATCATCCCGTGACGGGGGAGCGTATTGAGTGCCGCGATGAGCTGCCGTGGGATCTTGCGGCGGTTCTGGATGATCTGGCCCCGCGTTCGCTCGGCCGTACTGCCGCTGGCGACGAAATCGTCCCGCAGCTCGGTCTGCTCGAAGCCTAGCCAGTATTAGGTGGTTTCTTGAACTCGGTAAGCCTGCGGTAAGATATACGATTGTTTACGTAACGCGTTGCTGGGAGCCTGCATGCTCGCCTTTTTACAAACCAACACACCCATCGTGATCTTCAACCAGATTGTCGTCACGCTGCTCACGGTCTGCTTTCTGTACCAGGTGGTCTTCTTTGTCATCGGCGCTCTTCGTGGCGAGGTCGCGCCTCCCAAGGCCAAAAAACTCCACCGCTATGCCTTCTTTATCGCTGCGCATAACGAGGAGGCCGTGATTGCCAACCTCGTTCGCTCCATCAAGGACCAGGATTATCCGTCCGAGCTTATCGAGGTCTTCGTGGTTGCCGACGCCTGCACCGACAACACCGCACAGCTCGCGCGCGAGGCAGGTGCCATTGTTTACGAGCGCAATGATCTTGCCCGTAAGGGTAAGAGCTGGGTCATGGACTTTGGCTTCGACCGCATCCTTAACGAGTATCCCGACACGTTTGAAGGCTACTTTATCTTCGATGCCGATAACGTTATCTCCCGCGATTACGTGTCCAAAATGAACGATGCCTTTGACCAGGGCTTCCATGTGGTCACGAGCTATCGCAATTCCAAGAACTTCGGCAGCTCGTGGATCTCGGCGGCTAATGCCACGTGGTATCTGCGCGAGGCGCGCTTTCTCAACAACGCGCGCAACATCTGCAAGACGTCTTGCGCCGTCTCGGGTTCGGGCTACCTCATCTCCGCCAGTGTCATCGAGGGCATGCACGGTTGGCAGTTCCACACGCTGACCGAGGACATCCAGTTCACCACGTTCTGCGCCATTCACGGCATTCGCATTGGCTATGCGCCGGCGGAGTTCTTTGACGAGCAGCCGGTGACGTTTAAGGCGTCCTGGAAACAGCGCATGCGCTGGACCAAGGGCTTCTATCAGGTCTTTTTTACCTATGGCAAGCACCTGGTCAAATCGACCTTCCGCTATCATCGCTTTGCTGCCTACGACATGTTTATGACCATCGCCCCGGGTATGCTGCTATCGCTGATCTCGATGCTCGCCAATGCGACGTTCCTGATCGTGGGCGGTCTTTCGCACGGCTTCTTGGCTACCGAAGTCGAGATGCAGGCGTGCGCCGCTTCGCTCATTATGACCTTCGCCATGATGTATCAGACCTTCTTTATCCTGGCGCTGCTCACGACTATCTTTGAGTACAAGCACATTCACTGCGCGCAAAAGTGGCGTCTGGTGACTAACCTGTTTACCTTCCCGATCTTTATGTTCAGCTATATCCCCATCACGGTGGCCGCGCTGTTCCTGAAGGTCGACTGGGTGCCGACGCAGCACGCCGTCAACGTTACCCTTGACGAGGTCATGCAAGGCGCCAAATAACCACCACCAAAACCACCGCAAAGGGGACAGGCACCTTTGTGGTGGTTTTTGCTTTTGCGATGCAGCTCGAGGAGGCGTCCGATGGTCTATATCCCGTTTTGGATTTGCATCTTTGCCGGCGTGGCAATTGATGCCCGAGAGCGACGGTTTCCCAATGGGCTTGCCGGCGCATGTGCCGTGGCGGCGTTGGCGGGTGTTTGGCTCGACCTCGGTTTGAACACAGCGCTTGACCACGCGGGTCTTGCCGTCATTGTTTATCTTGCTCTCGTGCTGACTGAGTCCCTCTGGCGTCGTCTTCGCCAAATCCCGGGCATCGGTATGGGGGATGCCAAGGCACTCTTCGCGCTTTGCACGCTCGACCCTATGGGTGGCATCGTGGCATTTGCCGTCGCACTCCTGGCCCTGGTCCTCTCCTGTCTCTTCACAAAATCGCGCTCCCTGCCATTGCTCCCGTTTTTAGTGCCGATTTTTGCCATAATCGAGGTCGTGGGCTGCACTTTGTAACCGATTGCGCATCCTTCTTAAGGAGCATGCCATGGCATCTAATCAAGAAACGGCCGTCATTAAGGCGCGCATGGACCGTATCCCCTCGGCGTTGTCGCCCGAACTTGTCGAACGCATTGCCGCCGATCGTGCTTCGGGCTATGTCAACTCGTATCGTTGCAACGACGATCAGGCTATTCGTCGTATTGATCGCGCCGCCGACAAAGGCACGCTTATGCGTCCGGCGTTTATGCGCGATACCGAAAAGATACTTCATCTTCCGGCGTATACCCGTTATGCAGGTAAAACGCAGGTCTTTAGCTTCCGTAGCAATGACGATCTGTCACGCCGCGGTTTGCACGTGCAGCTTGTCTCGCGCATTGCGCGCGATATCGGTCGCGCCCTGGGGCTCAATTGCGATCTGATCGAGGCGATTGGCCTGGGCCACGACTTGGGACACACGCCTTTCGGCCATGCCGGCGAGCGCTTCCTCAACGATATCTATCACGAGCGTACGGGGCGTTATTTTTTCCATAACGTGCAGTCGGTCCGCGTGCTCGACGCGTTGTATGGCCGCAACGTGTCGCTCCAGACGCTCGACGGCGTGCTATGCCATAACGGCGAGTACGAGCAGCGTGTGTTTGAGCTCTCGGAGATGAGCTCCTTTGACCAGTTTGACCAGACGGTTGAGGATTGCATTGCCACGGGCTATAGCGCAATTGAGCATCTGCGTCCCATGACGCTCGAGGGCTGCGTCGTTCGCATTTCGGATATTCTTGCCTACGTCGGTCGTGACCGTCAGGATGCGATCGCGGCGGGCCTGCTTTCGCCCGACGCTTTTGATGATGGCCGGGGCGGTGCCTACAACAGTTGGATCCTCACGCATGCCTCCATCGATATCGTTGAGCACAGCTATGGTAAGCCGCGCATCGAGATGAGCGAGGACCTGTTTGAGGAAATCCGCCGAGCTAAGCGCGAGAACTACGAGAAGATCTATAGCAAGGGCGGTATCGAAGGCGATTCCGAGGCGGAGCTGCGCGAGGCGTTCGTAAAGCTCTACGACCGTTGCCTGCGGGATCTAAACAGTGGCGACGAGTCCTCTTACATCTTTAAGCACCATATTTCGCGCATTGAGCAGCAGCTTTCCTACTATGATCGCACCTATGCCTGGCAGGACGACAAGGATCAAGCCGTGGTGGATTATATCGCGAGTATGACGGACGGTTATTTCTGCGAGCTGACGAGCAAGCTGTTCCCTGGTCTGAAGTTTCCGCACCGTACCTATATTAACGAACGGTAGTTCGTATTAATTCGGTATACTGTTAGTGGAAAAAGTATTTGATTGATACACGGGATGGCTATGGACGATCTTTTTTCTGCTTCGACGCGCGAGCGTTCCTTTCAGAATGCGCCGCTTGCGGTGCGCATGCGCCCCAATTCGCTCGACGAGTACGTGGGCCAGCAAAAGGCCGTCGGTAAGGGTTCATGGCTGCGTGCCGCGATCGAGCACGACGTGCTTTCGAGCGTGATTCTGTACGGGCCTGCCGGTACGGGCAAGACGACGCTGGCCCACATTATCGCCAAGCATACCAAGAGCGAGTTTGTCGAGGTCAGCGCCGTCACGGGTACCGTGAAGGACCTGCGTCGCGTGATTGATGAGGCCAAGACGCGCCTGAATACGTACGACCGCCGCACCATTCTATTCATCGATGAGATTCACCGCTTCTCTAAGTCGCAGCAGGATGCCCTGCTGCATGCAGTTGAGAACCGTACCGTCATTATGATTGGCGCTACGACAGAGAACCCGTACTTCGAGGTCAACTCGGCACTGCTCTCACGTGGTCGCGTCGTGGAGCTTGAGCATCTGAAGGATGAGGATATCGCCACGCTTATTGAACGTGCGCTTGAGGCACCCCAGGGCTTGAACGGTAAGTTCTCGGCCGATGAGGATACGGTCAAGACCATTTGCACGCTGGCAGCGGGTGACGCTCGCTCGGCGCTCACGACGCTCGAGCTTGCGAGCGAGATTGCCGTCACGCGTCCCGATACCGAGGGAACGCCAGCGCCTGCGGCGGGGGAGCGCTATCCCATCACCGTGGATGACGTGAAGATCGCCAACCCGCGTCGCGGCTTTACGTATGACAAAAACGGCGACATGCACTACGACATCATCAGTGCGTTCATCAAGTCCATGCGCGGTAGCGACCCCGATGCCACGATCTATTGGCTCGCGCGCATGATCGATGCTGGGGAGGATCCTAAGTTTATCGCTCGCCGCATTATGATTCACGCTTCTGAGGATGTTGGCAACGCCGACCCGCAGGCGCTTTTGGTGGCGCATGCCGCGTTTAAGTCTGCCGAGGTCATTGGCTATCCCGAGTGCCGCATTAACCTGGCTCAGGCTGCACTCTATGTGTGCTTGGCGCCAAAATCCAACGCGTGTGAGGCTTCGATCGATGCGGCGCTGGCCGATATCCATTCTAGTGGGCTTCGCGAGGTGCCGAGTTATCTGCGCGATCGCCATCGCCCGGGCAGCGATGAATACGGTGTGTATAAGTATCCACATGATTATCCCGAAGGCTGGGTCGATCAGCGCTATTTGCCCGAGGGACTGGAGCGCGGCGCGTTCTGGCAACCTGCCGGCCGCGGTTGGGAAGAATGGCGCGTAGAGCAAAGCGAACGCGACCGCAGCGGGAATGCACCGAAGTAGCTGCTGATAATTTTGTCCCACGTTGCTGCTCTTGGCATGTTCGGTCTCCTTTGGGGTACCATGGAAAGCGTCTGTATTTCGATTCTTCCGGGAGGCTTGTATGAGTCCCATTCAAATCGCCCTGCTGCTGCTCGCCGTTGCCGGCGTGTGGGCCATCGTTGAGCTCGCGCTTACCCTGCGCAAGACCCGCACCGTTGTTGACTCGCTCGATAAGACCGTGAACGACCTCAACAACACCATCGCCGAGGCTCAGCCTGTGGTGGCAAAGCTCGATGGCGCTGTCGATGAGCTTACGCCGGCGCTTGCCCAGATGGAGCCGCTGCTTAAGTCGAGCAAGACGGCAGTTGATGCTCTTACCTCCAATCTCGTAGAGGTCGAAGCCGTGGTTCGCGACATTTCCGAGGTTACGGGCAGTATGGCCGAGGCCAGCAATGCTGTGTCGAGCGTGACCGACTCTGCCGCCGGTGCTGTGCAGAAGCTCTTCAATAAGGTGAAGTCTCCTGCGGCTGACACCGAGCGCAAGCTCGCTGCTGCTGCTGCGGAGGCAGAGCGGCCTACCGAGCGCGTCCTAATTGGCGAGGACGAGGTCGCCGCGGGCGACGATGATGGCCAGAAGTCTGTAGCCAAGCCGGCTCAGTATTACACCTATACGCCCGCCGAGACCTCTGAGGAGTCCTGCGATGAGTAGCGAAGCAACCTGCCCCATCACGCTGACCGTTGCCGGCGACCCGCGTCTCGCTCGCCTTGTGCGCATGACGGCAGCCAACGTTGGTGCCCTGTGTTCCATGTCTGTCGATCGTATCGAGGACATCCGCATGGCTGCCGAGGAGGCTTTCATCTTTGGTTGCACCGCGGTCGACTGCGATGACATCACCATCAAATTCGATGTCGATGAGACCCACGTTGGCATGACTATTACCTTTGGCGATCAGGCGACTGTCGATGAAGACGACCAGGCTGCGGTGTATGCCGAGCTCATCCTCGCGAGCGTGTGCGATTCCTACGAAAAGACTGCGGCGCCCCTGACGCTTTCCCTCGACCTCAAGGCGGATATCTAATATGACCGAACGTTCCCGGAGCGGTAAGACCGCTTGGGACAAGGAGAAAACCCGCGAGCTGTTTCGTCGCTATAAAGAGACCGGTGACCCGGACGCACGCGAGCAGCTCGTCATGTCCCACATGAACCTGGTAAGGTTTCTTGCCAACAAATTTAAGAACCGCGGCGAGCCGCTCGATGACCTTATGCAGGTTGGCTATTTGGGCCTGCTCAAGGCTATCGACCGCTTTGACCCTGAGCGCGGACTCGAGTTCACCACGTTTGCCACGCCTACCATCTTGGGCGAGATCAAGCGTCACTTCCGTGACAAGGGCTGGAGCGTGCGCGTGCCCCGTCGCCTGCAGGAGCTCTCGGCCAAGGTCAACCAGGCTACCGATAAGCTCACCAACGAGCTGCAGCGTTCGCCCAAGGTTGAGGAGATCGCGGAGTATCTTGATGTGACTGTCGATGAGGTCCTCGAGGCTATGGAATCGTCTTCGGCTTATACCTCGGTGCCCATCGAGGCTCCTGGTGCGTCCGATTCCGACGATGCCCCCTCGATTCTCGACCGTTACGCCGACGACGACAACGAGCTCGACTTTACCGATGACCGCCTAGTGATCGAGGAGGCCATCCGTGATTTCTCGCCGCGCGAGCGCGAGGTGATCGAGCTGCGTTTTGTGAAGGGCATGACCCAGATCGAGATCGCCAAGAAGCTGGGTATTTCTCAGGTGCAGGTTTCGCGTCTGCTGCGCCGCACGCTTAAGAAGATTCAGGACAAGATCGACCCCGACGGAGTGATGATTCGTTCATGAGTGAGCACCCCCAACAAACCGATCGCGTGCTGCGCGACACCCGCATTCTGACGCTTCGCATTTGGGCTGTTGTCGGCTGCATTGTCATCGCCGCTGTCATCTTTAACCTTATGGGCATCTTGGCGCCGGTTATCGAGTTTCTCGCTGTTGGTTCCATCATTGCCTTTGTGATGTCCCCGATCACCAACTGGCTCGAGCACCATGGCGTGAATCGCGGCATCGGTTCGCTTATCGCGCTTATTGTTGTTGTTGCCGTGCTCGTCGGCGTCGTTTGCATCTTGTCGCCGATTCTCTTTGGTCAGATCATGGAAGTCCTGAGCCGCCTGCCCGAGCAGCTTCGTGTTGCGGGTGGCGATCTCAATGAGATGATCTCGCATGCCAAGACGCTCAACAACACGCCGGTTAAGGAGTACTTGGACGACAATCTGTCATCACTCGTTACCGTCGCATCGAAGTATGTGTCTCAGATTGCCGCCGAGCTCGGTCGCGGTGTATTCCCGCTCATTACCAATACGGCGTCGCAACTGTTCGTTATCTTCCTGGGCCTGGTGCTTGCCTACTGGATGGCCTGCGACTACCCTCGCATGCACCACGAGATTTGCACCATCATCGGTCAGGAGAAGGAGACCTCGTACCGCTTTATGGTCGCCATTCTGTCGCGTTCGGTTGGTGGCTACATGCGCGGCATGGTCGTAACGTCTATCTGCGGCGGCATCTTGGCCTTTATCGGCTTCCTGATCATCGGCCATCCGTATGCGGCGCTCATGGCTATCTTTACCGGCATCATGCATTTGGTTCCGGTCGTCGGTCCCTGGGTGAGCGCAGCAATCGCCACAGTGCTCGGTTTCATGTTCAGCCCCATGTTGGCGTTATGGACGCTCATCGTGACGATGGTCGCGCAAAACGTCACCGATAACGTGATTTCGCCTAAGGTCATGCAGAGCTCAGTGCAGGTGCATCCCATTATGAGCCTTACGGCCCTCGTTATTGGTTCGGCACTCATGGGGCCCATCGGCATGATTATTGCCATCCCGCTGTGCGCGGCCCTCAAGGGTATTTTCGTGTACTACTTCGAGAATGAGACCGGCCGCCAGCTTGTGGCCTATGACGGCGCCGTGTTTAAGGGCACACCGTACCGCGATGCCGATGGCAACCCGGTCGCTGCCTACGACGCGCTTGGAGACGATACGTTCATTTACGAGTCCGAGCTCATCGGCAACGAGACTGCTCCCGAGGCCAAGGCCATGCCCAAGCCCGAGCTCGATAATCCCTGGATCAAGCTCTCGGGTTTGCAACCCGATGCCACGGGCTTCTTCAAGAACCCCTTTGCTAAGGATGACGATTCCAACACGGATGACGACACCAAAACCGGCATCGACGGCTCCATGGACGATGACGACAACTAGCGGGGTAATTCGGGTTAACATTCATACGCGCTAACATGCAATTTCGCTGAAGGGCCGGCATTGTGCCGGCCCTCTTTTTTGCACGGGAGCGGTTGGATGGTAATATTGTTACGTTTGAACTGTTTCGATGTGAAACCGAGGAGATTCCCTCTATGAGTGCTGACTACCCGTCAATGACTACGGCCGAGATTCGCTCCAAGTTCCTCAACTTCTTTGAGGAGCGCGGTCTTAAGCTCTATCCTTCTTCGTCCCTCGTCCCCGACGATCCTTCACTGCTGCTTGCCAACGCCGGCATGAACCAGTTTAAGGAGTACTACCAGGGCAAGAAGACCATGAAGGAGATCGGCGCGATCTCCTGCCAGAAGTGCGTCCGCACCAACGACATCGATTGCATCGGCGAGGACGGCCGTCACCTGTCGTTCTTCGAGATGCTTGGCGATTTCTCTTTTGGCGGCGTCTCCAAGGAGCAGGCTTGCGCTTGGGCCTTTGAGCTCATCACCAAGGAGTTCAAACTGCCGCTCGACCGCCTGTACTTTACCGTCTTTACCGAGGACGACGAGACCCACGACGTGTGGCGTTCTCTGGGCGTTGCCGAGGACCACATCTCCCGCCTGGGCGAGGACGACAACTTCTGGGCCGCTGGCCCCACCGGTCCCTGCGGTCCGTGCTCCGAGATCTACTTTGACATGGGCGAGGAGGTCGGCTGCGGCAGCCCCGACTGCAAGCCTGGCTGCGACTGCGACCGCTTCCTTGAGTTCTGGAACCTCGTGTTTACCCAGTACGACCGCCAGGAGGACGGCTCCATGCCGGAGCTGCCGCACCGCAACCTCGATACGGGCATGGGCCTGGAGCGCATGGCCGCTATCATGCAGCACAAGACTGCTAACTACGACGGCGATCTGATGCAGCACCTCATCAAGCTCGGTGAGGAGATCAGCGGCAAGACCTATGACGCCGACGATTACTCCGGTGCCAGCCGCTCCCTGCGCATCATCGCCGACCACTCCCGTGCTGTCGACTTTATGATCTCGGACGGCATCCTTCCCGGCAACGAGGGTCGCGAGTACGTCCTTCGCCGTCTGCTCCGCCGTGCCGTGTTCCACGGTCGCCTGCTGGGCATCGAGGGCGCCTTCCTGACCAAGTTCATCGACGAGGTCAACGCTCAAATGGGCGAGGCCTATCCCGAGCTGCTCAAGAACGTCGCACTCGTCAAGGGTATCGTCGCCTCCGAGGAGGAGCGCTTCTCCACGACGCTCGACAATGGCCGTGTCTACCTGGACGAGGCCCTGGCAGCGCTTGCCGAGGGCGCTGTGCTCCCGGGCGATGTCGCCTTTAAGCTGCACGACACCTTTGGTTTCCCCATCGATCTGACCGTCGAGATCGCCGGCACCGCTGGCCACGACGTCGACATGGACGGCTTCACTGCCTGCATGGAGGACCAGAAGGCCCGCGCCCGCGCTAACGCCAAGGGCGACGCCTGGGGTAGCTTCAACGACGTGTGGGTCGAGCTTTCCGACAAGGTCGCAGCGACCGAGTTCGACGGCTATGACAACGATGTGATCGAGGGCGCCAAGGTTGTCGCCATCGTGCGCAATGGCGAGTCTGTCGATTCCGCTGCCGCGGGCGAGGATGTCGAGGTCGTGCTCGACCGCACCCCGTTCTATGCCGAGATGGGTGGTCAACAGGGCGATGCCGGCAAGCTTTCCGCCGAGGGCGTTGTTCTGACCGTTGCCGACACCAAGAACCACAACGGCCTGTATGCCCACGTAGCGCACGTTGCCGATGGCACGCTGACTGTCGGTGCCGCTGTGACCGCCGCGCTCGACGCCGAGCGCCGTGGCTTCCTGCGCCGCAACCACACCGCCACGCACCTGCTCGACGCTGCCCTTAAGCAGGTCCTGGGCGAGCACGTCTCCCAGGCCGGCTCGCTGGTGACGCCCGAGCACCTGCGCTTTGACTTTACGCACTTCGAGGCCCTTTCCTCCGAGCAGCTCAAGGCTGTCGAGGATCTGGTCAACCAGCAGATCTTCGCCTCCAAGCCGGTCGTGACCCGTGTTATGGGCATCGACGAGGCTAAGGCTGCCGGCGCTGTCGCTCTGTTTGGAGAGAAGTACGGCGATGTCGTCCGCGTCGTCTCCGTGGGCGCCGAGGACCAGCCGTTCTCTCGCGAGCTCTGCGGTGGCACGCACGCTGCCAACACCGCCGAGATCGGCCTGTTCAGGATTATTTCCGAGTCCTCTACGGGCTCGAACGTCCGCCGTATCGAGGCCGTGACCTCTAAGGGTGCTCTCGACTATATGGCCGACCGCCTGGCGCTCGTTGACGCCGCCGCCGCTGCGCTCAAGTGCCGCGTCGACGAGGTTCCCGCCCGTGTGGAGAACCTGCAGGCCGAGCTGCGCGAGACTTCCAACAAGCTCAAAAAGGCTCTGACCGGTGGCTCCTCCGATGCCATTTCCAGCGCCATCGAGGGTGCCGTCGAGCTCGGTGGCTACAAGCTCGTCGTTGCTGAGCTCCAGGGCCTTGAGGCTGCCGACCTGCGCAACGTCTGGGATACCGTGCACCAGAAGGTTGCCGGCCCCGTCGCGTGCGTTGTTGCCAGCGTTACCGAGAAGGGCACCCCGGCCCTGCTCGCCGCCGGTTCCGATGACGCCGTGAAGGCCGGGTTCCACGCCGGCAACGTTATCAAGCAGATCGCGGGCCTGGTCGACGGTCGCGGTGGTGGCCGTTCCAACATGGCCCAGGCCGGTGGCAAGAACGCTGCCGGCATCGCCGATGCCCTCGCGGCCGCTAAGACCGCGCTCGGCGCCTAAGAATCTAAGTAGTCACTGTGGTCGCGCTTGCGCTGGACATAGGGGAGACCAGGATTGGCATCGCCGTCTCGAGCCGTGATGGCAAGATGGCGATGCCCGTCAAGGTGCTCCCGGCCGCCGAGGTCACCGGTATGGCCAAGACGTTCCGCTACCTGGTTGAGGACTATGAGCCCGACATCCTGGTAAGCGGACGTCCCCTGACCATGGCCGGTGAGCCCGGCCCTCAGGCCGAGCGCGTTGCCGCTTTGGCGCAAAAGATTGCCGACGAGCTCGATCTTCCGTTGGAGTTTGAGGACGAGCGTCTGTCCTCGCAAGAGGCCAAGCGTATCCTGCGCGAGCAGGGACTCAACGAAAAGCAGATGAGGGGCAAGATCGACATGATTGCCGCCAGCCTGTTTTTGCAGACGTGGCTCGATCGTAAAAACGAGGAGGTTTCGCATGCCTAGTGCTTCCGATCCGCGCCAGCCGAATCGTACACAGCAGCCGGCGTCGCGCCCTGCCCAGCCTGGCCAGCGTCCGGCACAGCCGACGCAGCGCGCAGCTCAGCCTGCCGCGCGCCCGGCGCAGTCCTTCTCTCGTTCGGCCCAACCTGTTCAACGGACGGGTCAGCAGCCTTCTGCTCGTTCGGTTCAGCATTCGGCTTCTCACGCGGCTCAGCAGCCCACTGCTCGTACGGCCCAGCCTGCAGGCGGCACCCGCTTTAAGCAGCAGGCACCTACCCAGCGAACGCAGGCCCCCCAATCGCATTCGCATCACGCTCGTGGTTCGCATGGCGTTGCTCCGGCGACCCGCTCGAGCTACAACACGCATGCTCGTCGCGGTGCTCAAAAGAAAAGCTCCCCGGTGCCTATGATTATCGGTGGCGTTGTTGCCGTGCTTGCGCTTGTCGCGATCGTTTTCTTTGTCGTGCCAGCCGTGAAGGGCTTCTTTGGCGGTGAGGGTGCGAAAGTCGTTGCAGGCCAGCAGGTTACTATCACGATTCCCGATGGTGCCTCGGGTGACAGCATCGCTTCGATTCTCTCCGAGAACCATATTGTCGAAAATCCCAAGGATTACTATGCGGCGGTGAAAAAGCTCAACGCCGATATGTCGCTCAAGCCTGGTGATTATTCGTTCACCACACTCATGGATGCAACCAAGGTTGTTCAGCAGCTCATGGAAGGCCCCAACGCGGGCTCCAATGCGCTGACTATCCCTGAGGGCCTAACGGTCGATCAAGTCGCCGACCGTGTGGCCCAGGCCTACGACAGCATCTCTAAGGAAGACTTCCTCAACCAGGCCAAGGCCTCCAAATACGTGGACGACTATAGCTTCCTTAAGGGTGCCGCCAACGACTCGCTCGAGGGTTTCTTGTTCCCCAAGACCTATTCGTTGGGTGATTCGCCGACGGCCGATGGCGTGATTCGCGCTATGCTCGATCAGTTTAAGATCGAGTACAAGTCGCTTGACTTTGCGAGCTGCGAAGCCAAGATCAAGGAACGCTACGGTGTGGAGATGTCCGACTACGACATCGTCAACTTGGCCTCTATCGTTGAGCGCGAGGGCCTCAACGCCGATCAACGTGCGCACGTGGCCTCGGTCTTCTACAACCGTCTTGCCGGCAAGCTCGATGGTCTGCGCTATCTCAACAGCGATGCGACCATGATGTATGTCACTGGTGGCGAGGTTACCGCCGACGACCTGCAGAGCGATAGTCCGTATAACACCTATAAGCACGAGGGCCTGCCACCCACGCCCATCTGCTCTCCGTCGCTCGAGGCGCTCAAGGCCACCCTTGAGCCGACCGACTCTGATGACCTGTATTTCTACATTACGCAGGACGAGGAGTACTTCTCGCAAACCTACGAAGAGCATCAACAGTCTTGGAATTAGCATGAGGATTTTTAGCCCCAAACGATACGTTGCCTCGGTCGATCGCATCGACCTTAATACCCTGTGGGCCGACGGCAAGCGCGCCATTCTGCTCGATCGCGATAACACCTTGGTGCCGCGCGACACCGAGCAGGTTCCCGCCGCGGTTTCCGCTTGGCTCGACGCCGCCCGCGCCAAAGGCTTTAAGCTGTGCATGGTGTCCAACAACTGGCATCGCGACCAGGTCATGAGCTCTGCGCGCGAGCTGGGACTCGAGGCCATCAGCCACGCCATGAAGCCGGCGCCGTTTGCCCTCAAGGCGGGCCTTAAGCGCCTCGGCGCCACAGCCGGCGAGGCTGTGCTGATCGGTGATCAGCTCTACACGGACGTGTGGAGCGGCAACTTCGCCGGCGTCGATACCATCCTGGTAAAGCCGCAGGCGACGCAGGACCTGTGGTATACGCAGATCTTCCGTATTTTTGAGCGCCGGGCCCTGCGCGACCTTCCCTGCGAGGAATAGGTCTCGTCATGTCCCAGCACATCAAACACGGCTGCGACCATATCTTCTTTATCGGCTTTTTGGGCGCGGGCAAATCGACGCTCGCGCGCAACGTCGGCACTATGTTCAAGCGGCGTTTTATCGATACCGACCGACTGGTCGTGCGCCGTTGCGGTAAGTCGGTAACCGAGATTTTTGAGACCGAGGGCGAGGATCGTTTTCGTGAGCTCGAGACCTCGGCGCTCCGTTCGCTCCAAAGCGAGCGCAGCCTGTTGGTTTCGTGCGGGGGCGGTATCGTCGAGACGCCGGTGAATATTGAGCTGATGCACGATATGGGTACGTGCGTTTACCTCGAGGGCGACTTCGAGGATTCGATTCGCCAGATTCGTCGGTCCGACACGCGCCCCGATTTTCGCTCTCCCGAGCATGCCGCGCGCCTGTTTGAGCATCGCCGTCCGCTGTATCGCCAGGCCGCCGACCTTACCCTTGATATTCGCAACAAGTCCTTCGAGGACGTTTCCTACCTTTGTGCCGAGATGCTTTTGGAGCGTGGGCTGCTATGATTCGCCGTCAACTGATCAATTTCCAAAACCGCAGTGTCGATGTCCGCGTCGGATTGGGCGCGTTCGAGGAGCTGTCGCGCATGTTTTCCTCGGCTGTGGGCAAGCCTAAGCGCGCGATGGTCGTTTGGAACGCCGTCACGTCAGAGCGTTTTGGTGAGGTCGTCGAGCATGCGCTGTTCGACGCCGGTTTTGCCGTGTCGCTGCTAGTCCTTGAGGTTTCGCCTGCTGGTGCCACGTTGGCCGATGCCGATGCGATCTTTGGCGCCCTGTCTGCCAACGGCATTACCTGCGACGATCTGGTTGTCGCCGTTGGCGATGCCGCAACCTGCTCGGTTGTTAGCTGGTGCGCCAACCAGTGGTGTGGCCGAACCGAGTGCGCCTTGCTGCCGACGACGTTCGACGCCATGCTCACGGTCGCGACGACCATGAAGCCGCTCGTCGCCTCGTCGGCCAATGCGCTTCCCGCTATCGCGTTCCGTCCCGAACCGGGCTTGGTCGTGTGTGACCTCGACCTTGTTCGTGAGGCGGACCCCGAGGACCTCAAGCTCGGCTTTGTGGTACTTGTTGGCACCATGCTTTCGAGCAGTAAGTCCCGCTGGAATCAGTTTACTGAGACCGTCCCCGAGATTCTCGCGGGCGAGGAGGTCGCGCTCGTCAATGCCGTTCAATGGTCTCAGACTGCCCGCAAGGACGTACTGATGGCCACGAACCCGAGCGCCCGCCATGCGCTCGATTTTGGTAAGACGGGGGAGCGTACCTTGCGCGCTTGCTTGGGCGATGCCGCTTCGCAGGTCCCTGCCTACCAGCTGTTGTCCGAGGGCATGCGCTTTGAGGCGCGCCTAGCACATGATGCCTGCGACTTCGATATCGATTACGTCTTTGAGGTCGATGACTGCCTGGAGGACTTTGGTATCGAGGAGCTTGCCTTCGATCTGGAGCCTGCCGCATATATCGAGGAGTTCCGAAAGCAGCAGTTCGCTCGCTCGAACCGCAGCATGTTGCCGCTGCCCGCGGCACTTGGCGCCATTCGTCTAACGAGCGTTGAGGACGAGGTTCTTGAGCGCCATGTTCACGCCTACTTGGCTTCTCGCAAAGAACTTCTCTAAGATTTATTGACATCCATCGTCTTTCGTATCATGTTGAGGGGCGGGTTTCCAATCGGTTGCGGATCGCATGCGATTCCGTCGTTCGGTTGAGACCCGTCCCGTCTATATTGAGACAACAAGAAAGGAATCTGCATGTCTGAGTTTGCTGCCGGTCCTGCCGGTCGTATCGAGCGTGTCCGTGCCCTGATGGTCGAGCGTGGCTACGATGCCATCGTGGTGCGCGACGAGGCTAACCTTCGTTGGCTCACGGGCGTGAAGGGCGTCTTCGACTACACCTTCGAGTTCCCGCACGCCGCGTTTATTACGGCTGACCAGTGCCTGTTCCACACCGACTCGCGCTACCTCAACAGCTTTGAGGAGAACACGCCCGCCGGCAGCCCCTGGGTCTACGACATGGACGAGGGCACCATCCCCGGCTGGGTCGCCGGCAAGATCGCGGCCAACAAGTGCCGCGTCTGCGCTGTCGAGGACGATATGCAGATTAACTTCTACCAGGGCATCCAACGTGGCCTGGAGGACCGCTCCGTCGCCTGCATGCTGCCGCTGATGCATGACGACATCCGTAAGATGCGTGCCATCAAGGACGCCGAGGAGATTGAGCTCATGCGCCATGCGCAGTCGATCACCGACGCCGCCTTCCAGCACATGCTCGGCTTTATTAAGCCCGGCATGACCGAGAAGCAGGTTCGCAACGAGCTCGAGAACTTTATGTTCGCCAACGGCGCCGACAGCTTGGCTTTTGGCTCCATCGTGGCGAGCGGTCCCAACACCGCCAACCCGCATGCCGTGCCGAGCGATCGCGTGATCGAGAAGGGCGACTTCGTCCTGATGGACTACGGCGCGGGCTACTGTGATTACCGCTCCGACATGACACGCACTGTTGTGATGGGCGAGCCCACGCAGGAGCAGCTTGACCTGTACGCGCTCGTGCGCCGTACGCACGAGGAGTGCGTCGCCGCCATTCATCCGGGCGTCGAGGGCAACGACATCTTCAAGCTCTCCAAGAAGATCATCGGCGATGCCGGCTATGGCGATTACTACAACCATGGTCTGGGCCACGGCGTTGGTATCGACATCCACGAGCTGCCCAACTTTAACCGCAGCAAGAACACCATCGAGATCGGCTCGGTTATCACCATGGAGCCCGGCGTGTACCTGCCCGGTGTGGGCGGCGTGCGCCTGGAGGACTACGGCGTGGTCACCGAGAACGGATATGAGCCCTTCACCAAGACCCCGCACGACCTGCACATCATCGATTGCTAGCCCATTTCGATAGATTTTTGGGCGGGGCGTCCGGAGCAATTCGGACGCCCCGCGTTCTCTTTTTATGCGCTCGCCGCAGGCGCCGTCTGCAAGTGTATAATTTCTGTCGTATGTAATTTGGACGCTTGTGCGTTCTGCCCATAACAAGAAAGGTCGCTATGCCTACCATTTCTACCGCCGATTTCAAGAACGGCCTCGGTCTCCGCATCAAGGACAAGGTCTACACCATCGTCGAGTTCCAGCATGTCAAGCCGGGCAAGGGTGGCGCGTTTGTGCGCTACAAGACCCGCGACATCAAGAGCGGCCGCGTCGTCGAGAACACCTGCAACGCCGGCACCAAGTTCGAGAGCGTCATGCTCACCACCCGTGAGTTCCAGTACCTCTACAACGATGGCGCCGACTACATCTTCATGGACAACGAGACCTATGAGCAGGTTCCCGTTCCCGAGGACATGGTGGGCGAGAACTCCAAGTGGCTGCGCGAGAACGACATCTGCCAGCTGCTCTTCGCCGACGATGAGCTCATGGGCGTGACGCCGCCGATGTTCATCGAGACCACCATCGTCCAGACCGACCCGGGCTTTAAGGGCGACACCGTCCAGGGTTCCACCAAGCCGGCCACGATTGACACCGGCGCTGTCATCCAGGTCCCCATGTACCTCAACGAGGGCGAGGTCATCAAGGTTGACACCCGCGACGGCAAGTTCGTCTCCCGCGTCTAGCAACTAACTTTTCTAGGAGGACTCATGCCCCAGGAAATCAAGATTGACGGCATCGGCATTTCGCCCGATGTTCTGACCGCCATCGTCTCGCGCGCCGTGTCCGATGTCGAGGGCATCGCCTCCGTTGGCGTCAAGGACCTTGCCACCAATCTTGTCTCCATGATGCTCTCGTCCAAGGCCCCGGCTTCCGAGCCGGCGGTCGAGGCCGAGGTCGTTGGCGACAAGCTCGCACTCACCGTGCGTGTCGTGGTGTTCTTTGGCTATCCGTTCAAGAAACTCGCCGAGGCCGTTCGCGCCGCCGTGGTCGCCGCCATCGATGCTCAGGTGGGCGTCGAGGTTGAGCGCGTTGACGTTTGCATTGACGGCCTCGTTTTCCCCAAGGAGTAACCTTTGAGCCTTAAGGTTTATCGCGGGCGTACGCTTGCCCGCAGTCAGGCGCTGCAGCTGCTGTTCCAGGCCGAGGCCACGGACAGCCCGCTCGAGCGCGTCCTCGAGGGTGATTTCCTGATCTCGAAGGGTCCCCTCGACCCCTATGCGCTGGAGCTGTGCCGCGGTGCCTACGAGCATATCGACCGCATCGACTGCGCTCTGCGCTCCGTTGCCAAGAACTGGGATCTTATGCGCATGCCCGGTGCCGACCGCAATCTGCTGCGTATCGCCGTTTACGAGATGCGTTTCCTCACCGACGAGGGGGTCTCGGACGCCATCGTAATCAACGAGGCCGTCGAGCTTGCCAAGGCCTATGGTACCGACCAGTCCGCATCGTTTGTCAACGGCGTGCTGGGCAAGATCGCTCGCAGCGAGGAACTGCCGGGCGAGGACCTGTACCAGGAGCTGCTGGCCGAGGACCGTGCCCGCGAGGAGGCCCAGGCCGCCGAGGCTGCCGCCAAGGTTGCGGTTGCCCAGGCTGAGGCTGGCGTGCTGGCCGAGGATTCGGACGCCGCCGAGGCTGTTGTCGACTCCGTCGAGGAGTAGCCATGCCAGAGGGTTCTGTCCGCAACTTTGACGAGATTTCGGACCGTCTGGACCAGATCATCGCTACCGTTCGCTCCAAGGATACCTCCTTGGAGCGTTCACTCGATCTGTTTGACGAGGCGATTGAGCTGGGCTCCCGCGCGGTCGATATGGTCGACAAGTTTGAGCTTACGCCGCGAGAAGCCGACAAGCTCGAGCAGGAATACGATGAGGATGCGGCAAACGAATCCCAGGATAGCTAGGCCGCATCTCCGGATACGAATGGTTGATGGCATTCATGAAACGTGTGCGTCTTGATGACGAACTGATTTCACAGGGCATCTGCGCCGATCGCGCGGATGCCCTTCGCACTCTTATGGCCGGCTTGGTCTCGAGTGGCGGTGAGCGCTTGACTTCGCCGGGCCTTAAGGTGATCCCGGGGCTGCCGCTGCACGTGAAGGGGCGCATTCCCTATGTTGGCCGCGGCGGTCTTAAGCTCGAAGGCGCGCTTGATGCGTTTGGTATCAATCCGACGGGCCTTGCCTGTCTGGATGTGGGCTGCTCTACCGGCGGTTTTACCGATTGCCTGCTCAAGCGCGGAGCTGCGACCGTTGTCTCGGTGGACGTGGGTCGCGCCCAGTTCGATTGGTCGTTGCGTCAGGACGATCGCGTTACGCTGCATGAGCGCACAAACGTGACGCAGCTGCCTGAGCTTGGCTATTCCGGCGCCATCGACCTGGCTGTGTGTGATGTCTCGTTTACAAGCATCGCGAACATTATCGATGCGGTACTGGCGTGCCTGGCTCCTACGGGTTCATTCTGCACGCTCGTAAAGCCGCAGTTTGAGGCTCCGGCGGCGCTGGTGGGCGAGGGCGGCATTGTGACCGATCCCACCGTGCGCCGCGATACACTCGTGGCGGCGGTTGAACTCTTTGCTGCCAAGGGCCTGTTCCCGGTCGATGTGTGCGTGTCACCCATTCATGGTGCCAAGGGCAACGTTGAGTTTTTCCTGTACGGCACAAGATTTGACCCCGGCGACCGCTCGCAAGACGAGCTGCACTCCCAGGTATCTGTTTTGAGCGAGAAAGCTGCAACGCTATGAAGGTCTTTCTGGTTCCCAATTACTACAAGCAAGAGGCGGTCGAGAGCGGCCTGATGCTCGAGCTTTGGCTGACGCGCCAGGGCTATGAGGTTGCATGGGCTGCCGACCAGCGATCAAAGATTCAGAGCACGCCTGATATTGACGGCTCCGATCTGGTCATTACGCTCGGCGGGGACGGTACGTTGCTGCGCGCTGCCCGCATCCTCAACCATCGCGAGATTCCTATCCTCGGTCTTTCCTATGGTCACCTGGGCTTTTTAACTGCTGCGAGTCCCGAGGAGCGCGACATTCTGCAGGTCGTGAGCGACGCCCTGTCCGGCGAGCTGCATGTGAGCCGTCGCGCCACCATCGCTGCGGATATCGTGTCCGTGCGCGAAGACGGTACGAAGGATGTCGTGCGCACGTTCGCCCTCAACGACATGGCGCTCACGCGCGGCCCCCTGTCCGATATGGTCGAGTTTGACATCACGGTGTCCGGCCACCATATCGATCGCCTGCGTGGCGACGGCGTGGTCGTGTCCACGGCGACCGGCTCCACTGGCTATGCACTATCCGCAGGCGGCCCCATCGTGAGCCCCGACTATACGGGCATGGTCTGCGTACCCATTGCGCCGCACACCATTCAGGCTCGTGCCTTTTTGACTTCGCCGAGTGATGTCGTCGAGATCTTTATGTCTGATGACCGTCCGAGTGTTCCGGCGATTGCTATCGATGGACAGTTTATTACCTGCGATGGCACCGTTGAGAGCGTGGCCGTGCGCCACGGTCCCGGAGATGTGCTGCTTCTCGATTACGGCCCCGAGAGCTTCTATAACTCGGTGAGCCGTGTATTCTACGGAGTCCGTCATGATCGATGAGCTGCAGGTTTCCAACATTGCACTCATTCGCGAGGCGACGCTGGTGCCGAGTGCCGGCCTGACTGTCCTGACCGGCGAGACCGGCGCCGGCAAGACCGCGCTGCTCTCGGCCCTCAAGCTTATTTTGGGTGAGCGCGCGGATTCGTCGACGGTGCGCGAGGGCGAGGCGCTGGCGAGCGTCGAGGCGCGGCTGTTTGACGGGCCGCACGACACGGAGGGGTTCACCGTTCAGCGTAGCCTTTCTGCCGAGGGCCGCAGCCGCGTGAAGATTGACGGCCGCATCGCCAGTGTGCGCGAGCTTTCGGAGCGCGTTGGCGTGATGATGGATCTGTGCGGCCAGCACGAGCATCAGCGCTTGCTCGATCCGGCGCATCACGTTGCGATGGTCGATGCCTGGGCGGGGCGCTCTGCGCTTGAGGCGCTGGATGTGTACCGCGCCTGCTTTAAAGCCTCGCGCGCGGCTGCCAAGGAGGTCCGTCGCGTCGAGGAGGCCTCGCGTGCGCAGGGGAGTCGCGTCGAGGAAGCGCGTTTTGCCCTCGAGCGCATCGGCAAGGTCGACCCCAAACCGGGCGAGTACGAGGAACTCGAGGAACTGCTGCCGCGCTCCGAACATGCCGAGGTACTGGTTGCCACGGCTAGCGATGCCCATGCATCGCTTGCCGCCGAAGGGGGAGCGCTCGATGCCGTGAACAGCGCCGTGGCAGAGCTTTCCCGAATGGCTACCGTCGATCGCAAACTGGGCGACATTGCCGATACGCTTTCGGACGCCTGTATCTCCCTTGAGGATTGCGCGAACGAGCTTCGTGCCTATCGCGATGGCGTCGCCTTCGATCCGCGCGAGCTCGATCGCATGCGTGAGCGGTATTCCGACCTCAAGGGCCTGTTGCGTCAGTGGGGTCCCACCATGGACGATGTTTTTGCTATGCGCGATCGCTCGCAAGAGCTGCTGTCCTTGGTCGATGATGGTGATGAGCAGATCAAAAAGGCGCGTGAGGCACTCTGGAGCGCCGAGCGCGAGTTGTTTGCCGCTGCCAAGGCACTTAAGCGCGCTCGCAATACGGCGGCCCCGCGCTTCTGCCACGAGGTCTGCCGCCAGATGGCTCGCCTGGAGATGGGCGGCGCCGAGCTCGTCTGGGAGTCGCGCGATCTTCCCCGTGCTGAGTGGACGCCCGTTGGTCCTTCGAGCTACGAGCTGCTATACCGCAGCGGTGCCGGCTTGACGCCGCGTCCCCTGCGTCGAATTGCGTCGGGCGGCGAGCTCAGCCGCGTCATGTTGGCAAGCAAAGTTGTCCTCGGTAATGCGGACGGTGTCGATACGCTTGTGTTTGACGAGGTCGATGCTGGTGTCGGTGGCTCCACGGCGCGTGCACTCGCGGGCGTGCTGGCAGATCTCGCCGCTACGCATCAGGTGATTGTCGTAACCCACTTGGCGCAGGTCGCCGTCATGGCTGACAAACATTATGTTGTCAGCAAGGAACCGGGCGATGTTCCCCAGACGCATTTGGACGAGGTAACCGGCGAAGCGCGTACCGCCGAGATCGCCCGCATGTTGAGCGGCGATCAGTCCGAGGCAAGCCTGGCGCACGCCAAGCAGATGCTCGAAGAAGCTCGAGGTTAGGCCGTATCAGCGGTGTTGGTGGGACAAAATAGACTGAATTTTTTGTCCCACTTCGCGTTTTACTCAACGACTTTATCCGGCTGGATGAGTTCCTCGTAGTAGCTGATATGCTCGCGAGCGTCTTCAATCTCGGGCAGCAGGAAGTTGTAGATGACTTCGATGATCATCGTGGCGCTCATCTTGGAGAACGCGAAGTCGCCCGTTGTCAGCAGTGCCTCGTGATTGACAGTATTAAAGGTGTAGTCGGCTAGGCGCGCAAGTGGAGACTTGCTATCGCTGCTGATGACGACTACGGTTGCGCCGCAGTTGCGAGCCGCTTTTGCCATGCGATTCAGTCGGCGCGATTTGCCGGAGTTTGAGATAAGCACGATGACGTCACCCGGGCGCAACGTGAGCGCAAAGCCGATTGATGTCTCGCTAATGGTACTCGCCATGCAGCGCAGGCCCAGCTGCGAAAACTTAAACGTCGCATCGAGCGCGACCGCGTTCGTATTGCCCACAGCCGCAAACTCAATAACCCCTGCATGCTTAAGGGCATGCACAACAGCCGCCAGCGTATCGTGGTCGATCCCGTCGATGGTCGCATTAAGCTCACTCACCTTGGCAGCCAAGATGTTCTTGAGGCTCTGCTCCATATTGTCGAGCGAGACCTCGTCAGTCAGGCCCTCGTTTCGCTGGCTTTCCAAATCCCTCGCCAACGAAAACTGAAAGCTGCGGAAGCTACCAAAGCCCAGCTTGCGGCAGAAGCGCGAAACGGTTGCCTCGGACGTGGCGGCAGCGCGCGAGAGCTGAGCCGCCGTGAGGCGCGGCGCCTCGGACTGGTGCTCCAATATATAGTCGACAATGCGCTGCTCGGACTCGCTGTATCCCTGGTGGGTGCTAATGAGGGAAAGTGCGCTCTTGCTACTATCGGTCATGGATGGCTCCTGGTTGGCATGAAAATCGGACTCGTTTTGTAATGTCATAGTATAGGCGGATTTTCAATTACAAGATACACCTTGCCCTTTCAAGTGTTGATGGTAAACTTTCATCTACCGTTACGGTTATGAAAGAACCTTTCACCGGAGAATTGCACCTTGTCTCTTCTCACGCGGACGGTAGGTTGGTATCTTTCAGTTGTGGAAAAACGCGCATCGAAGCGCGTGTAGGGGAGCGCCCGCGGGCGCTGTACTCAAGAAGGAGGGACACATGGCTAAGTTTGACATCATCGCCGCGACCGGTTGCCCGACCGGCATTGCGCACACCTTCATGGCGAAGGAGGCGCTGGAGAAGGCAGCTGCCGAGCGCGGTCTGACCATTAAGGTCGAGACTCATGGCCAGGTCGGTGTCGAGAACGAGCTCACCAAGAGTGAGATCGCTGGTGCCAAGGCCGTCGTCGTCGCAGCCGACAAGGATGTCCAGGCTGAGCGTTTCGCCGGCAAGCCCATGGTTTCCGTTGGTGTTTCCAAGGCCCTGTCCGTTGAGGCCGCCGGTAAGCTGATTGACCGCGCGCTCGCCGCCAAGGGCGACAGCACGGTTGCAGCCGCTGCCGATGTCGAGGACGAGGTCGAGGAGAAGGAGTCCATCGGCCACATCATCTACAAGCACCTTATGAACGGCGTCAGCCACATGCTGGTCTTCGTCGTTGCCGGTGGTGTTCTGACCGCCGTTTCGTTCCTGTGGGGCATTACGTCCTTCGATTCGACGGCGTCTGACTACAACAGCTTTGCTGCGATGCTCAAGATCATCGGCGGCATCGCCATGAACCTCATGGTTCCGGTGCTTTCCGCCTACATCGCCGAGTCCATCGGCAAGCGTCCGGCGCTCGTCCCCGGCTTTGTTGCCGGTATGATCGCCATCCAGGGCCTGCCTGTTAACGCCGAGACCGGCATGATCGACGCCGGTGGCGCCGGCGTGGGCTTCGGCTTCCTGGGCGGCATCGTCGGCGGCTTCCTCGCCGGCTATGTCATCCTGCTGCTCGAGAAGGTCTTTGCCGGTCTGCCCAAGAATCTGGACGGCCTCAAGGCTATCTTCCTGTACCCGCTGTTCTCGACGGCTATCGTCGGCCTGGTCATGCTCGGCATTTCCGGCCCCATGGCTGCCATCAACACCGCCATGATGGACTTCCTCAAGGGCCTGTCCGCCTCTGGCGCCGTTGTCCTGGGTCTTGCCATTGGCTGCATGTGCGCCTTTGACATGGGCGGCCCGGTCAACAAGGCTGCTTACGTCACCGGTACCGCTATGCTCACCGAGGCTCTGGCCGCCGGTGTTGGCACCGACACTTACAACTTCGGCACCAACTTCATGGCTGCCGTCTCCGCCGCTTGCATCGTTCCGCCGCTGATCACCACCTTCGCCGTCGTCGTCGGCAAGAAGTACTTCAGCCAGGAGGATCATGACGCCGGTGTCGTCAACCTCATCCTTGGTTGCACCCACATCACCGAGGGCGCCATTCCGTTCATGACCAAGAACATCTGGCCCGTCATGCCCATCATGATGCTCGGTTCCTCTATCGCTTCGATCCTGACCATTATGTTCAACGTTCACGATCCGGCGCCTCACGGTGGCTTCCTGGTCCTGCCCGTTGTCGAGAACGGTCCGCTGTGGGTCCTCGCAATCCTCATCGGCGCCGTGGTCGGTGGCATCCTGTTCGTGGCCTTCAAGAAGTACGACTTCGAGAAGAATCAGAAGGCCGCTCCTGCAGCCAAGCCGGTTGAGGCCCCCAAGGCCGCTGCCGTCGAGGCTCCCAAGGCCGAGGCTGCCGACTTCGTGAAGGTCGAGAACGTCTTTGTCGCCGAGGACTTCGCTTCTCGTGACGAGGCTCTGAGCTTCGTTTCCAACCAGGCTGTCAAGGCCGGTATCGCCAGCGACGCCGACGCCGTGATGAATGCCTTCCTGGCCCGCGAGGCCGAGGGCACCACGGGCATGATGGAGGGCTTCGCCATCCCGCATGCCAAGTCCGACGCCATTACCGAGGCTGCCGTCATCGTCGTCAAGGACGAGTCCGGCGTGACCGGTTGGGACACCATGGACGGCGCTCCCGTCAACGTGGCTATCGCCCTGCTCATCCCCGGTGCCCAGGCCGGCACTACGCACCTCAAGATCCTGTCCAAGGTCGCCGAGGCGCTCATGGACGAGAACTTCCGTGCCACCGTCAAGGGTTCCACCGACGCCGCCGAGATCGCCAAGACGATCAACGCCCGTCTGGTCTAATTCCACGGTACGCGAATACCATCGCCCCCTGTACAAAAGGCGAGGACTCCACCAGGAGCCCCCGCCTTTTTCTATCCCTCCCATAAGTTGCGGTGAAATAGGGACTGTTTAAACGATTCAACCCCAAATTCAGTCCCTATTTCACCGCAACTTATAAAAGGGCATAGAGGGGGCCGCCTATCGAGTCCTTGTCGCGAACAGATCATCAGCCAGAATTCCTTTCAGCCGACATTACTTTGGACCGACTGAGTTTCCGCAGCTTGCTCGCCCACAGGGGCCCGCGCGCGGCCTGTGAGATTTATCGCGAGTTTCGCACGAGCCGAAGAGCACTTAATGTGCTCTCCGTGCGAGCAGGACTGTAGAGCAGGAAATCTCACAGGCCACGCGCGGGCCCCTGTGGGCGAGCAAGCGGACGACAAACACATCTGTCCAATAATTCGTCTGAAACATAATGAAAAACCGTTTGATGTGAGTTAATATAAACAACGTCGTGAATCTGACTCCTGCCACATGCATGACAGGGGTTAAACACAAAAAGGAGTCAATTATGGTTTCTGAGAAGGCTACCCTCGTTAATCCTCAGGGTCTGCACATGCGTCCGGCTGGTCTGTTCGCCTCCACCATGGGCAAGTATGCCTGTGACGTGACGGTCGTTACCCCCGAGAAGGAGGTCAACGGCAAGTCCCCGATGGCCCTCATGGCTGCTGGTATCCCCTGCGGCACCGAGGTCGAGGTCAAGTGCGACGGCGCTGACGAGGCCGAGGCTCTGGCTGCTGCCATCGAGCTCATCAAGAGCGGTCTTGGCGAGTAGAACTCAAACGGGTCGCATGTTGAACAACTAAGTTCATATTTGGGGGCGCAGTGACCTGTTGTAAGGTAGCTGCGCTCTTTTGTCATGGATATGGCAAAACGCTTTATCACATGACACGGAGAGAGGAATGGGAATGTATCAGGGAGTCAACGCTTCCGAGGGCATCGGTATCGGCACCGTCATGGTTGCCGTCGATCCCGACTTGACGTTTGAGCCGCACGAGGTTGCTGATTCGGCAGCAGAGAAGGAGCGCTATCAGTCCGCTCTTTCGGTCTTCTGCGAGAAGACCCAGGCTCAGGCCGACCACATGAAGGAGACGGTGGGCGAGGCCGAGGCCGAGATCATGAGCGGACACATTGTCCTGGCTCAGGACCCGGGCATGACCGACGCCATCAACGCCGCCATTGACGGCGGCACCTGCGCCGAGCAGGCGCTCATGGACACCTCGACCATGTTCGAGAACATGTTCCTGTCCATGGACGACGAGATGTTCCGTCTGCGCGCGGCCGACATCGCCGACATCCGTACCGGTATTCTGGCCGAGCTGCTGGGCAAGGAGGTCGTCGACCTCTCCGTCCTGCCCGAGAACACCGTCGTTGTCGTGCACGACCTCACGCCGTCCATGACTGCCACGATCGATAAGGCCCACGTTGCCGGTATCGTCACCGAGACCGGTGGCCGCACGTCGCACTCCGCGATCATTGCGCGCGCCCTCGAGATCCCGGCTGTCCTTTCGGTTTCCAACAGCTGCACCGCTCTGCGCAATGGCATGACCGTTGTCGTCGACGGTGGCAAGGGTATCGTCGAGGCCGATCCCGACGAGGAGACGCTCGCTGCCTACACCGCCAAGGCCGAGGCCTTCGCTGCTGAGAAGGCAGCCCTCGAGGCCTTCCGTGGCAAGCCGTCCGTGACTGCCGATGGCATCAAGAAGATCATCGCCTGCAACATCGGTAACCCCGATGACGTGCCCAACGCGCTCGATCACGACGCCGAGGCCATCGGTCTGTTCCGCTCCGAGTTCCTGTTCATGGACTCTGCTGAGCTTCCTTCCGAGGAGGAGCAGTTCAACGCCTACCGTAAGGTCGCCAGCGCGCTCAAGGGTGCTCCGGTCATCATCCGCACGCTCGATGTGGGTGGCGACAAGGAGATTCCGTATCTGCACATGGTCAAGGAAGATAACCCCTTCATGGGCTTCCGCGCCGTGCGTTACTGCCTGGCCAATCCCGACCAGTACAAGGTCCAGCTCCGCGCTCTGCTGCGCGCCAGCGCCTTCGGTGACGTCAAGATCATGATCCCGCTCGTCACCTGCGTCGAGGAGGTCTTGGCCGTCAAGGAGCTCGTCGAGCAGTGCAAGGCCGAGCTGACCGAAGAGGGTCGCAAGTTCAACGAGAACATCGAGGTCGGCATTATGGTTGAGACGCCCGCCGCTTCGCTGCTCGCAGACCGTCTTGCCGAGGTCGCCGACTTCTTCTCCATCGGCACCAACGACCTGATCGGCTACACCATGTGCGCCGACCGTGGCAACGACACCATCTCCAACCTGTACCAGGTTTACTATCCCGCCGTGCTCCGCTCGCTCAAGAACATCATCGAGAGCGGTGTGAAGGCCGGCATCATGGTCGGTATGTGCGGCGAGGCCGCTGCCGATCCGCTGCTCGAGCCGCTGCTGATCAGCTGGGGCCTGGAGGAGTTCTCGATGAGCGCTCCGTCCATCCTGCGCGCCCGCAAGACCATCAGCCAGTGGACCAAGGCCGAGTGCGACGAGCTCGCCGAGAAAGCGCTCGCCTGCAACACCGCTGTCGAGGTCAAGGCACTGCTCGAGTCCGCAGCTCGCTAATTTGGTATCAGAGGTAACCGCGTGGTTGGAATGGGCCGGCCACGCGGCCCTCACATATACAGGGGGTACTGTAAATGTTCTACACGCTAACCGCTAACCCGGCTGTCGACATGACGGTTTCGAGCTCTCCGCTCGAGCCCGACGAGAACGTCCGCACCGGCTCGGCCAGCTACACGGCTAACGGCAAGGGCCTCGACGTGTCCTTCGCCTTTAAGAAGATGGGCGTCGACACCGTCGCGCTCGGCTTCTTCGCCGGCTTCACGGGCAAGTTCATCGTCGAGGAGGTCATGAACCTGGGTTGCCTCTGCCGCCCGGTCTGGACCGACGGTATCACGCGCATTAACACCTACGTCAACGATGGCCAGCACGAGTACGGCATCCTGAACCCGGGTGCTCCTATTACGCCGCAGCACCAGGAGGAGCTCTACAACATCCTGGATACCGCGGGCGATCTTGAGTGCCTGATCGTCTCCGGATCCGTGCCTCCCAAAGCTACGCCCGACTTCCTGGCTCAGGTCATGGAGCACGCTCAGGCTCGTGGCGCCGACGTCGTCTTGGACCTGTCCTCCGACAAGCTCAAGGAGCTCGCTCACAAGAAGCCGCTGCTCATCAAGCCGAACCATCACGAGATGAAGGCCATCTTCGGCGTGCCGGTCGACACCGACGACGAGGTCCGCGTTGCCATGAAGATGGCTCACGACGCTGGCGTTCAGAACGTGCTGCTCACCCGTGGTAGCCGCGGCGACGCTTACTTCTCCAACGGCGAGGACATCTGGTACGCCAAGCGTGAGTTCAACATCAAGCTGGTTTCTTCCGTCTGCGCCGGCGACTGCACCCTCGCTGCGTTCCTGCACAAGTGGTACAGGGATCGCGACAACGTCGAGGAGGCCATGAAGCTCGCTATGGCCACCGGCGCCAACGTTGCCGAGTCCGTCGGCATCGGCGACTTCGGTCACGTCGACGAGTACAGCAAGCGCGTTGCTGTCCGCAAGCTCGATCGTCAGTAATCGAAACGCGACATATTCGTGCGCATGCGGCGCCCCGGTTTCGGCTGGGGCGCCTTTTTGTTCCGCCACGGGGGAGAGGTGTCCCGCCGTACTTCATCGCTTCCACACCGTTCACCGAGTTGTCCTAGCCTTTTATCGATGCGTGGAATATACTTTCATTAACACGTTGCTTCGTGAAAGGAACATTCATGATTTACACGCTCACTGCAAATCCCGCCATTGACTACAACATCGCCTGCGACGGCCTTGCTGCCAACACTGTCACGCGTACTCGCAACGCCGTCTATACGCCCAACGGCAAGGGCCTCAACGTCTCGTTTACGCTTGACCACTACGGTGTCGACACCACGATCCTGGGCTTCTTCGCTGGTTTCTCGGGCGAGTTCATCGTCAAGGGCGCCGAGGCCCTGGGCGTGCCCGTCAAGCCCGTGTGGACCGACGGCATCACGCGCGTCAACGTGTTCCTCAATGCCGGCCCCGACACCGAGTACAACATGGTCAACGCCGGTGCCGCCATCAACGAGGCCAAAGAGCAGGAGATGTTTGAGCTCATCGATTCGCTCGATGACATGACCTGCCTGGTAATCAGCGGCTCGCTGCCTCCCAACACTTCCGAGGGCTTCCTGGCCGAGGTTCTGCGCCGCGTCAAGGCCAAGGGTGCCGAGTTCGTTCTCGACATTTCGAGCCATCAGCTGGCAGATCTCATTGCCATGGAGCCGCTGCTGATCAAGCCCAATGACGACGAGTTGCTTGATATCTTTGGCATTAAGGTGAGCGGTGGCGACGATGAGTCCGTCAAGGGCGCTATGGCTGAGCTTCATGCCAAGGGCGCCAAGAACGTGCTGCTGACCCTTGGTGGCGATGGCGCGTACTTCTCCAACGGCGAGCATATCTGGTTTGCCAACCGCACCTTCGACGTCAAGCTGCTGTCGACGGTGTGCGCCGGCGATTCCTCGCTCGCTGCCTTCCTGTCCGTGTGGCACGACGCCCCCGAGCGTGTCGAGGACGCCCTGCGCCTTTCGATGGCTACCGGCGCCAACGTGGTCGAGTGCCCCGGTCTGGGCGATTTTGCCAAGGTGGACGAATATAAGAAGCACATCGAGGTTCGCCAGGTCTGCTAGTCCCTGCACCTTGCCTGAATAGTTTGATTATTTCGCATCCGTCTTAGACTAGGACGGATGCGTTTTTGTTTATCGGACTTGCGTGTGCAGTGGAGGCTGTTTCTTGCTAGACTTCTTGCTGACGCAATCGATAGCCAATTTGATAGTCGCAGGAGGCCATAGGCATGTGCAATGTTTCGCTCAACGGTACGCAACCGTCCGATGCCTCCCTGCGCGTCCTGCGCGCGCTTGAGGCGGCTGGTCTTGAGGCTTGGTACGTAGGCGGTTGGGTGCGCGACGCCCTGATGGGGCGCCCCAGCCACGATGTTGATATGTGCTGTAGCGGCCTGTGGCAGGAGTCCAAAGCGGCGCTCGAGGCCGCTGATATCGCGGTCGTGGAGTCGGGCATTAAATTTGGCGGAATCACGGCTATTTCCGATGGCGAGCGTATCGAGGTCACCACGTACCGCCTGGATGGCTTTTACATCGATGGGCGCCATCCTCAGAGTGTCGAGCGTGCCGCCTCGCTCGAGGACGATCTGGCCCGCCGCGACTTTACCGTCAACGCCATGGCCTGGCATCCCGAGCGCGGGCTTGTCGACCGCTACGACGGCCAGGGTGACTTGGAGCGCAAGCTGATTCGCGCTGTCGGTGATCCCAAGCGTCGCTTTAACGAGGACGCCCTGCGCATGCTGCGTGCGGTGCGCTTTGCCTGCCGTCTGGACTTTATGATTGAGTCCGAGACCAAGCGTGCGCTTGCCGAGTGCGCGCCGCTGCTCGATGCCGTGGCGCGCGAGCGTGTGGGTATTGAGCTCGAGGGCATTCTTTCGACCGGTCATGGGGGAGACGCGATGCTTCGCTATCCCGAGCTCATCTGTGCCGCTGTGCCCGAGTTGGCAGCGGGTCGCGGGTTTGATCAGCGAAGTGTCTACCATGCGTTTAACGTCTACGAGCATATCGCCCGTGTGCTGACGGTGGCAGGGGAGCTGGCGCTGTGCGACGGCGTCGCGCCATCGTCGAGCCTTATGTGGGCGGCGTTTTTGCACGATGTCTCCAAGCCCGAGTGCTTTACGGTCGATCACGCCGGCAGCGGACACTTCTACGGTCATCCCGAGCTCGGCGCCAAGAAAGCGCGCGTCATTATGGATCGCCTGGCACTCTCGCACGACCTGGTGCGCGACGTTTGCCTGCTCATCAAATATCACGATAAGCCGCTGCGCCCCGAGCGCTCCTGCCTGCTCAATATGATGCGCGCGCTTTCGGGTGAGGGCGTCGACACGGCCCGTCTGATTGACGAGCTCATGGACCTTAAGCGTGCTGACACGCTCGGCAAGGCCCCGTCGTGCTTCTATTACGTTGAGACGATTGAGGAGATGCGCGCGATGGCGCACGAGCTGCTGAAGGCAGGGGAGCCCTATACGCTCAAGATGCTCGCCATCAACGGCGGCGACCTGATCCGTGCCGGAGTCAAGCCCGGGCCGGAACTGGGTCAGCTTCTCAACTCCGCCCTCGACGCCGTGATCGAAGACAACATTCCCAACGATCGCGAAGCTCTTTTGGTCCATCTCAACTTGAATTAGCTACCCAGTTTACCTGCGTGTTCCATAACCTGCCGACAATTTTTCGGCAATTTGGAATTTCTTCTTGCGCTGACGTTTTTTGTCCCGTAATATATTTCCTCGCAGCACGGCAGTGCAGATGCCATGTGGCCCGTTCGTCTAGCGGTTTAGGACGCCGCCCTCTCAAGGCGGAGATCACCAGTTCGAATCTGGTACGGGCTACCACGCATTTGATACCCGGGCTTCCCATGGAAGGCCGGGTTTTTTATTTTCAAACAACCGTCTGCAATTCCCGTTTGAACCAGAGCTTTGCGTTCTGTCTATGGTCCTTGCGGGTACAATATCCAAGATATTTTGACTGTTAGAAGGAGTCTCATGACGGAGTCCTCTCAGCATACGTCTAAGCCCCAGGTCGAGGTTGAGGCCTCGGGCGGAGATGACAATAAGAGCGCACGCCGCGGCGCCATCTTTATCGGCGTCGTGCTGGTGGGTTATATCGTCTATCTGGTGGTAACCGGGCAGATGGGGCAGTTCTGGGCCGCAATGTCGAGCGTCCAGGCGCCATGGCTCGTTGTCGCGTGTCTTTGCATGTTCATGTATCTGTTCTTTGGCATTGTGGCCTATGCGATCGCCGTCTGGCTCGACCCATTTTCACCCGTCGGCATCCGCGACCTGATTTCGGTCGAGGCGAGCGGCATCTTCTTTGGCAACCTGACGCCCATGATGATGGGCTCGACTCCCGCCCAGATCTACCGCCTGACCAAGGCGGGCCAAAATGTCGGCGAGGCTGGCGCCACGCAGTTCACGCGCTTTATCGTGTATCAGTTTGGCCTCGTTGCCTGGGGCGCTATCCTACTGCTTGCTCGCATGCCGTTTTTTTCCGAGCGCTATGGCGACATGACGCTGCTGTGTGTCTTTAGCTTTGGTGGGCACTGCTGCATCTTGCTGGGCATCTTCGCCGTCGCGCTCATGCCTAAGACCGTCACGCGCGTCGCCCATTGCATCATCAATTGGCTTGAGCGCATTGGTGTCTCGGCCACTAAGATCGAGGGATGGCGCACGTTTGTCGATGGCGAGATCTACTCCTTCTCCGAGAAGTTCAAGCTTTCAGCCGGACATTTTTCTTCCATGCTGCTCACCGTGTTTATCACCATGCTGCAGCTCGCGTTTTTCTATCTGGTGCCGTATTTCCTGATGCTTGCCTTTGGCCACCACGAGGTCGACTTTTTCTCGGTCATGGCCGCGAGCGCCTTTGTCCAGCTGCTGAGCTCTGCGGTTCCCTTGCCCGGTGGAACTGGTGGCGCTGAGGGCGGCTTTGCATTGTTCTTGGGTCATTTCTTCGGTTCGGCATCGACCGCCGGCTATCTGCTGTGGCGCCTCATTACGTTTATTGCACCGACCATTTTGGCTGCGCCCCTGCTGGGGCTTAAGAGCGCTCACAACGAGAGCATCCATGCGCGCTGGGATCGTGTGATGCGCAAGCTCGGCCGCGCGCCTCAGACGCCCTCTGCGCCCACTAAGCCGCACCCCGCGAATGCTGTTACCGTTGATCCCAAGAAGCAGGCTCAGAAGGCTTCTGGGACCGCTAAGCCGGCTCATAAAGCCTATGTGCGCCAGACAGGCGACGGTATTCGCGTATCTCCGTCGGCACTCAATAAGAAGAAGCACCCTAAGTCGCAGTAGGGCAGTCGTGCGTTCTTCATGATGCGGGGCATATTTGTGCTGTATGGGGGATAATCCTCTTACGTAGATTATCTCTCATCTGTTGATGAATGCTCGCATATCGAAGGGACATGCCCATGGCAACCAGCAAACCGCGTCTTGACCGCCGCATCGTTCGCAGCCGTAATGCCATCCTTTCCGCTTTCGAGCGCCTGCTCATGGAAAAGCCGCTGGCAGACATTACGGTGAGTGCCATCGCGCGCGAGGCCAATGTCGACCGCAAGACCTTTTACGTTCACTTTGGTACGGTTGACGGCCTGCTCGATGCCATTGCCGTCGATGTGGTGGAGATGATTGTCGACTCGGTCGAGAAAACGCTTGCTTCCATGGACGGCGACACCAATGAGCGCGCCCTGGGCGCGGCGGCGACCTTCTTTAAAACCGTTAATGAGGCGCTGTGCAACAACTTAGTGCTCAATCGTCAGCTGATCGAGAATATTCCGCTCGATGATTTCATGGCTCGTCTCCGTGCGCCGCTCGAACATGAGATTGCCGAGCGCGATCTGCTGCCCCAAGGTCTCAAGGACGAGATGTTCGACTATTATCTGGCGTTTTTGCTGTCGGGTATTATCGGTATCTATCGCACGTGGGCACTGTCTGACGGCTCGGTTCCTATCGAGCGCGTCTCTGAGGTCGCCAACGACCTGACTCTTAATGGCCTGTCGAGTCTGGAATCTCGCTTCGAATAGCATCGATAATTCAACAACTTAAAGAAGTTGCGGTGGAATAGGGATCGTTTTGGTTATTGGAAGGCCGATCTAGTCCCTATTTCACCGCAACTTAGTAAAACTGTTTTGATGGTAAGGCGGTGCAGCCTCGAAGATGAGCCTCGAGACTGCTCCGCTTCATTTCTGAGCGTTTGTCGTGTAGGGCAGCATTAATCGCCGTTTTTGAGTGTGCGGCCCTGTTTTTCGAACTTGTGCATGTCGCTATCGGCCATACCTTGTGACTTATCCTCGTGACGCTTGGCGTATAGCGGATCGTCGGAGTCGTTCCAGATGCGGTCGGCGACAGGTGACCATGCCTCGGCGGCAGGCTGGGTCTTTTCGCGCAGCTGCTCGGGTGACTCCTTCTCGATGAGATCGGTGCTCATTGCGCCACTCTCGGCGACCATTTTGGGCAGCACGTCGGGATTCTCGAGCATGGGGCATGGTTTGAGGTAGTTGTCGTTGAACGGCATGTTTTCGTAGTACTTCATAAAGAGGGGAGAGCGCAGCGCGTCGAGTAAGCTCACATCGTGGATGTTGGCGTTTGAGTAGTGGATGAACACGCACGGCTCCACGTCTCCGGTGGCGTTGATGTGCAGGTAGCGGCGACCTCCGGCGATACACCCGCCTACAAACTCGCCGTCGTTTTGAAAGTCGAGCGTAAACAGCGGCTTCTTCTCGCGCATTTCGCGGATAAAGTGATACATGTGCTCGCGCTGCTCGGGCGTGGGCATGAGCTCGGGGGTTGCGTTGCGGCCAACCGGCATAAAGTGGAAGTACCAGCAGAAGAGTGCTCCCTCGCCGATCATCCAGTCCATGTTCTCCTCGGTAGCAACCGTATCGGCATTGGCGCTGGTCCAACAGGTGGAGATACCAAACGGCAAGTCGCGCTCACGCAGGAGTTTCATGGCGTGCTCGATCTTTGCGTAGGTACCTTCGCCGCGGCGGGCGTCGGTTGTGTGCTCATTGCCCTCGGCGCTGATGGCGGGGACAAAATTACCTACGCGAATCATGTCGTCGCAGAAGGCCTCGTCGATCAGCGTGGAGTTGGTAAAGCAGAGAAACACGCAGTCCTGATGTTTTTCGCAAATTCTGATCAGGTCGTGCTTGCGGACGAGCGGCTCGCCGCCGGTATAGATGTAGATATGCGTACCGAGCTCTTTGCCCTGCGTAACGATAGAGTCGATGTCTTCGAACGAGAGATTCTGCTTGTAGCCGTACTCGGCGGCCCAGCAGCCCGTGCAATGCAGGTTGCAGGCGCTCGTGGGATCGAGCAGGATGGCCCACGGAACGTTGCACTGGTACTTTTCGCGGTTCTTTTCCTGCTCTGGCCAAGCAAGCAGGTTGGCGTCGACAATGAGGGTCTTAAGCAGTTTGGTTCGCATCTGGGGATTAAGGCTGAACACACGCATGATCAGGTCATACCAATTGCCGCGGCTCTTGATGACATTGGTGAATGCCTCTCGCTGTACAGGAAATACGCGATTGGGGACCAGCTTGTTCACGAGGTCCATGATTTTGTCGATGTTTTCTTGCGGGTTGTCGTCGAGATAATCGATGAGCTTGTTAAGCGCTGCACGCTCTGCTGACTGTGTAAGCGACATGGGTATATCCTTTCACGTGTGCTTAATGTGTGATAATACCCACTTGTAGATTAAACGAAGTCTAAAGATTTTGAATGTGTCTATTCAACGAATCAATTTAATTTGGGGTGAAGCGTTATACGCCGACACCTTCTAAGTTGCGGTGAAATAGTGTCAGATGGGGATGCGGACGATTTCTTGGGCCGCGCCTAGGCGTATCCATTGGAATCCTCCGATGCGCCTTCGCACGCTCGCATGACCTCGATACCATGCGAGCGTGCGAACTCGACGAGCTCTGCGTTGCGGGCGTTTATGGTGCCGAAGGCGGCGGGGCACACGATAAGGTGCGCGCAGTGGACGAGGAGCTCTTTGGCGCGGGCTATGGTTTTATCCCCGATCGGCTCGAAGGCGCGCTCGGCCACGCATTCCGTCGCCAGGTCGCGCGCGAGCTCGCAGTCGATGTCCCCTTCGTGCAGAACGCCCGCGTAGAACGCCTTGCCCTGCCGGATGAGCTGGCGAAACACAGCCGACCCCGTACCTGCGCCGGCGATGACGAACGTGTGTGCATCGCCGTGTGGGCGCCCAATTTCCACGCTGCCGAAGCGCTCGTTGAAGGTGCCATGTTTAAGGCCGTAGAGCTCGCCAATCGTCTCGCGCGTGAATATGTCCTCGGGTGCGCCGGCGCGGAAGACCCGGCCGTCCTTCACGCAAATCACCTTGTCGGCGCTTTTCTGCGCGAGCTCGAGTTCGTGGATGGACATGATGACAGCCACATTCCGCGATTTCGCAAGGTGGCGAAGTATTCGCAGCAGGTCGATCTGGTAGCGGATATCGAGATACGACGTGGGCTCATCGAGCACGAGCACACGCGGATCCTGCGCGATGGCGCGTGCGAGCATGACGCGCTGGCGTTGCCCGTCGCTTATCTGCATGAAGTCGCGCTCGGCGAGCCCTTCCACATGTGCGGTTTTCATGGCCTCGTCGACCCGATTATGGTCATCGGGCGTAAGTGTGCCCATTCGCCCGGTGTAGGGATGCCTTCCCGCCTCTACGATATCGCGGCAGGTGAGGAGCTCGGTCCGGGCGCGATCTGTCAGCATAACGGCAAGGTTCCTTGCGAACTCCGCCGTCTTCCATCGGGAAATCTCCCGACCGTCGAGCTCGACCGTGCCGGCAAGCGGTGCCAGATGGCGTGTGATTGTTTTCAAGATGGTCGACTTGCCCGAGCCGTTCGGCCCGATGAGCGCCACGACGTCGCCCGCGCGAACCTCCAGATCGACGCCTTCGACTACGACCTTCTTGTCGTAGCCCGCCGACAGGTCGCTTATGCGGAAAAGCGGCGCTCCGTCAGCCTGCGTTTCGACCGGGGTTTCGAGGTTCGACTCCGCTCGAAGGAGGCGTTCCGCGCGCAGTTCCGCACGAGCCGAAAGTGTCTTCTGGCGCTTTCGTGCGAGCTTAGGACTGTCTAAGCATGGAATGTCCCCTCCGAGCGTTTTGGGCCGCGGCACGAATTCCCCCATCTACCTCACCCGCTTCTTCAGCATGAGCGCGATAACCACCGGCGCGCCGAAGATGGCGGTGACGGCGCTGATGGAAAGCTCGACGGGAGAGAACAGCGTGCGCGCGATCAAATCGCAACCCGCGCAGAAGATGGCGCCTCCCAAGAAGCACGCAGGAATCACGCGGATGGGCTTCGACGACTTCAGCGCCGACTTCACGAGATGCGGAACCGCGATGCCTACGAACGACACCGGACCAGCGAACGCGGTCACGCAGGCGGAGAGCATGCTCGCTAGAAGGACGAGCACCACGCGGAAGCGTGCGACGTTCACGCCGACGCTTTTCGCGTAGGCTTCTCCCAGCTGGAAGGCGGAAAGGGGCTTCGATATCGCGAATACGCATGCGCTCACGGTGATCACCACGACCGCGATGACCGCGATGTCGTCCCAGCTCGAACCCGAGAAGCTACCCAAAGACCAGTTGTGCAGGTTCACGATGGACTGGTCGTCGGCGAAGGCGATGAGAAAGTTCGTCGCCGCCGAGCAGATGTATCCCACCATGACGCCCGCCACGATGAGCATGGCCATGGAACTTATGCGCCGTGCGATGAGGAGCACGAAGCCGATGGTGATAAGCGATCCCAGAAACGCTGCGGCCACCATGGCCGGCGAGGACATGGCCTGGTTCGCGCCCAAAAGCACGATCATCGTAAGCGCGACGACGAACTTTGCGCCCGAGGAGACGCCCAAGATGAACGGGTCGGCGATGGGGTTGTTGAAAAACGTCTGCAGCAGGAACCCGGAGAGCGAAAGTGCCCCGCCGAGAAGCACGGCTGAAAGCACGCGCGGCAGGCGAATCTCCCAGATGACTTGGCTTTCCATGGAATTGGCCGCGCCGCCCGAAAGGATGCCGGGGATGTGGTCTGCGGGCACGAGCACGCTCCCGATGCACAGGTTGGCCCCGACGAGCACGATGAGGGCAACAGCGAGCAGCGCCGTCACGACGCGACACCGCGCGACGCGCCCCGATTCGTCGTATGTCATGGAAAGCCGGCTTCTCATGACGCTAGCCAAGCTTCCTCAGATAATGGAAGTCGCTCGCGTCATCGCCGGTGAACGCCCCGTGCAGCTCGTCGATAATGTCGGCGGTAGAAGTCATCTGCTGGTACATGTCGGCGCTTGTAACCCAGACGTTGCCATTCTTCACGGCTTTGAACTGCGACAATAGCGCGTTTTTGCCTACAAAGTCGTTCAAGGTGGCAACCGATTTGTCGATGGCGCCGTTGTAGATGATGATGTCGGCATCCTTCGCCGTCGCGTAGAAGTGCTCCATTTCGAGCGTTACTGACGAACCTGACGTCGACGCCGTCTGCGCGTCATCGAGTGCGTAGCTGCCGCCTGCAAGCTCGATCATCTGCGCCACGTAGTCGCCCGCCCGCCGCGTGACGGCGGCCCCGTTCGAGTTAATGTAGAAATACGCCACGGTTTTACCTGACGACGCGAGCCCCGACGTTTGCTCGACGCGGGCCTTCTGCTCGTTGAACAGGTGCGCGGCCTCGTCTTCCTTGTCGAACAGGACGCCGAAAAGCTTAATCCACTCGAGGCGCCCGAGTGCTTCGGGCTCGCTCGACGACTGTTCGGTGAGCACGACGAGCCCGAGCTTCTGCAGCTTTTCCTTCACATCGGGCGTGTGGTTGATCATGGTGTTCTCGATGGCGAGCGTGCAGCCCGAGGCCGATATTCGCTCGTAGTCGGGCGCGCTGTACTTGCCGCCGTATGCGATCGCCCCACTTTCGAGCGCGCTTTTGAAGCCCGCGACCGAGCAATCGTTAGCCTTCGTGCCCGACATGATGATATTGTCGTTTGCATCGAGCGCGTCGACCAGACACATCGTCGCCGACGACACGAGGTACACCTTGTCGGCGGGGCGCCTTATGACCGCGATGTCGGAGCTCAACCCATCAGGTACCTTCGCATCTTGCGGCACCACGAGGAAGCGCTCCCCGTTCGAAACGCAGATAAGCCGCAGGCCGCCTTCGAACTCGTCGACAGTGAAGTGCTCGGCGTATTCAAGCTGAAGCGCCCCCGTCGGCTCCCAGCCGCAGCCCAAATCGGCGTTGTGGAAGTCGGCCGCGGCGCTTGAAGCCGTTCCCGCAGGGGAGCCGTCGCTTGCATCGTCGCCCGATTTCTCCTTCATGGTGGATGAGTCGAAGTAGAGCGTGTAGTCGATGGTGTGCGGCGTCGTCATGGCGACGGTCTCGGCCGACACGGCGATGTCCTCGTCGAGCGTGACGGGTATCTTGAACGTGGAGTTGCCGCCGTCGTTTACGGGCGCGTAGTCCACGCCGTCGACGGTCATCTTGTCGTAGTTCGAACTCGACCAGGTGATGGTCGCGGTGTAGGTGTCGCCATCCTTCACAATTGTGGTGGGTGAGGCGATGCTTGCGCGCCCCGACCCGCCGGAAAGCGAGACGCTCACAGTGTATTCCTGAGAGCCCGCCGTGCCACCGGTCGCGTTCGGGTTCGCACTGCACCCCGCGAAGGGAAGCGCGAGCAGGGCGACGAGAACGCAGGCGATCGCGCGCGCCGCGATGCTGCGGCGCTTCCTGCTTTCCCCCTTGGGAAGAATCGACCGCATGGCGTTACTTCAGCGCGTCGGCGCGCAGATCGACGCCGGCGGATTCGAACACGAGTGTGCGGTCGTACCACTGCTCCTTTTTAATGCTCCACGCGGCGCAGGCGGTGTCCTCGTCGAGCGCTTCAACGGGCACGTCGTAGGTGTACTTGCCTTCCGCGTTTTCCACATAGGGGATGAAGTCGGCCTCGC
>UQIB01000001.1 GCA_900541015.1 uncultured Collinsella sp. | reverse complement strand
GCTAGAAATCATATGACGGGGCGCGGGCCGTGTTCCGCTATGCGGTTGTCAATTTGCGAAAGAAATTATGCGTCACCCTTTTGTCGACATATCTGCCGCTGTTTCTCGCGTACTGTCTCGCTACGATGTCCGCGAAGCGTATCTTTTTGGTTCTTTTGCCCGCGGCGAGCAGACGCCAGATAGTGATATCGATTTGCGCCTCGTTTGCGGAGACAGCATGACGTTTGGCACGTTATACGAAATCTCCCTTGAACTTGAAGAGGAGCTCGGGCGAGAGGTTGAGATTGTGACTAATCCGCCTGAGCACATGCGCCCGGCTTTCCGCAAAAACATTGAACAGGATGAGGTGCGTCTTTATGAAGCGGCGTAAGCGAGACGCTGAGCTCATCGATGTCATTCTGTCTGATTGCGAGACGCTGACTAAACGTATCGACCATTTTGGCTCTACGGAGAGTTCCTTCGTTTGCGATAGAAGCGAGGAAGGCGAACTTGCCTACGACGCAATCATGAGCCCTGTTTACAGAATCGCTGAGGATGCATTCCATCTTTCTGAAGAAGTCCAATCAGCTTTTCCGGAGTATCCCTGGAATGATATTAGGGGTTTTCGCAACTTCGTAGCGCACGGTTATCGAGAGGTTGATCGATCTCTAGCTTGGAAAGTAATCGTCGATGACATTCCCGAGCTAGAGAAAGCTTTGCGAATCTTTAAGGAGCGTCAGAGCTAATGCGTCGTTGGCTGGCGCTGTACCCTTGGTAGCCTGCGACCCCATGCCGGGCTCGGCCCCTCCTTTCACCGACTGGCAAAACGATTTACGCCTAATTTCCGGGTTCGTTTACAGGTAATTCGTTTGCCCCTCGCCCGATCTCGCTAAACTAATAGCTGCTGCTACCAGGGCATTTTCTGGTGCACATTCTATTGGCTCCCGCGAAGATCGGAGCGGGTATGTTTGCTGCCGAGTCCTACACCAGCCGTCATTACATTGCGATTGTTGCCATGGCCTGCCTATGCGTTTTGCTGGGCGGGCCTTCTTATGCTGCGGGCGCGGAGAGCCTCATCATCGCGGGCGCGACATACTACGAGCCGGGCGTGTCGGGCCCCGGCTGGGCCTGGACCGATGCCGACCATCTGGAGCTCAACGGCTACGCGGGCGAGGCCATCGGCGCCGACGGCGACCTGGTGCTGACGCTTGCCGGGCAGAACTCCGTGACGGAGTCGCATGCGCCCGATGCGGACATCACGCTGTGCGGCATGGAGGTGTGGGGCAGCCTGACGCTTCGCGGCACCGGGACCCTGACGGCGACGGGCTCGCAGTGCGGGATCCACGTTTCGCAGGCGCTCGTGGTGGACGGATGCACCGTCGATGCCCGGGCAGACGGGGCCAATATTACGGACGAGGCGGTCGCCGGCGTGATCGCTGGCGACATGGCCGTGCGCGGCGGCGGGCGCGTCGTTGCTGCGGGCGCCGGGTCCGGAGCGGGCGTGCGCGCCTACGGCGTGTATCTGCAGGATGCTGGCCTAGGCGATGGCGCGGCGGGCTGTCGGCTTTCCGTCGACGCCTCGTGGCTCGATGCGACCGGTGCCGATAGCGGCGTAGCGTGCACGGGCGGGTCGCTTGTGTCCGCACGGTTTGTGACGCCTGCTGGCGGTACCTTTGGTGCTAGTGGTGTGGTGAATGCCGCCGGTGCGGTGGCACCGCATGTGGTGGTTGAGCCCGAGGGCGCCACGCCTCCGGCGGGGGAGACCGACGGGTGCGAGGTATCAGGCGATGGGACGGGTGAGCCTGATGGCGGTGCCGGTCCTGCTGCAGGAAAAGCTGGTTCGGGATCGACGACGGATCCTGCGCTGAAGCCTGCAGCTACGACACCCAAGACAATCATTACGACCAAGACGACGGTGACCAAGACTACAGTGTCTACGTCCTCCAAGCCTAAAGCCACCAGCGCGACCGCAGCGACACTCCCCAGGACTGGCGACAACAACTGGATCGCGGCATCCGTAGCGCTTTTCCTGCTGGGAACGACGCTTCTAGGCGCCGCATGTCGCTGCTAGGGCAGCATGACATACCTGACTGCGACGCAAGTGCTCTGTGGGGGGCGTTAAAGACAACGCTTTCGGAAAGGGAGCGTTGCCTTTTTCGTGCATACAATGCATGACGTGCCAACCACTAAAACGCTTAGTTAATTGATTGTAATTACATAAACTGCAATTGTATGTGCGCTATACTTAGGTTGCACTTACGCTATTGGAAGGTCTAAAAATGGCAAGCTCAACATTAACCATCAGGGTTGACGACGACCTCAAACGCGAGGCGGCGGAAGTGGCTGACTACTATGGACTTGATTTGTCATCCGTGACGCGCGCGTTCTTCAAGCAAATGGTCAACACCCATCGCATCCCGTTGACTTTTGCCCCTGAGGAGCCCAATGCCGAAAGCCTTGAGGCCATTCGCGAGGGGGACGCTTTTCTTGCATCCGGCAAAAAAGGACGGTTTGACAATGGCGCCGATCTGATCGCTGCGGCGATGGCACAGTGAGCACGTTAACCGCAGAGTTCTCTGCAGCCTTCTCCCGCGATTTAAAGAAAAAGGCAAAACGCCGTAAATGGGATTTATCTGAGCTTCAAAAGCTAATTGACCTGGTCCTACAGAATACACCTGAGTCAATGGACATATTAAAGCGACGTCATAATATGCACCGGCTAAGCGGCAACCGGGCAGGGCGAAACGAATGTCACGTAGCAAACTCTGGCGACTGGCTTGTCATATGGTCATCAAACGAAGAGGTAGCTTTCTTTGAACGCACTGGCAGCCATGATGAGCTGTTCCGATAACTCCCTTAATATCGAAACTACCAAAACTATCCTGAATTCAACCTAATGGCATCCAATTTGTTCAATCTTGTTACTCGCCAGTAGATCCTGCGTGTGGTCATATACTACCAGGCTCCTCCCGGTTACTCTGGAGTACGATTCGAAACCCTGTTCATCAGTAAACTAAATACTAAGAATATATTGTTTAACTTTCCTTTTCGTACGTATTTAAATGGGTCTAAAATACGTATTAGAGACAGATTTTATAGGAGGTTGCTATGGTTGCCGTGATAGACAATAAACTTGTTTTCGGACGCGAACAGGTGCTGACTTCGACGCAGGCAAGCAAAAATTTTGGCGAAGCGAGACGTCGCGCTCGAAGGGAGCCGCAATTTGTCTCAGACAGGAACGATGGCATCGATACTGTTATCGTTGGCTTCGACGAGTTCGAAGCGATGGCGGTCGAACTCGAACAGCTCCGAGAGGAGCGCCTGCACGCTATAGCCGCTGCAAGGCTCGCGCAGGGCGACACTGATTCGAATCGCAAGGGCATTCCGTTCTCCGATACCGTGGGACGTGAGAGGTTCGAGGCCATGCTGGAAGCAGAGGCGACCGATCCCATTTCCGACGAGGAGCTGTTCGAGTGAGCGTGGCTAGGTTTAAGGTTGAGTTTTACGACAAGACTGCCGAGAAGGAGTATCTGTCACTCGATGGCTCGGTTCGCGCTATGGTGGACAAAGGTATTGCGCGTCTTGCACTTCGGGCCGATAAAATTGGCAAGCCACTTTCGGGTCTTCTTGCAGGTTGTAGGGAACTTAAGTTTCGTACTGATGGCATTCGCGTAATTTATCGCATCCGCGATGGGCACGTCGAAGTAGTTCAAATCATCGCAATAGGTGCAAGGGACAAGGGCAAGGTTTTCGACCTGGCATCTAGACGCTTGGACAGCGATGATTGATTGCCTCAAGAATATCAATTTAGATTGCATGGTCGAAATGCCCGGGTTAAACGCTCGGATTCAGTCAGCAAAAGGACGGCGTGATTAAAACGTTAAATGCAACGACATGCCCTGATAGTTGTTGCAGAAATTATCCTGAAAGCATGACTTTTGACAACTGTACAGCAGATGCAACCGACCCTATCGTGCCGAAAGCACCCCGTACTTTACCCGATGATCTGGACAGCATCGTCTTGATCGACGAAGCTGCCACCCCGAGACGTCGTGGTTCAAGCTGTAAAGCAGCGTTGAGCTGCGGTTTTAGTGGTTACGGCGTTTGCCATGGCGCGGCTGACGCGCACGAATTTAAAATCGAAGGCAAAAAGTTCTTGGTAAACCGCGCACGGCTATGTTAGTATCTCTTTTGCCGAAAGGCTACGGGCGATTGGCTCAGGGGTAGAGCATATCCTTCACACGGATGGGGTCACAAGTTCGAATCTTGTATCGCCCACCATCTAAAGCAAAGGTCAGAGGTGTTAAGCCTCTGACCTTTTTCTTTTTGACACCAAGCTTGACACCAAATCTGACAACAAAATCGAATCGATAATTTAAACGCGGTTCTAGCTGATTTCTCCTGAACTGACGTCATCGCGCGTTTTGCATAAAGCTCATGCGATCTTTCATTGAATTTGCCATGGGATTCACGCACAAATGTGGAGATAGGGACCACGGCCCCAGAACGCCTGCCAGCAGATTTGTGCCACACGGCGATCTTTAGGCGAAATGCGTCAAGCTATTTGTCGGCATTTGGTAAGCTTCCGGTACTTACCGGCATGATGCCACCATTGATAATCGGTCTACCTGCAAACATAACGGCACGCAGCCAAAGCTAGGGGAGGCCCATATGGATGAGATCGTCTGCGCAAACACCGCATTTCGCTACTGGCGCTGCCCACCGCAGGTCCGCGACCTCTACCCAAGACTGCCAAGCCCAGAAGACGGCTGGCGAGCCCTATCTCAATCGCCCTTTGTAGTCGACGTCCTCAAAACTCCGATTATTACCACAACAATGCCCGGTGGCGTTAACTACCATTCGGGATTACGGACAACAATCCACTGTGATGATGCTTCGGGGGTGGACAGCACACTGGAAACCGCGATGAGCTTTAGGGTTACCAATCCACTTGCGACGCTATTCACCATGGCGCGCTTTGTGTCTCCAACCGATCTTGTCCTTGCCATGTACGAGTTTTGCGGATGGTTCTCAGTCTTTGAGCCCACCGCAGCAGCAGAAGCGGAACTAGACAAAGCCAATGACGCTACCGAGAATGCAACCACCGAATCCCTCTTTGACCTCGATGAAAGCCAAGACGAACCACAATGGAAACGCGTTTATGCGCGCATAAAAGTCAAAGAACAGGTAAATACGAAGGGGCGCAACGGAAAAAAGAATACGAAGGAGGTCACAAGGCTAAAGGGCACTTCGCTCTGGATGAGGAAGCCGCTCATCGAATTACACGAGCTTCATGAGTACGCCAGTAAGTTGAAAAGACGAAAGTGGGGTACGAAGTTTTACAACGCCGCGCAGTTGGTGACAGGTATAGCAGCTTCTCCGCTTGAAGTTGCAGGAATTTTATTGCTATCGCTTCCTCGCTCTCGCGGCGGTGCCGGCTTTCGAAACATTTATATTAACGACCTTACGCCGCTTACCGCACTGGCGCAGAGCATTGCAGGGCAAAGAGACTGCTACGGGGATATCGTGATCGTAAATCCAACCATTATGAAAGCAGGCATCGTGGAGATTCAGGGAGAGGTTATCCACGGATCAGGCGCCGTGCTCGACCACGATGCCAAACGCATGACGGCGCTGCAAAGTATGGGGTATGACGTCTTTCTGGTTACGCACGACATGCTTAACGATGCGGAGCAGCTTGATGCGATCGTGCGAAGTCTTTGTTCGCGCTTGGAATTGCGCTATAGGTGCAAAACTAAGGCGCAAAAGACGACGGAAATGGAGCTACGAGCCAACGTACTATGCAACTGGCTGGAAATCGGTCGTTAGACAGGTGTACCGCTCATTTCCGGGCGCCCTCGATCGGCTGCCTGCGATGCCGCCGCCACGAAACCGGCCCATCTACTACGTTTAACCCCGACCCCTCGACCATACCCCGTATTTCGCGAAAACCGCAGGCCGTCTACCTGCGGTTTGATTTCTGCCCGAGACGCCATGTTCGGGAGATGTCGCCCAAACGTAGTAGATGGGCCGGTTTCGTGGCGGGAATCCCGGGGGCGGCCGGAGTGGAGCCTGATAGGCGGGCGGCGGCAGCACCGCCCGCCCGCGGGGCGCGCCCCGCGGGCTTACTCGGGCATCGAGGGGCCCAGACGCCCTGGACGCGCGCCCACATCGGCCCCGCGGGCGCTGGTCTCCGCCGTCGCGCCCCGCGGGACTCCGGCGCCCGCGCCCCCGGAAAGTTTTTCCAAAAATGTCCTTGCATCGCCGCCCGAGTTCCCGTATAGTACTTCTTCGCACGGGGGCGTAGCTCAGCTGGGAGAGCGCTTGACTGGCAGTCAAGAGGTCAGGGGTTCGATCCCCCTCGTCTCCACCCGAGCATTGAATGAGGCTCCAACGCAAGTTGGGGCCTTTTTTCATATAGGCACACAAGGTCAAAGGCGGCACCATGATCCTCCTGGTCGACAAGATCGAAAAAAGCTTCGGCGCGCGCGTCCTCTTTAGCGGCGCGTCCTTCCAGATCAACCCCGGCGAGCGCTTCGCGCTCGTGGGCCCCAACGGCGCCGGCAAAACCACCATGCTCAAGATCATCATGGGCATCGACAGCCCCGACGCCGGCCAGGTCCAGTACGCCAAGGACTGCCAGGTGGGCTACCTCGAGCAGGAAACCAACCTGGAGCACAAGGACACCACCATCCTTGCCGAGGTCATGGCCGCCGCTAAAGAAATCCGCCGCATGGGCGAGCGCGCTAACGAGCTGCAGGCGCAAATCACCGAGCTCTCCGAGCAGGGCAAGGATGTTGACGCGCTCCTTAACGAGTACGGCCAGGTTCAGGACCGCTTTGAGCACCTGGGCGGCTACGAGCTCGAGAGCAACGCCCGCAAGATCCTGTCCGGCCTGGGCTTTAAGGTCACCGATTTTGAGCGCCCGTGCTCCGAGTTCTCGGGCGGCTGGCAGATGCGCATCGCGCTGGCTAAGCTCTTCCTTCGCCACCCCGACCTGCTGCTTCTGGACGAGCCCACCAACCACCTGGACCTCGAAAGTGTCCAGTGGCTGCGCGGCTTTATCGCCAACTACGACGGCGCCGTCCTCATCGTCAGCCACGACCGCGCTTTCATGGACGCCTGCGTCGACCACGTCGCCGCACTCGAAAACCGTCGCGTGACCACCTACACCGGGAACTACAGCAGCTACCTTAAGCAGCGCGAGGACAACCTGGAGCAGATGCGCGCCAAGCGTGCCGCCCAGGAGCGCGACATCGCCCACATGCAGGTCTTCGTCGACAAGTTCCGCTACAAGCCCACCAAGGCCGCCCAGGCCCAGGAGCGCATCCGCAAGATCGAGCAGATCAAAAAGGAGCTCGTCATCCTGCCCGAAGGCCACAAGCACATCGACTTTAAGTTCCCCGATCCGCCGCGCTCCGGCGATATGGTCGTGGGCCTCGAGGGTGTATCCAAGTCCTACGGCGACAAGCACATCTACAGTGACATCGACCTCAAGCTCTACCGCGGCGAACACGTGGCGCTCGTCGGCCCCAACGGCGCCGGCAAGTCCACGCTCATGAAGATCCTCGCCGGCCTGGAGCCGCCCACCACCGGCACCCGCGATCTGGGCACCAACGTGGGTGTGGCCTACTATGCCCAGCACGCGCTCGAGGGCATGACCGAGTCCAACACCGTCCTGCAAGAGATTGACACCGTCACGCCCAAGTGGACCGTGCCGCAGCAGCGCAGCCTGCTGGGCGCCTTCCTGTTTAGCGACAACGATTCCATCGAAAAGCAGGTCCGCGTCCTCTCCGGAGGCGAAAAGGCGCGCCTGGCACTCGCCAAAATGCTCGTGGCCCCCGAGGCACTCCTGTGCCTGGACGAGCCCACCAACCACCTGGACATCGACTCGGTGGACATGCTCGAGAACGCCCTGCAAAACTTCCCCGGCACCATCGTGCTGATCAGCCACGACGAGCACCTGGTGCGAGCCGTTGCCAACCGCGTTATCGACATCCGCGATGGCAAGGTCACGGTCTACGACGGCGACTATGACTACTACCTCTACAAGCGCGAGGACCTCGCGGCCCGCGCCGCCGCCGAGGCGGCAGGGGAGAGTGCGCCGGCCACGGCCAAGGCAACCAAAGCCAGCGCCGCCCAGGCCGACACCCCCGTCGCCGCCCCCAAGCCCGCCGAAGGCAAAAAGACCAAGGAGCAAAAGCGCGCCGAGGCCCAGGCCCGCGCCGCGCTTAACAAAAAACTCAAGGGCGTGCGCAACCAGCTCAAGAAGATCGAGACAGAGCTCGACAAAAAGCGCGCCCGCTATGACGAGCTTATGGAATTGATGGCGAGCGAAGAGCTTTATGCCGATCAAGACAAGTTCAACGCCGCGCTGGGGGAATATAACGGCCTTAAGCAAGAGCTGCCCAAGCTCGAGGACGAATGGCTGGAGCTTTCCACCCAGATCGAAGAGGAGACCGCGCGTGAACTCTCGTAAGGCCGCTGCCGTGGCGATGAGCATCATCGCCATCGCGTGCCGCATCTGCGGCATCTTTATGAGCGCGATGACCGTGCTGCTGTGCTTCAGCGGCCTGACCGCCAAGCTGCAGATCGTAGGCTTTGTCGTTGAGCTTTCACGCGCGCTGCCGAGCGCCATTGCCGGCTACGGCGTCATCACGTCGCCCTTTGGCGGCGTGTTTCGCCTGGATTACGCCATCGTCGCCGTGATTCTGTTTGTAGCCGACAACCTGCTCACGCGCGCCTCGCGTCGCGTCCGCTAGGGGAGCGCCATGTCCAGCAGCTACCTCATGAACCTGCTCGCCAGCGCGGTCGCCGTCATCGTGGGCATCGTTATTCACGAGAGTGCGCACGCCGCCGCGGCCTGGGCACTCGGCGATAAGACGGCCCGTTTGCGCGGCCGCGTGTCGCTCAACCCGCTCAGCCATATCGACCCGTTTGGCACCATCATCCTGCCGCTGCTCATGCTTGCCGCCGGCGGCCCGGTGTTCGCCTTTGCCAAGCCCGTGCCCGTCTACCTCAACAACCTCAAGCACCCCAAACGCGACGAGGTCCTGGTAAGCGTGGCCGGCCCCGCATCGAACATTGCGCTCGCATGCCTTGCCGCGGCGCTCATGCACGCGGCATACGGCAACCTCTACGCCAGCATGTCCTTTTCCGTTGCGTCCCAAATCATGAACTTCGGCGCCACGTTCATTGTCGTCAACCTGTCACTCGCGTTCTTCAACCTCATCCCGATTCCGCCGCTCGATGGCTCGTCGATCATCGTGCCATTCCTCAAAGGCAAGGCGCTCGCCAACTACTACCGCCTGCAGCAATACGCTATGCCCATCCTCATCCTGGTTCTGTACCTGCTTCCCATGTGGACCGGCATCGACGTGATCGGCCGCTATTTCGACGTTACCGTGTATCCGCTCGCTGAGCAGCTGCTCAACTTCGCAATCGCCGGCATCTAAGGTAAACTTACAGATCGACCGTGCAAAACGGTCGCAACATGCACCCAAACCGCGCCGCGAAGGCGCCGTCAAAGGAGGTCGAAGATGTCGTATCGCGTGTCGACGCAGGTCTACAGCGGACCGTTCGACCTGCTGCTGCAGCTGGTAACCCGTCAAAAAGTCGATATCGGCGCCATCTCGATCAGCGAGGTGGCCGAGCAATACCTGGCCGAGGCCGAGCGCATCGAGGCGCTAGACCTGGACGTGGCGAGCGACTTTTTGCTGGTCGCGGCAACCCTTTTGGACATCAAGGCCGCCTCGCTGGTCCCCCAGGAGACGCCGCGCAAAGCCGATGACGACGATGACGAGTTCGACGAAGACCTCGAGGAACTCAGCACGCTCGACGGCGACGCCCTGCGCGAGGTCCTGATCCAGCGCCTGATCGCCTACAAGCAGTTTAAGGGCGCGGCGGCAGCCCTCGGTGCCCGCATGCAGGCCGAAAGCCGTATGCATCCGCGTGTGGCCGGCCCCGACCCGGAGTTTTTGGGCCTAATGCCCGACTACCTGGCCGGCATTACGCTGCGCGGCCTCGCCGTCATCTGCGCCGACCTGGACGGCAAGCGCCAGACCTTCCTGCTGGAGGCCGAGCACGTGGCGCCGCATCGCGTGCCACTCGACCTGACGGTGGCCTCGGTCGACCGCTTTACCATGGCGCACCAAACCTGCACCTTCCGCGAGCTGTTGGACGGCGACGCCACCACCGAGCAGCTCGTCGTCACCTTCCTGGCCATGCTCGAGCTCGCCAAGCGCGGCTCGCTCACGCTGAGCCAGGACGAGATCTTTGGAACCATTCAAATCAACCGCGTCGAGGGCGCCGAGGCCTATGTGCCCGGCGAGGGCCCCGAGCTCACCGAATAGGAGCGGCAACCATGTCAACCCTTTCCACGCTAGAGGCAAACAGCCTCAAAGGCGCCCTCGAGGCACTGCTGCTGGTGTCGAGCGACCCGGTGAGTGCGCCCGCGCTGGCCGGCGCACTGGATATCGCCCCCGGCGAGTGCGCGTCGCTGCTCGCTGAGCTCAAGGTTGAGTACGAGGAAGCCAACCGCGGCTTTCAGCTGCGCGAGGTCGCCGGCGGTTGGCGCCTGTTTACGCACCCCGCCTACCACGACGTGGTCGAGGCCTATGTGCTGAGCTGGGACACGCAAAAGCTGTCTCAGGCGGCGCTTGAGACCCTAGCCGTGATCGCCTACCACCAGCCTGTGACGCGCGAGGTGGTCAAGGGCATCCGCGGCGTCAATTCCGACGGCGTCATCGCGTCACTCGTGGACAAGGGGCTGGTGCGCGAGCTCGGCCGCGACCCCCAGCGCGGTCAAGCCATCATCTACGGCACGACCAACGCCTTCTTGGAAAAGTTCGGTCTGCGCTCCACCCGCGACCTGCCCGACCTGGAGCAGTTTGCCCCCGACGAGCAGTCGCGTCAGTTTATCCGCGAGCGCCTGAGCGGCCGAAGTATTCAGTCCACGCTCGAGGAGCAGGCCGAGGACCTGGACGAAGAGCGCGAACTGCTCGATACCGATGTTGAAGATGTTGAGGCAGTCGAGGACTTGGAGGCCCTGGTCGTCGACGAGACCTCGGAGGATTTGCATGACGAGGACTAACGAAGTAGGGGAGACGCGCACCGCCGGCGTCACGGGCGCGCCCGCAACCGACACCCAGCCCGTCTACCCGCACACCATGCGCCTACAGCGCTTTTTGGCGCGCGCGGGCGTGGCGAGCCGCCGCGGCTCGGAGGACCTGATGACCGCCGGCCGCGTGACCGTCAACGGCCAGGTCGCGACCGAGCTGGGCACCAAGGTCGATGTCGATCGCGACCATATCGAGGTCGACGGCATGCCCGTCAAGCTCAACCAGGGCGCCGCGTACCTGATGCTCTACAAGCCGACCGGCTACCTCACCACCATGAGCGATCCGCAGGAGCGCCCCTGCGTGGCCGACCTGGTCCCGCGCGACCGCTTTCCGGGGCTCTTTCCGGTGGGTCGCCTGGACCGCGACACCACGGGCCTTTTGCTCTTTACCACCGACGGCGACCTGTCGCAGGATCTGCTGCACCCCAGCAAGCACGTCTACAAGACCTACCAGGCGCTCGTGGACGGCCACTTGACCGATCGCGACTTGGAACCACTCCGCCGTGGCATCGAGCTCGACGACGGCCTCTGCCAGCCGGCGATCTGCCGCATCATTAACGCGCGCGAGGCCGAGTCCGTGGCTCCCCAGGGCGTCAAGCCCGGTACCACCGCCGTGGAGGTCATCATCCGCGAGGGTCGCAAGAACCAGGTCAAGCGCATGCTGAGCAAGATCCACCATCCGGTGATCCGCCTGCATCGCTGCAACTTTGCCGGCCTTGAGCTCGAGGGCGTGGCCAAGGGCTCGTGGCGCGAGCTCACCGACCGCGAGGTGCAGATCCTCAAGGCCGGCGGCATCCCGCCCAAGCAGGCCGCATCCAAGCGCTCCGGCGCGTCCGCGACCAACACCGCCAGCCGCACGCGTCACCACGGCAGCCACGGCTCCGCACCCAAGCGCAACACCTACCGCGAGCGCTACACGGGTTAGGCAACCCGCCGCGCCCCAACGCCCGCGAACCATACCAGCACGTCAACCATCGAAAGGAAGCATTGCATGATCGTCGCCATCGACGGCCCCGCCGGTTCCGGCAAGTCCACCATCGCCAAGGAGATCGCCCGCCAGCTGGGCTTTAACAAGCTCGACACGGGCGCCATGTATCGCGCCGTCACCTTCGCCGCGCTCGACCGCGACATCGATCTAGACGACGAGGCGGCCATCGACGCCCTCGCCGAGCAGATCGAGATCCGCTTTACCAACGGCACCGGCGAGGACACGCGCTTGACCATCGACGGCCAGGACGCTTCGGCCGCCATCCGCACCCCGCAGGTGGACGCCAACGTCTCCAAAGTCTCGGCCTACCCGGGCGTACGCGCCGCCATGCTCATCCATCAGCGCCGCGCCGCCGAGGACCGCGATATCGTGGCCGAGGGTCGCGACATTGGAACCGTCGTGTTCCCCAACGCGCAGGTCAAGGTGTTCCTGACCGCCGACCCGCGCGAGCGTGCCCGTCGTCGCGTGCTGCAGCGCCACCAAAACGATTCTCAGCCGCTCAGCACAGAGCAGCTCGAATCCGAGGTCGACGGAACCCTCGACGCCCTCAAGCAGCGCGACAAGCTCGACAGCAGTCGCGAGGTCGCCCCGCTCGTGCCCGCCGAGGACGCCGTACACGTCGACTCCACCGCCCACACCATCGATGAGGTCGTCTCGATCATCGAGGACCTCATCAACCAAAGGAGGTAGCCCATGCGCCTGTTTAAACAGACGCCCGAGGATTACTACAACGCCCCCTACGCCGAGTTCCCGGCGCTCATCCGCGGCACCGTCGTGGTGGTCATGGCCATCCTTTGGGCCTTCTCCAAGCTCATGTGGCGCTGGAAGGTCGAGGACGCCGACCTGCTGTTTGAGCGCCAGGAAGGCCGCGGAAGCGTAGTCATCTGCAACCACACCTCGATGGCCGAACTCTTGGCCGTGGAGACGGCGCTGTTCTTTGGCGGCCGCCGCATCCGCCCCATCTTTAAGTCCGAGTTCGCCAAGAGCAAGATTGTGCGCTGGGCCTTTAGCCGCGTGGGCGGCATTCCCGTCGAGCGTGGCACCGCCGACATGAAGTGTCTGCGCGCTGCCCAGCATGCGCTGCAGCGCGGCGAAGACGTCCTGATCTTCCCCGAGGGCACACGCATCCGCTCGCGCGAGATCAAGCCCGAGATTCACGGCGGTTTTGCGCTCATCGCCCAGATGGGCAAGGCGCCCGTCAACCCACTCGCCATCTGCGGCTGGTCCGACATCACGCCTAAGGGCAAAAAGCTCATGCGTCCCAAAAAGTGCTGGATCCGCGCCGGCAAGGCTGTCTCGCTTTCCGACGCACCGGCCGGGCTTAAGCGCACGGAGCGCCTGGCCTGGTTTGAGTCCGAGGCCATGAACCGCGTCTACGCCATGCGCGACGAGCTGTGCGCCGAGCATCCGGGCAGGTTCTAGCCATGAGCGAGAATGTGACGAACACCGCCGCGACTGCGTCCGACCAGGCAACCGCGCCTACCATCGAGATCGCCGCCCACGCCGGTACTTGCTACGGCGTACAGCGTGCGCTCGATATGGCGCTAGCCGCCGCGCCGCAGGCAGGGGAGTGCACTCAGGTTCATACCTTGGGTCCGCTCATCCATAACCCCATCGTGGTGCGCGAGCTTGCTGAGGCAGGCGTTGGCCTGGCCGAGAACCTGGACGACGCCGCATCGGGCACCGTAATCATTCGCGCGCACGGAGTGGTGCCGCAGGTGATCGATGCCGCTCGCGAGCGTGGCCTTAACGTCGTCGACGCCACCTGCCCTTACGTGAAGAAGGTCCATATGGCAGCCGAGCGCCTGGTGCGCGAGGGCTACCGCGTGGTGGTCGTAGGCGAGCCAGGTCACCCTGAGGTGGAGGGCATCCTGGGCCACGCCGGCACTGATGCGCTGGTCGTGAGCTGTGCCGCCGACGCCAACGCCTTGTCGTTCAAGGGCAAGGTAGGCCTCGTCGTGCAGACCACCCAGACCGCGCAGAACCTCGCCGAGGTCGTGGCCGCCATAACCCCGCGCGTGCAGGAGCTGCGTGTGATCAACACCATCTGCGCCGCCACGAGTGAGCGTCAACAGGCAGCAGCCACACTTGCCAACCGCTGCGACTGCATGGTCGTGGTGGGCGGCAAGAACTCGGGCAACACCCGCCGCCTGGCGCAGATTTGCGCAGACGCCTGCGAGTGCACGCATCACATCGAGGAGGCATCCGAGATCGATGCCGCGTGGTTTGCCGACGCGCGCCACATCGGCATTACCGCCGGAGCCTCCACCCCGCAAGAACACATCGAACGCGCCGTCGCGCGCATCAAGGAGCTTTGCCGCTAATCATGGACCAGACCGTACCCGCATACGCCGCCGAGGTGGCCGATTACGGGCGCAGCCGCGACCCCGAGCCGGGTGAGGGCGCGCTCGTAAAGAGCGTTCGTCCCGAGTCGCCCGCATGGGATGTGGGTATCGAGCCGGGCATGCGCGTGCTCACTGTCAACGGCGAGCAGCTCACCGACATGATCGTATGGCTTTGGGAGGCCGACGATGATACCGTCGAACTCGAGGTTTTCGACCCGCGCGACAACAGCGTCACCCCCGTCGAGCTCGACCGCTTCCCGGGAGAGGACTGGGGCCTTGAATTCGATGGTCCCATCTTCGACGGCATGCGCACCTGCGTAAACGCCTGCGTGTTCTGCTTTATGACGATGCTCCCCAAGGGCGGCCGCTCCACGCTCTATATTCGCGACGACGACTTTCGCCTAAGCTTTTTGCAGGGCAACTTCGTCACGCTCACGAACCTCACCGACGAAGATGTTCAAAACGTCATCCAACGCAACATGAGTCCCATGAACGTGTCGGTCCATGCTGTGAGCCCCGACGTCCGCCGCCGCATGATGGGCCGCAACGCCCAGCGAGGCATGGACGTACTCGAAGCCATCATGGCCGCCGGCATCGAGATTCACGCGCAGATCGTGTTGTGCCCCGGCATGAATGACGGCGAGGAGCTGGAAAAGACCCTGCGCTTTTGCGAGGAGCACGAGCAGATCACCAGCCTGGGCATTGTGCCGCTCGGTTTTACCAAGCACCAAAACCGCTTTAGCTGGTCATACAGCGACAAGCCCGAGCTGGCACGCGAGACCATCGCCATGATCCGACCGTTCCAGGACCGCGCCTATGAGCGCTTTGGCCGTCACACCTTCCAGATGAGCGACGAGTTCTACCTGGACGCCGGCATCGATCCTCCCGAGGCAGACTTTTACGACGGCTACCCGCAGTACTACGACGGCATCGGCATGATCCGCTCGTATCTGGACGAGACCGACGACGTGCTGGCTACCGATGCCGAGAGACTGACCCGCGTCCGCGAGGCCATCGCCACCCGCAACCAGCACCTGCTGTGCCTCTCCGGCGCCAGCGCGCGCGACACCGTGGCGCGCTTTGTGGAGTCGCCCAAGGGACTCGCCGGCACCGTCACGGCCATCAAGAACCGCTACTTTGGCGGCAACGTGGACGTGACCGGCCTCATCGTCGCGTGTGACATTCTGGAGCAGCTGCCACAAGACCTGTCGGGGGTTATGCTCTTTGTGCCTAAGCTCATGTTCAACGCTGACGGCATGACGCTTGACGAGTATCATCGTGACGATTTACTCGCAAGCCTTACCAGTCGCGGCGCCGAGGTTCATGTGGTGTCGACCATGCCGCATGAGCTGCTCGATACCCTGGAGCACATCCTTGGCATTGTGCCTGCCGACTCTACTAATTCCGCTGACCCTACCCATTAAAGGAGAGCAGATGAAACCTATCGTCGCCGTCGTCGGACGCCCCAACGTGGGCAAGTCCACGCTCGTTAACCGCCTGGCCCAGACCTCGGACGCCATCGTCCACGAGTCTCGCGGCGTCACGCGCGACCGCTCGTACCACACGGCCGATTGGAACGGCCGCGAGTTCACCATCGTAGACACGGGCGGCATCGAGCCGCTCAAGAGCGATGACGTCTTTGCCACGTCCATCCGAGACCAGGCCCTTGCCGCCGCCGAGGAAGCCGCCGTCATCCTGTTTGTGGTCGACGGCCGCACCGGCGTCACCGAGGAGGACGAGTCGGTCGCCCGCATGCTCAAGCGCTGCGACAAGCCGGTCTTTCTGCTGGTGAACAAGCTCGACAACCCCGATCGTGAGAATGACAGCATCTGGGAGTTCTATTCGCTCGGCATCGGTGAGCCCACGCCGCTCTCGGCCCTGCATGGCCATGGCACAGGCGACCTGCTCGACGATATCGTTGCCCTGCTTCCGGAGGAAGAGGACGAGGTCGCCGATGAGTTCCCCGACGCGCTGAACGTCGCCATCATCGGCCGTCCCAACGCCGGTAAGTCGTCGCTGTTCAACCGCATCCTGGGCGCCGACCGCTCTATCGTGTCCAACATTGCCGGCACGACGCGCGACGCCATCGACACCGTCGTGGAGCGCAACGGCAAGCACTACCGCATGGTCGACACCGCGGGCATTCGCAAGAAGAGCACCGTATACGAGAATATCGAGTACTACTCCATGGTCCGCGGCCTGCGTGCCATCGACCGTGCCGACGTGGCGCTGCTCGTCGTCGACGCCTCCGTGGGCGTTACCGAGCAGGACCAGAAGGTCATGGGCCTTGCCATTGAGCGCGGCTGTGCCATCGTGGTGCTGCTCAACAAGTGGGACCTGCTCGACGACGACCGCAAGCGCGAGGCCTGCATGGAGACCGTCGACCGCCGTCTGGGCGTCATGGCTCCCTGGGCCCAGTACCTGCGCATCTCTGCCCTGACTGGCCGCAGCATCGAGAAGATCTGGGGCATGGTCGACGCCGCCGAGAAGACGCGCTCGCAAAAGATCAGCACCTCGCGCCTCAACACGTTCCTCACCGACCTGCGCGAGTTCGGTCATACCGTGGTAGACGGCAAGCGCCGCCTGCGCATGCACTACGTGACCCAGACGGGCGTCAACCCGCCGACGTTCACGTTCTTCGTCAACCACAGCGACCTGGTCAACGACACCTACCAGCGCTACGTAGAGAACCGCATGCGCTCGACCTTCGACTTCGCCGGTACGCCCATTCGACTCTTCTTCAGGAAGAAGGAGCAAAAGGATGCTTAATCCGATTCTGCTGACCGTCATCTGTGCCGTGGTCTCGTTCTTTATCGGAGCGATTCCGTTTGGCCTGATCCTCGGCCGCGTGTTCAACCACACTGACATTCGCAAGGCGGGCTCCGGCAATATCGGCACCACCAACGCCCTGCGCGTGGCCGGCCCCAAAGTGGCCGCACTCACCCTGCTGCTCGACTGCCTTAAGGGCGCCATCTGCGTCCTTATCGCGCGTCCGCTCATCGCGAGCGTGGGCTATGGCTTCCCCGTGAGCATTATGGCCCCCGGCGCCGCCGGCGACTGGATGCTGGGCGTCATCTGCCTGGCAGCCGTGTGGGGCCACATCTTCTCGCCCTACCTCAACTTCCACGGCGGCAAGGGTATTGCCGTGGGCCTGGGCGTCATCCTCGCCTGGTACTGGCCCATTGGCCTGTCGCTGCTGGGCATGTTTATCGTGGCCGTTGCCATCACCAAATACGTGTCGGTGGGCTCACTTGCCGCCGCCATCGGTCTTCCCATCGCCTCTTGTGCGGTCTTTCCGTACAGCAGCCTGGGACTTAAGTTTTGCATGGCAATGATCGGCATCACCGTGGTGTGGGCCCATCGTGCGAACATCAAAAAGCTCATGGCCGGTAAGGAGTCCAAGCTCTCGTTTACCAAGCGCGTCACCGAGCCCGACGATAAGTAGGAGAGAGTCATGAATGTTGCGCTGATTGGCTCCGGCTCCTGGGGAACCGCCGTCGCCGGCCTTGCCGCCGCGCGAGCCGAGCACGTGACCATGTGGGCCCATAGCGAGCAGACCGCCGTCGGCATCAATGGCGAGCACCGTAATCCTCGCTACCTAGTGGACTATGAACTGCCGACCAATGTTGTTGCCACGACGGATCTGGCGCAGGCACTCGAAGGCACCGATGCCATCATCTTTGCCGTTCCTTCGACGCACCTGCGCAGCGTGTGCCACCAGGCCGCGCCCTTTATCGCCGCCGATGCCCCAGTGCTCTGCCTCACCAAGGGCATTGAGCCCGAGTCCGGCCTGCTCATGAGCGAGGTCATCGCCAGCGAGATCGGCAACGAGCGTCGTGTGGCGGCCCTCTCGGGCCCCAACCATGCCGAGGAAATCTGCCGCGGCGGGCTTTCTGCCGCCGTCATCGCCAGCGAAGACCCGCAGATAGGGGAGACCTTTAAGGAGCTGCTGCTTTCCACGGCCTTCCGCATCTACCTATCGCAGGACATGACCGGTGTCGAGGTCTGCGGCGCCATGAAGAACGTTATCGCCATCGTATGCGGCATCTCCGCGGGCTCGGGCGCGGGCGACAACACACTTGCCCTCATCATGACGCGCGGCTTGGCCGAGATCAGCCGTCTGGTGCACGCCCGCGGCGGTCAAGCTATGACCTGCATGGGACTTGCCGGCATGGGCGACCTCATTGCCACCTGCACCTCGGAGCATTCGCGCAACCGTACCTTTGGCTACGAGTTTGCCCACGGCGTGTCGCTCGACGAGTACCAGACGCGCACGCATATGGTGGTGGAAGGCGCCGTCGCCGCCCGCAGCGTCAGCGAGCTCGCCCGTTCACTGGGCGTAGACATTCCGCTCACCTTTGCCGTGGAGCAAACGCTCTACAACGGTGTTACTTTGGATAGGGCGCTCGAGATTCTTACCGATCGCGTCCCCTCTCAAGAGTTCTACGGACTCACCGACTAGCGCAGAAAGGCTTCTACCATGGGTTCCATCAAAATCGCTCCATCCGTCCTTTCGGCCGACATGGCCAACCTCAAGGGCGAGCTCGACAAGATCGCCGGTGCCGACTACGTGCACTTCGACGTCATGGACGGTCACTTTACCGGCAACCTGACCTTTGGCGTTGACATTCTTAAGGCCGTCAAGCGCTCCACCGATGTACCGGTCGACGCGCACCTGATGGTATCGAACCCCGACGAGACGGTCGATTGGTACGCAGACGCCGGTGCCGATATGATCACCGTGCACTACGAGGCCTCCACGCACCTGCACCGCACGCTCACGCATCTGCAGCAGCGCGGCGTCAAGGCCGGAGTGGTGCTCAACCCCGCCACGCCCGTCTGCGTGCTCGAGAGCATCATTGACGTTGTCGATATGGTGCTGCTCATGAGCGTGAACCCTGGCTTTGGCGGCCAGAGCTTTATCCCGGGCACTCTGCATAAGCTCCACGAGCTCAAGGCCATGTGCGAACGCCACGGCGTGTCTCCCATGATCGAGGTCGACGGCGGCATTTCTTCCAAAAACATCGCAGAGGTCGTCAAGGCCGGTGCCAACGTGCTCGTAGCCGGCTCCGCCGTATTTAAGTCCGAAGATCCCGCTGCCGAGGTTGCGCTGCTGCAGAAGCTGGGCAACGAGGCCGCACAGGAGGCATAAACCCTTATGACCGCAGGTCAAAACCGCATACCCGTGAATCTTGACTATGCCGCCTCGACGCCAATGCGCGCCGAGGCGCTCCTTGCGCAGCGCGAGTACGACGACAGCGAGCTTGCCGGCGTCAACCCCAACTCGCTGCATTCGCTCGGCCGCAAGGCCGCTGCGCGCCTGGAAGTGGCGCGTCGCGAGATCGCCCGCAGCTTTGGCGCGCGCGTCCGCCCGTCCGAGATCATCCTTACCAACGGCGGCACCGAGGCCAACCAGCTGGCGCTGCTCGGTCTTGCCGAGGGCGCTCGTCAGCGCGATCGCAAGCGCGATCGTGTAATCGTTTCGGCCATCGAGCACGATTCGATTCTGGACAACCTGCCGCTGCTGCGTGCTGCCGGCTTTACCGTCGACCTGGTGCAGCCCTGCCGCGCGGGCTACATTGAGCCTGCTGCGCTCACGGAGCTGCTCGGCAACGATGTGGCGCTCGTGAGCATTATGGTCGCCAACAACGAGACCGGCGTGGTGCAGCCCATCCGCGAGCTAGCCGCCGCCGCACATGCTGTCGGCTCCTTGTTCCATACCGATGCCATCCAGGGCTACTTGCATATTCCGATCGATGTCACCGAGCTGGGCGTCGATGCTATGACCGTTGCCGCGCACAAGATCGGCGGCCCTGTGGCATCCGGCGCGCTCTACCTTAAGAACCGCACGCCGCTGCGTCCGCGCATCTTTGGCGGTGGGCAGGAAGCCGGCCGTCGCGCCGGCACACAGGACCTGCGCACGCAGCTGGCTTTTGCCGCTGCCGCCTCGTCTCTGGCGCCCCATGTGGCCCAGGAGCGAGCGACGCTGCAGGCCCTGTCCGATAAACTCTACACCACGCTTACAGCCCATCCTCGCATTCACGCCACGATGGGCGACTACGCACAGGCCGATCGTCTGCCGGGTATGGTTTCAATCTACGTCGACGGCATGGACTCCGAGGAGCTCATCATCAAGCTAGACGCCGCCGGCTTTGAGGTATCGGCCGGTTCTGCCTGCTCGAGCGGCAGCATGGACCCGAGCCATGTTCTCAGCGCCATGGGTATTGGCCGCGAGCAGGCCCTGGGTGCACTGCGCATCTCCTTCGATGACCGTGTGAATCCGGGCGATCTGGACGAGTTTGCCCAGACGCTGCTCTCGATCGTGGGTGCCGCATGATCGTCGTCGAGCTTGAACGTGCGCTGCTGGCGCGCTACCCCAAGATGGACGCCGAGGGCTGGGATCATGTTGGGCTATCTGTGGGAGATCCCGCTGCTGAGATCACCGGTGTTGCCTGCGCGCTCGATGCGACCGAAGCTAATGTTCTCCGCGCCCAAGAAGCTGGTGCAAACGTGCTGCTGACGCATCATCCTGTCTATATCAAGGCGCCCGAGGCGTTTTGTCCAGCGGATGCCACTCGCCCCCAGTGCAGCGCGGCACTCTATGAGGCGGCCCGTTGCGGCGTGAGCATCATAACGCTCCACACCAACCTGGACCGCTCGCACGAAGCCCGTGTCGGCCTGAGCGAGCTGCTGGGTGCCGCACCCGTGAGCTCACTGGAACACGTGGACGACCCCGAGGCAACCGGCCTGGGCGCGCTTGCAACGCTCAACGACCCGTGTATGCTGCGCGATCTTGCCACCCGTGCTGCCACGGCCTTCGGCAGCGACCCGCGTGTGTGGGGCGAAGCCGATCGCCCGTGCCGCACCGTCGCCATTTTGGGCGGCTCCCTGGGCGACTTTGGAGAGCTCGCCATCGCCGCGGGCGCGGACGTTGTCGTGACGGGCGAGGCGGGCTACCACGTGACGCAAGACCTTGCCTTACGCGGGCTGCCGGTGATCTTGCTCGGTCACGACCGCTCTGAGGAGCCGTTCGTTGATATATTGATGAACTCTGCAGTTGACGCCGGGGTCGACCCCCGTCATGCGATTAAAATACTGAACCCTTGCCAATGGTGGACTGTGACAAAAGGAGAGAACTTATGAGCGCCGGCGCTACGCTACTCAAGCTGCAACAGATCGATTTGGAGCTCGCCCGCAACAAGAGCGAACTTGCCAATATGCCGGAGCTCAAGGAGCTCGCTTCCAAGCGCAAGACCTATGTGAAGCTCAAGTCCGAGATGACCAAGCTCTACGCCCAGCGCAAGGATCTGGACATTGAGCTCGACGATCTCAACACCACCGAGATTCAGACTAACAACGCCATCGAGGCTGCCAAGAAGCGCCACGTCGACGGCTCCGACTACCGCGAGGTTCAGGACCTGGAGAACGAGCTCGCCACCCTGGCCAAGCGTCTGGACAAGATCGAGCACACCCGCAAGGACGTCGTTGTCGCCCATAAGGAGGCGCTCGACCGCGAGGCTCGCGCACAGGCCATCATCGCCAAGTTCGAGGAGGGCGTAAAGGCCGACACCAAGGCCGCCCGTGCCAAGGCTGCCGACCTGCAGGCTCAGATTGACGCCGCCACGAAGGAGCGCACCGCGCTTGCTGCCACGCTGCCGGCCGACGTTCTCACCGACTACGAGCGTCTGCTCAAGCAGTTCCGTGGCCTGGCCGTCGAGACCATCCAGGGCAACATCCCCACGGTCTGCCACACCGCGCTGCAGGCATCGTCCATGAGCGACCTTAACCACGACGGTAGCGAGATTACGCACTGCCCGTACTGCCACCGCCTCCTGGTACTCCCGAGCAAGGAAGCCTAGCGATGACGGCGGCATCCAACAATTCAATGCAACTTGAGGGAAAAACGATCCTGCTGGGCATTACCGGCGGGATCGCCGCCTATAAGTCGTGCAATATCGTGCGCCTGCTGCAAAAGCGCGGCGCGCGCGTCAAGGTCGTTATGAGCGAGCATGCCACCGAGTTTGTGGGCCCGCTCACCTTTCGTGCGCTCACCAACGAGCCCGTTGCCGTGGGCCTATTCGACGACCCCTCCGACCCCATCCACCACATTTCGCTGGCGCAGGAGCCCGATCTGGTGGTCGTGGCGCCCGCGACGGCCAATATCATCGCCAAGATGGCCAACGGCATCGCCGACGACCTCATCTCCACCACGCTGCTGGCAACGCCGCGACCCATCGTGATCGCACCCGCTATGAACAACGGCATGTGGAAGGCGCCGGCGACACAGGCCAACATGTCCACGCTGCGCGAGCGCGGTGTCCATGTGGTGGGACCCGGCAGCGGCTACCTTGCCTGCGGCGACGTGGACACGGGACGTATGAGCGAGCCCGAGGACATCGTCGAGGCTGTCTGTGAGGTGCTCAACCCCGCGCCTCAGGACCTGGCAGGTAAGCGCATCGTGATTACCGCCGGCCCCACGCACGAACCGATCGACCCGGTGCGCTTCATTGGCAACCGCTCTTCGGGCAAGATGGGCATCGCCCTGGCGGGGGAGGCCGCACGCCGCGGTGCCGAAGTCACGCTCGTGTTGGGACCGACATCGCTCGATGTTCCCCGCGGCGTGGAGTGCGTGCGCGTGCAAACCGCCGCAGAGATGCTGGAGGCGGCGCTGAGCGCCTTCCAGACGGCCGATGCGGCAATTTGTGCGGCTGCCGTCGCCGACTATACCCCGGCGGCCCCTGCCGACCATAAGCTCAAAAAGTCCAACGAACGCTTGGATCGCATCGAGCTTGTCGAAACGGTCGATATCTTGGCCGAGCTCTCGCGCCAAAAGGGAAATCGGAGTGTGATCGGCTTTGCGGCCGAGACCGATAACGTTGTCGAGTACGCCGAGCGCAAATTGGCACGCAAAGGTTGCGATGCCATTATCGCCAACGATGTCTCACGCGCCGATTCGGGCTTTGGAACCGACACTAACAAGGCCTGGATTGTAAGCACAACGGGTACGCAAGAGCTTCCCGTGCAAACGAAACCCCAGCTCGCAGATACAATTTTGGACTTGCTTCAAAATTTATAAAAAAGTTCTTGCACAAGTCTAAAGTTTCGGGTTAATATACTCCCTGTTGCGAGCGAGAGCAGAGCAACAAACAAAAGCTTCGGGACGTGGCGCAGCTTGGTAGCGCACTTGACTGGGGGTCAAGGGGTCGCTGGTTCGAATCCAGTCGTCCCGACCAGAAGTTTGCAGGTCAGGCACCTAGTGCCTGACCTTTTTTGTTTTTAATCACTATGATTATTTTGCTTAAAGCAACAACGTTCCCGCTCGATGTGATTACCGAATCAAAACGTGTACATCAGCCACCAAAATCGACATTTTTCGACATGTTTGGAGGCTGATGTACACGAATGCGAAATCCCCCGCCGCCTAAAAGCGCCCTCCACATGTCTGGACTCTCTATGCTTACGCTGGATAGACATCGCCGGAACGGGTATAGTATCGAAAGTTTTGTCGTTAACCAGCGGGGGAGTCCTGTGGGCATCAAAAAGAAGATCAAAAAGGAGCTTATCGGCACTTCCGATTACCCGTCGAATAAGATCTTTACGATCTCCAATTTCATCACCTTTACGCGCCTGATCCTCACCCTGGTATTTCTATACCTGTTTGTGACGGATAACAACCGCGTCATCGCCATCGTTATCTACGCCGTTGCCGCCTCCACCGACTGGATGGACGGTCAGATCGCCCGCATGACTAAGACGGTCTCGTGGCTCGGCAAGGTCATGGATCCCATTTGCGACCGTGCGCTGCTGTTCACCGGCGTGCTGGGACTGGTGGTCCGCGGAGAGCTGCCCATCTGGGTCTGCGTGCTCATTATTGGCCGCGACATCTATCTGGGCATCGGCACGCTTATCGTGCGTCATTATCACCGTCGCCCCATCGATGTCGTCTTTCCCGGAAAGATTGCCACAGCGCTGCTCATGACCGGCTTCTCGCTCATGCTGCTCGGTTTCCCCGTTATTGACGGCCTGCATCTTTTACCTTCATCCCTTACGGCCTTCCCAGGCCTCAACGGAAGCTCGGTGCCCCTCGGCATCTTCTTTGTGTACGGCGGCGTGATCTTCTCCATGCTCACGGCTGTCATCTACTCCATTAAGGGCGGAGTGGCCATTAAACAGGCTCTCACGCATCCCGAGGACGAGGACATCGACTTTCTGAACCCTGAAATCGAAGACTGATTCGTTGGGGTATGATTACGTACGGTTCATTATTTGCGGCACGTCCGCGATAAGTTAGGGGTTGTCATGGACAACATGGTTAACAATATGCCTCAGAATGATAAGACTGCTGACGCTACCTGCGTATTCCGCGTGCCTTCAAGCGACGTCACCGTTCCCGACCTCATGGCCAACGTGCGCATCACCGCCCCCGTTCTGTCCATCGTCAAGGGCCCGCAGACTGGTGCCGCTTTTGAGCTCGAGGACGACGTGACCACCATCGGCCGCGATCCTGCAAACGGCATCTTCCTCAACGACATGACCGTTTCGCGCAGCCATGCGCGCATTATTCGCGAGGGCCTCGGCGCTCGCATCGAGGACCTGGGCTCGCTCAATGGCACCTGGGTCGACGGCGCCATTGTCAACGCAGCCCCGCTGCACGACGGTTCTTCCGTCCAGATCGGTACGTTTACGCTCATCTACCACGAGAGCACGCCGGAGCGCATCGAAACCGGTGAGTAGGGCATGGCCGAACGCAACTATCTGAGTATCGGCCAAGTCGTCAACCTACTTCGAGGCGCATACCCCGATCTTTCGAACTCAAAAATTAGATTTCTAGAGGATGAGGGGCTCATTACCCCTCATCGTACGCCTAAGGGATACCGTCAGTACTCCAAGGAGGACGTTGATCGCTTGGAGGTCATTCTGCACTTGCAGAAGACCCGCTACATGCCGCTCAACGTGATTAAGCAGCGCTTGGAAAACGCCACGGACCTGTCAACGCTCGCCTACGAGGTGGGCTTGCTGTCCGATGTTCCGCTCAAGACGGAGCCCAAGGAGACTAAGCAAAAGCTGCATCCCATCGAGACCATTCCCGATATGCTGGGCGTCGAGATTTCGTTTATCCGCTCGCTCGCCGAGAACGACCTCATTCGCATCATCAAGAGTCCGCAGAATCGTGAGCTCGTCGATGGTCGCGATTTCCCGATCATCCGCTACTGCTCCGAGCTGTCACGCTTCCATATCGAGCCGCGCAACCTGCGTCAGTACGTGTCTTCCGCCAACCGCGAGTCCTCGATGTTTGAGCAGGTGCTCGTGAGCATGCTCGGAATGGATACCTCCGATGACGAGCGCGACGCCAAGCTCGAGCGTGCGTTTAAGAAGCTTCACGACCTGACGGAGGGCGTGCACACCGCACTGCTCAAGAACCGCGTTTTTGAGTCGCTCAACGCCGTGGTCGAGGACGCCGACATCGATGCACTCGATGAGGAAATCACTCGCTCCGAGTCCACCAAGGCCAAAAACGAAGAGACAGCCATGCCGGCTTCGCACGAGGATTCTCTCGTAAAGCCACTCAAGGTCGTCGCCCCTTCGCAATCCGGCACCGCCACCGCAGGCAAATAACCTCAGCTGAAATATCGGCAACCCATTGAAAGGTCATGCAATGTACGACTTCGAATCTCAAATCGTCGACATCCCCGACTATCCCGAGCCCGGAGTCATCTTTAAAGATATCACGCCGCTCTTTGGCAATCCCGAGGCGCTCAAAGCCATGACCGATGCCCTCGCCGAGCACTTTGCCGGCATGGGAATCACCAAGGTCGTGGGTCCCGAGGCCCGCGGCTTTATGGTTGGCGTACCGGTGGCTGTAGCCCTTGGCGCCGGCTTTGTTCCCGCACGTAAACCGGGCAAGCTGCCGCGCGAGACCGTAAGCCAGAGCTACGAGCTCGAGTACGGCACCGATTCAATTGAGATCCACGCCGACGCTATCAGCTCTAAAGATACCGTGTTGATTCTGGACGACTTGGTCGCGACGGGCGGAACCGTCGAGGCAACAGGTAAACTGGTGCGAGATATGGGCGCAAAGCTTGTCGGTTACGGTTGTATCCTTGAGCTTGCGTTTCTCAACCCGCGCGAGAAGCTCACGCCGTCTAATGACGATGTGGAGCTCTTTAGTCTGGTGACGGTGGACTAGCCGTTACCCTTAGTTACTGGAAAGGAAGCTACATGCGCACAGCAAACACGCACAAAAACATGGCACGCTGCGCTGCTACGGCAACCCTCGCTTGTGTTTTGGGCTTGGGCCTCGCGGCTCCTGCCTACGCCGATACCGCATCCGACCTTGCCGCCGCTCGTACGAAGCTCGAGCAGATCGGTACCCAAACCCAGCAGATTTACGATGAGCTCGCCACGCAGACGCAGGCGCTCGATCAGACTGCCGGCGAGATCACGCAAAAGCAGCAGGAGATCGCCGATGGTCAGGCCAAGCTCTCGACCTATGTCGCCGGTGAGTACAAAACCGGCGGTCTGAGCCTACTTCAGGTTCTGACGGGTGTCGATGACCTGAGCGATATGCTCAATCGTCTGTTCTACTACGGCAAAGTTTCTGATAAGCAAGCTCAGACCATTCAAGAGGTCAAGGAACTTAAGCAGCAGCTCACCGATAAGCAGTCCGAGCAGGAAAAGAACGTCGCCGCCACGCAAAAGAAGGTCGACGAGCTTAACGCCCAGCAGGCTGAAGCCCAGAACGTCGTAAACTCTCTGGATTCACAGCTGCAGGCCGAACTAGCCGCCGAGGCCGAAGCCAACGCCGCGCTGCAGGCCGGCATCAACGCCAGCACCGCCGAGAAGGCCACGGTGAGCAACGAGACTGCCGGTACGACCGAGAACACCAACAACGGTGGCCAGACCAGCAATAACAACAACCAGGGCGGCAACACTCCGGCTCCTACGCCGGCACCTGCTCCGACGCCGCAGCCCCCCACGCCTGCTCCGGCTCCGACGCCTTCTGCTCCGAGCCAGTCCGTCGATGGCGGTTCTGTTGTCTCGCGTGCATACAGCAAGCTTGGTTGTGCTTATTCCTGGGGCGGAATTGGCCCGAACAGCTTCGACTGCTCTGGTTTTGTTAGCTATTGCCTCACTGGTCGCTATTGCCGCCTGGGCACCACGGGCACCTTTATGGGCTGGACGCGTGTGTCCGATCCGCAGCCCGGTGACGTTGTGGTCAACTCGTACCACACCGGCATTTACATCGGTGGTGGTCAGATGATTCATGCTTCCGACTACAACACGGGTGTTATCATCAGCTCCGTTGCTGCCGGCATGAACAACAATTATATCTTCGTGCGTTACTAAGTCATCTTACACAGCGTGTGAATGTGGACCTCGTGGCTTTAAGTCGCGAGGTCCATTCGTTTTTCTCTAATATTGTGCGGCTATCTAGTATTCAAAACTAGATAGCCGCACATTCAGTTTGCAAGATGGCTATAATTGTTGAGGAACAATTAGAAAGGACCCTCTATGAGCTGGGCACTTATCTCCGATTCAAGCTGCAACCTCCGCGATTGGCAACCGACTGCGCCCCATACCACCTTTGCATTTGCGCCCCTCAAAATTCGAGTGGGGGAGCGTGAATTCGTCGATGACCTTTCACTCGATGTTCATGAACTCAACTGCGCTGTTCAGGCGGAGACGAACGCTTCTTCGAGCGCTTGTCCCAGCGTAGGGGAGTGGGCCGAGCTCTTCAAATTGGCAGACAAGACCATCTGCATGCCGATCTCTGAGGGCGTGTCGGGCAGCTACAACGCAGCAGCCACGGCTCGCGATATGGTTCTTGCCGAGGAGCCCGACCGGCAGATTCATCTAGTCAATTCGCGCGCAGCTGGCGGCAAAATGGACCTCATTTTCTTGCTGTTCGACCGCTATCTTGCAAGCAATCCGGATGTCTCATTCGAGGACGCTTGCGCATACTTCGATAGCCTTGAGCAGAACAGCAAAATCCTCTTCAGCTTGTGCAATTACGAAAACCTGGCCAAAGCCGGACGTATCCCTAAGGCAGCCGGCGTCATTGCCAACAAGCTCAATATCCGCATTTTGGGCACGGCGAGCGAGGCCGGTAAAATCGAACTCGTCGGGCACACGCGTGGCGAAAAGAAGATGCTCAACAAGATCATCGACACCATGGAAGCCGAGGGTTTTACGGGCGGCGAGGTCATCATCGATCACGTTGAGAACGAAGCTGGAGCACAGGCGCTTACTGACCGCATAGTCGAGCATTGGCCCGGCTCCAAGACCATCATCATGCCCTGCAACGGCCTGGATTCCTATTACGCCGAGATGCACGGCCTAATCATCGGCTACGGCATGGGCGTAGCTTCGGGCAAATAAAGTCCAACCAAGCAAAAATACGGGCGGGATAAAGCGACAGATGCCTCTTTATCCCGCCCGTTTTATACGTCGACTAGCTATTAAACCCGTTGAACTTGAGATAGCTCATCAGGTACGCCTTCGAAACGAAGGACGATACCGCGCTGCGCACAAGCAGCGACTCACGCGTTACCTGATGCGCCGTATCGGGAACCGGCGTCTGCTCGACGGAAAACGCCGAACGAATCGATGCCTCGAGCTGATCGACCACATAATCGAAGGCCGTCGGGGCATCGTAGCTCAAACGCTGAATGTTAAAGAGTGCCTGCACAGCAGCAATAGGTAGCACCTGTTTAAAGATGCAGATAGCGATCAGGCGGGCAATCTGCTCGCGGCCATATTGCTTTTTGACCGGAGCAGGCACTAGGCCGACCTTTACGTAGTTATTGATCATCGATGGCGTAATGATGGGTTGCTCAACGCAAATGGACAGCGGCTCCATCCACAGCGCAACATACTCAATGACCTGGTCGCGGTAGAGCGTCACATTTGGCAACTGGTCATAGCGCGGCAGACTCAACGTATTGAGTTTGCGCACGATATCGGACTGAATAAATGCATCGGGCAGCACAGTGGGCTGAATATCCTCAGGCTTAATGCTGACCGACGAATCAGACATCGGAATAACGTGTTTAACGTGATTCATAAAGGTCCTCCGTTCATTTTTTATATTGTATTCTACGTAATCTAGTTTTGCATACCACATAGCCGGCAAGAAAATTGGCGGGACGGAGCACTGATACATCGTCCCGCCACTTAGTAAATTGATAACAACATTACATAAGATATATTATCGTACTTATCTACGGAGAAATGCATATGCGCTGGTTGCCGCTATGGCTCCGTCAGAAACCGCGGTCACAACCTGGCGTAAACGCTTGGAACGGATATCGCCAGCGGCAAATAGACCTGGCGTGCGGGTCGCCATGGATTCATCAGTCAGAATGCCGCCATCAGGCGCCAGATCGACTAGATGTTCAACAAGCTCGGTATGGGGTTGCGTCCCGGTATAGACAAAGATGCCAAAAGAGCCGGGCTCAAATGACTCGGTATGAATTTCCCCGGATGAATTGTCCTTAAAGGCGATCGTCGTTGGCATGGCGTCGCCCGAGAGCTCCACAATACTAGTTTGGTACCTAACTGTAATATTGTCCTTTTCGAGTACTTTCTGAACAACACCATCAGGCGCACGGAACTGGTCGCGGCGCAGCACGATGGTCACACTGCTGGCAATGTCTGACAGGAACAGTGCCTCTTCGCATGCCGAATTGCCACCACCGATTACAAAGACCTGTTTGCCGCGGAAGAACATGCCGTCACATGTTGCGCAATATGAAACGCCACGACCGCGATAGGTATCCTCGCCAGCGAAACCTGCCGGACGCGGCGTGGCACCCATGCAAGCGATAACGCTCGAGGCAAGCGTATCGCCCATATCGTGATGCACCGTAAACAGCGCTGCATCGGCATCGTAATCGATACCCGTAACCATGCTCCATGTAACCTGCGCTCCCAGCCCCTCTGCATGTTGCTGAAAATGCTCGCCGAGTTCGGCGCCACTCAAGAGCGGAATGCCCGGATAGTTCTCGACTTCATTGGTCGTGGCGATCTGTCCACCCGACATGCCCTGCTCAATCACGGTCGTCGTCAGGTTGGCACGCGCAGCGTAAATGGCGGCAGCATAGCCCGCGGGGCCTCCACCGATAATCGCAACATCAATCGGCTGATCGGTAGTCATGAAGAATCCTCTCGTCGAAACGTTGTCGTTCTTTGCGCTCATACCCAAATTTACGTGAACATGACACTCATGCACTACAATGATAAATCGCATAACAAAGCTGAAGGGGAGTTATCGATGGATCAAACGCAGACGAGCAATAGCGCTCCCCTGCCCATGCAAGCCACTCCCCAACCGGAGCAAATGACCGTTTTACCTGCACAAAAACCCCTGGTAACCATTGTGCACGCATCGGTTGGATCGGGCCACAAAGCCGCCGCCAACGCGATTGCACAAGCATTTGACCTTATCCGCGGCACCAAGGGAATCCCTGAGGATATTGAAATTGAAGTGCTCGATATCCTTGATTTTGGACGTATTAAATTCGACGGCAATAAGACCGCGGCTTCTTTTACGGGAGCCACACGCCCCATTTACGACCTGACCTGGCGATATACGCTTACGGGACATCTTCTCTGGGGTGGCGGCACGGCATGGTCGCGAATTATGTTCCCCGCCTTCAACGAATATATTCGTCGCTGCAGGCCTATAGCCGTGGTCGCAACGCACATCACAGCAGCCAATGTTGCCGTGGGCGCCCGCGTAATTACGGGTATCGATTATCCGGTCATCTGCGTACCAACAGACTATGAAGTCGAAGGCTTTTGGCCCCACAAGGACACCGACCTGTTCTGCGTGGCCAACGAGTTTATGGCCGAAACGCTGCGCCCGCGCAAGGTTCCCGAGTCAAAGATCCGCATAACGGGCATCCCCATCCGAGCCGGTTTCGATTCAGATTACAAACGAGAAGATGAGCTCAGCAAGTTCAATCTCCCCATAGACAAAACCGTCGTATTGGTGATGGCCGGCGCCAGTTTGCCCCAACCATACGTGCGTTTCCGTGCCGCGATGGACCACACGCTCCCCTTCTTACGCAGCTTTGAAGACATGCACTTTGTCTTTTTACCGGGCAAGGATAAGGAATACGCCGCCCGACTCAAGACGCTCTTCGACGCCATGAAGCTCGACAACGTCACGGTTCTGGACTACGTGGACGACATGGCGGCCCTCATGCACGGCTGCGACCTGGCAATCCTCAAATCGGGCGGACTCACGGTCACCGAGTGCCTATGCGCACATCTGCCGATGATCCTGCTGGGCAAATCATACGGTCAGGAAAAGGCCAACACCACAATGCTCACCGGCATGGGCGCCAGCATGCACGTCACCACCGCACGAGAACTCATCGTGACGCTTCGTCACCTGCACGACCACCCTGAGTCGCTCAAAGCGCTACTCATCAACGGCGAAGTACTACGCCGTCCCCACGCAGCCGAAGACATAGCCATCGCCACCATGGAGCTCGTAGGCAAACCCCAAAAGCGCAAACGAGCCTTCTGCCGCTTCTACTGGGGCGGAAAACCCGCGCATATCCGCTAGCATTGGACTGTCCGCTTACCTGTGGGAGGCCCCTATATATCATCCCATGCTCAAACATTCTCGCTGCGCTGCGAAACTGCGCGTGGGACGATATATAGGGGCCTCCCACAGGTAAGCTGCGTTAACGTACTAGCGGCTATACCAGATTCCCCACCAGTAGAATCTGAAAAGGGGAACCAGAAAATATAAATACAGTAAGTCGATGCGACAAAGGAGGCGTCCCTTTATCGCATCGACTTACTAGAAAAGTAAATATTGTTTCAAGCGAGTAGCCGCCCGCCCGGGGCTTACCTATATCGTTCCACGCGCAGTTTCGCAGCGAGCGAAGCGACGCGAGAATGTTTGAGCATGGAATGATATAGGTAAGCCCCGGGCGGGAGGGATACGAGCGCCCCTAGGCGACGCCGCTGGAGCCGAAGCCTCCGTTGCCTCGGTCGGTTTCGTCTAGTTCTTCTACATCTACGAGGTTGACCGTGGGGACTTCTTGGATGACGAGTTGGGCTATGCGGTCACCTTTGTTGATTTGGATGTTGTTGGAGGGATCCAGATTGATGAGGATAACCTTAAGTTCTCCTCGGTAGTGGGCGTCGATGAGGCCCGGCGTATTGACTATAGACAGGCCCTGCTTGATGGCGAGACCGCTACGGGGCTGGACAAAGCCGGCGTAGCCATCGGGCAGGGCGATGGCCAGCCCAGTAGACACCAGACGGCGTTCGAAGGGCTTCAGGACGCAGTCCTCGTTGGAGCGCAGATCCAAGCCGGCATCGGTGGGATGGGCGTATTTGGGAAGCTCGACGGTGGGGTCGAGACGCTTTATGTTGACGGTAATGTTGGACATGGAATCACCTTAGCTTGTCGAGCTCTTGCAGAAACTCATCGACGTCTTTGAAATCGCGGTAGACCGAGGCAAAGCGGATGTACGCCACCTTGTCGATCTTGGCCAAGCGCTTGAGTACCATGTCACCCAACTCATGGGACGTAACGGCCGTCAGCGTGCGAGAGCGCAGCTCGACCTCGATGTCATCGATAATCTCATTGAGCTTCTTAGTGTCGATATCGCGCTTGATGGTGGCGCGCATCAAGCCGACGAGCAGCTTATTGCGATCGAACCGCTGCTTGGTTCCGTCTGACTTAATGACCTCAATTGGGTCTTCGCATCGTTCGAACGTTGTAAAGCGGTAGTTACACGAGCAACATTCGCGACGGCGCTTAATGGTGTTATTTGACTCCTGCATACGGGAATCAACGACGCGGGTATGTGCCTTGCCGCATTTGGGACAGCGCATGGTACCTCCTCTTAAACGATAACAAGGGTACCATGCGCAGCGCGATAATGATTACGAACGAGCAGGAACCTTAAGATACGCACCGGCGGCGAGCGAACCATGCTCCAGATGATTGACGTTACGGATCATGTCGGAAGTCTCTTGCGTGGAAAGGCCTTCGATTGGATATTCCTCGGCAAGCGACCAAAGAGAATCACCAGACTGAACGCGAATGGTCTCGTAGGTAACGTTGGAAACGGACTCGGCATACGCGGCGTGACGAGCGCTAAAGACCGACGTAGCGAGGACAAAGAAGAGCGTAAGCGCAACGGCAACGGCGACAATCGTCGGAACCTTCAGGGCAACGCGGGCCGGCGCGGCTACAGCCTGCTGATTGCGAGCAGGCTTTACGGTCAAAGGCTGAAAGCCGGAGCGGCCACCCTGAACAACCGTAAAAGTGTATTCTGCAGGCGTCTCGAGCTTAAGGGCGAGGTTTCCCTGGACCATATTCGTTGCGTTCATCATGTTCTCCTCTCGCGTGTTTTGCTGAGAACAGTTTTATCAAGCCGCGCGGACAAAAATGTCTAGCGCGAGAACGAATGTTCGGTTATTATTATCTTCGAACAGTTGTTCCTGTCAAGCAAAATTCGAACATTTGTTTGACATGGGTAGAGAGGATGCCCTGATGGCTCGCAAAATTACCAAGCGTCAGCAGCAAATTTACGACTTCATCAAGGAATATCAGCAGGAGAAGGGTTATCCGCCCAGCGTGCGCGAGATGGCTTCTGCTGTGGGCCTTTCCTCCCCCAGCACCGTGCACGCCCATCTATCTGCCCTGGAGGCGCGCGGGCTACTCAAGCGCGATGCCACCAAACCGCGCGCCCTGGAACTCTTTAACGAGGACGGTTCCTCTGTCTCAATTTCTAAATCTGACGAGCCCACCGCACCTCGCGGAACGGTCTCGCTACCGCTCGTTGGTCGCGTCGCGGCTGGGATTCCCATTCTGGCCGAGCAGAATATCGAAGACACTTTTACTATCCCGACCGAAATCGCCACCGATCAGGGTTCCTTTATCCTTGAGGTGCATGGGAGCTCAATGATCAATGTCGGCATCTTCAATGGCGATTACATCATCGTCCGTGAACAAAAGAGTGCCATGAACGGCGAAATTGTCGTGGCCATGATTGATGGTTCAGCGACCGTCAAGACGTTCTACAAGGAGCAGGGACGCGTACGCCTGCAACCCGAGAATGACACCATGGAGCCTATCTATGCAACGAATCCCGTTATCTTGGGCAAAGTCGTCGGCTTGATGCGCCGGTTCTCGTAATGCAAAAACGCATCACCATCTTTGATACCGTCCGCGGGTTTACGATGATTTCAATGGCAGGTTTTCACGCTTGCTACGATCTCGCCTACCTGTACGGTTGGGATATGCCCTGGTTTACCCAGACTGTCTTTCAAGACATCTGGCGCGCCAGCATCAGCTGGGTATTCTTGTTTATCGCGGGTTGGATGTGCACTCTTTCGCGCAACAATATCAAACGTGCCGCCAAATACGCCTTAGCAGCACTCGTCGTCTGGTTGGCAACAACACTTGTCTCAGTCGACGATTCGGTTAATTTTGGCATCATCTACTGTATGGCCGCATGTACCGGCATCGTCGCGTTGACCGATCCCGTCCTTAAAAAGATTTCGGCGAGATGGGGCATGTCCCTATGCCTTGTGTTGTTCGCCCTCACCTGGAGCATCCCCAAGACGACCTACCCTGTCCCATACCTGGCGTGGCTAGGATTTCCGAGCCCTGGATTTATCTCAGGTGATTACTACCCCATCATCCCGTTTATCTTTATGTATCTTGCAGGATACTTCGCCGCACACATAGCGCAGGGAATCGGTAAGACCGCCCCAAGCTGGGCCTACGCCAACCCCCTACCGGCGCTCGCCAGCCTTGGACGTCATGCACTCCCCTTTTATCTGCTGCATCAGCCCATTATTCTGGGCATTTTGGAGCTCGCCTACTCGGTGCGGTAACGCTCTAGACGCGGCGCGATTCGGGCCGGCAACTTCGCCACAATGCGAACTCCGTCCTCTAGATATTCCTCATGCAGAAGGGTTCCCTGCTCATGCACCAGCGTGATGAGGGCGCCCTCGCGATACGGGATATCAGCGGAGAGCAACACATCGGTGGCAGCCGCCTCACGAGCAATACGGTCGACGAGATCGTCGAGTCCCTCGCCCGTCTGGGCCGAGAACAGCACGGCCTCGGGATAGCGACGACGGAAACTCAATCGATCAACGCTATCGAGAAGATCGATTTTATTGAACACCGTAAGCGTCAAACGCTCGCCGGCACCGATCTCGTCAAGAACGCGATCGACTGCCTCGAGCTGGCGCTCGTAGTCCTCGTCAGAGGCATCCACAACTTTAAGGATCAGATCGGCACCAAGAACCTCAGACAGCGTCGATTTAAAGGCATCGACGAGACCATGCGGTAGCTTTTGAATAAAGCCAACGGTATCGGTAATCGTCATGCCGCGACCGCCGGGCAGGCGATACGAACGCGTCGTCGGGTCGAGCGTAGCAAACAGCTTGTCCAGCGAAAGTACCGTAGAGCCGGTCAGGCGATTGAGCAACGTCGATTTACCGGCATTGGTATAACCGGCTAACGCGACGCGAAACGCCGGTGACTCAATGCGGCTCTTGGACTGGACATCGCGACGCTGTTCAACCTGCTTAAGCTCACGACGAAGCGCGGCAATCTTATTGCGAATCAAGCGACGGTCAACCTCGAGCTGGCTTTCACCCTGGCCAAAGCGCGAACCGATGCCGCCGCGCGTCTGCTCCTTGGCAAGATGGCTCCACATACCGCGCAGACGAGGCAACAGATATTGAAGCTGCGCCAGCTGTACCTGTAGGCGTCCCTCACGCGTCTGAGCATGCAGGCCAAAGATATCCAGGATCAGTGCTGTACGATCGATAATCTTTACCGGCTCGCCCACGGCTTTCTCCAAATAGGATTGCTGCGAGGGCGATAAATCGTCGTCGAAGACAACAACATCGACATCCATACGATGCACGAGCCCGCAAAGCTCCTCAACCTTACCGGAGCCGATAAACGATTTTGGATACGGCTTAACCAGACGCTGCGATAAACGTGCCACGCACTGGGCGCCAGCCGTATGGGCCAGGCGCTCAAGCTCGTCAAGCGAACGATCGAGCGGCCACGCATTGTCGCGCCACTCAACACCAACTAATATGGCACGCTCGGGCTCGGGTGCCGTGGGAACAAGGGGGAAACGGGCCATTAGGCAGCCTCAATACGATGCAGGATGTCCTCAACGACCTCATCGATCGTAAACTCGTCCATATCGAACCACACGATGCGGTCATCGCGTTTAAACCACGAAAGCTGACGTTTGGCATAGCGACGCGAACGCATCTTGATGAGTTCGCGAGCCTCATCCATGCTTATCAAGCCATTGAAAGCATCGATGATCTCTTTATAGCCAATTGCCTGCATCGAAGTCAGGGCATCTCCCAGCCCCTGCCCCATAAGACTGCGGACCTCATTGACAAGACCCTGCTCAAACATCATATCGACACGCAGGTTAATGCGCTCGTAGAGCACCTCGCGATTACGCGTCAGACCAAACCATAGGGCATGATAATGCTCGCGCGGAACACTAAACTGCAACTTTTGCTGCGCGTAGGACACACCATCATCGTGCATTTCGAGCGCGCGAATCACGCGACGAACATTATGGGGATGGATGACCGCAGCGGACTCGGGGTCACGCTCGGCAAGCAGCGCGTGCAGCGCTTCCTCGCCTATGCGCTCGGCAAGTTCCTGATACCCCGCGCGACGATCGTCCACAAGCCCGCCCGAGGGAAAATCCATCTCATCGAGGGCGGCCTTGAGATACAGCCCCGTACCTCCACAAAAAACCGGCAGGCGACCCGAACCAAGGAGACGTTCAACATGCGCGCGAGCGTCAGCCTGATAAAGCGCAGCAGAATATGCCACACCCGGCTCTACAATGTCGACGAGACGCAGCGGCGCCGTACACTCATCGGGCGCCATCTTTGCGGTACCGATGTCCATGCCGCGATAGATTTGCATCGCATCGCACGACAGCACTTCGGACGAAAGACGAGCGGCCAAACGGTCGGCAACATCACTCTTACCAACCGCCGTCGGACCGACGATCGCAACGGCGGAAAGACCTGCCCCGGGAGAAACCATTAGCGCGGCTCGCCCACAACGGAGCCGGACAAATACCAGGTCTTGGCAACGTCAACGTCAACATCAACGATCTTGCCAACAAGCTGATCAATACTGTAACCCTCGGGAATAGGCGCATGCACGGTCTGATTCTTAGGACTCTTGCCCAGCAGGACCGCGTCGTTCTTTTTACTCGTTCCCTCAATGAGCGCCGGCACCACAGTATGAAGCTCACCCTGGTTATACTCGTGCGCCGTGGTCTCGATAACCTTAACCAGGCGGTTGAAACGCTCGAGAATAACCTCATGCGGCGTAGGATCGTCAATCTCTGCGGCCGGGGTACCGGCGCGCTTGGAATAGATGAAGGTATAGGCCTGGGCATAGCGGACCGTCTCGGCAAGCGAGAGCGTCTGCTCAAAGTCTTCTTCAGTCTCGCCTGGGAAGCCAACGATAATGTCGGTCGAGAGCGCGATATCGGGCATACGGTTGCGAATGCGATCGACCAGGCCCAAATAGTCCTCGCGTGTATAACGGCGATTCATCTCTTTGAGGATCCGCGTCGAACCTGACTGGACGGCCAAGTGCAGCTGCGGCATAACGGCAGGCGTCTCGGCCATGGCGTCGATGGTCTCAGGCAACAGGTCCTTGGGATGCGAAGACGTAAAGAAGATGCGCTCCACACCCGTATCGCCCACGGCACGCAGCAGATCGGCAAAACGCGGCTTGCCAAACAGATCGCGACCATATGAGTTAACGTTTTGGCCTAGCAGCGTAATCTCACGCACGCCCTGGCGCACCAAACCAGTCACCTCGTCGACAATCTCCTCGAAGGGGCGGCTCTTTTCGCGACCGCGCACGTACGGCACGATGCAATAGGTGCAGAAATTATTGCAGCCCGTCATGATGGGCACCCAGGCGTGATACTGGGTCTCGCGATGCCACGGCATGCTCATGGCATCCGTATCCTCATGCTCATTGGTGCGGATATGACGCTTGCCGTCAAGGAACGCCTCGGCAATGAGCTCGGCCACATGTGCGATAGAATGCGTGCCAAAGATGACATTAACGTTATCGACGTTGGTGAGCAGGCCCTCGCCATCACGCTGCGCGATGCAGCCGCCCACGGCAACCACACGCTTGCCCGAAGGCGAAGGCGGCAGGCTTTTGCAGGAATTGCACTGACCGTACAGACGAGTATCGGCGGCCTCGCGCACGCAGCATGTCATGAAGACAACGATATCGGCATGCTCAAGATCGAGCGCCATGAGGCAACCATACGAATCGAGCAGACCGCTCACGCGCTCGGAGTCGTGCTGATTCATCTGGCAGCCAAAGGTGCGGATAAAGTAGGTTTTACCGGCAAGAATATCGCGTACGGAACGCTGATCCATGTGCATAAGTCCTAACGTTGGGGAGCGAAACGAGGCAAGCAGAAGCTATGCCACAGGCTTAACATCATCCATGACGACGTTATCCATAGCAGCTCGATTGATCTGGTGAACGTAGATAGAAAGGCGGATGGCCGTGCGCGACTCCCCGTTAATGAGGATGTCGGAGAACACGGGCGCGCAGGAAATATCAAAACCAGTTGGGATCAAAAAACCGCGCGCGATGGCAACGGCCTTAATGGCCTGGTTGACAGCACCGGCGCCGACACACTGGATGTTGACGGGTACACCATCCTTGACCATGCCGGCGATGGCGCCGGCAACGGACGCGGGCGATGATTTGCTTGATACCTTCAGGCAATCCATGAAGAAACTCCTGCGTTTAAAAGTACGTTTTAACTGCAATAACTGTATCGTACCGAGTGGACTCGGTAAAGGCACTATTCCTCTTTGGCAAGATCGAAAGTCACAGTGATTCGATCACGCGAAACACGAATCTTTGGGTCGCCGCAAAGGTTGAGATAGTACCGGGCGGCAAGATCATTAAAGTCGCGCTCCACAGCACGCGAAAACTGTGCCATGTCATCCTTGGCAATACGTAGCCCGCGACGATCCTTCGCGAGATCGACAGGAGCCGGCGCATGCGAGGACGAATCACGCTCGCGCAGCAGACGCGCGGTCACACCGCGAACGGGCTTAATCTGCCCTGCCAAAATGCGATGGGCCGTGCGCTCGGACATCTCAAGACCCAAACCCGAACAAATACGGATAAAGTCCTCGGCATCAGAGGCAAGGCCTAAACGGTCGACAACCGGAAGCTCGCTCTCGTCATCAATAAACAGGAGACGAGACGTATCGAGCCTACTTGACGCCTGAGCATAAAGGGTCGCGGCAATCTCAGACGGAGAACCAAGATAGACATCGCAACCACGCAACTCCTCGAGCGCAAACTCACAAGCAGCGCGAATAATATTATGCGGGCCGCGAGCACAGACATAACGTCCGTCCTCATCCTTGACGGCCTGGGGCCAGCTGGACTGATCGGCACGCTCACTGAGGCGATCGGCCGCAACGCTCACCTTAAAGGCCGAGCCAAGGTCGACACCTGACGTGACCACACGGGCATCGTCGGTGTTCTGCTTGATCGAAAACAATGCCATGCCACGACCGTGAACGCCCCAACGGTCCATCTTCATGCTCTCGAGCTTGGAGGTAACGCGGGCATCGAAGATTCGCTCTTGCATATCCTGCGGAACGCCCGAACCGTTATCCAGAAAGACAAGCGTGCGGACGCCATCTTCCTTGGTCGTGGCGAGATAGACTTTGTCGGCGCCGGCATCGCGGGCATTACGGAGCATTTCGATGACGATATCCTCGACATGCTGAATGTCGTGCTTTGCCTGGCGCCGCTCGGCCTCCGAAACGCGGAGGCGGACATACCCCTCGCCAAGGTTCTCCTCGACGCGAAGGTTGCCCTCCCCCGACATCGACGCGATAAATGAGATGAGCTCGTTCGCGTCGCTCATGTTATTTAGCGATATCGACAGCGCGGCTCTCGCGAATCACGACGACGCGCACCTGACCGGGATACTCCATCTCTTCCTCGATCTGATGGGCGATATCGTGAGCCAGGACCGTGGACTGGGCATCGGAGATCTTGTCCGGCTGAACCATGACGTGGACCTCACGACCAGCCTGCATGGCATAGGTACGCTCGACACCGTCATGGGAGTTGGCGATCTCCTCGAGCTTCTCAAGACGCTTGATGTAGTTCTCGGCAGACTCGCGACGGGCACCGGGGCGAGAGGCAGAGACGGCATCGGCGGCCTGTACCAGGACATCGAGCACCGTGTTGGGGTCGACATCGGCATGGTGAGCCTCGATAGCGTGGACGATAACGGGCTTCTCGCCGTAACGGCGGGCAAGCTCGGCGCCGATGACGGCATGCGGGCCCTCGACGTCGTGGTCGATTGCCTTGCCCAGGTCGTGCAGCAGGCCGGCGCGCTTGGCGGTCACAACGTCAAGGCCAAGCTCGGAAGCCATCACGCCGCACAGATCAGAGACCTCGAGGGAGTGCTGAAGAACGTTCTGGCCAAACGAGGTACGGTAGCGCAGGGCACCAAGGGTCTTGACGATCTCGGGATGCAGATCGTGGATGCCGGTATCGAAGGCAGCCTGCTCGCCAGCCTCGCGCACGCGCTGCTGAACCAGGTCGGCAGCCTTGTGATACATCTCCTCGATGCGGGCGGGGTGAATGCGGCCGTCGGCGATGAGGTTCTCGAGGGCAACACGGGCGGTCTCACGACGGACCGGGTCGAAGCTCGAAAGAACAACGGTCTCGGGCGTGTCGTCGATCACGAGGTTGACGCCGGAAACCTGCTCGAAGGTCCGGATGTTGCGACCCTCGCGACCGATGATACGGCCCTTGAGGTCATCAGAGGGAATATGCACGGAGGTAACGGTGACCTCGGCAGTGTGGTCGGCAGCGCAGCGCTGAATCGCCAGGGACAGAATCTCCTGGGCGGTCTTGTGGCACTCGGCGCGAACCTGCTGCTCGGACTCGCGAATGATCGTGGCAGCCTCGTGGGTGACCTCGCCGCGAACCTTATCGAGGAGCTCCTTGTGGGCGTCCTCGCGGGTCAGGTCGGCGATACGCTCGAGCTCGGAGGTCTGTTTGGCGCAGAGCTCCTCAAGCTCGCGGGAGCGCTTCTCGACCTGACCGGCCTGGCTAGACAGCTGGTGCTCACGCTTGTCGAGAGCGTCGTTTCGGCGATCAAGGGACTCCTCGCGCTGCATCACACGGTTCTCGAGCGTACGAATCTCACTCTTACGCTGCTTGTCCTCGGCCTCGGCGGCCTGCTTGTTCTTGATGATCTCCTCTTTAGCCTCGAGCAGAGCCTCTTTTTTGAGGGTCTCGGCCTGACGCTTAGCATCACCGATCAGGGACTCAGCCTGTGCGTGTGCCGACTGGATCTTTTCGTCGGCCTCGTGAAGACTACCCTGCTTGGCGGTGCGCATGTAGGCAATGGCGGCGATGGCACCCAAAACGATGCCAACGAACGCTGCGATGATAGGCATGCTCACTCCTTTTTATGGATTCGTTACACAACAAAGCGAACCGTCCTTACGAACGGCTCGCGACATTTGAGTAATATGGGCGCAGCTTATGCGGGTCGGATACAGATAAACATATAAACAAACTCATCACAGATGAGCACATATCACAAAGCAAATGACAGTGTTTATCGTACGTTGAACCACAACAACTGTCAAATAAATGGCCCCGGCACGGCGGCTAAAACACGGTGAACGGCAGGGCCACAAAACGCATACGCCTAAACCGCACATTCCTCGCGTTCGGCATCGAGACGTGCCTTAACGGCGTCGGCGGCGATGTGATACGAGAAGCCCTTGCCCATCAAAAACCGAACCAGTTTTTCGAATCCGCGCGTCTCTGGAACACGCCGCTTGGCGAGCAGGGCTGACGCACGCGCCAAATCGTCTTCGACGGCAAAATAATCCTCGGGATAACCGGGAATGTCATCGAGCACGACATGACGGCGCTTGAGCTCGGTCTCGATTTTGCGCTGTCCCCAACCGCGCCGCTTGCGCTCCTCGATAAAGTACGAGCAAAAGCGGCTCTCGTCTAAAAAGCGATACTCGGTGGCGCGCTCGACGGCGAAATCGATCGCAGGCTGGTGAAAGCCGTAGCGAGCCAGCTTGTCACGGACCTCACCCGTCGCATGGTCGCGGCGCGATAACATCTCGGTCACCATGGTAAGTGCACATTTACGCTCAATGAGCTGCACCGTCTCACGGAAGTTGTCCCAATCACAGGGAAGATCGGGGCGGTTTTTGACATACAGCCGCGCGACCCGCACGGGAATCCAAATGGACCGCTCAAAACCGCCCTCAAGCTCACAATCGATATGTGCGCAAGGCTTTTTGGACGCATACCCGCTCGAGAACGAGGAGGCCGCCTTCTTATCGGGAAAGACGACCGTGGCCTCGGTCACCGTATACGACATGAGCGTAACCGCTACTCGTCGTCATCATCGAGCATGGCGGAACCATCGATGGCGTAAAGCTCGTCAAACTCCTCAGGCGCAGGCTGATCGGTCAGCTCGACCTCGGACGGAGCATCGTCATCAAACTCAAGTCCGCAGGCAAGGCGGACCTTATGCTCAATCTCATCGGCGCAATCGGGGTGTTCGCGCAGGAACGCCTTGGCGGCCTCGCGACCGTTGCCGAGCTTGTCCTCGCCATAGGCAAACCAGGAGCCCATCTTCTTGCAGATGCCGCACTCGACTGCCATGTCCAGAATTGAGCCCTCCTTAGAGATGCCCGTACCGTACATGATGTCGAACTCAGCAGAACGGAACGGAGCTGCCACCTTGTTCTTAACGACCTTGGCGCGCACGCGGTTACCGATAACCTCGTCCTTAAGCTTAATGCTGTCGATACGGCGAATGTCGATACGCACCGAAGAGAAGAACTTAAGGGCGCGGCCGCCCGTCGTAGTCTCGGGGTTGCCGAACATGACGCCGATCTTCTCACGCAGCTGGTTAATGAAGATGCACGTCGTGTTGGACTTAGACAGCGAGCCGGCGAGCTTGCGGAGCGCCTGGCTCATCAGGCGAGCCTGAAGACCGACCGTAGTGTCGCCGATTTCTCCCTCGATCTCGGCACGCGGGGTCAGCGCGGCGACGGAGTCGACAACGATGGCATCGATGGCGCCGGAACGCACAAGCATGTCAACGATCTCGAGCGCCTGCTCACCCGTATCGGGCTGGGAAATGAGCACCTCGTCGATATCCACGCCGATGCGCGCGGCATACGTGGGATCGAGCGCATGCTCGGCATCGATAAATGCCACAACGCCACCCATTGCCTGGGCCTCGGCCAGGATCTCGAGCGAAAGCGTCGTCTTACCGGAGGACTCGGGACCGTAAATCTCGACGATACGGCCGCGCGGCACGCCGCCGATACCCAGTGCGGCATCGAGTGCCAGAGCACCCGTAGGGATGGCCTCGACCTCGAGCTCGGGGCCACCGTCGCCGTACCTCATGATGGAACCCTGGCCGAATTTCTTCTCGATCTCGGCCTTGGTGGTGGCGATCATCTCATCGCGCTCTTTACCCGTCGTGCGAGCATGAACGGTACGTACGGGACCTGAATTCTTGGCCATGAATAGCCCTCCTCTTAACAACCTGCATCGATAATAAACGAACGGCTGTTCGTGGTCAACCGTTCAGGCCAATCATATGCAGGCGGTCTTTCCAAAACCCAACCAAACGCCGACCAAACACTGACCAAATGCTTGACCACAAAGGACCAAATATGAACAAGGCAGGCAAAAATACATCTACAACCAGCACAAACGCCAAATGAGCCTAAGGTCCCTATCTCCACAATTAAGGGGCTCGGAGGCCCCTTAAAACACGTCTATTCCATAGAGTTGAGCACAAGGGCAATGCGACCCAATGCCTCCGTGACCGCATGGGCACGAACACACGAACGGTCACCCTCATAGTGGCAGCGCACAGAGTCCACGACCGGCACGCCCCCATCGGCGGAACGATGCGCCCAGCCAATATAGAAAGTGCCCGCCGGATCGTCCTCAGTGCCACCGCCGGGGCCGGCATAACCCGTTGCGCTCACTGCAATATCGCTCTGGTACAGCTCCAGCGAACCCACCGCCATCTCGCGCGCGGTCTGATGCGACACCGCGGTATAGCGGTCGAGCGTCTCCTGCTCAACACCAAGAACACGATGCTTAATCTCATCGCAATAGGTCACCGCACCGCCACGCAGCACCGCCGAGGCGCCCGGGATATCGGCAATCGTCGAGGCGATCATACCCGCCGTCAGCGACTCAGCCGTCGAAACAGTCACGCCCCGAGCGCTCGCGCGCTCGACAATATCACGCGCCAGCTCCTCGTTATGTGCGGAAATCTGCTCAAAAGAGTCCGTCATACCCACCAGGACCTAGACCGAAAAGACGATCTTGCGGCAGTTCCAGAAGTACTGGGCGCCCGAGATAACGGTCAGGACAACGGCAACGGCGTACAGGAAGCGCGACACCGAGTAGATGCCGAGCGTCAGCGCCACCGGGCCAAGGTGCAAGCCGGCCATAGCAAAAACGCACAGGTAACCGCAAATGGAGACCATCGTGGTTGCCGTCTTATACTTGCCGAGCTTATCGGCCGCAACGACCACACCGGCCGCACTCGCGACCATGCGAAGGGCGCTCACCAGAAGCTCACGGAACAGGATAATGAACACGGACCACACGGTCACCGCGCCAAAATCCAAGAACAGCAGCAGGGCCGAGAACACGAGCAGCTTATCGGCGATGGGGTCCAAGAACTTACCGAAGTCGGTGATCTCGTTGCGCGAACGCGCCAGATAACCGTCGACCTTATCGGTGCACGACAGGATCACATACAGAATGAAGGCAGCAGCGGCGAGCGGGCCGTCGAAGATGCTCCAATCCGTACCGGCAACACTCGTGTGAGAAAGCGCCGACACAATCATGAACACCGGGATAAAGACGATGCGAACGCACGTCACGATGTTGGCGGGCGTCCAGACACTCGTCAGTTCCTTATTACTCTCGTTAGCCACGACGCTCTCCTACTCCACAACATGACCGATAAGCTCATAGCAGAAGCTATCGGTAAACTCGACGGTCAGAATATCGCCCACGGACGCCTCGCTGGCGTCCAGATGCACCGCGCCATCGGAATCGGGCGCCTGGAACCAGGCATGGCCGATCAGCTCGGCGCCATCCTCGGTCTCTTCGATACCGTCGACGATTACCTGGGCGCGCTCGCCCACATGTGCGGCGGTGGCGGCAAAACCGAGCGACTCGGCCAGGTCCATGGCCTCCTGGGCGCGCTCGAGCTTGACCTCTTCGTCGACCTGACCCTCCATCTTAGCGGCCAGGCTGCCCTCCTCCTGCGAGTAGGCAAAGACACTCGTGTAGTCAAAGCCGACGGTGTCCATAAAGTCGATAAGATCGCGGAACTCGTCGTCGGTCTCGGTCGGGAAGCCGACCATGGCCGTGGAACGAATCACGATGCCGGGGATGCGCTCGCGAAGGTCGCGGAACAGATCCTCGAGCTCCTGGCGCGAACCGGAGCGACGCATGGCCTTAAGGATGCGCGCGTCGCAGTGCTGCACGGGGATATCGATATAGGGCAGCACCTCGGGCGTATCGCGAATCGTCTCGATGAGTTCGTCAGTCATGCCCTCGGGCTGCAGATAGAGCACGCGGACCCAGACGTTGTGCGGGCGCACGGCCTCGGCGACGGCACGCAGCAGCTGCGCCAGATTGCGCGGCGAGCCATCGGCGACGTCCTCGTCGGCAAAGTCGGTACCCCAGATGCCCGTGTCCTGGCCGATCAGCACGATCTCGCGCACACCGCCGGCAACCAGGTCGCGCACCTCGGAGATGATGCTCTCGGAATTGCGCGAATGATAGCGGCCGCGGATGTAGGGAATCATGCAGAAGCTGCAGAAGCGGTTGCAGCCATCGGAAATCTTGACGTAGGCGACAGCACCCTCGACGGTACGTTTGACCTGCGGGATATAGGCTGCAATCTCACGCTCGACACCCAGCACGCCATCGATGACCGCCACGATGCCGTCCTCCTCGTCGGCCTTCACAAAGGCAGCGACCTCGGGCAGCTCGTCAGGCAGGTCATCGCCATAGCGCGACGGCACGCAGCCGCACATGACGATGGGGCAAGAACGAACGCCGTCCTGAACCTCGTTGGCGAGCTCGAGCGTGGTCTCGATGCTCTCGGACGTTGCGGAGGCGAGGAACGAGCAAGTATTGACGATGGCGATATCGGCATCCTGCGGGTCGAATGCCTCCTCGTAGCCCGCGGCGGTCAAAAGAGAACGCATGCGGTCGGTGTCAACCTCGTTCTTAGCGCACCCGAGGGTGATGTAGAGCACGGAGCCCAACGGTGTATCCATGTTGGAGAGCAGTCCTTTCGATTGATATTAGCGGTAGTTGGTGAACTGCAGCGGCTGGCCGTAGTCCTGGTCGCGCAGGAACTGGATCACGGTCTGCAACGCGTCCTTCGAAGCAGAGGAAACACGCAGCTTGTCGGCCTCGATGGTCACCTTGACTTTGAGCTTTTGGTCCTTGATGTCCTTGTTGATCTTCTTGGCGGTCGCCTGGTCGATACCCTCGACGATATGGCCGAGCACGCGCACGGTACCGCCCGATGCCGCCTGCGGAGCATCCCACGAGACAGCCTTGAGGTCAATGCCGCGCTTGATGAGCTTGGAGCTCAGCACGTCGATAATCTGCTTGGAGACAAAGTCGGCCGGGGCGTTGATCGTAAAGAGCTTGTCGCCCTTCGAAAGCTCGATCGTGGCGCCGGAATCCTTAAGGTCATAGCGCTGGGAAATCTCGCGCGTGGTCTGCTGGAAGGCGTTGTCGACCTCTTGCATGTTGACCTCGGACACGACGTCGAAGCTGGAATCTTTAGCCATGATGTTTCCTTTCGCGTACGAGCGGCTTAGTAGCTATCGTACGAATAGTCGGTAGAATCGGTGGGCGTCTGACCGTCAGGTGCGGTATCGGCGCCATCCGTGGACTGGGCATCGGTGCCGTCGGTGGTGTCGGTACCATCGGCGGTGTCGGCACTATCAGAACTTTCACCATTCTCGGAATCAGTCGTCTTCTTCTTGGGAACGGTGATCGTCACACGCGCCACGCCCGAGGTCTTGGTATCGTAACGGACCTTTTCGCCGTTCTTGGTAACGGTGACATCGGAAGGCTTGGACGTGGTGATCTCGATCGAGGACTCGGGCGTGTACTCCTGCTCAAAGGGGCCAGTCGCCTGGGCGCCATAGACCGACTTTCCGTCGACCTTGACCTCAATCCACGCGGTCTTTCCCTTGGCAACGGAGACTTTGACCTTCGTGACCTCGTTCTCTTCCTTCTTTGCCGTCGTCTTGGTAGCGTCCGAATCAGTCGACTCATCCGTCGCCTCATCGGTGTCTTCGTCCTCGTCGACCGTTTCGGTCTTCTTAGAAGACTTCTTGGTCGTAGTCTTGGTAGCAGTGGGCGTCTCGGGCGTGGTCTCGGGCGCCGAAGATGCGCAGCCGCGCAGAAGCACCACGATGAGCACGATCAGCAGCAACGCCACGGCACCGATGCCGGCGTAGACGATACGCGGATCGAGCCCGTTGTTTTGAGGAGTACGGGATCCGCCGCGTCCACGACTGGAACTGCTGCGGCCGCCTCCCTGAGGCATACGACCACGATTGCTATCGGAACGGCCGCGATAGCCGCCCTGGCCCTGAAGGCTGCGCTGACCCGAGCGGGGCGCAAGTTCACCGCGGCCTTGATAGCCACGCTGGCCCGAACGCGGAGCCGAAGAGCGCTGGCCATACGGCTGTGATTGAGAGCGAAGACGCGGCGTCACCTGCGTGGTATCGGCATCCGCATAGCCACCGCGAGAGCGTCCCGTAGAGACACCACGGTAACCGCGATCGGAATAGCCGCCGTCGCCGTAGCCGGCACGAGGGTCACGCGCCACGCCGCGAGCAGCGGGAAGTGCACGGTCCTCGGGCATCGGTGTGCTGCGGAACCGGTCACGCTGTGAGCGAATCTCCTCGCCCGAACCCGTCTCGGTGATATAACCGGCCTGCTGAGGACGCTGTCCATAGCGGGTCGAACGACCGCCCTGAACCATCAGGAAGCGCCCGTTATCGACCGAGGAACGCGAATTGACGTAGCCGGCGGCGTCCTGAAAACGACCGCCCTGCTGCGACGTCTCGCGTTCGTATGCCATCAGGTCGTCAAAGTAGGCATTGACGACCTCGCGCGGATTGAGGCCCAAAAAGCGAGCATAGCTCGAAATCATGCCCTGCGCATAGCCGCGCGGCGGCATCGAAGCAAAGTTACCGGTCTCGAAAAACTCGATGATCTGCGGCCTGATTTTGATGGTGTTGGCGACCTGCTGAATGGAAAGGCCCATTCGGCGACGCTGCTCGAGCAGCATGTCACCAAAGCGTGCAGCCATCAGAATCCTCCAAACTCACGATCTTCACGTGCCATCTCGGCGTCGACAGATTCCAGCGCGGCAAGCCCCTCCTCGTCCAACAGGACCTCGCGCGGCTTGGAACCGTCGGGCGGGCCGACGACACCCTTTTCTTCCAGCATGTCCATAATACGCCCGGCACGCGCATAGCCAACCTTCAGACGACGTTGCAGGCCAGATGTGGAGCCAAGCTGCGATTCCACCACAATATGAGCAGCTTCCCAGATAAGCGGGTCGTCGTCCTGAGGCTCGGCAACGCCGGTACGGACAATGCCGCCGCCACCCGCCATGGACATGGAAGCGGGCGCCACGGCAGACAGGATCTCCTCGTGGTAGTCGGGCTCGCTCTGCGACTTGACGAAATCGACAATCTCATTGATTTCATCGTCCGAGACAAAGCAGCCCTGAATACGGCGAGGCTTACCCCAGTCGACCTTGGAGAACAGCATGTCGCCCAAACCGGTGAGCTTTTCGGCACCCATCTGGTCGATGATGACGCGCGAGTCGATGCCCGTGGCGACGTTAAAGGCGATGCGGTTGGTAATGTTGGCCTTGATAAGGCCCGTCACCACATTGGAACTGGGTCGCTGCGTGGCCACGATAAGGTGGATACCGGCGGCACGGCCCAGCTGTGCAATACGCACGATCGAGGCCTCGACATCCTTACCGGCGACCATCATCAGGTCCGAGAGCTCGTCAATGATGATGACCAGATAGGGCATCTTTTGCGGCGGATTGTCGTAATGCTCAAACTCGCCGGCGGCCTGCTTTTCGTTGTAGGTCGAAATCTTACGCACGTTAAGGCGCTCGAAGACCTTCAGGCGACGCTCCATCTCGGACACGGCCCATTGCAGGGCGCTCGCAGCCTGCTTGGGTTCGGTAACGACCGGTACGTAAAGATGCGGCAGGCCGTTATAGCCCGCGAGCTCGACGCGCTTGGGGTCGACCATGATCAGGCGAACGTCCTCGGGAAGCGCGCGCATGAGCAGGGTCGTGATGATGGAGTTGATCATGACCGACTTACCGGAACCGGTCGTACCGGCAATCAACAGGTGAGGCATCTTGGCAAGGTCGGCGACAACCGGCGTGCCCTCGGCATCGCGGCCGATGGCGAGCTCGAGCGGACCGCCCTTCACATAGGGCAGCACGTCGCCCAGATTGACGTTTTGGCGCTTGCGATTGGGAATCTCGATGCCCACGAGCGAGGTGCCGGGGATCGGGGCAAAGATACGTACCGACTGGGCAGCGAGCGAAAGCGCGATATCGTCCTCGAGGCTCGAAATCTTGCTCACGCGCTCGCCCTCACCAGGCTGCAGCTTAAAGGTCGTCACCGTGGGGCCGGCGATCCAGCCGACCACACGGGCACTGCGGCCAAACTCAAGCAAGGTGGATTGCAGTGACTCAGCGGTCTGCTCCAGCTCCTTGTCCGAAGACGCGGCGGAAGCCGACTGAGGGTTGGCATGCAGGATTTCGAGCGGCGGAAGCTTGAGGCCGTCCTCTTCTTCGCCCTCGTTATCTGCGGCGCCACCGTCTGCTCCCCCATCGCTAGAAGTAGACACCTCGACAGCGCCCGCGACAGCCGTATCGGCAACCTTGGGATGCTTCAGGAAATCGGGGATCTGCGGAGCTGCCGAGACAGGATTAACGGCAAACGGCGGCTCGGACTCGTCGATCTTATCGGGGTCGTCTTCCATCGAAAGCTGGCCGGTTACCTGGTCGCGCTTTGCATGGCAACGCGACAGCAAAGTTGTCTTTGCGGTCTCAATCGGAGCCTCGTCGTCCCCGTCATCGCCCTCGGTGAGCTCAATCTCGCTATCGGACCAGGACGGGTCGGGCTCACTCGTATTGAGCTTAGGCGCAGCCTTGCCCTTCTTGGCATGGCGGCGCGGTAACAATGTGGTCTTGGCCCGCTCAGCTTCCACTGCCTCGGACACGTCGACAAACGGATCCTCGTCCTCGTCGTCATCGTCCAAAACCGGGTCCACATCGTTGCCCATGACTGTGGTCACGGCAGCATCGGAGCCCTTTTGACGAAGAATGCTCAGGTGCGGACGGGCAACGCCGGGCACCGACAGGGCTTCGTCGTCACCCCACGGACTCGCGTTAACATCGGCACGACGGCGCTCGGCAAAATCGGCCGCGCGGTCGCGAGCAGAGCGCAAAACGCCGCCAACCGAAAAGCCGATGATGACCAAGCCCACGACGACAAGGCCCAACAGGACTACCATCGCGATAGGCTTACCCAGGGCATTCTGCAGCGCACTCGCAATAAACGCACCGATGTAGCCACCCGAGGCGGACAGATTTTGCGGCGTAAACATGAGGTCGCACGAATCGCTCGTGCCCGGCACCATCAGCGAAAGAATGGAGACGACGGCGATAAAGACCACGGCGCCGCCCGCAACAGAGCGCACGTTGAGCGGCGAGTCCTCGCCTAAAAAGAGCGTGGCGGCAAACAGCAAGATGACGATCGGCAGCACGTAGGCGCCCAGACCAAAGCCCAGGTGGTAGAAACCGGCAACCGCAGCCGTCACGGGCGCTGTTGCCGGAGAGATCACGGCAATGAAGGACGCAATCGCCAAAACGGCGATGACCACGCCGGCGATATCGCGGTTGGCCGAAGGCTCGACCAGGGGCTCGAACTCATCGAAGTCCGCCTCGTGGCCCTTATTGGCACGCAGATGGGAACCGGCACCCTTAGCAGATGCCGGTTGGTTATTGGCCTTATTGCCTTTGGCGTTTTGTGCAGATCCGCGCGCCAAACTAAACCTCCATGACAACCGGGATGATCATCGGACGGGTGCGCGTACGGCTCCAGATAAAGTTAGAGAGCGAATCGCGCACGGCCTTGCGAATGGCATCGGAACCGCTGCTCGTAAAGCTGAACTTGCCCTTCTCGATCGTCTTCATGATGGACGCGGAGGCATCCTCGGAGAACTGGTCGTCGATGGCAAACGAGACGCCGCGGCCCGAGAACTCGATGGCCTCAATCTTCTTGTGCTTGAGCGAGACGATGGCAACGGCCGTGACCATACCGTCGTTGGCGAGCTTCTGACGATCGCGCAGGACGATGGGGTCGGTATCGCCGATACGCAGGCCGTCGACGTAGACGACGCCGGACTCGACGGGCGTACCGCGCTTGACGATACCGCCGCGCATCTCGAGCGTGTCGCCGTTATCGAGGATAAAGATATGATCGTCCTTGATGCCCATCTTGCGGGCCAGCTGGGCATGGGCGCGCAGATGCACGGCCTCACCGTGAACCGGCATAAAGTACGTGGGCTTGGCCATGGCCATCAGGAGCTTGAGTTCCTCCTGGCTACCGTGACCGGAGACGTGGACGAGAGCGCGGTTCTTATCCCACACGTCGCAGCCGAGCTTGGCCAGGCTGTTGACGACCTGCTGGACGGCCTTCTCGTTACCAGGAACGGGAGTTGCCGAGAGGATGACGGTATCGCCCTCGTGGATAGAGAGCGTCTTGTGCTCGCCGTTGGCCATGCGAGACAGGGCCGACAGCGGCTCGCCCTGCGAACCGGTGCACATGACAACGATCTTGTCGTCAGGCAGGTTATCGATATCGAAGGCATCGATGATATCGGCATCGTCGATGTTGAGGTAGCCCAGCTCGCGCGCGACGCGGGTGTTCGTGAGCATGGAGCGACCGGTCACAACGACCTTACGGCCGCACTTGCGGGCAGCATCGCAGATCTGCTGCAAACGATGAATGTGGCTCGAGAACGACGCGACGAACACGCGACCCGGGGCGTTCTTGATGGCGTGCAGCAAGTTGGGACCGACCTCGGCCTCGGACTTGGTAAAGCCGGGAACCGTGGCGTTGGTGGAGTCGGACAGCAGCAGGTCGATGCCCTGCTTGGCAAAGCGGCTGATAGCGGCATAGTCAGGCGTGACACCATCGATGGGCGTCTGGTCGAGCTTAAAGTCGCCGGTGTGCATAACGGTGCCCTGGTTGGTACGAATGAACACGCCCAGAGCGCCGGGGATGGAGTGCGTCATAGAGAAGAAGTCGAGCGAGATGCCGCCGAGGTTGACATGGCTGCCGCCCTTGACCTCGCGGAACTTGGGTGCGCGGATGCGGAACTCGGAGAGCTTGCCCTCGATAAAGCCAAGCGTCAGCTTGCTCGAGAAGATGGGCACCTTATTGTTGAGGTCCTGCAGCAGATACGGAAGCGAACCGGTGTGGTCCTCGTGGCCGTGGGTGACGACGATACCGCGGAGCTTCTCCTCGTTCTCCAGGACATAGGTGTAGTCAGGAAGCACCAGGTCGATACCGGGCTGGGAGTCATCCGGGAACATGAGACCAGCGTCGACGAGCACCATGTCGTCGCCGCACTCGAAGACCGTCATGTTCTTGCCGATGCCGTCAAGGCCGCCGAGCGGAATGATCTTCAAGGGAGATGATTTTTTAGCTGCCATAGGTTAGTGTGGTTTCCTTTCTTCGAAACGGGTCTGGAACAACCGACGGGGCGCTTCTGGCAAACCGACCGCCGGGAACGTACAAACATGCATCACAGAGTCGACGCAGTAACCACAGTATGATACCCATTTGCCCACCAACAGACCACCCATGCATCAAAGCCCCATCTGAACTGGTCCATCCCGCCGGTCTGGGGCCATCGGGGGTCGGGGCGGGTTAAGTTTGCTGCTCTACAGTCCTGCGCAAGACGGAAAGCACATTAAGTGCTTTCCTTTGCGTGCGGAACTCGCGACAAACTTAACCCGCCCCGACCCCCGATGGCCCCAGACCTGCCAAATAGGGACAGGTTTGTTTTGGGCGGTTTTATCTGGGGATATGCCAAGAGCACGGCTATCGACAATTCAGAAAATAAGAAAACTGAATAGACTGTCTGACAAAATCGCAACCCGCACCAACCAGCCCTTTTGCTATTCCCGGCGGGGGCCGCGGGTAAAGTTTATCGCGAGTTCCGCACGAGCCGGAGAGCACTTAATGTGCTCTCCGTGCGAGCAGGACTGTAGAGCAGGAAACTTTACCCGCGGCCCCCGCCGGGAATAGCAAAAGGGCGACCCCCTTAGGAGTCGCCCTTGTTGAGCTGCTTATGTGTAGCTGTTACTCGGCGTCGTGGTGACGGCGGGGCTTGCGGCCTCCGTTGTCGCCGGGACGGCGCGGACGGTCGCTGCGCTCGGAGCGCTCGCGACGCGGACACTCACGGCGCTGGAAGTGCTCGCCGTCGCCCTCAGAGGCACCCTCGGCGCGAGCCGGGGCCTCGGGCTTGTCAAGACGATCGAGCGAGATCTTGCCGCGATCGTCGACCTCGATGACGACGACCTTGACCTCGTCACCCACGTTGAGGACGTCCTCGACCTTCTCCACGCGGCCCTTGGCAACGCGGGAGATGTGCAGCAGGCCGTCCTTGCCGGGCAGCAGGTTAACGAAGGCGCCGAAGGGCTGGATGGAGACCACGCGACCGGTGTACTCCTCGCCCGGCTCGGGAACCTTGATGATGAGCTTGATGCGCTCGACAGCCTGGTCGACGGACTCGCCGGTGCCGCCGACAAAGACGGTGCCGTCCTCCTGGATGTCGACCGAAGCGCCGGTCTCATCCTGGATACCACGGATGACCTTGCCGCCGGAACCGATGACGTCGCGGATCTTGTCGGTCGGAACCTGGATGGAAACGATGCGCGGAGCGGTGCTGCGCGTGGTGCGGCGCGGCTCGGGGATAACATCGAGCATCTTCTGCAGGATGAAGGCGCGACCCTCCTTGGCCTGCTGCAGAGCGCGGGCCAGGATATCGAAGGTGAGGCCGGTGGCCTTGTTGTCCATCTGCAGGGCGGTGATACCCTCGGTGGTGCCGGTGACCTTAAAGTCCATGTCGCCCAGGAAGTCCTCGAGACCCTGGATGTCGGACAGGACCACGGTCTTGCCCTCCTCCTGGATCAGGCCCATGGCGATACCGGAGACCGGGCGCTTAATGGGCACGCCGCCGTCCATAAGGGCGAGCGTGGAGCCGCAGGTCGAAGCCATCGAAGAGGAACCGTTGGACTCCATGACCTCGGAGACGACGCGGATGGCATAAGGGAACTCGTTCTCGTCGGGGAGCACCGGAAGCAGGGCGCGCTCGGCCAGGTTGCCATGGCCGATCTCGCGGCGCTTGGGGCTGCCCATACGGCCGGTCTCGCCGGTGCAGAAAGGCGGGAAGTTGTAGTGGTGCATGTAGCGCTTGCCCTCAGTGGGCTCAATGGTATCCAGACGCTGGCCCTCGTTGAGCATACCGAGCGACAGGACGGAGAGCACCTGGGTCTGGCCGCGCTGGAACAGGCCGGAGCCGTGAACGAGCGGCAGGTAGTTATCCTTCACCATGATGGGACGGATCTCGTCGGCGGCACGGCCGTCGACGCGCTCACCAGTCTCGACGACCATGGTGCGCATGGCCTTCTTCTCGAGCTTCTTGAGCGCCACGGGGATCTCGCGCTCCCAAGCATCCTGCTCCTCCTCGGTGAACTCGGCGCGGATGGACTCCTTCAGAGCCTCGACCTTGCCGATACGGGAGAGCTTGTCGGCGTCGCGAAGGGCGGCTGCCATCTCGTCGTAGTGGGCGAAGATGCGCTCCTGGACCTCCTCGACGGGCTGGTCGAGCGGGTACTCCTTCTTGACGATGGCGCCGTTGACCTGCTCCCACTCGGCGACGAACTCGTCCTGAGCCTGGCAGAAGGCAGCAAGGGCCTCCTGGCCAAACTTCATAGCGGCGAGCATGTCGTCCTCGGAGATCTCCTCGGCGCCGGCCTCGACCATCGAGATGAAGTCGGCAGAGCCGCCCAGCTCCAGGTCCAGATCGGAGTTCTCGCGCTCCTCATAGGTGGGGTTGACGATAAACTCGCCGGTCTCCACGTTGCGGCCGATGCGCACACAGGCAAGCGGGCCCTCGAAGGGCACGCCGCCGAGCGTCATGGCCAAGGAGGCGCCCATGACGTTGATGACGTCGAAGGGGTTGACCTGGTCAGCGACGAGTGAGGTAGCGACGATGTGCACCTCGTTACGGAAGCCGTCCGGGAAGCTCGGGCGGATCGGGCGGTCGATCATGCGCGCAGTGAGCGTGGCCTTCTCGCTGGGACGGCCCTCGCGCTTGAGGTAACCACCCGGGATGCGGCCGGCGGCGTACATCTTCTCGTTGAAGTCGACGGTCAGCGGGAAGAAGTCGTAGTTCTTGCGCTCCTTGGAGACGACCACGGTGTCGAGCATCGTGGTGTCGCCCTGCTTGACCAGGCACGCGCCGGTGGCCTGCTTGGCAAGCTCGCCCGACTCAAAGGTGTAGGTCTTGCCGTACAGCTCAAAGGTCTTGGATACGAGTGTCATTGTTCTCCTTTACCCCGCAGACCCCTTGCCTGCGGGCTTCTCATGTGACGCGAGCCCCCTGCCCCCGCCACGCTTCAGAGCGTGATTGTTCACGCCCTTACACAAAAAGAGCGCCCCGCTGCGCAGGACGCTCTTAGCATGTACAAATCCTTACTGGATGTTGTCGCGGATGCCCAGAGCCTTGATGAGCTCACGGTACTCGACGATGTCGTTCTTCTTGATGTAGGAGAGAAGACGACGACGACGGCCGACGAGCATGAGCAGGCCACGACGGGTGTGGAAGTCCTTCTGGTGGGACTTCATGTGCTCGGTCAGCTCCTTGATGCGCTCGGTCAGGATGGCGACCTGAACCTTGGGGTTGCCGGTGTCGACCGGGGTGTTACCGAACTGGGCAGTCAGCTCCGCCTTGCGCTCTTTGGAAACAGTCATTGTTTCACCTTTCATTTTACGTCGCCCGCGGGCGACTCGATTCGCCTCGGACTGGGAAGCCGCCGGTGGAGCGAGCATCCAAGGTCGAGGTACCAACAGGTCGGTATGTTACCACAAGCAGCCCGCGCCTGCGCATCATCACCGACCCAACATGAATTCCATCGCACGGAGGCGCTGATCGGTGTGCGTCGCCGCCCACACATGCGAAAGCCCGAGCAAGAACGCCGCCGTATGCGGGTCGATTCGCTCGGCCATGAGTGCATCGAAGGTCATGGACATGAGGGCGCGCAGCCATGCGACCTCGCCGGTCGACACCAGCTCGGCACCCGGAACGCTCGACGCGCACGACCCGCACATGAGCCCGCCCGCCTGTGGTGAAAAATACGACAGCATGGGGTCTCCGCACAGCACGCAGGCCGAAAAATCGGGTCGATAGCCAACGTGCGACAACAGCTTAAAGACATATGCCGCCACGAGCAGGTCCATATGTGCCGAGTCGAGCCCGCTGCCGACAAGTGTGAGCGCCCGCTGCGTGATGGCAAAGGTAAACGGGTCCTCGGCGTCCTCGAACGAGCACACGCGCGCGACCTCGGCAATCGCGCTTGCGGCGCAAGTCGTCTCGTAATCGGGCGCAGCGCCGAGCGGCGCTTCCATAAGCTCGGCCTGAGAAACCACGTCGAGCGAGCGTCCATGTGCGAGCAGCATATCGACGGTACAGAACAGCTCGCAGCGCGCCGCCAACCGCCCGCCGGGTTTGCGGGCACCCTTTGCCACGGCACGAACCTGCCGACCCCGCTCGTCAAGCATCGTCAGGATCAGGTCGGTCTCTTTGAGCTTCGTCTTGTCGAGGACGAGCACCTTGGTGCGATATGTCCGGGAGCCTGCCATGCGTGCCGCGCGCCCTTAGTCCTCGGCGTTGTAGCCGAAGCGGCGAATCTGGGCCTCGTCGTCACGCCAGCCGGCCTTGACCTTCACGTCCAGCTCCAAAAAGACCTGCGTGCCAAAGATGCGTTCAAGGTCGCGACGGGCGTCGATGCCGATATGTTTGATCATCTCGCCGCCCTTTCCAATGATGATGCCCTTTTGGCCCTCACGCTCGACGTAAATGGTGGCGTGCACGCGCAGCACCTTCTTGGTCTGCTCGAGCGCATCGCAGATCACGCCCACGGAGTGCGGGATCTCGTCACGGGTGCGGCGCAAGACCTTCTCGCGCACAAACTCGGCAACGAGCGTCTCGTCGGAAGCGTCGGTACCCATGTCCTCGGGGAACCAACGCGGACCTTCGGGCAAAAAGTGCGCAACGGTCTCGATAAAGGCATCGACGTTGAAGTTCTTGACCGACGACGTCACGATCTCGTCGTCATACTCCATGAGCTCGTGGGCGGCCTTGAGCTGTTCCATAACCTGTGCGGGGTCGGCCTCATCGGCCTTAGTGAGTACCAGAACCTTCTTGGAACGAGCGTTCTTGACGCGCTCGGCAACCCAAGCGTCTCCCCTGCCGATCGGTTTGGTGGCATCAATCAAAAACGCGACGACATCGACATCGTTCAGCTCGAACAACGCGCTCTTGTTGAGCTCGGATCCCAGACCGTCCTTGGGCTTATGAATGCCCGGGGTATCGACAAAGACCAGCTGGTAGCCGGGACGGTTGACGACGGCGCGCATGCGGCGGCGGGTCGTCTGGGCCACCGGCGAGGTGATGGCGACCTTTTTGCCATAGCAGGCGTTGAGCAGCGTGGACTTACCGGCGTTGGGACGACCGACCAGGGCCACGAAGCCGCTGCGGAAACCAGGCTCAACGTCGCCAAAGCCCGCGAGGCTGTCGTCCTCGTCGCACAGGGCGTCGAGCTCCTCATCGCTCATGCCCTCAAACGGGTCGAACTCCTCGGCCTCGTCAAACGAATCGGCACCTTCAGCCTCGTCCAGGACCTCGTCATCCAAAACTTCATCGGCAGACTGCATATTGTCGGACATGGGAATCCCTTTCTAAATAAAGCCGAGCGCGTGGGCAAATACCAGCAAGCCCACAATCGCGGCGGTGATGGAAAGAACGTATACAGAGGCGGCGGCGATGTCCTTCGCACGCTTGGCCAGCGGATGGAGCTCCTGGGTCGCTAGGTCGACGATAGCCTCCATAGCGGTGTTGCACAGCTCGCCGTGAATCACCAGGCCACAACAGATGATAATCGTGGCCCACTCGGCAATGTCGAGGCCCACGATACAGCCGGCAATGACGGTGCACACGCCCGCCACGAGCATGACCTTAATGTTGCGCTCGGTCTTGACGGCGGTGACGAAGCCCTCCATGGCGTAGGAAAACGACTTTAAGAAGGACGGATGGTCCTTGTTCGATCCGGGAATCATAGACGGCTCCTAGTCGTGGGCGTGGTTGGTGATGGGGCCGACGTGGACTAGCTTGGGGTCCTCGCCGCGCTCGAGCGCCAGATCGCGCAGGATGGCGTCCTCGCGGGCCTCCATGACCTCGGCCTCGTCGTCCTCGATATGGTCATAGCCCAGCAGGTGCAGCATGCCGTGTACGAGCATCAGACGACACTCGTCAGCGGGGCTATTGCCAAAACCGGGGGCCTGACGGGCAATAACCTGCGGGGCCAAGATGATATCGCCGAGCTCGAGCGTCTCGTCGGCGGGAATATCCTCGTCAAAGGCCGAGTCGCATTCAAACGAGAGCACATCGGTGGTGCGGTCGATACCGCGCCACTCGTGGTTGAGCTCGTGCATCTCGTCCTCGTCGACATACGAAAGGGAAATCTCGACTTCACGCTCAACGCCCTCGGCGGCAAGCACAACCTCGCAGATGTGCTCCACCTCATGCGCGTCGAGCAGCGTATCGAGCTCGGCATCGTTGCTGATCAATACACTCAACGGGACTCCTTTCGGTCACGTACGCGCTTCTCGCGCACATCATCATAAGTATCGTATGCCTCGACGATACGTCCCACCAAGGCATGGCGCACCACGTCGGCACGCTCGAGGTGCGAAAATGCGACATCATCGACACGGCCCAAAATCTTCTCGACATCCGCCAAGCCACCACGACGACCCACCAGGTCACGCTGGCTCAGGTCGCCGGTAATCACGAACTTGGAGTTGAAGCCCAGGCGCGTCAGGAACATCTTCATCTGCTCGGGCGTGGTATTTTGCGCCTCGTCGAGCACCACGAAGGCATCACTCAGCGTGCGGCCGCGCATGTAGGCAAGCGGGGCGATCTCGATCACGCCGCGCTCCATAAGCTCATCGGTGCGCTCGCGATCCATCATGTCAAAAAGGGCGTCGTAAAGCGGACGCATGTAGGGATCGATCTTTTCCTCGAGGGTGCCGGGCAAAAAGCCCAGATTCTCCCCCGCCTCGACAACCGGACGCGTCAAGATCAGACGGCCCACCTCGTGACGCTTGAGCGCGGCAAGGGCGAGCGCCATGGCCAGATAGGTCTTACCGGTGCCGGCAGGACCCAGGCCAAACGTGATGGTATGCGTGCGGATGGCATCCACATAGCGCTTTTGGCCGAGCGTCTTGGGGCGAATGACGCGGCCGCGATACGAAAGCAGCACGTCATCGCGAAGCGACGTAGCCTCGTGCTCACCGTCGCGCAAGACGGCCAGGCAGCGAGAGACATCGTCGGCAGACAGAGTGCGCCCGGCGGCCGCCTCGCGAAAAGCGTGCTCGAAAAAGCGCGCCACGAGTTCGACCTCGTCCGGGTCGCCGCTCACGGAGATGCTATCGCCACGGGCGACCACATGAGCGCGAACCAAGCTCTCGAGCGCACGAAGGACGCCGTCGCCGGCGCCCAAAACGCGCGAGGGATCAATCCCCTCGGGAACGGTAAGTCTAATCTTCGAGGCTTCCATGAACCTCCCTGCGTGCATGGACCAAGCCGGAATCATCGACTCCGATGATAGCAACATCGAGCAGGCACGGAGCTGTAAGTCCACAGGTATCGTCAAGACGGGCATGATGGAACGAGCCGAGCGTCAGGTTGTCACCATACTCGAGCACGGCACGCTCGACCGTGCCCACGCGAAGACGAGCGTCGGCAATGGCGAGCTCCTGTGCGGCGGCCCGCATACGGCGGCTGCGCTCGGCCATAACCTCGGGCGGCACCTGGTCGGGCATCTCGGCAGCAAGGGTGCCGGGACGCTTGCTGTAGCGGAACACGTGCATACGCGAGAAACCCACACGGCGGCACAGCGCCAGCGACTCCTCGAACTCCTCGTCCGTCTCGCCAGGGAAGCCGACAATAACGTCGCAAGAAAGTGACGCCTGTGGCAGATTGGCGCGAATCATACGCACCGTGTCTTCAAAGGCCTCGGCACTATAGGGACGGCCCATGCGATGCAGGGTCGCCGTGCAGCCGGACTGCACGGGCAGGTGCAAAAACGGGGCGACACGCTGCGGGTAGCGCGCCATAACCTTAAGCAGGCGCTCGGAGATATCCATAGGCTCGACCGAGGAAATGCGCACATGCGGAATAGACGTGCGCTCCATGATGGCCTCGAGCAGCTCATCGATTTCGACGTGCTCGTCGGTCGCGCTCTTGCCATCGTAGGCACCCAAGTTCACACCGGTCAGCACCACCTCGGGCACGCCGGCCTCCTGGGCCTCGCGAACTTGCTCGAGCACGGACTCGACGGGCACGGAGCGCTCGGGGCCGCGTGCCTTCCACACAATGCAATAGGTGCAGCGATGGTTGCAGCCGTCCTGAATCTTCACGCCCAGGCGAGAGCGACCAAGCACATCGACCACCTCGCCATCGCTGCAGGCGGGAACGTTATCGGACTCAACGCCCAGCACCTCGCAGACACGTTCGGCGACATCGATCTTGGACGGCACGGCGATCACGCGATCCGAAAGCTCCAGCAGCTCCTCAGGATGCAAATTGACCACGCATCCGGTCACGACCACATAGGGCTCGTTTGGATAGGCCAGCGCATGACGGACGGCCTTACGGGTCTTGGCCTCGGCCTCGCCCGTAACGGCACAGGTGTTAATGACGATCAGGTCGGCATCCTGGGGCTCCACCATAGCAAAGCCCAGACGCATAAGATCGGCAGTGATACGGTCAGATTCAACCCGGTTGACACGGCAGCCGAGGTTGACGACGGAAATATGGGGTGCGAGCACGCGGGCTCCTTAATCGAGGATATCGTCGAGGGCACTCTTGATACGGTCGGTCACCGACTTCTTACCGGAAGCGACGTCATCGCCCATCTCATCGGCAAAAGCACGGAGCAGCTCGCGCTGCTTATTGGAAAGATTGGTGGGAACGACCACGCGCAGTTGCACGATCAGGCGGCCACGCGAACCGCCACCGCCAATGCGCGGCATGCCGTAATTATTGACGCTCACGGTGTCGCCGTACTGGGCACCGGCGGGGACGAACACCTTAACGACCTCGTCCGGCATAATGCCCTCGACCTCGATCTCGCAGCCGAGCGCAGCCTGCGCAATCGAGATATCGCTCACCAGGTACAGGTCGTCACCGTTGCGCTTAAAGCGCTCATGGTCGGCAACGCGCACGTTGACAATCAGGTCGCCCGAAGGCTCGCCGCGAAGGCCGGCCTCGCCAAAGCCGCTCACACGCAGCTGGCGACCGGTCGAAACGCCGGCGGGAATGTCGATGTCGATCTTTTCGTGCGAAGGCGTGCGGCCCTGACCGTCGCAGGTCTCGCAGGGATGGTCGACAACCGTACCCTCGCCATGGCAGTCGGGGCAAGGAGAGGAAGACTGAACCTGGCCCAGGAACGAACGCTGGACCGTCGTGACATAGCCCGTACCGTGGCAGCGGCCGCACTGCATTTCCTGTGCGCCCTCTGCCCTACCGGTGCCATTGCAGTCCTCGCAAGGAGCGAGGCGGTCATAACTAATCGTCTTTTTGCAACCGAGCGCCGCCTCCTCAAGGGTCACCGAAAGAGAGATGGCCATATCGCGGCCGCGACGACGCTCACGACGGCTGCGGGCGCCACCGCCGGCACCGCCGCCAAAGAACGACGAGAACAAGTCGTCCATGCCCATGCCGCCAAAGATATCGTTGATATCGACGTAACCCGAACCACCAGGGCCGTCAGCAGTGCCGTAACGGTCGTAGTTAGCACGCTTCTGCTCATCGGAAAGAACGGAATAGGCCTCGTTGAGCTCCTTGAACTTGGCCTCGGCCTCGGGGTCGTCCGAAACATCCGGATGTACGGTACGGGCCTTCTTTAGAAACGCACGCTTAATCGTCCGCGCGTCGGCATCCTTGTCGACGCCAAGCACCTCGTAGTAATCCCTATTTTCCGACACGACCGAATCCTTCCGACTTTCATTATTGTCACAGTGCGTCCTATACCCAAGCTGGGCCGACCGCAAACAGAGGGTTTGATGTTATTGCATTGCGTAGGGCGAAAGCATGGCACGTTGCGAGCAGCTCGCAAACCAAACCGACACGAGCGCAAACATAAATCCGTTGGCAAAACCATTGGCAAACTGCATCGCGCCGCGCTTCCACCACAGCAGGCTGCGATGCAGTACGCCGTCCGAGAGCACCATGAACAGGCCCATGGCAAACGGAATAAAGCACATCACGGCAAAGGCCGAGAACACACCTGAGATGGCCGACAGCACCAAAAACGGCGCCACAATGCCCATCAGGTAAAAACCGGTACGGGCCTTGCCTTCCAGGCGCTCAGCCTCGACATGGGCGCGACCGACCAGATCGCCACCCGAGGCACCGTTGGTGCCGGCATGACCCATGCCGGCAATACGGACCTCGTCGCCATCGTGCGTGCCGGCAGGAAACTCAATTGTCTGCTCGGAGGTCACACGAGTCCGCCCGCTGCCGCCGCAATCGGGGCAGGGGTCGGCGACAACCTTACCGGAACCGCCGCACTCGGGGCAGACCGACTGGAACGTGCCGGCACCAAACAGGAAGGACAGGTCGACATCGATATGACCGCGACCGCCGCAGCTCGGACAGGTATGTGCATGCTCGGACGAAACAGATCCCGAGCCGCCGCAATGTCCGCACGTATCGAAACGCGTGTAGCGGACGGTCTTGCGGGCGCCGCCCTTGGCCTCCTTGGCGTCGAGTTTGATATCGACGACCACGTTGGCACCGTTCTCGGGATTGTAGGCAGCCTGCCCACGACGCTGCTGGCCCCAGGCACCGCCAAAAGGAAAGCCGCCCTCAAAGGGATTGCCATAGCCCGTGTTGCCGGCATAGCCGCCACCATAGGGCGAAGCCGTAGGGGCACCGGCAAAGGGATTGCCAGAACGCATGGCATCGTAGCGCGCACGTTTTTGCTCATCCGATAGCACGGCATAGGCCTCGGAAACCTCTTTAAACTTATCCTCGGCATCCGGCTCTTTGTTGACGTCCGGATGGAGCTTACGGGCCTTTTGCTGGAAGGCCTTTTGAATATCACGCGAGGTGGCATCCTTGGAGACACCTAGAATCTCGTAGTAATCTTTTTCATTCATCGTCGCCATGCGCGGCAACCTCCTGCTCACAGCAGCGTATATATTTCGGTAATTCTACCCGAGCGGCCTAAGCTAGATCCCAAAACAGCTCGAACAGAACATTTCCATCGAGCCAGCCCAGGTGTGTCGGTGCTAAACGAGCTCGAACATGGGCCGCGACGACATCTGCCGAAGTGAAGGGTCCCTCATGGACCCCGAGCGTCTCGGGCACCCAAGTGGCAAGACCCAATTCGAGCGCGCGATCGCAAGCGGCTGTCAGCCCATCGGCCGGGATGACACGGGCCGCGCGAACCAACAGGTCGGACGCGACACCGCGCGTCATGCGACAAGCAAGCATCAGGTCTTCGGCCGCAGCCTCGCGCTGCGAGAGATATTCGGCCTCGAACGCCGTCGCGTCATCGTCACGTTGCACCAGACGCACGCGGTACGCATCGCCTCGAGAAGACACGCTGGGGAACAAACCTGCAAGACGGTCGAAATCCTCGGCGTCGAGCATGCCCGCGGCAGAACGGCCCAGGCCCAGGTAGCCCCGTCCGGTCCAGTAGGCAATGTTATGGGCGCACTCATGGCCGTCGAGTGCGTAGCTCGCCACCTCATACGGGTGATAGCCGGCGGCGCCCAGGAGCTTGCGCGCCACGTCCATGCAGGCGGCTTGGAAATCCTCATCGGGCTCGAGCGACTCGTCACGGCACGCCATGCGATAAAGGGGCGTCCCCTCCTCGAGCGTGAGCGGGTACACCGAAACATGGTGTGGAGCCACCGCGAGCACGCCATCGAGCGTGCGCTGCCAACTCGCCGCCGTCTGCCCGGGGAGGCCACACATAAGGTCGCACGACACATCGAGGCCAGCGTCCTTCACCGTCGCGATGGCAGCGAGCGCCCGATCGGCATCGTGAATACGGCCAATAGCAGCCAGTTCGGTGTTATCGAGCGTCTGCACGCCCAGAGAGATGCGCGTGACACCCGCCTCGGCAAGCGCGGTGGCGAGCTCGGCGGTCAGCGACTCGGGATTGGCTTCGCAAGTAAATTCAACGGGCTTGCACCACATGGAGATACGACGGGCAAGTTTCACCAGGCGCTCCCCTGCCAGCGACGGCGTGCCGCCGCCTACGTAGACGGTGCGGATCCGCCCGAGTGCCCCGGCGCTGCCAAAGGCATCGAGCCGCGCATACAGTTGCTCAAAATAGGCATCGAGCGCAGCGTCCAGATCGCACGGGGCAAAGCTGTGCGAGTCGAAGTCGCAGTAGCGGCACTTTTGGGCACAGAACGGCACGTGCACGTACAGCGCGGTAACGGCCACCCTTAAGCCTCCAGCGGATGAGCGGGCACCGACTCACCGGCGGCAAGCGCGGCCTCGCAGGCCACCACATCGTGCTCGATATCATCGACCAGCGACATGAACTCCTCGTACGTAGAGCAACGCACCACCTGAGCGCGCCAGGCGGCGGCATGGGGCATGCCTTTTAAGTACCAGCTTGCGTACGTGCGGGCGCGCGACATGAGCGGCAGAAGCTCGTGCGTCAACGTCAGGTGCTCGCGCAGAGCCTCCAGGCGCTCGACCGAGGAGCGAGAAGGAACCGGCGTGCCATCGAGTGCAAGGGCTCGGGCATCGCCGAACACCCACGGATTGCCGTAGATGCCGCGCGCGATAAACACCGCGCTGGCACCCGAGCCGTGCAGATGCTCAGCAGCGTCCTCGGCCGAGAACACATCGCCCGAACCAATAACGGGAATCTCGACAGCGTCGGCAACCTCATCGACGACCGACCAATCGGCCTGGCCCGTGTAGAGCTGCGTGGCGCAACGACCATGCACGGCGACTGCGGCAGCCCCTGCGCCCTCAAGCATCTGGGCAAACGTCGCGGCATTACGGTCCTCGGCATAAAAGCCCTTGCGGATCTTGACGGTCACGGGCACGTGCGCCGCGCCCACCGTGGCCTCGACGATCTTCTCCGCCAGGTCGGGCGTGCGCATGAGCGCCGATCCCTCGCCCTTGGTAACGACCTTGCGGGCGGGGCATGCCATATTGATGTCGATGAGCGACAGGCGATCGCCAACGCGCTCCTCGACGGCGGCGACGGCGCTCGCAAACTGATCAGGTTTGGAGCCAAAGAGCTGCACGCAAATCTGCTGCTCCTCGTCGGCCGGCAGCACCAGGCGCCACGTTTTGTTGCTGGCATAGGCAAGGCCTGCCACGCTCACCATCTCGCTGTAGGCAAGGTTGGCACCGCGGCGGCGACACATGATGCGATAGGCGGGGTCGGTAACGCCCGCCATGGGAGCCATAAGGAACGGCTGCTCGGCATAGGCACCCAGCAGCCGCTTGCTGTATTCAGAAAGCGCCATAGACCTACTCGTCCACCTTGAGGATCGCCATAAACGCCTCCTGCGGGACCTCGACCGAGCCGATAGCCTTCATGCGCTTCTTGCCCTCTTTCTGCTTCTCAAGCAGTTTGCGCTTACGCGAGATATCGCCGCCGTAGCACTTGGCAAGAACGTCCTTGCGACGCGCCTTGACGGTGGAACGGGCGATGATCTTGTTGCCGATAGCACCCTGGATGGGCACCTCGAACAGCTGACGCGGGATGATCTCCTTGAGCTTGTCGCACAGGCCACGGGCCAGGCCATATGCCTTGTCCTTATGGACGATAAACGACAGCGCGTCCACCTCGTCGCCCGAAAGCAGGATGTCGAGCTTGACGAGCTCGGAGGGGCGATATTCGTTGAACTCGTAGTCCAACGAGGCGTAACCCTTGGTGCGACTCTTGAGCTGGTCAAAGAAGTCCAAGATGAGTTCGGCGAGCGGCATATCGAAGCGCATCTCGACCGATTTGCTCGTCAGGTGGATCATGTCGGTTGTGACGCCGCGGTGCTCGATGGCGAGCTGCATGACGGCACCCGTGTACTCAGGCGGGCAGATGATCTTTGCCTTGAGGTAGGGTTCCTCGATACGATCGATGCGTGTGGCCTCGGGAAGGTCCTGCGGACTGCGGACATCGATCATTTCGCCGTCGGTCTTGTAGACGTGATAGTCAACCGAGGGACTCGTGGCAATGAGGTCCAGGTTGAACTCGCGCTCCAGGCGTTCCTTGACGACTTCCATGTGCAGCAGGCCCAGGAAGCCCACGCGGAAACCAAAGCCAAGCGCCACCGAGGTCTCGGGCTCCCACACCAACGACGGGTCGTTAACGTGCAGTTTATCGAGCGCGTCGCGCAGGTTCTCGTAGTCCTTGTTGTCGATCGGGAACAGGCCCGTATAGACCATGGGCTTGGCCTCGCGATAACCGGGAAGCGGCTCGGGGCAGGGGTTCGACGCCCACGTAAGGGTATCGCCCACGCGAACGGCCTCGGGGTCCTTCAAGCCCGTGACCACGTAGCCGACCTCGCCGACCGTCAGCGCGTCGACCGGGGTCTCGGCAGGACGCTTGACGCCCACGCCGTCGACCAAAAAGTCGCCCTTGGCCTGCATCATAAGCAGGGTATCGCCCTTTTTGATGGAACCATCGAAGACGCGCACCGTAGCCACCACACCGCGATACTCGTCAAAGTACGAATCCAAAATGAGCGCTTTGAGCGGAGCGTTTGCATCGCCCTTAGGCGGAGAGATCAAAAAGACAATGGACTCCAGCAGATCGTGGATGCCCTCGCCGGTCTTGCCCGATACGCACACAGCATCATCGGCAGGGATCGCCAGGTCATCCTCGATCTCGGTCTTAACCTCATCGGGATGGGCCGAGGGCAGGTCGATCTTGTTGATGGCCGGCACAATGTCCAGATTGGCGTTCATGGCGAGCGTCGCGTTGGAAACGGTCTGCGCCTCGACGCCCTGCGTGGCGTCGACGACGAGCACAGCGCCCTCACAGGCTGCCAGCGAGCGCGAGACCTCATAGGTAAAGTCCACGTGGCCCGGCGTATCGATCAGATTGAACTGATACGTCTCACCATCGTCGGCGTCATAGGAAACGCGGACGGCATTGGACTTGATCGTAATGCCGCGCTCGCGCTCGATATCCATGGTGTCGAGCAGCTGCGACTCCATGTCGCGTTCGTCGACGGTATGGGTGAGCTCGAGGATGCGGTCACTGATCGTGGACTTGCCATGGTCGATGTGCGCAACGATCGAGAAGTTGCGGATGTGGGAAATGTCAATTGAAGTATTCATGCGGACTATCTTACCCGAGCGGTACAAAAAATGGAGCCTGTTCCATAAAACAGGCTCCATTTATGCGCGTAATCTGTGTGGTGTGAAATTTACAACTTAGGCGTTGATGCTGTTCACGAGCTTGGCAAGACCGGACTTGCGGTTGGAAGCCTGGTTCTTGTGGATAACATGCTTGGCGGCAGCCATGTCGAGACGCTTGGTGACGGTCTTGAGGGCAGCCTGGGCCTTCTCGGCGTCGCCCTCGGCGACGGCGGACTGGACGTGCTTGGTCAGCGTCTTGAGCTCGGACTTGACAGCCTTGTTACGCATGCGAGCTGCCTCATTGGTGCGGATACGCTTCTTCTGAGACTTGATGTTTGCCACTTCTGGAGTTCCTTTCGAGTTCCTTGCAAAAAATGTATGACACCTCTGAGACACGGTGAGGTCATGCAAGCGCCTACTATAGCACGCTCCCACTCAAAGGGATAGAACGAATTTGTCAAATAGGCAGGTATCATCACGATTTTCTCAAGATGTTCGTAATCCAGAGCAAAAGCGCCGTCTGAGAATCGGCCGAACCCTTGAGCGCAAGCTCCACATCGACCGCACCCTCGAGCGCCGCAATGAGCTCTGCCATCGAAAAGCGACGTGCCCAGGTCAGGTGATTCTTGACCTGCCAGGACTGGAGCTTGAGCGTTGCGGCCAGCTCACGACCCTGTCCGCGCGCATCGAGCGCCTTGGCAACGATCAGCTCGCGGATGCGGCCGCACAGCAATGTGTACGTCCACACGTAGCTCTTGGAGGGCAAAAGCTTAAAGAGCTCGAGCGATCGCCGCATATCGCGAGCCGAGACGGCGTTGAGGAAGTCCCAGGGTTGAACCTCGGCCGTACGTACAATCCAGCGCTCAACGTCGGCAAGCTCAATCTGGGGTGCCTCGACCATCTGGGCAAGCTTAGCCAAGTCGTTATCGAGCATGCGAGTGTTTTCACCCGAACGCGAGACGAGCTCCTCGGCGGCCGCCGTCGAGATCGACTTGCCGTGCTGCGTCGCCATCTGCTGCACGCGGCGCGGAAGCTCCCAGCGCTTGGTGCCGGAGCAATCGATCACGGCCTTCTTGTCGATCTTGGCGATCGCCTTATACAGGCGCGTGTTCTTGGCAAGCGAGTCAGCAATGATGAGGCAGACCGTTGTGGGGCTGGGACTCGCCAAATACTCGACAAGCGGCTCCGAGACCGCCTTGGCGAGCTTTGAGCAGCCGTCAAGGATTACCAGGCGAAACTCGCTGCCCATCGGAAAGGTGTTAAGCGATCCGATAATGGACTCGATATCGGGGTCCTTGGTCATGTCGCGCTCGTCGAGGTTGAACTCGACCATGCCCGTCTTTTCCAGACGCGCTTTCATACGCGAGACGGCGTGATCGCGCTTGACTCCGTCGGTACCGACGATCAGATATGCCGGCAGCAGACCGATTTCGGACATTGCGCTCCCCTCCCGCAGGTCTTCGTATTCGTTCCGTGCCATTCTAGCCCAGGGGCCCACCACACGCCAACGACGTCGTCACGGTCGCTGGCATCGCATCGCAAAGCCATTCTCAGTCGGCGTAACGGTAATGTCGCCGTGTTCGATGGTGCACGCGAACACGCCGCCCGCTTCCTTCACGGCATCGATGCAGGCATCGGACGGATGACCGTATCGATTCCCCTCGCCCGCGCTCGCGAGGGAAAGATCGGGCTTCAGGACGTCCAGCAACTCACCATCAACTGAAACCTTGGAGCCGTGATGCCCAAGTTTAAGTACATCGATATCCCCCACCTCCTGCACGAATTCCCGTTCTTGGTCGAGCTCGGCATCGCCGGTGAGGAGCATACGCAGGCCCTTGCCTTCCTGAACATAAGAGAGTAGCAGGACAAGCGAGTCCTCATTTCCCTCGCCATCCACGGACTCGAATGGCCACATCACGCGAGCGCAAAATGAGCCGATGTCAACCGTATCCCCACGGCGCACCTGCCGATACTCCACGCCAGGTCGGTTCAATACTTCGGCAGGAGCATCCTCCAGCGCATCAGCCGCCACGGCAATCGTTCCAACCGAAAACTGTTCGAGCACGGCAGGCAGACCACCCCAGTGGTCCTCATCCCAATGCGTAACAAAGACGGCATCGATATGGTGCACGTTATTGCGAACCAACGCCGCCACCACGCGCTCGTCGAGCCCGCAGTCGACGAGCGCTACTACGCCGCCCTGGCGGATAAGAATCGCATCCGCCTGGCCCACATCGAGCACCGTCACCGAAGGCGGAGCGAATCGATCCCAGTAGACGTACGGAATCGCAGCCAAGAGCACCAGGCATGCAAGCCCCACCGCCATAGGACGTGCACGGGGACGCGGCCACCAGACCAGCAGAACCGCCAGCAAACACGGCACTAGGTAAATCCACATGCTATCGGGCGGCACGCTCACGGATGCACCCGGCACGGCGGCAAACAGCTGCTCGAAAAACAGCGCGCAACGGGCGGCAATCATGGGCACAACGAGCGCCCAAGTCCGCAACGGTGCCACGAGCGAAAAGGGAACCAGCACGATGGACACAGCAAGCAGTACGCTCACCACCGGACCGATGACCGCATTTGCCAACGGAGCAATGAGCGAGAACGTACCGAAGGCGGGAATGGTAATGGGAAGAGTCGCCAGTTGCGAGCACAGCGTGACGGAAAGCATGCTTGCAACGCCCGATGGCACACTCAGCTCACCCAAAGCGAAGGTCGCATAGGGGCAAAAGCACAGAATGGCAAAGACGCTGGCACATGAAAGCTGAAAGCCCATCTCGAACAGCACCGTCGGCCGCAGTAGCACAAAGATGGACATGGTTACGAAGAGTGCCGATGCGCCGTGCCGGCGACGCCCCGCGCCGTTTACGACAAGCGTCGCGAACACCATGCAGCACGCGCGCACGGCCGAGGGAGACGCGCCCGTAAAGACAGCGTAGCCCACAAGCGTTATCGCCAATATCGCCCGCTGAAGACCACGTGAGCAGCGAGTCTTTTGCAATACACCCTCGATTACAAACCCCACGATAGCCAAATGGCTGCCGGAGACGGCTATAAGATGCGCCGTTCCCGTCACCGAAAACCAATCGCCCGCCGACTGGGCGCGCAGCTCGGCCGAACGACCGCAGACGACACCGGCTATGAGTGCACGCGCCGGGTCGGTCGCAGGCGCGATGGACGCAAGCAGCCCATTTCGCAGCCGAAGCAGCGGCCCCGGAGAGCCCTCATCGACCGACACAATCCGAACGGCTTTTACCTTGCATACCTCGCCTCGGAGCACGCGCGATCGTCCATACGCATCGTTCTCAAAACGTGAAACGCGACCGATAACACGCACGTGCGCCCCGACCTTGAGCTCGCGGTCGCACGATAGGCGAACCGTTGCCAAGTTCTTACCGTCCGCGCGTGCCTCGCAGGTATAGGAATACACGTCGTCGTTTATGGATGGATCGCCCTGCACGATAAACTCGAGGCCGCTTGCCGCTCGACCGTCGAGCGCCTTCGAGGCGCTGAGCGCACCCACAGCCCACCACGCCGAGACGACCGCTCCCGCCACGAGACCGACGGACGCGGCATACAACCACCACTTCAAAGGGGCAAGCCGCGCACAAGATTGAGCCAGCACAACGAATACCGCCGCCGCAACGGGAATGGCCCATAGCAGCCCGACCGCCGGCGCCCGCTCCCTCAGCAGCGCATCAGCGGCCACGTTGAGCACCGAGGCGCAGCTCATGCACATGCCGGCACACAGGGCCATCGTCCACGGCATCAGGGGCCGCGGAGGCATCACATGATCGCGCTCGGTCGCACTCATACGCAGATGCAATCTTTGATTTTGGCAAGCTTCTTCTCGCCGATTCCCGACACACGCATCAGATCGTCAACCGAGGCAAAAGCACCGTTCTTTGTCCGCTCATCGATAATCGACTGTGCCATGGAGGGACCGATGCCCGAGAGCGTCTGCAGCTCTGCCGCGCTTGCCGTATTGATGTTGACTAGGCCCGTTGCGCCACTCACGCCCAATGATGCGGAAGCCCCACCATCAACACCGGCTTCCGCAATGGACGCCTGCTGCTCCCCCACCGTTGGAACGTTGATTTTTTGTCCATCAGTGACCTTGGATGCCCGGTTAAGCCCCGTAACGTCTGCCTCGGGCGTAAGCCCGCCGGCGGCATCAATCGCCTGAGCCACCCGCGCGCCGTCCTTGAGACGATATACACCGGGCGACACAACGGCGCCGTCGACATCGACATAGACCTCTGCCGCGGCAGAAGCCTTAGCCGAAGAACCTTCGGATGTCTTTCCGCTCGAGGCATCACCGGATCCCGGCTCCACCAACGAGCCTGAACCGTCAGTGCGCTCAAACGACACGCCACCGGCACCGCCGCCAAGGTTCGCCATCGCCAGTCCACTCGCCATCGCAATGACGACCAGTATCGCCATCACCACTGCCTTATGACCGAACAGCTTGTCCGCCAAGCGGTCCATCCGTTTGACTCGTTCGTGTTGTTCGCGCTGCGCCATAGCAAAACCTCCCAACACCATCGTGTCAGGAAAGGAGCTCCACAACAGCCACGCTCCAAAACCGGTTTTAACGGTCAAACCAAAAACCGACCAAAACCTTGCACAAATCTGTCCATTTATTCAGGCACACGTCAGCAAATGAACACTTAGCCGCAAAATGCCCAGATAGCAAAAGGCCGACGATGCAGGCGCATCGTCGGTCTATGCACAAATTTACTCGTGATCTTGGTAAATCTCACGCGGAGCAAGCTCCGAATGTTTGCGTTTTAAGGTCTTAGAGGCCTTATACGTGTTGCTGGAGAAGTCAATGTACTCGGTCTGCTTAAGCAGACGCTCGATCATCTCCTCGTGGTCGAACAGCTCCCAGGCCTCGTGCACGGCATCGAGTTTGGCGTGCGTCTCGGGACGACGCGGCATAAACAGCGTGCAGCAGTCGGGCGCCGCCTCGGTGGAAATATCGAACGTGCCGATCTCCTGAGCGCGCGCAATGATCTCCTGCTTGTCGGACCCGATGAGCGGACGGAACACGGGAATCTTCACGGCCTCGTTGACGGCCATGATATTCTCGAGCGTCTGGGAGGCAACCTGACCGAGCGACTCGCCGGTCACGATGGCCTTGGCGCCCTCGATATGCGCGATACGCTCGGCAACCGAATACATGGTGCGGCGATACATGATCACGCGCAGGTTGCTGGGACAGGTGACCGAAATCTCACGCTGGCAGTCGCCAAACGGCACCACGTACAGGCGGCCGATCTGGACACCCGGCTCAAGCGCACGAATGATGTCCTGCACCAAATACTCGCTCGTGTCGGGCGTCTGCGGACGACCTGAGAAATGTACCGGCACGCACACCGCGCCGCGACGCGCGAGCATCCAGGTTGCCACCGGAGAATCAATACCCGACGACAGCAGCGTCACGACCTTGCCGGCAGAACCCACCGGCAGACCGCCCACGCCGCGCTCGGAGCGCGCGTACACATAAACGCTACCCTGGACCACCAGTACGTGCACCATCGCATCGGGGTCGTGCATTTGAACCTTTTTATCGGGGAAGGCCTCGCACAGCACCTCGCCCACCTGACGATTGATGTCAATCGAGGTGAGCTCATAATCGGTATTGGAGCGCTTGGCGTGCACCTTAAACGAATCGAAGGAACCAAACTCGCGCAGCGCCTTCACGGCGGCGGCGCAGTACTCCTGAGGGTCGCGATTGGTGTGATACGCCAAAGACACACGAGCAACGCCGGGAACGGTGCGAATGACACGCGCCGCCTCGTCGGCCTGATGCTCGTTAAAGGTCACGAGGATATAACCGGAAATTCGAGACACGGCATTCACGGAAAAGGCGGCCAAGGCCGCCTTGATGTTATCCATGAGGATATGCTCAAAATGTGCGCGGTTCTTACCCTTCAGTCCAACCTCGTGATAGTGGACCAGGCAGACGCGAGCCGCCATTTAGGCTTCAGCAACCTTGTGGCCGAGCGCCTTCTCGTAACGGGCCTCGTCGTAAGAGATGTCGCCGTCGACAATCTCGTCCATAGCCATCGAAATGGTATCGGCACCGGAAAGCCCGATGGTGATGTCATCGACATCCTGGACGGCAAGCACGCGGTTGTGCTGGCCACGCAGCATGCTGTTAATATCGCAGGCGCGCTTGGAGGCAAGCGAAGCGAGCAGGAAGCGGTTGTGATCGGTCTTCTCCAGAAGATCGTCAATGCAAGGCTTTACAACGGACACGGACCTCAGATCCTTTCATGCATATCGAGAACGCGAACGAGCTCATCGGTCGCGCGGTCGAGATCGTCATTAACCACGACGTCGTCGTAGCGGTCGGCAAGGGCAAGCTCATCGGCGGCGTTTGCCATACGCAGCTCAATCGTCTCGGGCGTCTCGGTACCGCGACCGACTAGACGCTCGCGGAGTACCTCAAGCGAAGGCGGCTTGATAAAGATCAGCACGGCCTCGGGAAAACGTTCCTTCACCTGCAGGGCGCCCTGGACATCGATCTCCAAAATCAGAGACGCGCCCGAGGCGAGCTTGGATGTGACCTCGCTCACCAACGTGCCGTAGCAGTTACCGTGGACCTCGGCCCACTCAACAAACTCACCGTTTGCCACGCGGCGGTCGAACTCCTCGCGCGTCAGAAAAAAGTAGTTGACGCCGTCGACCTCACCTTTTCGTGGTGCTCGCGTGGTAGCCGAAACCGTCAGGCCCAGGTTCGAGCGGCGCTCGCGCACACGAGTGACGAGCGTACCCTTGCCTGCGCCTGACGGTCCAGAAATCACAAAGAGCTTGGAATCCTGAGCGCTCACTTATTTGGTCAGCTGCTCGAGGAGCTGCTCGCGCTGACGGACGCCGAGGCCCTGGACGCGACGGGTAGCGGAGATGCCGAGCTCCTCCATGATCTTGGCGGCCTTGGCCTTGCCATAACCAGGGAGAGACTCGATGAGGGTGGAAACCTTCATGCGGGAAGCGATGGGGTCATCGGAGTTGAGCACGGACTCGAGGGACTTCTCGCCCTTCTTGATCTGCTCGCGAAGCTCAGCGCGGGCGTGACGTGCGGCAGCAGCCTTCTCAAGAGCCTGCTTGCGCTGCTCATCGGTAAGCTGAGGGAGTGCCATTCGTACCTCCAAATAGTTGGGTTATATCTGATTCAATAATTGGCATTTTAGCACGTAGAACGTACAAAATGCCCAATCGCGGCTCCATAGGTTAGACGATACCCGCAAAAAGTGCAATATACTGCGCCCAAAGTTAAGCCCCTGACCTGCGATTCCACACAAAGGATGGGAAAGTTTACGCAGGCACAGGGGCTATTTTGTGCTAATGAAACCCAAAAGTGGTGACTTAGGGGAATCTTTTACGCGACGTTTTCGACCAGCTCGGCGACAATGGCGTCAAAGGCGGCAACCGGATCGTCGGCACCGGTGATGGGACGGCCCACCACAATGTGGCTTGCGCCACGCTCGATAGCCTGGGAAGGCGTCGCCACGCGGGACTGGTCACCAAGGGCGGCACCCACCGGACGCACACCCGGAGTCACGATCAGGGCATCAGGGCCCAGCAGCTCACGCATGTCGTGAGCCTCCATCGGCGAGCACACGATGCCATCGATGCCGTTGGCCTGAGCGAGCTTTGCCAGGCGGGCGGCCTCCTCGGCCACGGGCGACTCGACGCCGATCTCGCTCAAGGCATCCTGATTCATGCTCGTGAGCACGGTGATGGCGACGAGCTTGGCGCGGTCCTCGCGCGCCTCCTCGGCACCCTCGCGGCAGGCAGCGAGCATGGCGCCCGAACCCAAGCCGTGAACCGAGAGCAGGTCGGCACCGGCAAGCGAGGCCGAACGGGCGGCACCGCGAACCTGATGCGGAATATCATGGAACTTAAGGTCAAGGAAGACCTTAAAGCCCAGGTCCTTAAAGGTCTTGACGATCTCGGGGCCCTCAGCGTAATAGAGCGTCATGCCAACCTTAAGCCAGGCGGCATGGCCCGAAAGCTCGTGGGCGAGCTCGAGCGCACGCTCGCGGTCGCAGTCGAGAGCGACGATTACGCGCTCGCGGGCATCGGTCTCTAGCATTCGAAAGCACCTACCAGTTCGTTGATGTCCTTCACGCCTTGGGACTCAGCCCAGGCCTCGAGCTCGTGCGCGATCTTGAGCGAAGCGCACGGATCGACGAAGTTGGCCATGCCGACCGACACGCAGGTGGCGCCGGCCAGGATAAACTCGGCCGCATCCTCGCCGGTCATGACACCGCCGACGCCGTTGATGGGGATATCGACGGCCTGGGCAACCTCCCAGACCATGCGCACGGCGATGTGGTGGCACAGCGGGCCCGAAAGGCCGCCCTTGGGCTTGGCCACGCGGGACTTGCGGGTATGGACGTCGATGGCCATGCCCTGAATGGAGTTGATGACCGAAAGGCCGTCGGCGCCGGCAGCCTCGAGGGCCTTGGCAATCTCGGCGACGTTGACCGGCGCCATCTTCACGAACAGCGGCTTATCGGTCACCTTGCGGCAGGCAGCCATAACGGATGAGGCGCCCTCGGGCGTAGAGCCCATGGCGGCACCGCCGGCGGCGATATTAGGGCAGCTCACGTTGATCTCGTAGCCGGCAGCCCAGGGACACAGCTCGACATACATCTCGAGCGCGCGGACAAACTCGTCAACGGAGTGGCCGGCAACCTGACAGATGACCTGGCAGCCGTCCTTGGACAGCTGTTCGAGCCACGGACCGGACTCGCGGGCAAAGGCGGCCACGCCGGGGTTCTGAAGGCCCACGGAGTTGATCATACCGCCGGGGATCTCGGCCATGCGGGGCGCGGGGTTGCCGGGCCAGGGCTCGGCAGCGCAACCCTTGGTGGTGATGGCGCCCAGCTGGGAAACATCAAAGAAGTTCTGGAACTGCCAACCGTAACCAAAAGTACCGGCTGCGGTGTTGATGGGGTTCTGCATCTTGACGCCGCCGAAATCGACGGCCATGTTCACGGTACCCACTAGAAGACCACCACCTTGGAAGCATCGAACACGGGGCCGCACATGCAAGCACCCTTCATACCGTCGACCGTCTCGACATTGCAGGTGTTGCAGGCGCCAAAGCCACAGCTCATCATGCGCTCAAGCGACACCTCGCAGTACGCACCGGCCTCGGCGGCAGCGGCGGCGACTTTCTTCATCATGACAGCGGGGCCGCAGCTGGCGACGTAGTCGTAGCCGCCCTCGCCGAGCAGCTCGGCGGCAGGATCGGTGCAAAAACCGTGCGTGCCGAGCGAGCCGTCGTCGGTGCAAACGTTGACCGTGGCGCCCAGCGCGCGAAACTCATCGACACCCACGGCCTTGGAAGCGGTGCCAAAGCCCAGGCACACGTCAACATCCACGCCCTGCTCGGCAAGCATACCGGCAAGACACAGCACAGGCGGAACGCCGATGCCACCGGCGACGAGCAGGGCCTTCCTGGTGCCCTCGGGAACAAGCCAGCCGCGGCCGCCAGGGCCCAACAGGTTGGACTTGGAGCCGGGGGCCATCTGCGACAGACGACGGGTGTCGTCACCCACGACGGCGTACCACAGCTCGACGGTACCGGCCTGGGCGTCGGCGCGATAGAAGCTCAGGGGCACGCGAAGCAGCGAGGACGCATCGCCGGGCACGGCAATGTTCACAAACTGACCGGGCTTGAGCGCACTTGCAAGCTTGGGGGCCGAGATGACGAGCGAGAAGATGCCGTCGGCGATCTCCTGGTTCGAGACGACCTCGAAGTCGTGCATGCGTGCAGTGGAAGGTGTGGGCATAGACGCTCCAATCCCCCATGCGGTTGCATGGTCAAAACGAACAGAAAGCGCGGCACCGCAAGGGCACCGCGCACAAAAGCGATAAGGCTATGCTAGCAGATGCAGCCGTCGGCGAGCGTCTGCTTACCGCCGACAAACACATCGGTGGCACGACCGATAAGCGTGCGGCCGGCAAAACCGGAGTTCTCGGCGCGCGACTCGTAACCGTCCTCGCCGACCGTCCAGGTGGCAGAGGGGTCGAACACGGTCAGGTCGGCAACGGAGCCCGCCTTGACCTGAACCTGGTCGAGGCCCAGGATCTCACGCGGCTTGATGGCCATGAGCTCGACCATACGGCCCATGCTCATCTTGCCCGTGTTGACCAGCTCGGTGAGCACGAGCGACAGCGAGGTCTCGAGACCGATCATGCCAAAGGGCGCAAGCTCGAACTCGCGGGCCTTCTCCCACGGGGTGTGGGGAGCGTGATCGGTGACGATAACGTCGACGGTGCCGTCGATGACGCCCTGACGGATGGCCTCGGCATCCTCCTCGGTACGCAGCGGCGGATTGACCTTGAGCGAGGTGTTGTAGGTCTCGTCCAGGTCGTTCTCGGTCAGGAACATGTGATGCGGGGTGGCCTCACAGGTAACCTGAACGCCAGCGGCCTTACCGGCACGCACGATCTCCAGGCCATGGGCGGTGGAGATGTGCTGAATGTGCAGCTTGGCACCAGTCAGCTTGGCGATCTCGATGTCGCGGGCGATCTGGAGCTCCTCGCCGGCAGCCGGCCAACCCTCGAGAGCCAGACGGGTCGAGACCTTGCCCTCGTTGATCTGGCCGTGGCCGACCAGATCCTCGTCCTGGCAGTGGCTCATAAAGACCTTGCCGAACATCTTGCCGTAGTCCATGCAGCGACGGAGCATGCCCGCACCCTGCACGCCGCGACCGTCGTCGGTGAAGGCGACGGCGCCGTGGGCGACCATATCGCCCATCTCGGACATGGCCTCGCCCTTAAGACCGCGGGTCATGGCACCCGACGGATAGACGCGGCAGTGACCGACCTCGGCAGCACGGGACTTGACGAACTCCACGACGGTGCCGTTATCGGTGACGGGATCGGTGTTGGGCATGGAGCACACACCGGTAAAGCCGCCCTTGGCAGCTGCGCGGGTACCGCTCTCGATGTCCTCTTTGACCTCGTAGCCGGGCTCGCGAAGGTGAACGTGCATATCCACCAGGCCGGGGACGAGGTACTTGCCGGAAAGGTCGCGGACCTCGGCTCCCTCGACGGCGAGATTCTCGCCGACCTCGGCGATCTTGTCGCCGTCAATCAGGACGTCAACGACACCGTCAAGCTCGACGGACGGGTCGACGACGTGGGCATTCTTAAGAAGCAAGGCCATTATCGGCACCTCCAAGCAGCAGATACAGGATAGCCATACGCACGCAGATACCGGCGTAGACCTGCTCCAGGATGACGGAGCGTTGCGGGTGGTCGGCCATATAGGAGTCGAACTCGACGCCGCGGTTGATGGGGCCCGGGTGGCAGATGATTGCGTCGGGCTTCATGAGCTTCTCGCGGTCCTTGGTCAGACCGAAGAGCTTGTGGTACTCACGAATGGTCGGGAACGGGGCACCCTCGAGGCGCTCCTGCTGCACGCGCAGCATGTAGACAACGTCCAGCTCGGGCAGGACAGAATCGAGATCGCTCGTCACGTGGTCGCAGCCCAGAACCTCGGGCGCCGGCGGCAGCAGCGTGCCGGGGGCGACGGCGTAGGTCTCGCAGCCCATGATCTTAAGGGCGGGAATCAGCGAGCCGCAGACACGGGAGTGTGAGATATCGCCGACGACGGCGACCTTCAGACCGTGGAAGTCACCCTTATGCTCCCAGATGGTGTACAGGTCGAGAAGGGCCTGCGTGGGGTGGTTGTGCTTGCCGTCACCGGCGCAGATGACGCTCGCGGGCGAGTTCTGCGTGACGATGTAGGGAGCACCGGCGTGCTTATCGCGCACGACGATGCAGTCGATCTTGTAGGCGTTGAGGGTCTCGACGGTGTCGACGAGGCTCTCACCCTTGACCGTGGAGGTCGAGGAGCCGCCAAAGTTAAGGCTATCGGCCGAAAGACGCTTCTCGGCGAGCTCGAAGGAGCTGCGGGTGCGCGTCGAGGGCTCGTTGAACATGTTGACGATGGTCTTGCCCTTGAGCGTGGGGACCTTCTTGATCGCACGCTCGTTGACCTCGGAGAACGCCTTGGCGGTCTCGAGGATGAGCTTGATGTCCTCTTCGGAGTACTCGGTAATGTCGATCAGGTGCTTATGGTTGAACGCCACGGTACTACTCACCTCCCAGCGGCGCGGAGCCCACGTGGGAACCCGGCGCGACGTCGTTAATCTCGACGGCGGTGTGGCCGTCGACTTCCTTCATATATAGGTGCACGTTCTCCTCATGCGACGAGGGAACGTTCTTGCCGACAAAGTCCGGCGAGATGGGGAGCTCGCGGTGACCGCGGTCAACGAGAACTGCCAGCTCAATGCGGCTCGGACGGCCCAGGTCCATGACGGCGTCGAGAGCGGCGCGGATGGTACGGCCCGTATACAGGATGTCGTCCACCAGCACGACGCGCTTGCCGTCGACGCTAAAGGGAATGTTGGTGGCGTGGATCGCGGGAGCGAAATTGGTCGCATAGTCATCGCGGTAGAAGCTGATGTCCAGGCTGCCGAGCGGAACTTCGACGCCCTCGATCTCCTTGATCTCCTCGGCGAGCTTCTTTGCCAGAAGGTCGCCGCGCGTGACGATGCCGACCAGAGCGAGGTCTTCACAGCCCTCGTTGCGCTCGAGAATCTCGTGCGCGATGCGGGTCATCGCTCGATTGACGGCGGTCTCGTCCATGATGACCGCCTTGGGGGAAGTCGTGCCCATCGATCTCCTTCCTCACATGTCTTGACTGCTGACACAGTCAAAAAAATAGATGCCCGACCGCTTAAAGCGGACCAGACACCCACAGGAAAGGCTGCTCTTTGGCAGCTATGTAATTCCATGTGGGTATCTCGTACCCCTTTAATGGTCAAGGGATAGTGTAGCCAACCTCGAGCTCAATTGCGAGCATTAATACAAAGCAATCCGTAAACGGAGCCCAATGCTCCATAAACCTATATATATTTGTGGGACGAACTTGAAAACGCACGCACGAGCTGGCATAATCCCCTCTGCTGCACGCAAATCGGATCTACGTCCAGGGCCGTAGCGTGGGCACTATCGCCAAAAGAGAAATATCTCTGTGTAGATTGCGCACAGGGAGCGACTTCTGTGCTATAGTTCAGGCTTGTTTGTTAACGCGACATGTTCGTTTGTCGCCCAAGGAGGGTCAGTTATGTCCAAAGTTTGCGAAGTTTGCGGTAAGCACCCCGTTGCCGGTCGCTCCATCAGCCACTCTCACCGCGTCACCAACCGTAAGTTCCGCCCCAACATCCAGCGCGTCTACGTCGTCGTCGACGGTCACCGTCGCAAGATGAACGTTTGCTCCACCTGCCTCAAGTCTGGCAAGGTTGCGCGCTCCTAAATAAGGTCTTACCAACAAGTACCTCGGACTCTCCGGGTCAAAGACCTCGCGTTCACATAGAACTTACCAAAGGCGCCCTCCCCTACGGAGGGCGCCTTTTTGCACTCATTGGGGGCAGGGCGATGCACTGGCAGATAGTTTAGTTAAAACGCTTCAGTTTATTGAAGCGTTTTAGTGTGCCTTTTAGAGGAATCTTACCGTTCGCCGAATAATTTCTTGCTATCATGCAAGGCGTAGGGTAAATCTCCGATCGCAAGGAGACACAAATGGTGAAAAAGTCACCGGAAAACACTACTCCCGCAATTGTGGACAACGTAGAGGCGCTTGAGGCCAAGCTCGCTCAGATGCGAGAGGCCCAGGCGCTTTTTGCTACGTACACGCAGGAGCAGGTCGACAAGATCTTCTATGAGGCCGCCATGGCCGCCAACAAGGCTCGTATCCCGTTGGCGAAGATGGCCATCGAGGAGACCGGCCGCGGCGTTCTTGAGGACAAGGTCATCAAGAACCACTACGCCGCAGAGTACATCTACAACGCTTACAAGAACACCAAGACCTGTGGTGTCCTGGAGCGCGACGAGGCTTACGGCATCACCAAGATCGCCGAGCCCATCGGCATCGTGGGCGCCGTCATCCCGACGACCAACCCCACCTCCACCGCGATCTTCAAGACGCTGATCTGCCTGAAGACCCGCAACGCCATCATCATCTCCCCGCACCCGGCTGCCGCCAAGTGCACCATCGCCGCCGCCAAGCTCGTGCTTGACGCCGCCGTCAAGGCCGGCGCCCCCGAGGGCATCATCGGCTGGGTCGATGTCCCCTCCATCGAGCTGACCAACATGGTCATGCGCGACGTCGACATCATCCTCGCCACCGGTGGCCCGGGCATGGTCAAGGCCGCTTACTCCTCGGGCAAGCCCGCCCTGGGCGTTGGCGCCGGTAACACCCCGGTCGTCATCGACGACACCGCCGACGTGCTGCTCGCCGTCAACTCCATCATTCACTCCAAGACCTTCGACAACGGCATGATCTGCGCTTCCGAGCAGTCCGTGACCGTCATCGACACCATCTATGACCAGGTTAAGGCCGAGTTCCAGAAGCGCGGCTGCTACTTCGTCAAGCAGGGTGCCGAGATGGAGGCCCTGCGTGCCGCCATGTTCAAGAACGGCGCTCTCGATCACCGCATCCCCGGCATGGCCGCTGCCAAGATCGCCGAGCTCGCCGGCATCGAGGTTCCCGCCAAGACCAAGATCCTGATCGCCGAGGTCACCTCCACCGACCCCGCCAAGGAGGAGTTCTCCCACGAGAAGCTCTCCCCGGTCCTGGCCATGTACCACGCCAAGGACTTCCAGGAGGCCGTCGACAAGGCCGAGCGCCTGGTGCTCGCCGGTGGCCCGGGCCACACCGCCTCTCTGTACGTGCACCCCGCTCAGGCCGAGAAGATCAGCCTGTTCGAGCACGTCATGAAGGCCTGCCGTATCGTCATCAACACCCCGTCCTCGCACGGCGGCATCGGTGACCTGTACAACTTTGGCATGAAGCCGTCTCTGACCCTGGGCTGCGGCTCCTGGGGCGGCAACTCCGTCTCCGAGAACGTTGGGGTGAAGCACTTGATCAACGTTAAGACTGTGGCCGAGCGCCGTGAGAACATGCTGTGGTTCCGCGCTCCCGAGAAGGTCTACTTCAAGAAGGGTTCCACGCCCGTCGCCCTCGACGAGCTGGGCAACGTCATGGGCAAGAAGCGTGCCTTCATCGTCACCGACCAGTTCCTCTTCAAGAATGGCAACACCCGCGCCATCGAGGCCAAGCTCGACGAGATGGGCATCGCCCACGACTGCTTCTACGACGTCGAGCCCGATCCGTCGCTGCAGTGCGCACGTCGCGGCGCCAAGCAGATGGCTCTCTTTGAGCCGGACGTCATCATCGCCGTCGGCGGTGGCTCCGCTATGGACGCCGGCAAGATCATGTGGATGATGTACGAGCACCCCGAGTGCAAGTTTGAGGACATGGCCATGGACTTCATGGACATCCGCAAGCGTATCTTCACCTTCCCCGAGATGGGCAAGAAGGCCTACTTCGTCGCCGTCCCGACCTCTTCGGGTACCGGCTCCGAGTGCACGCCGTTCGCCATCATCACCGACAAGGAGACCGGCATCAAGTGGCCGCTCGCCGACTACGCGCTGCTCCCCAACATGGCTATCGTCGACGCCGACAACTGCATGACCGCCCCGCGCGGCCTGACCGCTGCCTCCGGCATCGACGTCATGACCCACGCCATCGAGTCCTACGTCTCCATCATGGCTTCCGACTACACCAAGGGCCTCTCCGAGCGCGCTGCTAAGCTCGTCTTCGAGAACCTGCCCTCCAGCTTCACGAACGGCGCCAAAGATCCGCATGCCCGCGAGGAGATGCACAACGCCTCCTGCATGGCCGGTATGGCCTTCGCCAACGCCTTCCTGGGCCTCAACCACTCCATGGCCCACAAGCTCGGCGCCTTCCATCACCTGCCCCACGGCCTCGCCAACGCCGTCATCCTGACTCGCGTCATGCGCTACAACGCCGCCGAGGCCCCCGTCAAGATGGGCACCTTCTCCCAGTATCCTTACCCCAACGCGCTGCACAACTACGCCGAGATGGCCAAGTACTGCGGCATCGAGGGCAAGGACGACAAGGAGGTCTTCGAGAACTTCATCACGAAGCTCGAGGAGCTCAAGGACTTCATCGGCGTCAAGAAGACCATCGCCGACTACGGTGTTGACGAGCAGTACTTCCTCGACACCCTCGACGAGATGACCGAGCAGGCATTCAACGACCAGTGCACCGGCGCTAACCCGCGCTACCCGCTCATGAGCGAGATCAAGGAGCTCTACCTGGACGCCTACTACGGCCGCGAGCCCCAGGACTACGCCGTCTGCTAGTTTTAGCACGGTTTTTAACGGCGGGGGTGCACGGGTGTTTCACACACCCCCGCCGTCGCTTCTATCGCATCGTTGAAAGGATGCAACCATGCTGCTACCCGATTCCAAGACCGAGCTCGTCCGCCGTGGCAACAAGGTCGTTTACGACCTGGGCGACAAGATCGTTAAGGTCTTTAACGAGACCAAGCCTGTCTCCGACGTGTTCAACGAGGCTTTGAATCTTGCCCGCATCAATGAGTGCGGCATCCGCAGCCCCAAGGCTCTCGAGGTTTCCCAGCTCGAGAACGCCAACGGCTGGGCGCTCGTGACCGAGAAGGTTCCGGGCACCACCCTTGCCGAGAAGATGACTGCCGAGCCCCAGCGCTTTGGTGAGTACCTCGAGATGTTCGTCGACCTCCAGATCGAGATCCACGGCTACACCTCCCCGCTGCTCAACCGTCAGCGCGACAAGTACGCCCGCATGATCGACAGCCTTGATCAGCTCAATGCCACCACGCGCTACAACCTTCAGGAGCGTCTGGACGGCATGACCAAGGAGTTCAAGGTCTGCCACGGCGACTTCAACCCCTCCAACGTCATCGTCGGCGACGACGGCCAGCTCTATGTGTGCGACTGGGCACACGCCACCCAGGGCTCCCCTGCTGCCGACGTTGCCACCACCTACCTGCTCTTTGCCCTCAACAGCAAGGATCAGGCCGAGGCCTACCTGGAGCTCTACTGCGACCGCGCCGACATGCCCATGCAGGTCATGCGTCAGTGGACGAGCATCGTCGCCGCTTCCGAGCTCGCTCGTAAGCGCAACGTGAACGATGAGTTCCTGAAGAACTGGATCGACGTCGTCGATTATCAGTAATATCTGAGCGATTTATTTCGCATCGGAGGCACAAGGAAAACCCCGCAGCTCTCATGGGCTATGGGGTTTTCCTTTTAGATATCGAGGATGCCACAAGATAAAAGGACGGCCCCGCATCTCCCCGATCTGGAGAAATGCGGGGCCGTCCCGTCTATCGAACTACAAGCGAAATCGTCGATTAACGGCGTGCTGCCTTCACAAGCTCGGCGACCTTGGCGACGACCTCGTCGATCGCCACATCCTCGCGCTCACCCGTGGCACGGTCCTTGAGCTCAACGGTGCCATTCTTAAGGCCACGCTTACCCAGAACGACCTGATACGGGAAGCCCATAAGGTCGTTGTCGGCAAACTTAAAGCCGGGACGCTCGTCGCGGTCGTCGACGACGACCTCGATACCCTCGGCGCACAGGCCATCAACGATCTGCTCGCAGACGGTAGCGCACTCCTCCTTCTTGGGATCGAGCGGAATCACCGCGACCTCGTACGGGGCAACGGAGACCGGCCAGACAATGCCATGCTCGTCGTTGTGCTGCTCCACGACCGCAGCGAGCGAGCGGGACACGCCCACGCCATAGCAACCCATGATGAGCGGCTTCTCCTTGCCGTCCTCGTCCATAAAGGTGGCACCCATGGCCTCGGAATACTTGGTGCCCAGCTGGAAGACCTGAGAGACCTCGATGCCGCGGGCTGCGGAGAGCGGCTTGCCGCAGTGCGGGCAGGGATCGCCGGCGACAACGGTAACCAGGTCGGCCCACTCGTCAACGGTAAAGTCGCGCTCGGGGCAGGCACCGGTAAAGTGATAGTCGACCTCATTGGCGCCGCAGGCCCACTGCTTGGACTCACGCAGGCTCTCGTCGCAGACCAGACGAATGCCCTCGGGCAGATTAACCGGCCCGATAAAGCCCTTGTGCAGACCGTTCGCCTGAAGCTCCTCGTCGGTCATCATGCGATAACCCTTGCCAAAGACATGCTCGGCCTTGCAATCGTTGAGCTCGTGGTCGCCCGGAACAATGGCCACGACGGGCTTACCCTCGGCGTCGATGAGTGCCAGCGACTTGCGCGTACCGTTCTCGGGGAAGCCGAAGAACTTTGCAACGGCCTCGATGGTACCCATGCCCGGAGTCTCGACCTTGGTAAGCGTACCGTCGCCAGGACCCTCGGTCACAACGACCTTGGTGCTTGCGGCCTCATCGTCGGCAGCGAAGCCGCAATCGTCGCAGTAGACGAGCGAAGCCTCGCCGGCGTCAGCCAAAGCCATGTATTCGACGGAGGTATCGCCACCGATCTCACCGGAGTCGGCAACAACGGGCAGGGCCTTGATATAGCAGCGCTCGCAGATGTTAGCGTAGGCCTGCTTCATCTTGTCGTACTCCTCCTGCAGGCTCTCCTGCGTGGCGGAGAAGCTGTAGGCGTCCTTCATGATGAACTCGCGACCGCGCATCAGGCCAAAGCGGGGGCGGAACTCGTCGCGGAACTTGTCCTGAATGTGGTACAGGTTGACGGGCAGCTGCTTATAGGAGCGCAGCTCGTTGCGCACCAAGGCCGTGACGGTCTCCTCGTGCGTGGGGCCCAGGACGAACTCGCGACCATGACGGTCGTCAAAGCGCACAAGCTCCTTACCATAGGCGTCGATGCGGCCGGACTCGCGCCACAACTCGGCGTCGACCATGATAGGCATCATAAGCTCCTGGGCGCCGGCGGCGTCCATCTCGTCGCGCACGATGTTCTCGATCTTGCGAATCGAGCGCCAAGCAAGCGGCAGGTAGGAATATAGACCGGCGGCCTCCTTGCGGATCATGCCGGCACGGAGCAGCAGACGGTGGCTGGCGAGCTCAGCGTCCGCCGGATCCTCTTTAAGCGTCGGCGCATAAAGCTTAGACATATACATTGCTCGGGTCATTTATTTCTCCTCAATAAGCTTGTCGACCTCGGCCATAAGCGCGTCGACAATTTGGTCCTCAGCTACTTTACCAATGATCTGGCCATGCGAAAAGAGCAAGGCCTGACCACGTCCGCAAGCAACGCCCAGATCGGCATCAGAAGCCTCGCCGGGGCCATTAACGGCACATCCCATCACAGCGATCGAAAGCGGCGCGGAGTAGTTCTTAAGCCGCTCGGTAACCTCCTCGGCAATGGGAATAAGGTTAACCTGGCAGCGGGCGCATGTGGGGCACGAGACAATCTCGGGGCCACGGCGACGCAGGCCCAACGACTGCAGAATACCCCAGGCAACCGGCGGCTCCTCAACCGGATCGGCTGTGAGCGACACACGCATGGTGTCGCCAATGCCTTCGGAAAGCAAGATACCCAAGCCTACAGAGCTCTTGATGGTGCCCTGGAGCTTGGTCCCCGCCTCCGTCACGCCCAGGTGAAGCGGAACGTGGGGAATCTCACGCGACAGGGCTCGATAGGTATCGAGCGTCGTCTGTACGCTATGGGCCTTGGCGGAAAGCACTATGTTGGTAAACCCACGATCCTCAAAGTGCCGCACAAAGCGCTCGCTCGACATCACGAGCTTTTCGGGCTGCGTGAGGTCATCGCGCTCGGCGATATCCTGCTCAAGCGAACCGGCATTGACGCCGATACGAATCGCACAGCCCGCAGCACCCGCAGCATCAATCACCGCGTCGACCTTAGCCCAATCGCCGATATTGCCGGGATTGATGCGAAGCTTGGCGGCACCAGCCTCGACGGCGCCGATGGCGAGCTTATGGTTAAAGTGAATATCGGCGACGATCGGCACCGGAGACTCGGCACAGATGATGCGGAAACCCTCAAGCGCGGCCTCGGTGGGCACGCTCACACGCACGATATCGCAGCCAGCCTGCGCCAACGCGCACACTTGCGCAAGCGTTGCCTGGGCGTCAGCGGTATCGGTGCAGGTCATGGATTGGACCACCACCGGCGCGCCGCCACCGATCTGCACACCGCCCACATGCACGGGGCGCGTCAACTCGCGAGGCAAAGGATGGGATAAAGACAATCCAAACACTCCCCTACAGGATAAATCGAAGGACGTCGGTACGAAGCATATAGACAAACAGCAGCGCAAAGAGCGCGATGCCCACATAGCTCACAATCGTCTGGACCTTGAGCGGAAGCTCGCGGCCAGCAATCTTTTGAATGATCTCGATGACCAGCTTGCCGCCATCGAGTGGTGGGATGGGCAGCAGGTTCATAAAGCCAAGCGAGAACGAAATGAGGGCGGCAAACGAAAGGAACGTGGCAGGGCCGGCAGCAGCAGCCTGTGAGGACATAACGCTAATGCCCACGATCGAAGAAGACTGATCGAGAATCTCCATCGTATGCTGCGGCTGGAGCAGGCGCATCACGCCCTCCGCTGTCTGCACGACATAGGAGAACGAAAGGCGAGCCGACGTGATGGGGTCTAAACGGACCACCTGCGTAGAGGCATACACACCTAGGCGCTCGTCCTCTTTGAGCGCAACCGAGGTCGAATGCTGCTTGCCGTCGCGCTCATACTCAATGGCGATATCGTCCTTACCGGCGGCCTTGCCGATGGCATCGTAAACGTCCATCCAGGTAGAGCACGATACTCCGTCAACCGAAAGGATCGCGTCGCCGCCCTCGATACCCGCCTTGGCGGCAATAGACCCCTCGTCAACCTGACCGATCACGTTGGTATCCATCGGCACGGTGACACCCGCAATAGAGTAGATGCTCATAAGCAGCAAAAAGCCCGTCAGGATATTGACGAGAATGCCCGCGAGCAGCATAAAGGCGCGCTTGAGAAAACCCTGGCCCAGATAGGTATGCGAACGCTCTTGCGCAAGGAACTCGGCTTCGCCGCACGGCAGCTCCCACACATCGCCCTCGGTAGTCGCATGCTCTCGATCGAAACGGCGGCCGTCAAAGGTGGTGTAACCCGCCGCATCTCGTGGCAGCGTCTGATACTTGGCGGGATAGTAGCTCGGCGAGGGCTTCTCCCCTTCCTCATACCAAGGCGCGATAGAGCCCCAACCCAAGAGCAAGGCGCATGCCTCGAGCACAACCTCCTCGGATAGCTCGAGCTCGGCGGCAAGGTCGGCCACGGTCACGCGACCATGACGATAGATAGCCGCGAGCACGCGATCGGCGCACGAGACGTCGGTCGGATCCATACCGCAGATGGCAGCGTAGCCACCCAGCAGCAGCGGGGTCACGCCAAACTTGGTTCCAATGCGACGTGACGTGTAATGGATGTCAAAGCGACACGGCAGGCCCAAAAAGAACTCGGTCACGCGGACGCCGCAGGCACGCGCCGCCAAAAAGTGGCCGCCCTCGTGCAAAAACACAAGGACGGAAAGCATCAGCAGGCCCCAAAAGACCGATGAGAGAACGCTCAGAACAGTATCCATAAAACGAAAAAGCAATCCTTATGGGTTAGGAACGGGTTGCGGCGAGCACCTGCGCAGCCTTTTCACGCGCCCATGCATCGATGTCGCGAAGCTGCTCAAACGAATCGACCGCCTGCATATCGTGGGAATCCATGCAGGATTCCACAATGCGATCGATATCGGTAAAGCTGCAGCCATCGTTCAGGAAGGCATCGACGGCGACCTCGTTGGCGGCATTGAGCACGCACGGCATGGTGCCACCCGTCTTGCCGGCACGTTCGGCCAGTGCCAGACAGCGGAAGGTATCCATGTCGGCAGCATCAAACGTGAGCTGCCCCAGCTCGCGGAAATCGATACGAGGCGCCGGGGTATCCCAACGCTCGGGATACGAGAACGCGAACTGGATGGGAATACGCATGTCGGAAGCACCGAGATGCGCCATCACGGAGCCGTCGGCGAACTCGACCATAGAGTGAATCTTGGACTGACGCTGCACGACCACGTTAATGAAATCGAGGTCGCAGTTAAACAGATGCATGGCCTCAATGCGCTCCAGGCCCTTGTTCATGAGGGTGGCGGAGTCGATGGTGATCTTGGCACCCATGGCCCACGTGGGATGTGCGAGGGCATCGGCACGCGTCACGCGGTCGAGCTCGTCGCGGGTGCGGCCAAAGAACGGACCGCCCGAGCAGGTGAGCCAAATACAATGAGCCTCGCGTGGGTTCTCCCCCAGATAGCACTGGTAGATGGCGGAGTGCTCAGAGTCGACTGGAATAAGCTGGCCCGGTTGCGCCAACGGCATAAGCAAGTCGCCGCCGACGACGAGGGACTCCTTGTTGGCAAGGGCAAGACGCTTATTCGAGGTCAAGGCCGCATGGCTCGCCTCGAGACCGGCGGCGCCCACAATAGCGACGAGCACGCAGTCGACATCGTCGCGACGCGCGAGCTCGCAAACCGCCTGCGCGCCAACGCCGAGCTTCGTTCCCTCGGGCAACTCCTGCAGCACGGCGTCATCGCCATGAGCGACATCGGCCACGGCAACCGCTGGAACCGAGAACTCGCGGGCAGCGGCAACGAGCTCGGAGGTACTGGAGTTAACGGACAGCGCCGTCACCTGCAGGCGATCGGCATGCTGGCGGCACACATCGAGCGCCTGGGTGCCGATAGAGCCCGTACAACCCAGGATGGCAACACGGAGACGTCCATCGGGGCCATACGTCGTCTGGAAGGACATTACAGCACGCCTCCGATCATCAAAAGCAGCTGCGCGGTAATGCAGCCAAAGATAAGCGAATCGCTACGATCGAGCATGCCGCCGTGGCCCGGGATAAGGTTACCGGAATCCTTAACGCCCACACCGCGCTTGATGCGCGACTCGATGAGGTCTCCGATAACGCCCAGGACGGACACGACCACGCCGCACAGCAGCGCATAGGGCAGGCTGAGCTTGTAGAAGTGCGTCGCCCACAGGATGAGCCAAATCAAAACCGAGCCCAGGATGCCGCCGACAAACCCCTCCCAGCTCTTTTTGGGAGAGATCTTGGGAACCATCTTGTGCTTGCCGATACGGCTACCCACGATGTAGGCAAACGAATCGGAGACCCAAAGGGACGCGCAAACGCCCACCGAAAGCAGGGCGCCGGCAAAACCGGGCACGGCATCGCGCAGCAGCACGATAGCCGACAGCATAAAGCCAGTGTAGATGGGACCCATGAGCGTCACGGCCACATCAGAGATGCGGGTACGCGGCGACCAAACATACCAAATGCCCACAGCGAGCATCAGGGCAAAAAGCAGGGCATTCAGCAACATCGAATCGCCCAACGCCGACAGCGGAAAGAGTACGGCGGCAGCGATACCCATGCGCTCGTTAGCCATCTTGCCATCGAGCCTCGTCATACGGAAAAACTCATAGCAGCACAGGCCGCTCATGACAGAAACAAAGATGGCCGTGGGCACAATACCCAAAACCAGGCACAGGATAAAGACAACGGCATAGACGATACCGGCGGCGGCACGGGTGATAAAGCCGGCAAGCCACGAACCGGTGCCATTCTTCGCTGCGGGCGCTCCCGCAGCGACAGCCTTGCGCTCAGATGTCTTGGGAGCAATTGCCTTGGGACGATCGGACACGATTAAGCCTCCTCGGTCTTGCTCAGACCACCAAACCTACGGTCACGGCCCTGATAGGCCAAAATGGCGTCGACAAGGCCCCAACGATCAAAGTCGGGCCAATAGGTATCGGTGACGTAGAACTCGGAATAAGCCACCTGCCACAGCAGATAGTTCGAAAGGCGCAGCTCACCAGAGGTGCGAATCACAAGCTCAGGATCGGGAAGACCGGCGGTATAAAGGTGAGAAGCCACCATGTCGTCATCAATTGCGGCAGGATCAATCTTACCGGCGGCAACGTCGAGCGCGATCTGACGGACAGCGCGGGTAATCTCGGCACGCGCGCCGTAGTTGACAGCAAGCGCCAGCGTCATACCGGTGTGATCGGCGCACTCGGCAAGACCGCGTTCAAAAACGTCGCGGGTCTTCTTGGGCAGCGCGGAAATATCACCCAAAAAGACAACGCGCACGTTTTCGCGCTTCAGAAGCGGCAACTCGTCGATGAACGTCTTGGCAAACAGGTGCATCAAGACGTTGACCTCATGCTGCGGGCGGTTCCAGTTTTCGGTAGAAAACGCATAGGCCGAAAGCACGTCGACGCCCAGGCGCACGCAGGCGGTAATGATCTCGCGCAGCGAGACGATACCCGCCTTGTGGCCCTCGGTGCGTGCAAGACCGCGCGACGTGGCCCAACGACCGTTGCCGTCCATGATGCACGAGATATGGTGCGGAATGTTATTGAGGTCAAGGTCGGAAAAACCGACGCCCGCAGGGGCGTCGGCAAAGTACTCGACCAGTTTATGCTCGTCGTATTGCACCTTAGATCTCCATGACCTCGGCTTCTTTTTCCTTCAGAAGCTCCTCGACCTTGGCGACATACTCATCGGTGTGCTTCTGGACCTTAGCCTGCTCGCGACGGACATCGTCCTCGGTGAGCTCCTCATCGCGCTCGAGCTTGTTGTTGAAGTCGCGACGGATGTTACGGATAGACACCTTGGCCTGCTCGGCGTACTCGCGGCACTCCTTGACGAGCTCGCGACGGCGCTCCTCGGTGGGAGCCGGGAACGGCAGACGAACGACGGTGCCATCGGAGTTGGGGGTAATACCCAGATCGGAAGCGCCGATGGCCTTGACGATAGCGTTGATGAGCGCCTTGTCCCATGGCTCGATGAGCAGCATGTGGGCCTCGGGGGTCTTGACGGCGGCAACCTGCGTGACCGGCGTGGGAACACCGTAATAATCGACGGTGATGTCGGACAGAATGTTGGCATTGGCGCGGCCGGTACGGACCTTGGAGAAGTTATGCTTGAGGGACTCGAGCGACTTGTCCATATGGGCGGTGATGTTCTCTGCCATGCTTAATCCTCCTGATAGACGAGCGTGCCGACGGGCTCACCCGAAAGCGCGCGCTTGACGGTGTCCTCGCCATCGATGTTGAGGACCAAAATCGGCATACGGTTGTCCTGGCACAGTGCCGTAGCCGTGGAATCCATAACCTGCAGACCGCGGACGAGAACCTCGTGATAGGTAATCTTGTCAAAACGGACGGCGTCGGCGCACTTGACGGGATCCTTATCGTAGATGCCGTCAACCTTGGTGGCTTTAATCAGAATCTCGGCGCCGATCTCGCACGCACGAAGAGCCGCGGCGGTGTCGGTCGTAAAGTACGGATTGCCCGAACCGGCGGCAAAAATAACGACGTTGCCCTTGGAAAGGTGGTTGATGGCGCGACGGCGAATATAGGGCTCGCAGATCTCGTTCATCTGGATAGCGCTCATCACGCGGCAGGGAACATCGTTATGCTCGAAGGCATCCTGCAGGGCGAGCGCGTTCATAACGGTTGCCAGCATGCCCATGTAGTCGGCCTGAGCACGCTCCATGCCACCGGCAGCGCCAGCCATGCCGCGGAAAATATTGCCGCCGCCGACAACGACGCCGACCTCATGGCCAACGGCGAGCAGCTCCTTGACCTGCTTAGCAAGATGGTCGGTAACCTTGGGGTCGATGCCATATTGGCCGTCGCCCATCAGCGCTTCGCCGGAAAGCTTAAGAAGCACGCGTTTATATCGGATGTCGGACAAAGCGATCCTCCTTTAGATTGAACTCTCAACATTCTATCAAAGGCTCTGATAAGAGCCATGAAAAAGCAGGCTGCGAGTAAAACCCACAGCCTGCTCATTACCAGCTACAAGAGCTTATTTATTCGCCACGGACCAGACGGTCAAAGGCAACGACGGTAATGGTGTCGCCGAGCTCCTTGGAGACCTGCTCAGCGTACTTCTTGATGGTGAGGGAGCTGTCCTTGATGAACTCCTGCTCGGTGAGCACGGACTGCTTGTAGAACTTCTCCAGACGGCCGACAGCCATCTTCTCCTGAATAGCCTCGGGCTTGCCGGACTCGGCAGCCTGGGCCATGTAGATCTGCTTCTCGTGCTCGACGGTCTCGGCCGGAACCTGATCGCGGGTAGCGCAGATCGGGGCGACGGCGGCAACCTGAAGGGCAACGTCGTGAGCGAAGGTCTTGAAGGACTCAGCCTGAGCGGTCTCGGCCTTCTCGAAGGCGAACTCGACGAGGACGCCGATCTTACCACCCATGTGGATGTAAGAAGCGAGCGCGCCGTTCTCGGCCTTGCGGGCAGCGAAGCGGGAGATCTTCATGTTCTCGCCCATGATGTGAATCATCTCGGTGAGCTCGGAGGAAACGGTCTCCTCGCCCATCGGCTTCTCGAGCAGAGCGTCGACGTCAGCAGGCTCGGTGGTAGCGACAACCTCAGCGACCTTGGAAGCAAAGCCAGTGAACTTGGCGTTGGAGCCAACGAAGTCGGTCTCGCAGGAGAGCTCGAGCAGAGCGCCGGTCTTGCCATCCTCGGAGACGAACGCGGCGACAGCGCCCTCGTTGGTCTCACGGCCAGCCTTCTTGGCAGCCTTGGCAAGGCCGTTCTTACGCAGAACGTCGACAGCGGCGTCCATGTCGCCGTCAGCCTCGACGAGAGCCTTCTTGCACTCCATCATCGGGGAGTCGGTCATCTCGCGGAGCTGCTTGACCATAGCGGCGGTAATCTGGGCCATTGTGGTTCCTTTCAAAGAGATGAAAAAGAATTAACTAAGACTGATTTACTCGGCCTTGGGCTCAGCGGCCATCTCGGCCTCGGAGACCTGCTCCTTGCCGGAGCCAGCGAGGCAGGCGTCAGCCATGAGCTCGCACATAAGGGTGACAGCGGAGATAGCGTCATCGTTGCAGGGGATGCCGTACTCGACCTCGTCGGGATCGGAGTTGGTGTCGATCAGAGCGACGACGGGGATGTTCAGGCGCTGAGCCTCCTTGATGGCGTTCTCCTCGCGCTTGGTGTCGATGACGAAGAGAGCCTGGGGCAGACCCTTCATGTCGCGGGCGCCACCGAGGTTGGTCTGGAGCTTGGTGAGCTCCTTGCCGAGAACAGCCTGCTCCTTCTTGGGCAGAACAGCCATGCGGCCGTCCTCGACCATGGCCTCGAGCTCCTCCATGCGGTTGATGCGGGAGCGGATGGTGACGAAGTTGGTCAGCATACCGCCGAGCCAACGCTGGTTGATGTAAGGCATGTTGGCGCGCTCAGCAGCGTTCTTGACGGCCTCCTGAGCCTGCTTCTTGGTGCCGACGAACAGCACGTTGCCACCCTTGGCGACGTTCTTGACGAAGGTGTAGGCCTGGTCGGCGTCGAGGATGGTCTGCTTGAGGTCGAGGATGTAGATGCCGTTGCGCTCACCGAAGATGAACGGCTTCATCTTGGGGTTCCAGCGACGGGTCTGGTGACCGAAGTGGCAGCCGGCCTCAAGCAGGGTGCGGATATTAATCTTGGTAGCCATGTTAAACCTCCTGTGGTTTGCCTCCGCGCGGGGTCATCCTCCAAAACCAACCCGGACATGTGCTACCAAAGCCCGGGCACCACGGTATGAAGTAGCCGCGCGTGCGTGATAAAAACATGTTGCCGTGAAGCAACCCGATGAATGATAGCAGGAATGCCTCTTCCTGCCAACCCGCAATCAAAACCACACACCTGAGTGCGGCGCGGGACGTCCCAGCCACTATTCGCCGCGGGGATGGGCTTGAGCCACAGCCCGCTTAAGCCGATCGGGTGTGAGATGCGTGTAGATCTGCGTCGTGGACAGGCTCGCATGACCTAGCAGCTCTTGAACCGAGCGCAGGTCCGCACCGCCCTCGAGCAAGTCGGTCGCAAAGGTATGGCGCATCGCATGCGGGGCGATGTCAGCCGGAATGCCGGCGAGCGTCGCCAGCGTATGGAACCGCCGCCGGAGCATCGCGGCGCTCATGCGATTGCCGCGCGCCGATATAAGCAGCGGATGCGGCCCGGTAGCGAGGTCGCGGCGCTTTGCCCGAGCGAGCAACTCCGGCCTCCCCTCTTCAATATAGAGACGCGTCACATCGAGCGCACGACGATACAGAGGAACGATGCGCTCCTTGCTTCCCTTGCCCCACAGGCGCAGCGTGCGCTCGGACCATGAGATGGATTCCACATTGAGCGCCGCAAGCTCTGAGATGCGGGCACCCGAGGCATAGAGCAACTCAAGCATCGCCGCATCGCGCAGTCCCGCGGGCGTCGAGGTATCAGGCGTCTTGAGCAGCGCCTCAACCTGCTGGGTCGTAAGGACACCCGGCAGGTCACGCGGCAGCTTGGGCGATGCGATCGCCGAGACCGCATCGCCCTCGACAATCCCCTCGGCAGCCATCCAGCGATAGAGAGATCGAATAGCCGACAGGTGCGCCGCAAGCGTTCGGGGAGCCACCTGCTCACGCGAAAGCTCGGCAAGATAGCGACGAATGGTGCGCACGTCGGCAGCGAAAGCATCGATATCCTCGCGCTCGCACCAGGCAGCGAAGCGCTCCAGCCTCGAGCCATAGGCCGTCACCGTGTTGGGAGAAAGTCCCTCGACGCGTGCGATATAGGCGATAAACGAGTCGACGGTGTCGTACAGGTCAAAGGCTATGACCGGTCGCCTCCAAACAAGTCGGAACGCGTGGCCAAGTAGGCATCGAGGGCCTCGAGCGCACGGTCCGCATAGGCCTGATAGCGGTCGCGCTTGCTGCGGCGCTTACCGTCCTCGAGCGGCGGCACCAGGCCAAAGTTGACATGCATAGGCTGATAGCCCACGGTGGCAGGATCGGTCGCGTAGCCCACGAGCGCACCCAGGGCACCCACACGCGGCAACTCGACGCCCGCGGCACCGATAGCCTCGGCATAGGTGTTGAGCGCCGCGAGCAGACCTGTCGCCACGGCTTCCATGTATCCCTCGGTACCGGTGATCTGACCGGCCAGACGCACGCCGGTACCGGGCACGGCAAAGGTGCCATCGAGCACGTGCGGGGCGTCGACAAAGGTATTGCGGTGCATGACACCGTAGCGGAAGAACTCAGCGTTCTCCAGGCCCGGCACCATATGGAAGACGCGCTTCTGCTCGCCAAAGGTCAAGTTGGTCTGGAAGCCCACCAGGTTATAGGCGGTCTTCTCCTTGTTCTCGGCACGCAGCTGAATCGCCGCCCAGGGGCGACGTCCGGTACGCGGGTCGGTGAGGCCGACGGGCTTCATGGCGCCAAAGCGAATGGCGTCCTTGCCGGTGCGCGCAACTTCCTCGGCAGGCTGGCAGGCCTGGAACAGATCGCCGCCCTCAAAGTCTTTGAGCACCACGCGGTCGGCCGTGGTAAGCGCCTCGATAAAGGCCTCGTACTCCTCCTTGTTGAGCGGAGCGTTGAGATAGTCGCCGCTCCCCTGCTCCTCGTAGCGCGACTGCGAGAACAGCACGTCCATATCGAGCGTGGAGGCATCGACGATCGGCGCCGCGGCATCGAAGAACGCAAGGGCGTCGCCACCGACGAGCTTCATGACCTCTTCGCTCAGCGCCGGTGAACACAGCGGGCCCGCGGCAATGACCACGTGACCCTCGGGAATCTGCGTGACCTCGCCGTGCACGACCTCGATATTGGGACGAGCGGCAACCTCGGCCTCGACAAGCTCGGAAAACTTGACGCGGTCGACCGCCAAGGCGCCACCGGCGGGAACAGCCGCGCGATGGGCGCAATCGAGCAGGACTGAACCCATGCGCTCAAGCTCAGCTTTCAGCAAACCAGCCGCGGAATCCGGACGGGTCGACTTAAACGAATTGGAGCAGACGAGCTCTGCCAGATGATCGGTATGGTGGGCCGGGGAGCTCACCTGGGGGCGCATCTCGCACAGCTTTACGGCAAACCCGCGGTCTGCAAGCTGGATCGCGCACTCCGAACCCGCCAGACCGCCACCGATAACCGTCACCTGATCGAACTGCATCTGCAAACACCTTTCTAATTGACACGTTTTCCATTGTGACCGAAGGGTGTCTGGGCGTGAAGGGCAAACTTGGAGGGCGCATACCTTCCATCCATCATGCGCTCGATAAGGCCCTCGAGTTCAAGCGAACCCAAGAGTTTGAGTACGCCGACAGCATCGAGCGAGACGAGCGCCGCAATGTCGTCGACCTTGAGTGGAGAGGCGATGAGCGCATGCATCACGGTCTGCTGCGTTGGATTCAGGTCGGCAATGCCGGGAGCATCGGGGCGCGAGTAGCGCAGGGTGCCGTAGATGCGTGAGATAGCCATCTCGATAGATTCCTCGTCGATGATGCAGCAGGCACCGTTCGCAATGAGGTAATTCGTGCCACGCGACTCGGGCGATAGGATCGACCCCGGCACGGCAAGAAGTTCGCGCCCCAAATCCATAGCAGCCTCGGCTGTGGAAAACGTCCCAGAAGGCATACCCGCCTCGGATACAAAGAGGGCTTGCGACAGGGCCGCGATTACGCGATTGCGGCGCGGAAAGGCGAACTTGCGCGGACCCATGCCCCACGGAGAGATCGACACGACCGCGCCACCCGTATCAAGCGTGCGCGTAATCAGCCCCGCGCTCGAACGCGGGTAGACCACGTCGGCGCCCGTCCCCAGCACCACAACGTGTTTGCCGCCGGCGTTGACCGCAGCCCAACCCGAGGCCTGGTCACAACCGACCGCACCGCCCGAAACTACCGTCACTCCCGCCTCAACCGCCACCTTCGCCGCAAGCTCTGCCACGGCAAGACCATACGGCGAGGCCTTTCGCGCACCGATGATGGAGAGCGCGGGCGTCGAAAGCGCCTCGGGGTTGCCGCGCACATAGAGCGTCTGAGGTACATCAGAAAGCTCCAAAACGGTCTCGGGATACAACGCGTCACCTGGATGCAGCTCGAAGGTCCCCTCAACCATCATTGGTCCCTCCTTCCCTGGTACATCGCCGCCTCGAGCACGTGGTCCTGCGTCACCTGCTCGCTCTCGGCGACATCTGCGATCGTGCGCGCAATGCGAACAAGGCGCACGATGCCACGCCCTGTGAGATGCGTGCGCTTCGACAGGCCGAGCACACACTTCTCCGCCGCATCATCGAGCTCAAAGGTCGAAACGACGCCGTCAATGGACCGTGTCTCGTCATCCTCGGCCTCGGCATCCGCATCGTCCATGCGGGATTCGCGCCAAGCGCGAAAGGCGCGACCGCGCACAACGTAGTCACGTAACTCGGCCGACGACATGCCCTCCGCACCCTCGATAATCACTTGAGGGTCGGGACGGGTCACATCAATCATCATGTCGATACGGTCGGCCAAAGGACCGCGCAGTTTAGACCGATAGCGCTCGACCATCGCCGCCGAGCAGCGACACGGCACCTCGCGATCGCCCAAAAAGCCGCAGGGGCAGGGATTGCTCGCAGCCAGCAGCTGAAAGCGCGACGGGAAGGTAAAAGCCCCGTCGACGCGTACGATCCTCACGTAGCCGCGCTCGATGGGCTGACGCAGCGTCTGCAGCACGCCCGTGGGAAACTCGGCAAGCTCGTCCAAAAAGAGCACGCCGCCATGAGCAAGGCTGATCTCACCCGGGTGCACCGGGCGCCCACCGCCGATAAGGCCTGCGGTCGAAATACTGTGGTGGGGACTGCGGAAGGGGCGGTGCCCCGCCAACAAGCCATCAATGTTCTCACCCAAAACCGAATGGATGCACAGTGCCTCCTGCTGATCCTCAACGGAAAGCTCGGGTAGGATGCCGGTCATACGGCGTGCGAGCATCGTCTTGCCCGATCCCGGAGACCCGATCATGAGCAAGCCGAGTTCTCCTGCCGCCGCAAGCGCCATGCCGCGTTTAGCGACTTCCTGCCCCAGCACGTCGGCATAGTCGAGCTCTGGCTCAAAGGTCGCCTCGACGCCCTCGGAATCCAAGTAGTGCCGCGCGGCATCGCCCATACCATGAGCAAGCTGAGACAAATGATCGATAAAGCCGCAATCCACGCCCGCGAGTGGCACATGCTGGTCGGACCTGCCGGCGATAAAAGACAGCCCCATGTCGCGAGCCAATAGCTGAAACGCTACCTCGCCCTTGACAGGAAGCACCGTACCGTCCAAGCCAAGCTCACCAGCGATAAGACAACGATCGAGGTTGTCGCAGGGAATCTGACCATCGGCCGCCAGAACCGCGATGGCGATGGGCAGATCAAAGCCACTTCCAGTCTTGCGAATATCGCCGGGCGCCAGATTGACCGTAATGCCCGAGCGTGGGATCTCAAAGCCGGCCGAGCGCATCGCGCAGCGAATACGACCGCGTGACTCCATCACCTCCATACTCGGAATACCGAGCATCTGAATGCCCGGAACGCCACCGGCAAGCGAGACCTCGACCGTGACGTGAATCGCCTCGACGCCACGAATGCAGGCCGCGTGAACGGCAAACGTCTCGAACGCCATCACGAAACCTGCCAATCGAACGCGTTGTACTGATGCTCGATCTCGGCGATATGCCCGCCGCGAATGGTGACACCCACGGCATCGAAGCGAATCGCCTTGAGCGGATAATGCTCCATAAGATAGCAGCTTGCGATGCGGCGGTAGCGGCGTTGCTTTTGGGCGTCCACGGCCTCCTCGGGAAAGACCCGCGTGTTGCAATCCAGTGCGACGCGTCTGGTCTTGACCTCGGCCATCACCACGACATCGTCGAGCTCATCGAGCAGCACCAGATCGGCCTCGCCCTCGGTGCAACGATAACCCTGCTCCAGCAAGGTGTAGCCGCGCTCGTTAAAGTAGTCGATGGTGATCAGCTCGCCCAGCATGCCCAGCTCGCGGGGACTGAGTCCCTTGATAAACTCGGGCGTCATCGCCCCGCAGTCGAGCTCGCCGTTTTCCCAACGCTCCTTGAGCTGCTGCGTCTTGCTCTTTTTGCTTGCGGCACTCATGGGGTCTCCTTTCCCGCACACTGCATTGCCCCGATGATGAGGGCACCTTTCATGCGGGTAAGTACCGGAAGCAAACCAAAAGCTGACCAAATGCCGACAAAAAACGGGCCGTACGCAGCAATGCTGTTGCATACGGCCCGCTACCAGCAGGTTTATAAAACCCCAGAGGTCCCTGTCTCCACAATTGACCTAGAAAAGGCGCTCAGTCTGCAGAAAGTTTCCGCAAAAGCTCACGCGGTGCAGCGGACAAAGTCCATGTTTGCGAATGGCCTCGATGTGCACGGGGCTCGCATAGCCCTTCGACTCGGCCAGATGGTACTCGGGGTACTCGGCGTCGTACTCGACCATCATCTCGTCACGCGTGACCTTGGCCATGATGGACGCCGCGGCGATGCAGGCGATCTTGGCATCGCCCTTCACCACATCGCGCTCGTTGGGAACGGCGCCCAAGGGGTTGCCATCCATGAGGACGCAGTCGGGCTCGAGCCCCGTATCGGCCACGGCGCCCGCAACGGCGGTACGGATAGCACGGGCCATGCCCATCTCATCGATATCCTTAGGCGCGATATGGCAAAAACCGATCGCCGTCGCCACCTCGGCGATCTTCACAGAGAGCAGCTCGCGGCGCGCGGGCGTGAGCTTTTTGGAATCGTTGATGCCCCAGACGCGCGGCTCCATAGGAAGGCAAACGGCGCATACCGTCAAAGGACCGGCCACCGAGCCGCGACCCACCTCGTCGACGCCCACGACCACGCCATCCCCACCGAGCTCGCGCATCAGCTCGTACATGCCGTTGACGCGCTCGCGCTCGGCAAGTTCCTTGGCATGGCGCTTAAGAGCACGCTCACAAGCCTTGATCACCTGCTGACGCGGGTCCTCGCGATAATGCTCCACGAGGGCGGGAATCTCCTCAAACGTGGCGCTCGCCAGCTCGCCGGCAACCTGCGAAGCCGAAACCGAGCTCGTCATGTTGGCCATATCGGGGCCTCCTTGCATGCAAATCAGATAAAAAGAAGGGCCACCCGAAGGTGACCCTTGTGTCCAAACGAGTGGACAGACGCTGCGATCTTCTTAGCGCTTCTCGGGGATGCGAGCAGCCTTGCCCACCTTGTCGCGGAGGTAGTACAGCTTGGCGCGACGGACGCGACCATGACGAACGACCTCGAGCTTGGCGATCTTGGGGCTGTGAAGCGGGAAGGTACGCTCAACACCGACACCGAAGGACATCTTGCGGACGGTGAAGGTCTCGCGGGCACCGGCGCCGGCCATGCGGATGACGTCGCCCTGGAAGACCTGGATGCGCTCGCGGTCGCCTTCCTTAATGCGGTAGTGAACCTTGACGTTGTCGGCGACGCGAACCTGAGGAATGTCCTCGCGGATCTGCTGACGCTCGATTGCGCGGATGTAATCCATGTGCAATTCCTTACTCTTCTAGAGGTGCCGTACCACCTTGGCCGGCACGTAGTTGAACAAACGTATTCGAGTATACACGCGCGGGTTTCTGCTGCAAGAACAATTTTTTACGCAGACAAAAAGACAAAACCCGCACATGATAGCCGCCCGCCTCACGAATGAGACGGACGGCATGAGGGGGGCTACGCTAGGCGTCTAAACCCAAAACGTTAGGCGAAACGCTTGGTCTCGAGCTTGGCCTGAGCGGCAGCCAGGCGTGCAAGGGGCACGCGATAGGGCGAGCAGGACACGTAGTCCACGTCGGCCACGTTAAACAGGCCCTTGATGGACTTGGGGTCGCCACCGTGCTCGCCGCACACGCCAAAGTGCATGTCGGGGTTGGTGGCGCGGCCCTTCTCGACAGCCATGCGCACCAGTTCGAGTACTGCCGTGTCGATGGTCTCGAAGGGATTGTCCTTCAAGATCTTCTTGTGCATGTACAGCGGGATGAACTTGGCCTCGGCATCGTCACGCGAGAAACCGAAGGTCGTCTGCGTGAGGTCGTTGGTGCCAAAGCAGAAGAAGTCTGCGTGATGGGCGATCTCGTCAGCGACCATGCAGGCGCGCGGCAGCTCGAGCATCGTGCCCACGGGAATGTTGAGCTCGACGCCCTCCTCGGCGGAAACCTCGGCGATCACGCGCTCGATAACCTCGCGGGTCTGAACATGCTCGGCCGTGATGGAGACGAGCGGAACCATGATCTCGGGACGCGGATCGACGCCCTCCTTGATGAGGCGAGCGGCAGCCGTGGCGACGGCGCGGACCTGCATGAGCGGCAGATCGCTAAAGACGACGGACAGGCGCACGCCGCGTAGGCCGAGCATCGGGTTGGACTCGACCATGCCGTCGATACGACGCAGGCGGGCGCGCATGGCTGCAAGCTCTTCCTCGCTGGCGCCGGCGGCTTCCTTCTTGGTGACGGCGACCTCGAGGTCGCGAGGATTATCCAGGAACTCATGAAGCGGCGGATCGAGCAGGCGGACGACCACATCGCGACCGGACATGGTCTTGAACATCGCCAGGAAGTCCTCGGTCTGAACCTTGAGCAGGTCGGCCAGGGCCTGCTGCTTCACGGCTTCATCATCGGACAGGATAAAGCTCTGGATGATGTTCTTGCGGTCGCCCAGGAACATGTGCTCGGTGCGGCACAGGCCGATGGCCTCGGCGCCAAACTCGAGCGCGAGCGCGGCATCCTCGGGGTTGTCGGCATTAACGCGCACATGGTTGGCATGGCCACCGGTCTCGTCCAGGCGAATCTCGTCGGCCCAGGACAGGATGGTGTCCAGGTCGCCAGTAAGCTCGGCGGAGACCAGGTCGACGGGACCGTCGACGACGATGCCCTGGGTGCCGTCGATGGAGATGACATCGCCCTCGTGCAATACGCGGTCGCTGCCCTCGATGCGCACGACCTTCTCGGCGGCGTCGATGTGGAAGCGCTCAACGCCGCAGACGCAGGGCGTACCCATGCCGCGGGCGATAACGGCGGCATGGCTCGTCTTGCCACCGTGGCTGGTCAGGATGCCCTCGGCGGCGACCATGCCCTTCAGGTCGTCGGGGTTGGTCTCCCAACGAACCAGAATGACCTTGTGACCCTCGGCGGAACGCGCGACAGCGTCGTCGCTCGAGAACACGACCTCGCCCACGGCGGCACCGGGGCTGGCATTAAGACCACTGGCGAGAGCCTCGTACTTCTTGGAGGCGTCAAACTGCGGGTGAAGGAGCTGGTCGAGTTGCGCGGGATCGATGCGGCTCACGGCCTCTTCGCGGGTGATCAGGCCTTCCTCGACCATTTCGATGGCGATGCGCAGGGCGGCGGTGGCGGTACGCTTGCCCACGCGGGTCTGGAGCATCCAGAGCTTGCCCTGCTCGATGGTGAACTCGATATCGCACATATCGCGGTAATGATCCTCGAGCGTCAGGAACACGCGCTCGAGCTCCTCACCTGCAGACTCGAGGCCCGGGGTGGTCTTGAGGTCGGCGATAGGCTCGGTGTTGCGGATACCGGCGACGACGTCCTCGCCCTGGGCATTAACCAAAAAGTCACCGTAGAACTCCTTGGTGCCGTCGGCCGGATTACGCGTAAAGGCGACGCCCGTCGCAGAGGTCTCGCCCTTGTTGCCAAAGGCCATGGCCTGCACGTTGACGGCGGTGCCGAGGTCGTCGGAAATGCCATGCTGCTTGCGGTAGATGCAGGCGCGCTCGTTCATCCAGCTGCCAAAGACGGCCTGGATTGCAAGGCGTAGCTGAAGCTCCGGGTCGTGCGGGAAAACGGGCTTGCCGTCAGCGACCTCGAGCTCGGGATACAGGGAGGCATCGACGTTCTCGGAGAAGATGCCCTTAAAGGTCTCGACGAGTTCCTGCAGGTCCTCGGCCGAAAGCTCGGAGTCGATGCGGACGCCAGCGACCAGGCGTGCCTGGGTCAGCGCGTTCTCGAACAGGTCGGCGTCGACGCCCATAACGACGTTGGAGAACATCTGGATAAAGCGGCGGTAGCTATCCCAGGCAAAACGCGGGTTTTGCGTCTGGGCGATGAGACCCTGAACGGAGTCGTCGTTGAGACCCAAGTTGAGGACCGTGTCCATCATGCCGGGCATGGAGAACGGAGCGCCCGAACGAACCGACACGAGCAGCGGGTCGGAGGCGTCGCCGAGCTTTTTGCCGCAGCGGGCCTCGAGATCGGCCTCGGCGGCAACGATCTCATCGAGTGCGCCCTCGGGCCACACGTTGCCGGCACCGGAGTACTCGACGCAAGTCTGGCAGGTAATAGTAAAGCCACCGGGAACCGGCAGGCCGATACGGCTCATCTCGGCAAGGTTAGCGCCCTTGCCGCCAAGCACGAAGTTCATGGACTTGTCGCCCTCGGTGACACAGGCGCCCTGGGCGTCGGTTCCAAAACGGTAAACCCTCTTGCAATCGCTCACGATACTTCCCCTTCCATGCACTCTCGCGCACGACCGTGGTGACGAATCGACCCGCCGGATGCGGGCCGTGAGGGTACTATACGGCGGGCATTGAGCGGGCTTGCGTAGAGGGCGCGGGGTTTGGTAAACGTGGTAAATGTGGCGGTAAACGGTAGGTAAAGGTGGTTACCTTATGAAGATACCAATGCAGGAAGCTTACAGGTCAAATGCCAGTTTCTTGCTAAATCGCTTTACCAATATCGTGCATTATTTTTAGCTAGTCTTATATAGACGGGCATTTTAGCTACCCCAATGAGCTAGCTTTGCTGGGCTCGGCGGGCGGCGCGGCGGGCGCGGACTTCTTGGATTTCCTCCAAGTGGCTAATGATCTCGGAGGCACTCTCCTCGATCGCCTTGCCATCGGTACGCACCACAAAGCAGCCTAGGCGCTTCATGAGGGCACGGGCTTCCTCGAGCTCGCTGCGCACACTCTCGGGCTCGGCATAGGAGCCGGCAACGGCACGGGCGTAATCATCGCCCAAGCGGCTATCGCGAATCTCAGAAATAACGTCGACGGTCGAAATCAGGCCGAACAGGCGCGTCGGGTCAACCTCGTAAATCGACTTCGGCGGCTCCATGCCATGGGCCAACGGAACATTGGCAACCTTGTAACCCTGATAGGCCAAATACATCGACAGCGGCGTCTTGGACGTGCGGGATACGCCCAGCAGCACGATATCGGCTCCCGAAAGGTCGTCGCAGCCGCGTCCATCATCGTGCTCAACGAAATACTCCATGGCCTCGATACGATGGAAATAGCGGTCATCAGTCTTGTGAATCACGCCCGCGACGCCCTTTGGCGACACACCGATGAGCGACGACAGCACGGCGAGCGTCGGGCCGATCAGGTCGACCGAACGGATATGCAGCATACCCAGGTAATCGAGCACGCGGGCGCGAAGCGCCGGATCGACAATGGTGTGGAACACGGCGATATCGCGATGGTCCGCATCGACACGCGGCCCCACAAATGACTTGACCTGCTCCACGGAGGTCACCTTGGGCAGGCGCAAAACGCGAAAAGCCCCTTCATCAAATTGCCCGGACGCCGCAAGCACCACCTCACAAGCGGTATCACCGAGCGAGTCGGAGATAACGATGACGGTGGGACGAGCGGTGACCGGGCAATCCATGCGGGGCTCCTTTTGCGCTTATGCGCAGGCTGGCTTACTTTTTGCGGGCAAGCTCACCGATGTTGGCGATGCCGGAGAAAACGGCCTCGAAGCGGTTGAGCAGCTTAAGGCGATTATCGCGGAGCTGCTCGTCCTTGTCCATGACCATAACCTCGTCGAAGAAGCGGTCAATGGGAGCACGCAGGGCGGCGAGGGCGGCAAATGCGGCCGGGTAGTCCTCGGCAGCAAGGGCGGCATCTACAGCGGTCTGAGCAGCCTCGGAGGCGTCGGCAAGCGCGAGCTCGGCCTCGCCCATCAGGCTGCGGTCGTACTTCGCACCCAGCTCGGGCTTGGAGATGTGCGCGGCGCGGGCATAGGCGGTCGCCAGGTTGTCGAACGTCTCAGCGTCGTTCTTGCGGGCCTCGTCGAGGGCGGCGCAGCGGGCGAAGAAGACGGACGGGGCGATGATGTGCACTGCAGAGACGGCGGCAACGGTATCGGCCGGGATCTTTTCGTCGCGGGCCATGCTCACCAGGCGGCCATGGAAGAAGTCACGAACCTGCTGGGCGACCTCGGCGGCGTCGAACTCAATGCCCTGCTCGCCATAGAGCTCGAGGGCGAAGTCGATAAGCGACGTGGGGTCGATCGGCAGACGGTCGCGCAGGATATTGATGATGCCGATAGCGGCACGACGCAGCGCGTAGGGGTCCGAAGAGCCGGTCGGGGGCTCGCCGATGGCAAAAATACCGGCGATGGTATCGAGCTTGTCGGCACAGGCCACGATGCAGCCAGCGGTGCCCTCGGGCAGCTCATCGCCGGCGAAGCGGGGACGATAATGATCGCGAATGGCGTGGGCGACCTCGTCGTTCTCCCCCATCGCGGAGGCGTAATAACCGCCCATCACGCCCTGCTGGCTCGTGAACTCAACGACGGCGTTCGATACCAGGTCGGCCTTGCACAGGTGAGCGGCGCGAGCGGCATCGGCGGCAAGGTGGGCACCCAGATGGGCCTCGCGGGCGATGGCGAGCGCGAGCTGCTCAATACGCTCGGACTTGGCGAGCACGCTACCGAGCTTCTCCTGGAAGGCGACCTTGGCCAGACGCTCGCGGAACTCGTCGAGGGAGATCTTCAGGTCCTCCTCGTAGAAGAACTTGGCGTCGTCCAGACGGGCGCGCACGACGCGCTCGTTGCCGTCAATCACGCGCTCGGCATTCTCGGGCTTGCTGTTGGAAACGACCACGAACTCACGCGTGAGCTTGCCCTCGCCGTCATAGATCGGGAAGTAGCGCTGGTTGGTGAGCATGGACTCGCAGATAATCTCGTGCGGGACATTGAGAAACTCCTCATCGAAGGTACCGACGAGCACCGTCGGCCACTCGCAGAGGTTAATGACCTCCTCAAAGACCTTCTTGGGCGTATCGACATGGCAGCCGGGACGGGCAGCCTCGACCTCGGCGATACCGGCGAGGATGGCCTCACGACGACGCTCGGCAGAAAGCACACCGGCGTCCTCGAGCACCTGCTCGTAAACAGCGGGGCTGGCAACCACATGGTCGCCAGGGCCAAGTACGCGATGACCGCGCGTGATGTTGCCACTCGTCACGTCAGCAAACGACACGGGCACAACATCCTCGCCCAAAAGGCAGCAGATCCAGCGGACAGGACGCACGAACGTCGCGTGCTCGTGGCCCCAGCGCTGGGAGCGGTAGTTGGGCCACTGCAGGCCGGCGATGGTCTTCTCGCACAGGGCCGTCAGGATCGGGGTAGCCGGTGCGGAGGGAATGTTCTTCTCGGCGAACACATACTCGCGACCGTCGGTGTCCTCGCGACGGACCAGATCCTCGGCAGCCACACCGCACTTGCGGGCAAAGCCCTGGGCGGCCTTAGTGGCGTTGCCGTCGGCATCAAAGGCAATGTTTGCCGCGGGACCGCGCTTGACCTCGTGAACCTCATCGGTCGCGGTGGCAACATTAGCCACGAGCGCGGCAAGACGACGCGGGCTCGAGATCACGCGGACCTCGCCGTGAGCCAGACCGGCCTCGTCGAGACCCTTGGCGATCATGGTGCCAAGCTGCTTGACGGCATTGTTCAGCGGTGCGGAGGGCATTTCCTCCGTACCGATCTCAAACAGGAAATCCTTAGCGTCTGCCATGGCTTACGCCACCTCGCCTTCCTGGTCGGCATTCTCGTTGACTCCGGCGACCTCGGCCATGTAGGCCTCGCAGCACGCCTTGGCGACGGCGCGGACGCGCAGGATGTAGTTGGCACGCTCGACCGCGGACAGGGCGCCGCGGGCATCGAGCAGGTTGAAAGCGTGGCTGCACTTCATGACGCAGTCATATGCCGGCAGCGGCAGCTTGCGCTCCAGGCAGGAATGGCACTCGGCCTCGTAGTCATCAAACTTCTGACGCATCATCTCGACGTTTGCGACCTCAAAGTTATAGGCACTGAACTCGCGCTCGTTCTCGAGGAACACGTCGCCATAGGTCATGGGCGTGCCGTCGGGCAGGTAGCTCCACACCAAGTCGTAGACCGAGTTAACGCCCTGCGCATACATGGCAATGCGCTCTAGGCCATAGGTGATCTCGACGGGTACGGGGTCGACCTCGATGCCGCCTACCTGCTGGAAGTACGTAAACTGCGTGACCTCCATGCCGTTGAGCCAGACCTCCCAGCCAAGGCCCCAGGCGCCGAGCGTCGGGCTCTCCCAGTCGTCCTCGACAAAGCGGACGTCATGGTCGTTGGGGTCCAGACCGATAGCGGCAAGAGACCCCAGGTAAAGCTCCTGGGCGTTGACCGGTGAGGGCTTGATGAGCACCTGGAACTGATAGTAGTGCTGCATGCGGTTGGGGTTCTCGCCGTAGCGGCCGTCGGCGGGACGGCGGCAAGGCTGCGCATAGCAGGTGCGCCACTCGGCGGGACCGAGCGAGCGCAGCGTGGTCGCGGTATGGAAGGTACCGGCACCGACCTCGGAGTCATAGGGCTGCATAATGACGCAGCCCTGCTCGCCCCAGTACTGCTGGAGGCGCAGGATGATGTCTTGGAAGGAAAGCGATGAAGCGTTCATGCCTCTAATATCCCCTCGTCGAAACGATTACACGGTTAGGTACTGTACTATAGCGGTTTTTAGTCGATAGCGCCGATGCGGTTGAGCGGCCAGTAGCGAACGAGTGCCACAGCGATCAATTCGGAGCGGTCGACGGGACCAAAGTAGCGTGAGTCGGCAGAGTTTTCGCGGTTGTCGCCCATCACCCACACGCACCCGTCGGGAACGGTGTAGGGATAGCTCACCTGAGCACCGGGCGCTTGGACCGAAAGCGGCCAGCTCATGCCCGTCGTATAGTCCTCGTCGAGCGCTTGGCCGTCAACGACCACCTTGCCATCCTGCAGGTCGACCGTCTGGCCGGCCGTGGCAATAACACGCTTGACAAGAACATCATGCTCGGAGGTGCCATCGGGGTTGTGAAACACCACGATATCGCCCTGCTTGACGGGCTGACCGAGCTCGAGGCTCACCTTTTGTGCCAGGATCTGGTCGCCAATCTCGATCGTGGACTCCATGGAGCCGGTGGGCACCACAAAGGGCTCGACCACAAAGGTACGGATCAGGAACGTGGCCACAAGCGCGATCGCGATGACCGCGATCCACTCAAAAGCGCCCCTCAACGCGGAATGCTGCGATGGAACCATTCTCACTCCTCGCTCTGCGAATACGAAGCGTCCAAAATCTCCTGCGCGTAAGCGCGCTCCTCGGGCGTGAGCCGCGCTGTCTCGATCAGATCGGGACGCCAGCGGCAGGTGCGCTCGATGGCGTTCTTGCGACGCCAGGCATCGACCTTGGCGTGATCGCCGCTCACAAGCACCGGCGGCACGCCCTCGCCGTTGAACTCGGCGGGACGGGTGTACTGCGCGTACTCGAGCAGGCCTCCGTCCTCGGCGGTCGAGAACGACTCGTCGACGTTGCTCATCTCGTCGCCCAGGGCGCCGGGAATCAGGCGTACGACGGCATCGGTAACGACCATAGCGGGAAGTTCGCCGCCCGTGAGCACATAGTCGCCGATCGACAGACGCTCATCGGCATACGCATACGCGCGCTCGTCGACGCCCTCGTAGCGACTGCACACAAACAGCAGGCGCTCACTTTTGAGCAGGCGCTCGGCCACATGCTGCGTAAAAGGCTCGCCACAGGGGGTAAAGAACACCACAGTGGGCTTGGGACCCTCTGCGCTAATGGCCTCGATGGCCTCGGCGATAGGCTCGACCTTCATGAGCATGCCCTGCCCGCCGCCGTACGGCTCGTCATCGACGGTACGATGGCGGTCGTGCGTCCAGTCGCGCAGGTTATACGCCTTAAAATCAAAAAGGCCGGCCTTGCGGGCGCGGCCCAAAATCGACGTTGACATGACGGGCTCAAACATCTCGGGAAAGACCGAAAGGGTCTCAATCAGCATGTTGTCCTCCCTACTTGTCCATATCGATCAGGCCGTCCATCACGTGGACGGAAATTGTTCCTGTGTCGGGAAGATCGAGCACAACCTGCTCGATCACGGGAATCAGTACCTCGCCGTACCGATCACCCTCGACAACCCAAACATCGTTAGCGGGCGTCGACATGATCTCAACGATCGTGCCGAGCGAACCGAAGCGCTCGTCGACCACCTCGCGACCCATCAGGTCGGTATAGGCAGCGTCGAGCGAATCGACCTCAAAATCGTCACGATTTGCCAGCACGTAGCATCCCGTGATGCCCTCGGCGGCCGTCAAGTCGTCAATGCCCTCAAACGAGACCAGATCGCCATCGCCCGTATCGGTGACGGACACGACCGTGCAAAAGCGGTCGCGCTTGAGCGCCGGCGGCGTCAGGGCGACGCGCATACCCGGCTCTAATACAGAAGGAAGCCCCCGCAGCGGCTGCGCGAGGACCTCCCCCTTCCTTCCGTGCGGCTTGACCACACGGGCGATGTTTTTGTACTGGGACCTCAAGGTCCTAGCCCAGAACCTCTACCTCGACAGCAGTGTCGAGGCGAGCGGCCAGTGCACGGGCGAGCGTGCGAATGGCCTTAATGGTACGGCCACGACGGCCGATGACCTTAGCGACGTCATCCTCGGCGACCGAAACCTCAATCGTAGAGGCGTCGTCACCATCGATGACCTCAAGGCTCACGGAATCCGGGTCGTCGACGATCTGAACAACGAGATATTCGACGAGATCGGCGATGCGATCTGAGAGCATTGCCTCACCCTCGAGCTGTGCAGCGTCAACCTCAGGCACGATTTACTCCTCGGCGCCCTCAGCGGCCTCAGCGGCAGCCTTAGCGGCCTCGGCCTCTTTGGCGAGCTGCTTCTTGGACTTCTTGACGACGGTCTCGGTCTTCTCGCCCTCGTTGGCGGCCTTGACCAGAGCGGCGACGGCGTCGGTGAGCTGAGCGCCCTTGGACTGCCAGTCGGCGATCTTCTCGAGGTCGAGGTTGATGGTCTTGGGGGCGGTCATCGGGTTGTAGCGGCCAACCTCCTCGATGATACGACCGTCACGCGGGGCGCGGGAATCGGCGACGACGACACGGTAGTACGGACGCTTCTTAGCGCCGTGACGAGCAAGGCGAATCTTGACTGCCAAAGGAAACTCCTCCAACCAAGCAGCTTTAGGCTGCAACTACAAACAAACAGTTGAACATAATACGCCATCGACGCGGGCAGGTGAAGTCCGTGAGACCAACTTCTTCGGTGTAGTCGAGGGCAAATCCATATCTTAGACAAGAATTCGGGATTTGCAAGCACATACACGCACCCCACATGAGCTGCGCGGTATACTCATGACATGGAAAGACGCGAACATACATACGGTTATGAGGATGCCATGGGCGTCACGCCGCCTCCCTGGACGGGTCCAGCGGTGGGCCTGATGGACCTCGATGCGTTTTTTGCGAGCGTGGAAATGCTCGATCATCCCGAATGGCGCGGAAAGCCGCTCATCGTGGGCGGAGACGCCGATTCGCGCGGCGTCGTGTCCACGTGTTCGTATGAGGCACGTCGCTTTGGCGTGCACTCTGCCATGGCCTCGGCCGAGGCGCGGCGCTTGTGCCCGCAAGCCATTTGGACGCATGGGCATTTTGATCGCTACCGCGAGGTGAGCGCGCAGGTCATGGCGATTCTTGCCGAGGAGACGCCGCGCGTGGAGCGCGTATCCATCGACGAAGCCTTTATCGATATCACACCGGGTCGCTTTGCGCCCGAAGACCCGCTGCTGGTTGCGCGACGTATAAGCGACCGCGTGGCAGGGCTGGGAGTGACCTGTTCCATTGGCGTGGGCTGCAACAAGACGGTCGCAAAGATCGCAAGCGAGCGGGATAAGCCGTTCGGGCTGACCATCGTGCGCCCCGGAACCGAGCAGCGCTTTTTGGCCGCGCTGCCGGTATCTGCCATGAGCGGCATCGGGCGCTCGGCCGAGGAGCGACTGCGCCGCATGCGCATCTACACCCTCGGCGAGCTATCACGTGCACCAGAATCCACCTTGGCCTCTATTTTTGGCGTCAACGGCGAACGCATGCGCAAGCGTGCGTTGGGACTCGAAATCTCCGAAGTCACGAGTCTCGATGAGGAGCGCGAGGTCAAGTCGGTCAGCAATGAACGCACCTTTGCTAAAGATTTGACTGAGCGTGGGGATATTGAGGCGGCGATTGCGCTGTTGGGAGAGTCAGTGGGACGCCGCCTGCGCCGTCAGGGGCTGACGGGTGCCACGGTAACGCTCAAGCTTAAGTATTCGTATGGCAGCGGACGTACGGCACAGCGCCGGCTGCCTCATCCGACCGACGATGAGAACATCTTCGTGGCGGTTGCACTCGACCTTCTCGACAACATCTGGCAGGAAGGCATGCATGTTCGCTTAGTGGGCATCGGCATGAGCGACTTCGACCACCAAGGCGGCATCCAGACCGACCTGTTCTGCGAGATCGATGACCGCGGAGCCCAATCCAGCGACCGCCGCGACCTCTCCGTCGCCATCGACGCCGTCCGAGACAAATTCGGCGACACCGCCCTTTCCTTCGGCCGCCAATCCCGCTTCAACGATTAACCGCCTTTGGGCAAAAAGAAAGCCGGGCAGGTGCGGAAAACCGCACCTGCCCGGCGATATGCGTGAGGGTAGCTAACCCCGTCTCAAATGAGCTACTAGAGGAGGTTGAGGGGGAGCTGGGGGGCGTCGCCCCAGAGCTTTTCTAGGCGGTAGAAGTCGCGGGCTTCAGGAGTGAAGACGTGGACGACAACCGAACCGTAGTCCATGAGCATCCAGGTCTTCTGCTCGCGGCCCTCGATGGAGAACGGATGCTCGCCGCAAGCCTCGGCGACCTTCTCCTCGATCTCGTCGACGATAGAATCGACCTGGCGGTTGTTGGTACCGGTGGCAAGCACAAAGTAGTCGCATACGTCGGAAAGCTCGGTCAGGTCGAGCACCTGAACGTCCTCGCCCTTCTTGTCGTAGGCGGCCTGCGCGGCGGCGCGGGCGACATCCTCGGCGGCAACACCGCTCGCGGACAGCGAGGCAGCGGTGCGGTCGGACGTGGCAACAAAACTCTTGTGCTCCACACCTTCAAGAATCTGATCGTCGGTCATGGTCTCATCGGCCATGGAATACCTCTTTCTAGACAGCCCAAGCTAGCGCAGCTGGGCGTAATGGTTGTAAATCATAATAGCCGTGGGATAAAGATAACGCCCGGACTGGATCACATAGACCAGACCCTGCGCAAAACAGGAGAAGAACAACTCGTCGAGCGAGGACTTCCCCACCATCTTGCGCAGCGCATGGGCATAATCGCCGTGGCGGTTGGGTTCGATAGCATCGGCCACAAAGACCACCATATCGAGCGGCGTCATGTCGCAAGCGCCCACGGTGTGACGGTCGACAGCCTGAAAGACCGCCGGCGACAGCTCGGGAAAAAGCTGCGGAAGCTCATAGGCGGCAACCGGGCCATGCAAAAGCGGCGTCGCGGCAGACGGAGAGCCGGCAATCTTAATGCCGTAATGCAGAGCGCGCGTAACCAGCTCGTCGTCGGAGAGCACTTTGTCCCAGTCATGGATCAGACCGGCAGCAGCGGCATCAAAGCGGTCAACGCCGTAGACCTCGGCCAGATGAAGTGCGGTCTCGGCAACACCCAGCGAATGCACATAGCGCTTGCGCTTATCCTTCATGCGAACATCGAGCAGCTCTTGAATGCGCTTGAGCAGCGCGCTCTCATCGCCCTCAAACTGATCCTCTACCGACAACGTAGACCCCCATCACTCAAAATCTTCTTGGCCCAAATCGGCATATAGCCTGCGTTTGCGAATGTAGCCGAGCACGGACTCGCTCGTAAGATAGCGCACGCTCATACCGCGAGCAACTCGCTTACGAATGTTCGTCGAGCTGATCGCCAGCGCCGGAATCTGAATATAGCGCACGTCGAACGGCAGCCCCGACTCTTTGATTCGGGCACGCGCCGTATCGATATCAAAGCCCGGTCGTGTCGCCGCAATAAAGGTAGCAAGCTCAGCGATTCGTTCGGCATCATGCCAGGTAACAATATCGATAATCGCGTCGGCGCCCGTAATAAAGTAGAGCTTTACCTGCGGCGGGTAAAAGTCGCGAAGGGCATGAAGCGTATCGGCCGTATAGGTTACACCCGGACGGTCAATCTCGAACCGACTCGCCAAAAAGGCCGGGTTCGCAGCGGTGGCGAGGACCGTCATGGCATAACGGTCCTCGGCAGGCGTCACCGGCTTGTCAAGCTTAAAGGCAGGAGAGCCCGCCGGCATAAAGAGCACTGCGTCCAAGTCGAGCGACTCGCGCGCCTGCTCGGCGGTCACCAGGTGCCCGTAATGGATGGGATCAAAGGTGCCACCCATAATGCCGAGCCTAAACTCCTGCCCGTCCTCTAGAGGAAGCTCGGGCAGACCGATTCCACCGCGCAGCGACATGGCTTACTCGCCCTCCGAGGTCTCGGCATCGCCCGCGGCATCCGCCGCATCGACAACCTCGACGCCCTCATCCGCAGCATCGGCCACGTCAATGGCCTCGACGGCAACGTCCTCGTCAGCATCCTCGAGCTCCTCGTACTCCGAGAAGTCCTCGGCGCCCTCAAAGTCAAAGGCGCGCTGGCAAATGCGGACCTCGTCGCCGGCACGGCAACCGGCCTTCTCGAGCGCGTCGTCAACACCCATACGCGCAAACTTATGCTGCAGGTAAATGACGGCTTCCTCGTTTTCCCAGTCGGTCTGGATGACCATGCGCTCGATGGCACGACCGACCACGCGGAAGGCACCGGGCTCTTCCTGAACGATGCGGAAACGCTTCTCACGCTGCAGGCGACGGCGCTCCCACTCATCGTCGCGCAGAACGACCGGCTCATCCGAGACAGCCAACTCGGCGCGTAGCTTAGCCACCTGCTCGCCCACGGCAAGCATCAGCGTATTGAGGCCGGCGCCCGTCACGGCAGACACGGCAAAGAACATATGTCCATCGTCGAGCGCTGCGCGCTTAAGGTCGGCAATCTTGTCGGCCGTGCCCGGCGCGTCGCACTTGTTGGCAACGACGATCTGCGGACGCTCCGAGAGCTCGGCGCCATACTGCTCGAGCTCGCGGTTGATAATGTGGTAATCCTCGACCGGATCGCGATCCTCAAAACCACCCGTCATGTCGACGACGTGCATAATCAAGGCCGTACGCTCAATGTGGCGCAGAAACTGGTGACCCAGGCCCTTGCCCTCGCTCGCGCCCTCGATCAAACCGGGAACGTCGGCAACGACGTAAGAATATTCGCCGGCACGCACCATGCCGAGATTCGGCACGAGCGTGGTAAACGGGTAGTCGGCGATCTTGGGGCGGGCGGCACTCATGCGCGCGATGAGAGATGACTTACCCACCGAGGGGAAGCCCACGAGCGCGGCATCGGCCATAAGCTTCATCTCGAGCTCAATCCAGTGCTCCTCGGCCGGCTCGCCCAGCTGGGCGAACGCGGGCGCGCGGCGCACCGACGTCACAAAGTGCGTGTTGCCCAAACCGCCGGCACCGCCGGGCGCCACGACGACGCGCTCGCCGTCGTGCACCAGGTCGGCAATCTCGAACATCGGGGTCTGCGTCTCGGGGTCGAGCTCGCGCACCACGGTACCCATAGGGACCTTGAGAATCAGGTCCTCGCCGCTCTTGCCGTTACGACGGGCACCCTGCCCGTGCGTGCCGCGCTCGGCGCGAAAGTGATGCTTAAAGCGGTAATCGATCAGCGAAGACAGCTGAGCATCGGCCTGGATGACGACATTGCCGCCACGACCGCCGTCGCCGCCATCGGGGCCGCCCTTGGGGACAAATGCCTCGCGCCTAAACGACATGCATCCGGCTCCGCCGTCGCCGCCGCACACGTTAATGCGGCTGATATCGGTGAACTGTGACAACAGAATCGCCTCCTACAAAAAAGAGGGAGACCCTTGAATCCTAAAACTCAAGTGCCTCCCACATATGTGCTCTATGAAGGGTGAATTACGCGTTCGCGAGCGGGCGTACGCTGACCCTGTGCTTGATACCCTTGTGGAACTCAACGGTACCGTCGACCAGCGCGAACAGCGTGTCGTCCTTACCACGGCCAACGTTCTCACCCGGGTGGATGTGCGTGCCGTGCTGACGGACGAGAATCGTGCCCGTGGTTACCGTCTGGCCGGCATAGCGCTTCGTGCCAAGGCGCTGACCGCGGGAGTCACGGCCATTACGGGAGGAACCGAGTCCTTTTTTGTGTGCCATTGTGTATACCTACTCTTTCGTTACGAGTGTAATCTACTCGGCGACGGGAGCCTCGGCAACAGCCTCAGCCTCTGCCTTGACAGCCTTCTTGGCGCGGGAGGTAGCCTGAACCTTCACGATCTTCAGCTTGGTGAGCTGCTGACGGTGACCCTTCAGACGACGATAGCGCTTGCGCTTGTGGAACTTGAAGACCAGCTGCTTCTCGCCCTTGAACTGCTCAACGATCTGAGCGGTAACCTTGGCCTTGGCCAGCTTGTCGGGATCGGTGACGATCTTCTTACCATCGTTGAGGAAGATAACCGGCAGGGTGACCTTGTCGCCCTCATTGCCCTCGATCTTCTCGACGGTGATGACATCGTCGGTGGCGACCTTGTACTGCTTGCCGCCCGTGTTAACGATTGCGTACATGTTTACTTGCCCTTCATGCATCAGTTAGTGCAACAGCCGAATATAGTAGCAGGCGAAAATACCCCCGTCAACGAGTATGTGGAGCAAATCCACAAGTTCGCACAGGTATGGGGCTGACGAGTCGGCCCTCGTCGTCCTCGCATGCTTGATTCTGACGCTCGACATCGTAGGAGCAGATGGTCACGAGGTCTTGCATACCGGTGGAAACAATAGGTGCATCCACGCCCGGGGTCAAGCCCTGCAACAAAACATCAGCAGCAGAAAGCAAAATTTCCGGACGCATGGAGCCCTCGTTGTCGGCATGGGTGTCGAGCATGAGCACCAAATGGTCCGGGCGCTCCCCCGCCGTGAGCTCATAGCCCACGAGCGTGTGATCCAAATCTAAGCGCTTGCTCTTTTTGCCGCGCGCGTAGTCGATGCCGTGGCCCGCGCGCAGCGTGTCGATCGCACGACGCACCTCGTCGGCGCTTACGGGCGCCTCGGGATCCAAGTGCAGGTCGATGCGATACGACAGGCGCGTGAGCTGCGCCGTCAACGCCGGCGTGCGCACGTCGATGTACGCCGCCTCGATGGGCGCCAGATCGGCCGGAGACGCCGCAGCCAGGCGCCCAAACGCCTCGTCGAGCGCCACGAACTCGGTCATAAACAGGTCATACCACTCGCAGGTCGACGACGTACCCACCGGTAGCGCCGAAGAGAAGCCCACGCGCATGTGCGGAGAGAAGCCCTGCGTGACGGCATAGGGAAGTCCCGCACGGCGCACGATGCGCTCAATGGTATGGATTACTTCGAGATGGCCCAGGTACTTTAGGCGATCGCGCTTGCCATAGCGAACACGAAGCCTAAAGAGCGAGGGGTTGTCGGTCAGGCGCTCACTCATGCGCGATCACCCATCAATACATTCTTGGCGTGGAGCGTGGGGCAGATTCCGCAGCCGGTGCACGACGTGCGGGTGCAGTCGGGAGTCGTGACGCCCTCGAGCGAGCGACGGTACTCGCGTTCGAGGAAGCCGCGCGTGCAGCCGGGGCTCACATGCTCCCACGGCAGGCGCCAGTCCAACTCGTAGGGCAGGTGCACGAGCTCATTGAGGTCAATGCCGTTTTTGGCAGCAGCCTCCTTCCAGTTCTCGAGCGAGAAATGCTCTACCCAGGCGTCAAAGCGAGAGCCCGAGCGCCAAGCGTCGATGATGACGGGCGTCATGTCACGACCGGCGCGGGACAGCGCGGCCTCGATGAGCGAGGTCTCGGCATCGTGGTAATGCACGCGGACGGCACGGTTGCGAACGCTCGTGATAAGCAGCTTCTGGCGACGCTTGACGTCGTCGTAGTCGAGCTGCGGGCACCACTGGAACGGCGTGGCAGCCTTGGGGATAAAGACCGAAACCGAAATCGACACCGAGATCGAGCCGCGACGAGCCTTGGGCACCACGGAGCGACCGAGCTCCAGCACGTGATCGGCCAGATTGGCGATGGCCACGATGTCCTCGTCGCGCTCGCCGGGAAGGCCCATCATAAAGTAGAGCTTCATGCGGTTCCAGCCGGCCTCGAAGGCCGCCTTGGCCGCACGGTCCAGGTCCTCCTCGGTCACGTTCTTGTTAATGATGTCGCGCATGCGCTGGCTGCCGGCCTCGGGCGCGAACGTCAGGCCGCCCTTCTTTTCGCCGGCAACCGACTCGGCCATATCCACGCCAAACGAATCCAGGCGCTGCGACGGAATAGACACGCGAATACCCGTATCCTCCAGGCGACGGTTGAGCCTGCCGAGCACGTCCCGAATGCAGGAGTGGTCGGTCGTGGAGAGCGAGGTCAGCGACACCTCATCATAGCCGGTCTTTTCCAGACCCTGAATCACCGACGAGACAATCTGGTCGGCCGAGCGCTCGCGCACCGGGCGATACGTCATGCCGGCCTGGCAAAAACGACAGCCGCGGGCGCAGCCACGCAGGATCTCGATAGACAGGCGGTCGTGAACCAGCTGCGCATAGGGCACGCACGACTGTGACAGCGGATTCGTGGCGCCGAAATCCTCGACGACGCGCTTGTAGACCACGGTCGGCGCATCCTTGCCCTCACGCGGCACGGTGTAGCCATGCGGCGAGCAGGGCTCGTCGTGACGAACCTCATAGAGCGACGGCACGTAGTTGCCGGCAATGGATGCAAGCTGCTCAACAATCTGCGCGCGCGGGACCCCTTCGTCACGCAAGCGGCGATGCAGCTGGCAGGTCTCGAGCAGCGATTCCTCGCCCTCACCGATAAGGATGGCATCGAAGAAGGCCGCGTACGGCTCGGGGTTGTACACCGAGGGGCCGCCGGCGATGATAATGGGGTCGTCCTCGGTGCGGTCAGCCGCTAACAGCGGAATACCAGCGAGGTCGAGTGCCTCGAGGAAGTTCGTCACCGCCATCTCGTGCGGCACATGCAGACCGACGATATCAAACGAAGCGACCGGCGCTGCACCCTCGAGCGACAGCAGCGGAATACCCGCCTCGCGCATGGCATCACCCATATCGGGCCACGGCACATAGCCACGCTCGCAGGAGATGCCCTCGGCCTGGTTAAGGATGTTGTAGAGGATGGCGATGCCCTGGTTGGGCAGACCAACCTCGTACACATCCGGGTAGATCAGGCAGCAACGGTAGTCGGCATCGGCCTTGGAAAGCGTGCCCCACTCGTGATCGATATAGCGACTCGGCTTCTCGACCTTGGCGAGCAGCGGCTCAATTAAATGAAAACAATCTTGGTATGCAACGCGCAACGGAAAACCCCTAAGCAGCGAGATCTGATGCGTCCTGATAGGACGCCATAGGACGGGTAGCGCCCGCGACCGTGGTCACCAGATCGCGAACGCGGGAGAACGTGGCAGTAACCACCTCGTTGGCACGGCTGTAGTCGACATCGCGCTCGTAGAGCGAAACGAGCGCACGGCCCATGCCATAGGTGCCCGCGGCAGCAGTGAGCGCCTTGACGGCAAACCCAATATGCGGCGTCTGCTTGACGAGTGCGCGGGTGACCGCGCGGATCACAAGACCGCCGGCAAGCACGCCCGCGACCTCGTAGCCGCGCTCAGGCTTAATGCCGCGTCCAAAGACGGCAGCGAGCTCAAAGAGCATGCCCACCTGCGCCAGCGCCATAACGGGATAATCGGCGCCCGGCAAAAACACCAGCGCACCGGTCGCCATATTGGTGAGCGCGCACGAGGTGATGATACGGTTGGCCGCCGCGATGCGCATAAAGGCAAAGTTCGCCGCAAAAGCCGTTTCCTTGTCGGTGCGATCGAGAATCCAGCGGGCAAGCGTCTCGAGCAGATACGTCTTATCGGTTGCCGCTACCATGCCGAGCATGGGCGTGGACTCCTCGATAAACGGCACCTCCACAGCAGACTCGGCAAGCACGCACACGGGCGCGCCGGCGATCACGAGCTCCTGCACGGCACTCTCCAAGCGGTCGGAACCACACGAGAGCACCAGCACCACATCGGTATCGGTCTTTGGAGCAATTCGCTCCTCCCCCAGACGCTCGACGCGCACAATGCCCGAGGTCGTCTGCGGCACAAAGGCGTCACGCACCGTCTCGGCCAGAAAGCGCGAGGCGGACGAATCCAGATAGACCGAGACGCGCACCGGCGTATCGGAATCCTTCTTAACGGACGCGCCCATCTTAAAAGCGCGGGTCAGCTTATCTACGGGAATTTTCATAGCAAACCCCTCCAGCGGTTACGCGGCGCCCGAACGATGCCGCCATATGGATTGTACGATACCCACCGTCAGCAGCTGAATCATCATCGAAGACGAACCGAAGCTAATAAACGGTAGCGGAATACCGGTAATCGGCATCATGCCGATGCACATGCCGATGTTTTCGAAAGTCTGAAACGCCCACATGCCAACGATGCCCACACACGAAAGACGCAAAAACAGCGACTCACACTTAAAGGCGACGCGAATCGTCGAAAAGATCAGCAGCACGTAGAGGCACAGGAGCAAAAAGGAACCGCAAAAGCCAAAGGTCTCGGACAGGAAGGCGAAGACGAAGTCGGTGTGGAACTCAGGCAGAAAGCCGCCGGCCGACTGCGTCGCATGGCCCAAACCCTTACCAAAGAAGCCGCCCGAGCCAACGGCGATAAGCGACTGCTGCAGGTTGTAGGCATCGTCCGAATCGGCATTATCGGGGTCGATAAAGACCGTCAGACGGTTCATCTGATACTGCTTGATGAGCACATCGTGGCCGAGCAACGAATCAAAGACCGAATCGAGCGCCAGGACGAGGGCCACCAGGCCCACGAGCAGGGCCAAGGTCGACAGCACCCATTCGCGGCGTGCACCGCTCATACAGATGACGATGGCGCCTGAAACCAGCACGACCAGGCCCGAGCCCAGGTCGCCCATGGCAACGACGGCCAAAAACGGAATGGACAGCATGCCGCAGAGCTTGACGTAGTCACGAACGGTATCGATGCGACCGTTATACTGCGAGCCAAGCGTAGCAATAAAGAAGATGGTGATGAGCTTGGCAAGCTCAACCGGCTGGAATGTCAAGCCGATACCGGGAATCTTGATCCAGCCCGTCATGCCCAGACCGCCTGTATAGGACAGACCCGGAATCTTGGGCGAGAGGATCACGATCAGGTCGATGACGAGCAACGCCGTCGAGAAATTGGAAATACCGCGCAAGTCGGTACGCCAGACCAGCACCGCCAGCACCGTACCGATTCCAATTCCCAGCAGATGGCGTGAGAACGAAGCATCGGCCTTAAACTGCGAAGCCGACCAGATAATGATGGCACCGTAGGCGACGAGGGCCACAGTAGCCACGAGCACACCGATATGCACCTTTTGGCGAAACGTGCCGCGCGAGGCCGAAAGTTGCTTGTTGACACGGTCCAGGCTGCTGCGAGAGCCGGTCTTGGTTGAACGGAACAGATCCGCCGGAGAAAAATCCATCGCAACCTCCTATCGAACCGAAGAATCGCCCGAGGCCGAAGAGGTATCGGGCTCGTCATAAATCACGCCGAGCACGTCACGCACGACATGCATCGCGGTATCTGAGCCACCGCCGCCCTGCTCCAGGACAGTAGCGATGACATACTTGGGATCATCGGCCGGTGCATAGGCGCAGAACCACGCGTATTCGTCCTCGCCGCTTTTCTCGCCCGTGCCCGACTTGCCGTATACCTGCGGCGTCAGGGTGTCAAAGTGCGCCGCCAGGGACGTCGATGCCGTGTAAATCACGTCGTGCATGCCGTTGCGGACAAGAGCCAAATCCGAATCGCTGTTGATCTTGGCCTCCAGGCGCTTCTTCTTACCCTTTCCGTTGTACTTATAGGCATCGCCGTCGCCATCGCGCGACACGGCAGACAAAAACACGTGAGGCACGTACTGTTTGCCGCCGTTGGCAAGACCCATATAGGCACACGCCATCTGCAGGGGCGTCACCAAAATGTCACCCTGGCCGATGGCAATGTTGGTCATATCGCCGGCATTCCACTTGCGGTCCTCGGCAGAGGCGTCGGTGAAGTACGACTCTTTCCACTCGGCATCGGGAATACGGCCCGCGCCCTCACTCGGCAGATCGATACCGCAGGTCTTGCCTAGACCCCAGCGACGAAAGACCTCCTGCAGGCCCTCGGGATGTTGCTCGTCATAAAAGAACGCCTTGCCCATGTCGTAGAAGACGGGGTCGCACGAGTTGGCGATACCCGACTGCAGCGTCATGGTGCCGTGGCCAGACGTCAGCCAGCAGCGCTTGCCCCAAGCCTTGCCCAGGCCCGTCCAATAGCCCGTGCAGTTGGTTGTCTGCGTTGAAGTGTAGGTTCCAAACTCAAGACCGGCCAGCGCCGAGAGCGGCTTGATGGTCGAGGCCGACATGTACTGTCCGCTAATGGCGCGGTTGAGCAGCGGGTGCGAACCCTTGTCATCATTGAGCTCGGTCCACACGTCATTTGAGACGCCGCCGATAAAGACGGACGGATCGAACTTGGGCTGGCTCGCCATGCCCAGGATCTCGCCATTGTTGGGATCGAGACACACTACAGCGCCGTTGCCGGCATTGCTGTAGCCAGTGGTCTTGGCAAGCTCGATAGCGCTCGCCAGCGCCGTCTCGCAGGCCTGCTGGATCTTAAGGTCGAGCGTGAGCTTAATGTCGGAGCCGGCCTTCGCGGGCACGGCGCCGGCCTGACCGGTCACATTGCCCGAGGCATCGACCTTGACGGTCTGCTCGCCACGAATACCCTGCAGCAGGTTTTCGTAGTAGCTCTCAACGCCCGCCTGGCCCACGATATCGCCCGACTGGTACGTAATCTTGCCAGCAGAAGCATCATCATCGCCAGAGGTTTTCTTATTCTGGGCCTCGAGCTGCTCGGAGGTAATGGTGCCGGTATAGCCCAAGATATGGCATGCCGTCTCGCCATATGGATACTGGCGCTCGGTACGCTCGGCAATCTTGACGCCTGGGAACTCGCCGGCATGCTCCTGAATATAGGCAACCGTGGAACGACGGACGTCCGTCGCGATGGTATGCAGGCTCTGAGCGCCCTCTGTATTGTCCTGAATATTGCGAAGGACCGCCACGTAGGGCATTCCAAGCACGTTGGCAAGATGGCGAACCAGAACCTCATCCTCGGCAAGGTCGCGGTAGGCCACGACAGCAAGTGAGGGACGGTTCTGGACAAGCGCCACGCCGTTGCGGTCGAGGATGCGACCGCGCACAGCGGGTGTGGTAACGGTGCGAGTCTGATTACTATTGGCCTGCTTCTCGTAATAGTCCGACGAGACCATCTGCATGCCCCACAGCTTAACGGCAAGCGCCGCAAACATCGCGCCCACACCCGCGGTGAGGATGGAAAAGCGGCCCTTAAAGGCGGTCGCCGCGGTATTGCCCTCGCCCTCGGTGGCGCGCGGGGCCGTTCCATGCTGCGTATCGTAGGTAAAACGGGAATCGCCCCGACGCATGATGACCAGCGCGACCACGATGGCCACAACCAGCACGATACCGGCGATAATAACCGTCATCTGGGAAGACATCTACGGGCCTCCCCTATTTGAGCTTGCGGGTCTTGGGCTTAAAGCGCATACCCGTCTGGCGTCCGCCACGTGCGGAGAATCCATAGCCGGACTGCGGCACGACGCCGGACATCAAAAACGGAATGGCAACCAGACCCGTCAGGATCGAGGACGGCAGTGCATGGCCGAAGATCGCCACGACAAAGCTCGTCTCCAAACCCATAAACAGCAAGATGATGCTGTAGATCACATTAATGGCGAGCGCGAAGGCGCCCACGGTGACGCCGCGCGCACTCGGGCTACCGCCCGTCTGACCGACGGCACTGTGCACCAGGGCAAAAGAACCCACGGTCAGCAGGAGCGACATAACGCCCACCGGCACGGCAGCGGACAGGTCATAAAACAAGCCGCTGCAAAATCCGCACACGACGGCACGGGTCGGGTCGCCCGAGAACACGCTTAGGCACACCAGGATAATCATGAAGTTGACGCGACCGCCCGCAATGGAGATCTGCGGTGCCAGGCCTGCCTGCAGCAGCACGCACACGATGGCGGCGATCACAAACGTACGGGAGCTCATCCCCTGCTCGTGTAGATCCATGGACATGCCCCCTATTCGCTCGAGCCGGAGTCGGTCGTCTCGGACGTGTCGGAACTGTCGTCCGAACTCTCGTCCTTCGTCTTGGTCGCAGCATCGCGCGACGTTCCCTGCGGCGTGCTGTTGGCCGTGCTCACGTCCTCATCCGAAGCCGACTGTTCGTCGGTCAGCGAGGTAATGACCAGCACTTCCTCGTTGTTCTCGGCCGTGGTCTGAGCGCGCACCACAATGGTGTAGTACACGTCGTTTGCCGATTTCTCGACCGACGAGACGGTGCCGAGCGGTAGACCCTTAGGGAACACACCGCCAATGCCCGAGGTTACGATGATGTCGCCAACCTTAACGTCGGAGTCGACGCTCACGTACTCAAGACGCAGTGTGCCGTCAGCCTGACCCTGAAGCATGCCCTGGGCGCGCGTGTCCTGCACCATGGCGGACACGCCCGAGTTCTCGTCGCCAATCAGGCGCACGGTCGATGTCTTAGCCGATACCTCGATAATCTGGCCGATAACACCGGCAGAACTCGTCACGGGCATGTTGATGGTAAGGCCGTCGGCAGAGCCCTTGTCGATGGTAACGGTCGAGGTCCAGGCATCGCCCGAGGCACCAACGATACGAGCAGCGGTCGATTTGAGGTTATAGGTCGACTGCAGGCCGACCAGCCCCTCCAGACGCTCAGCGGTCTTTTGAGCCTCGGAGAGCTCAGCAACCTTAGAGGTCAGTTCCTCGTTTTGCTTCTTGAGCTCGTCGAGCGTGTCCTGCGACGCCGTAAGGTTAGAGAACACGTTGCCGATGGCATTGAAAGGAGCCGCCACAGCCGAACCCACAAAGCGCACCGGCGAGGTAATCGTCGTTACGCCCGAACGCACGGCATGAATCGGCCCTGCCTCGCCCTCGCGGATGTAAAACGTGAGCAGCAACACCGAAATCAGGCTGAAAACAATCAACGGGCGCATACCCGTTGATTGTCGCTTGGTATTCAGATTTGTGGAGAAACCCGAAGATCGTGCCAAATGGAATCCACCTTTTGGAAATTAAGCATTGGTCTGGACGAAGCCGCCATCAAACGCATTGGCCTCGAGCACGCGGGCACAGCCGTTAACGACGTTATCGAGCGCCGTGGGGCTGACGTTGACCGAAACGCCGGTCTCATCGCGCAGACGCACGTCGAGACCGCGTAGCAGAGCGCCACCACCGGTCAGCAAAATGCCGTAGTACATAAGGTCAGAGGCAAGATCGGGCGGCGTGGCATCGAGGGCGTCCTTGACGGCCTTGGCCATCTCGTCGAGCGGCTTGTTGAGCGCGCGACGAATCTCCTCGCTCTCGATGCGCACGGTCTTGGGCAGACCGGTGATCACGTCGCGGCCGTTGACCTCGACGTCGAGCTCGTCCTTGAGCGGCACGGCGGAGCCGACCTTAATCTTGATATCCTCTGCCGTGCGCTCGCCGATGGCCAGGTTGTAGGCATCGCGAACGTGCGTGAGGATAGCCTGGTCGAACTCGTCGCCGGCAATACGGATGGACTGCGAGACGACAATGCCGCCCATGGCGATAACGGCGACCTCGGTGGTACCGCCACCGATGTCGATGACCATGGAGCCGGTGGGCTCCTCGACGGGCAGGTCGGCGCCGATAGCGGCAGCCATGGGCTCCTCGATCAGATAGGCCTGGCGGGCACCGGCCTGGATCGTGGCCTCAAAGACAGCACGCTTCTCGACCGACGTGACACCGGAAGGAACGCAGACGACAACACGCGGACGCGGGGTCCACGGATAGCGCTTCTCAGACGCCTTGTCGATAAAGTAGCGAAGCATGGCCTCGGTAACATCGAAGTCGGCGATGACGCCGTCCTTCAGGGGACGAACGGCCACGATGTTGCCGGGCGTACGGCCGAGCATGCGCTTTGCCTCGATACCGACCGCCAGGATGCGCTCGTCGTTCTTGTCGATGGCGACAACAGAGGGCTCGCGAATGACGATGCCCTTGCCGCGCACGGAGACAAGCGTATTTGCGGTGCCGAGGTCGATGGCAAGATCGCCCGCATAGCTACCGAAGAACATATCCATCAAAGAAAACAACGCAACTCCTGATGTGTTGGATGATTGCTGGAAAACTACTAGCTCATCATACTAGCGCAAGCCCGGCACCTCACTTGCGGTGAAGCGCCGGGCAAAGCTAAATCCCATAAGGTCACTACTGGTTGTCAGCAGCCGAGAAATCCATATCGAGCGAGGAAACGGCCCAGCCGATATGGTTGTCGGAGCGCACGAATTTGACGGTGTACTCCTGCTCGCCGCCCTTGGACAGCGATGCCTTCACCTTGGCGGTCGTCTCGGTCATGGACTGATCCGTGCCCTCGACGGACACGGTGGCACCCTGCGGAATCGAGGAGATGATCATCGACTTGGCGTCCTCGGACAGGCTCGAGGCCAGGCAAGACTCGGCCTTTGCGGTGTCACCGTCGCCGGCAGCCTGGAACAGATCGGAAACCACAGATTCCTGAGACGGGAAGCCAAAGCCGCGCGTGTAGGCAAAGCCCAGGCCGCCCGCGGCGATCAAAATGAGCAGAAGCAGCACAATGAAGACTTTAAGACCCGTGTGGCGATGGCGACGACGGACCTTGGCCTGCTTACGATCCTGACGGTCCTGCTGGACCATCTCGGACTCTGACAGTGTAAAGAAGCCGGTGTCCGAGGGATCGGGCATAAACTGACCGGTCGCGCCCGTAGGATCGAGCGGATCGACGGCAGGGGCGTCCATCGCGGGCGCCGGAGCCGTGGCCATAGCCGTCTGGGCAGACAGCGCGGCAAGCGAATCGTGCACGCGGGCAAGCTCATCGGCCTGCTCGGAGGTGAGCTGGTAGATACCATCGGCAGTAGCGGCGTTAAAGGCGTCGAGTGCGTCGGAGGGACGGCCGGCGGCAGAAAGCGCCTGACCCATGCCGGCGTTGAGCGCGCGCGTGTCGTCGCGGGGGCCGGCAAAGTCGATAGCCGTGCGGTAGGTCTCCACGGCATCCGCCGGACGGCCGAGCTTAATGAAGCAACGACCGAGCTCGCCGAGCGCGGCGGCAGGAGCCGGATTGGCGCCGTCGATGGCAGCCTGACGGAAGGCAGTACCCGCGTTGGCATAGTCGCCCGACTGGAACAGAGCATTGCCCAGGCCCAGATAGGCCTTGAACGGCGTGGCATAGGAAGCATCCTGCGTAGCAGCAGAGAACGCCTGAGCGGCCGTCGTGTAGTCGCCCACGGCGGCGAGCGCCTTGCCGCGGTTAGTGAGCAGCGCGCCGCGCTTGCCGTAGGTGCCGTCGTTGAGGGCGGCGGCGTAGGCCTCGGCGGCCTCGGCATACATGCCCAGGTGCATCAAGGCGTTGCCACGAAGGTGATCGGCCTCGCCCATAATCTCATCGGGAGTCTTTGCCGCCCCAAGCATCTGGGCTGCAGCGGAAAAATCACCCGCGCGGTAAGCGGCGCGGCCCTGTTGGATCAGCTGGCTATTCAAGGAAATCCCCTTTACTCGTGAACGATCTCGACATGGACGATCTCGTCGCCGGCACGCAGCTGCGAAATCACATCGAGACCCTCGACCGTGGTACCAAAGACGGTGTAACCGGAATCGAGGTTATGCTGGGCGCCCAGGCAGAAGTAGAACTGCGAACCCGCGGAATCGGGGTCCATGGAGCGTGCCATGGCAAGGGCGCCATCGACATGGCTGTTGCGCGGATTGGTGGCAAACTCGCCCTTGATGCAGTAGCCGGGGCCACCGGTACCGGGCATGCCGTCGGGGCCCTCAAGACCGGCAGCGACGTCGGCGCCGGACATATCGCGGGTATTGGGGTCGCCGCCCTGAATGACGAAGCCGGGAACATAGCGATGGAACTTAAGGCCATCATAGAAACCCATCGTGGAAAGCTCGCAGAAGTTCGCGACATGAATGGGAGCGCCCTCGCCGTCAAACTTGACCTTGATGGTACCCTTCGACGTCTCGATAACGGCGCACTCGTCGCCGGCAAGCTGATACTCGGGCGTATAGAGCTCTTTCTTAAACCCAAACATGTGGTTCCTTCCTCGTGCGTTTAAAGCATATTTGTACGAATTGTAGCAATAAGCATGCGCTTACATCAATTGCGCACGTAGGTTATGCCGACTATGGCGAACTAATTTTAGGAACGCTGCTGCGGCTTCCAGGAGCCCACGTTGGCGTCGTACTGATTCAGCGCGCTGTTGCCGCCCTGTGCGATGGGCGCCAGGATCTCGCTTTGGTGGGAACTCATCGACTCGCCATCGGGAATGGCCAGCGAGATATCCCAGCTCTGGCAGATCACGTCGACGCGCTCGTACATCCACTCGGCAAGCTGCTTTAAGTGGGCGATGTCGTCCGCATAGACCGTATCGTCCTGATACTTAAGGTTGTTGAGCTCATCTTGCGTCTTTTTAATCTGGTCGCGCAGGGCGTAGGCACTCTGCGACAGCTCCTGACGGGTGGACAGCGGCGTTCGGAGATAGCCGTTGTTAAAGGAATCGATGACCTCGCCGATCTGGCCCTCGTCACCGTAGGACACGATGGTCTGATACAGACCGTCGAGCCTGGTATAGAGCTGATCATCGGTCAGCACGGTTTCTTCCTGGACCACCTCGGCAGAATCGTCCTGCTTGGTATCGTCCTCAGTCGCCTCGCCCTTTTGGCGCGTGGGGAAGGTGGTTTGTGCAGCTTGGCCAAACTGGTCGTAGAAGCCAGGCATGACACCCATGGGATCGGTCGTCACGAACCAATAGGCACCGCCACAAACAACGGCAAGGACCGCGATGATAATGAGCGGCTTGGGAATATGACGCTTGTGCTTGTGATAGGCGTCCTCGTCGGGATGCACCTTGCGCTTGGGTTTTTGAGCATCGTCGTGCAGGGAAACCGGCGTGGGAATATCGACCTTGGGAATACCGAAATCCTTATCGAAAGCCGGCAGCACGCAGGTCTCGTTAGGATCGGCGGCGTCCGAAAGCACCGCAGCGGCAGAGGCCGGCGCATGCGGCACCTCGGTATCGATCTGCTCTTGCGTTAGGCGCGGAAAACCCGCCGTGCGGCCCGCAGCCAAGTCGGATGCGGCCGCGTCCTCGGAGAGGATACCCGGAGCGGGGCGTCCGCATTTGGGGCACGTACGATCATGCGGAGAAAGACGGGCACCGCAGCCCTCACAGAACACGAACTCGGTGTGCTCGGGGCCATCGCCCGGACCCACATAGGCGTTGCAGTAGGGGCAGAACGAGGCGCCGTCCTCGATAGTCTTAAGGCAATGCGGGCAGATCACGGCATCCTCTTTTCGAAGCAATTCAAACAATCGAGGTTAGAGCATAACATCGCCACGGCCCCACAGGAGCAAGGCACCAATTCAACATCGCCAGGGCGCGTAGTTACTTCTTCTTTTTGCTTGGCATCGAAACTTTGATGCCTTGGGCGGACTTGGTCACGCGAGAGCGCTTGGCTCCGGTACTCTTCTTTTTCTTGGGCTGGGCCTGGGCCACGCCCTCGAGTGCGCGGGCCTCGGCCTCGCGAGCGGTGCGATCTTCGCGGCGCTGCGCCATGTCGGCGGCGAAGCGCTTGGCAAAACGCTCGGCCGTCGAACCCGTCGAGCTCACCTTGCCGCCACCGCGACCCAGGTGGACGCGCACACCGCGGCCAAAACCAGTTGCAGCATGACGACGACGCGGCTTGAGCGAATCCATCATCGTGGCGAGCTTAAAGAACACCGAGCAGGTAAAGACCACGATGACAGCCAAGATAACCATCTGGCCCATCGACAGGTTGGCAATAGACAGCAGCTCTGGGAATCCAATAACGCCCACCAGGATGCCGGCGACTACAAACACAAAGAGCACCACACGTAAGGGCGTGAGAGGCTGCGAGATGCGCCAGATCAGGCTGACGCTCGCCGCGCACGACGTAAGCAGGCACATCGTAGACAGCGTGAGCTGGTTAAAGCCAAACACGCGCGCCACAAAGATATCGAGCGCCGCAGCCAAAATGACCGCAATCGACGCCGGCAGTGCACGCTTGAGTACGTTCGTCAAAAACGCACCCTTCACGCGAGCATTGTTGGGCTCCAGGCCCAACACAAAGCCCGGCGCGCCGATGCAGAAGAAGTTGATGAGCGTCATCTGGATGGGCTCGAAGGGGTACGGCGGCAGCGCGATGCACAGCGCCGCCAGGCCCATCGAGAACAGCGTCTTGGTCAGGAACAGTGAGGCCGAACGCTGCAGGTTGTTGATGGAGCGACGGCCCTCGGCCACCACGGCGGGCATCGAGGCAAAATCGTTGTCGACGAGTACGATCTCGGCCACGTTGCGCGCGGCATCGGAGCCGGCCGCCATGGCCACGGAGCAGTCGGCCTCCTTGAGCGCCAGCACGTCGTTGACGCCGTCGCCCGTCATGGCCACGGTGTGCTCGCGGCGCTTGAGCGCCTGCACGAGCTCACGCTTCTGCTGCGGGGTCACACGACCAAAGACATGGTAGCGGTCCACTGCGGCATCGAGCTTGGCCGGCGTATCGAGCGTCGTGGCGTCCACATAAGCGTCCGCCCCCGGCACGCCCACCACGCGTGCGATCGACGACACCGTACGCGGGTCGTCGCCACTGATCACGTTGAGGGTCACGCCCTGCTCGTTAAAGTAGCCGATGGTCTCGGCCGCCGAGGCACGAATCTCGTCGCGGATGGTCACAAAGCCCACGGGCTCGGCCTCGCCCACCATATCGCCATCGGGCGTAAAGCCGTCCACGCGCGCCACCACGAGCACGCGGCAGGTATCGGCAAGCTCGGCGACACGGTTCTCGACCTGAGAAAACACACGATCAGAAAGCACAAACTGCGCCGCACCCATTACGTAGGAGCCCTGCGCAAACGAAGCGCCACTCCATTTTTTAGACGACGAGAACGGAATGACCGACAGCGGCTCAGACACCTCGACCGGGCGATCGGCGTAATAGTTGAGCAGCGCCTGGCAGGTCTCGTTGGCATCGGCCGAAGTCGCACGCGCGACGTTAGCCAGCGCAAAATCGAGCACCGTGGAATCGACGGGAACAGCCGCCTCGTCCGAGCCGGCGCCTAGGCTCACGCCCTCAACCGGCAGCGGATACGTGCCCTCGACCTCCATGCGGCCCGATGTGATGGTGCCCGTCTTGTCCAGGCACAGTACATCGACGCGAGCGAGCGTCTCGATGCAGTAGAGCTGCTGCGCCAGCACCTTGCGGCGGGCCAGGCGCACCGTGGCGATGGCGAGCACCGACGAGGTCAGCAGCACCAGGCCTTGCGGGATCATGCCCAGCAGGGCGCCCACCGTGGACAGCAGCGCCGACGAAGGCACATGACCAGCCAGCAGCTCGGAGAAGCACCAGGAAAGCGCGCTATCGCCTGGAGTTCCCGCGGCATCCCACAGCTCGCTCACACTCGAGGCAAACAACGCCAAACCGAGCGGGATCATGATGATGCTCGCAAAGCGCACGATGGCGTTAAGCGCGTTCATGATCTCGGAATTGACCTTTTTGACGTACTTGGCCTCGTTATTAATTTTGGCCACGTAGTTGTCGGCGCCGACATGAATCACGCGGGCGCGCAGCAAGCCCGAGTCGATAAAGCTGCCGCTCATTAGCTCGGAACCGGGCTGTTTCTTAATAAGGTCGCTCTCGCCCGTCAGCAGGCTCTCATTCACGAGCGCCTCGCCCGAAACCACCACGGCATCAGCGGGAATCTGGTCGCCGCGCCCCAGGCGGATGATGTCGTCGAGCACGATCTGGTCCAAGTCGAGCTCCACCTCGGCGCCGTCGCGCACCGCGATGGCCTTCTTGGAGGTCAGCAGCGTGAGCTTATCGACCATCTTCTTGGAACGCATGGATTGAATGACGCCAATAGCGGTATTGAGGAACACCACGAACAGGAACGTCAGATTCTTAAACGAACCGGTCAAAATGACCAGGAACGCCAAGATCACGTTAATCAAATTGAACAGCGTGCAGAGGTTCTCGATGATGAGCTCTTTGACCGACTTGGTCTTGAGTTCCATGTTGCGGTTGATTTTACCGGCGGCGATACGCTCCTCGACCTCGGCGGTTGAGAGTCCGCGCTCGATATCCGTTGCTGCCATACCACGTCCCATCACGTCGCGTCGGTATAAGAAAAACCGCCCGGACCATGCGAGGTTCGGACGGTCTTACGTTCGATGGTGCCCCATGTTGGATTCGAACCAACGGCCTTCTGCTCCGGAGGCAGACGCTCTAATCCCCTGAGCTAATAGGGCCAACGTTTGGCATTATACCCAAGTGCGCCACGGGCTATCAAAATAAAAGAAAAAGCTTTGCAATTCCGAGGAAGACGCGGTGCAACGGCCCACTTTAGAAGGCAAAAGCGAGTCAGATAGTATAAACTCTCATGCACCATATATACACGGCTCGCGATGCGGGCCGTTTTTGAAAGGGTTATCCATCTAGGTGAGAGGCACACCATGATTGCAATTTTAAAGCAGAGCGCCAGCGACGAGGCCGTCAGCCATATCGTCAGCTGGATTGAGAAAAAGGGCCTGAAGACCGATGTCTCGCGCGGCGAGAACGAGACGATCATCGGCCTGGTGGGCGATACGACCAAGATCGACCCGTTCCTGCTCGAGTCCATGGATGTCGTCGAGCGCGTGCAGCGCGTCTCCGAGCCGTTCAAGCGCGCCAACCGCAAGTTCCACCCCGAGGACTCCGTCATCGACTGCGGCCATGGCGTCAAGATCGGCGGCGACCAGTTCCAGGTCATCGCCGGCCCCTGCTCCGTCGAGGGCGAGAACCTCATCCGCATCGCACGCCGCGTGAAGGCCGCCGGCGCCACGATGCTGCGCGGTGGCGCCTACAAGCCCCGCACCTCCCCCTACGCCTACCAGGGCATGGGCCCCGCCGGCCTCGACCTGCTGTGCGAGGCGTCTGCCGAGCTCGACATGCCGATCGTCACCGAGATCATGGACCCGCGCGACGTGCAGGTCTTCTTGGACAAGAAGATTGACGTCATGCAGATCGGCGCCCGCAACGCCCAGAACTTCCCCCTGCTCAAGGAGGTCGGCAAGACCCAGACCCCGATCCTGCTCAAGCGCGGCATGTCCGGCACGATCGATGAGCTGCTTATGGCCGCCGAGTACATCATGAGCGAGGGCAACGACAACGTCATCCTGTGCGAGCGCGGCATCCGCACCTTCGAGACCCGCACCCGCAACACCTTCGACCTCAACGCCGTGCCGGTGCTGCACCACTTGTCGCACCTGCCTGTCGTTGCCGACCCCAGCCACGCCACCGGCTACACCCGCTACGTAGAACCCATGGCACTCGCCGCGACCGCCTGCGGTGCCAACGGCCTGGAGATCGAGGTCCACGACGAGCCGAGCCGTGCCTGGTCCGACGGCGCCCAGGCCCTCACCCCCGATCAGTTCGACGACACCATGCGCCGCATCCGAGCCATCCGCGAGGTTGTCTGCCAAGAGACCATGGAGTAGCCCATGGGTACGGTGAGAAACGCGCGCGTTAACCAGGGCGGCCCCAAGTGCGCCGGTATCGTCGGCCTTGGCCTCATCGGCGGTAGCTTTGCCCGCGGCTATGCGCAGGCGGGCGTCCGCGTGCTGGCCTGGGACCCCGATGACGATGTCATGACGGCCGCCAGCATGGGCACCGTTGCCGGAGAGCTCAACGACAAGACACTCGGCGAATGCGACATCATCGTCCTGGCTTGCTACCCCGAGGCCTGCATCGAGTGGCTCGAGGAGCATGCCCAGGCACTCGCCGACGCCACCGACACCGAGGCCATTATGGGCCCCGTGGTGATCGACACGGTGGGCGTCAAGGGCATCGTGTGCGAGCGCGCCTTTGAGCTTGCCCGCGAGCACGGCTTTTACTTTGTGGGCGCGCACCCCATGGCGGGCACGCAGTACTCGGGCTATGCGCACTCCCGCGCCGACCTGTTCCAGGGCGCGCCGCTCGTGCTCGTGCCGCCCGCGGTGGACGATGCACTCAAACTGGAGCTTTTGGGCCAGGTGCGCGAGATGGTGCGCCCCTTGGGCTTTGGCAAGTTCAGCGTGACCAGCGCCGCCGAGCACGACCGCGTCATCGCCTTCACGAGCCAGCTTGCGCACGTGGTGTCCAACGCCTACGTAAAGAGCCCGACCGCCCAGGTCCACCACGGCTTTTCGGCCGGTAGCTACCGCGATCTCACCCGCGTGGCGCACCTCAATCCGCAGATGTGGTCCGAGCTCATGATCGACGACGCCGATGCGCTCGCCTTCGAGATCGACCATCTGATCGAATCGCTCGGCGCCTACAGCCGCGCCCTTAAGGACCGCGACCAGCGCTATCTGGAGAATCTCCTTGCCGAGGGCGACCGCATTAAGCGCGCGCTCGACGACGAGACCTCCCACTAGACCACCTATCACGCCAGGTCGAAAGGACCGAAGCTTATGGCGATTACCATCGATATCGACACTGCACGCCCCTACCAGGTGCATGTTGGCACGTTTTTGCTGGAGCAGGCGGGACCGCTCGTGCGCGCCACTGCCGGCGGTACCAAGGCCGTCATCGTGACGGACACCAACGTGGGCCCGCTCTACCAGATGCCCGTTAAGCAGAGCCTGGAGGCGTCAGGCTACGAGGTGAGCATCTGCACCTTCGAGGCCGGCGAGGCCCATAAGCGCGCCGAAACCTATATTGCCATTTTGGAGTTTGTGGCCGAACACGAGCTTTCGCGCTCCGACGTGATCGTGGCACTCGGCGGCGGCGTCGTGGGCGACGTGGCGGGCTTTGTGGCCGCCACCTACATGCGCGGCTGCAAGTTTGTGCAGATCCCGACGAGTCTGCTCGCCATGGTGGATTCGTCGGTGGGCGGCAAGACCGCCATCGACCTGGCTGCCGGCAAGAACTTGGCCGGCGCCTTTTGGCAGCCGAGCGTGGTTATCGCCGACGTGGGGTGCCTGGCCACCCTTACGCCCGAGCAGTTCGCCGACGGCTGCGGAGAGGTCGTCAAGCACGCCGTGATTGCCGACCCGGAGCTTTTCGCCGAGTTGGAGAAGACCCCGCTCACGCTGGAGCTACTCAACCGCGATGTGGCCCGCGTAGCGCTCATCATCGCCCGCAATATCGACATCAAGCGCGCCGTGGTCGTCGCCGACGAGCGCGAGACCAACCAGCGCAAGCTCCTCAACTTTGGACACAGCGCCGGCCACGCCGTCGAGGCCTGCGAGCACTTTGAGCTCGGGCATGGCAACTGCGTGTCGATCGGTATGGGCATCATCACGCGCGCCGCGGCCCTGCACGGCGTCTGCGATGCTGCACTGCCCGGTCGTATTGAGGAGCTCTGCGCCCGCCATGGCCTCAAGACCCGCTGCGACCTAGATGCCGATGCCGTCTTTGCCGAGGCGCTCCACGACAAGAAGCGCGCGGGTGACACCATCGACCTGGTGATTCCGCACGGCATTGGCCGCTGCAGCATCGACCGCACGCCGCTTTCCACTTTCCACGAACTCATTGCCGAAGGCCTCGGCCAGAAGGGAGACTCATCCGCATGCTAGCCCGCATCACCCCGTCCCCGCTTAAGGGCACCGTTCCCGCCATCGCGTCCAAGTCGATGGCGCACCGTCTCATCATCTGCGCTGCGCTTGCCAACGGCGAGACACACGTCGCCTGCAACACCACCTGCGCCGACATCGAGGCCACGGTGCGTTGCCTTACGGCCCTGGGTGCTCGCATCGAGACCGTCGAGGACGGCTTCCAGGTCCACCCCACCATGAAGAGTGTTGAGTTTGGCCTGCTCAAGGCCCTTGCCGGCGGCACGCTCGACTGCGGCGAAAGCGGCTCCACGCTCCGCTTTATGCTGCCTGTCGCCTGCGCGCTGGGGGCAGAGGCAACCTTTGTAGGACAGGGCCGTCTGGGCGCACGCCCCCTCTCCCCGCTCTCCGACGAGATCATTGCCGCCGGCTGCGACCTGCAGGGTCTGGGCGGCTTTCCGCTCAAGACGAGCGGCCGCATGCGCCCGGGCACCTTTGTGCTGCCGGGCAACGTGAGCTCGCAGTACATCTCGGGCCTGCTGCTGGCAGCCCCGTTGCTCGCCCAGCCCTCCTGTGTGCAGGTGACCGGCCTCATCGAGAGCCGCCCATACATTAACCTGACGATCCAGGCAATGAAGGCCTTTGGCGTCGAGGTCAACGTCGAGCGTATTCCGGCCAAGGACGGCCAGCCCGAGGTCACGAACTTCCGCGTAAGCAGCGGCTCGTACCGCACGCCCGGCAGCGTAGCCGTCGAGGGCGACTGGTCCAACGCCGCCTTTTGGCTGTGCGCCGGCGCCATCGGCACCGACCCCATCACCGTCGAGGGTGTGTCCCTGAGCTCTGCGCAGGGCGACCGCAACGTGCTTGCCGCGCTTTCGCGCTTTGGTGCCCGCATCGTGCGCTCCACCAACGCCGCCACCGTGCAGTCCGACAAGCTCGCCGGCTTTGAGATGAGTGCCCACGACATCCCCGACCTGGTGCCCGTTATCTCGGCCGTGGCCTCGCTGGCACAGGGCCGCACCTTTATCCGCGATTGCGCCCGTCTGCGTATCAAGGAATCCGACCGCCTGGCCACCACCACCTGCGAGCTCACCGCGCTGGGCGCGCAGGTGCGTATTGCCGGCGACGACCTCATCATCAAGGGCGTCGATGCCTTCACCGGCGGTGAGGTCGATTCGCACAACGACCACCGCATCGCCATGATGGCCGCCATCGCCGCAAGCCGCGCCACCGGCGAGGTCGTGATCCACGGCGCCGAGGCCGTCAACAAGTCCTATCCCGATTTCTTCGACCACTACCGCCTACTGGGCGGCAAGGTCACACTCGAGGAGGAATAGCATGTCCTCGACCTTTGGCAACGTCTTGCATCTGAGCATCTTCGGCCAATCGCACTCCCCCGCTATCGGCTGCTCGCTCGATGGCATCCCGGCGGGCATCGCCGTGGACCAGGAGCAGCTGCAGGCCTTCCTTAACCGTCGCGCCCCCGGCCGCGACGAGACCGCAACCAAACGCCGCGAGGCCGACGCCGCGCATATCATCGCCGGTGTGGTCGATGGACACACTACTGGCGCACCCATCGCCGCGATTATCGAGAACACCAACACGCGCTCCAAGGATTACTCCGAGCTGCGCCGCAAGCCCCGTCCCGGACATGCGGACTTCCCTGCGCGCGTGAAGTATCACAACATGCACGATGTCGCTGGTGGCGGGCATTTTTCCGGCCGCCTAACGGCCCCCTTATGCATCGCCGGCGGCATTGCGCTGCAGGCACTTGAGGCCCGCGGCATTCAGGTCATGGCGCACGTCGCGCAGATCGGCGGCATCTCCGACCTGCCGATGGACGATATGGTCTATCGCGAGGCCGACCGCAAGGCAATCCTTACGAACGATCTGCCGTGCATTGACGCCGCCGCAGCCGGCCGCATGCGCGAGGAGATTCTTGCCGCGCGCGACGAGCTCGACAGCATCGGCGGCATCGTGGAGTGCGGCATTTACGGGCTTCCCGCGGGCATCGGCGACCCCATGTTCGACGGCATCGAGAACCGCATCACTCAAATCGCGTTTGGCATTCCCGCCGTAAAGGGCGTGGAGTTTGGCATGGGCTTTGCCGTGGCCGCCATGCGCGGCAGCGAGAACAACGATCCGTATCGCATCGACGCCGAGACCGGCGAGATCGAGGTTGAGTCCAACAACGCCGGCGGCATCCTGGGCGGTATTTCGACCGGCGCGCCCGTCATGTGGCGCATGGCCGTAAAGCCAACGCCCTCGATTGGCCGCGAGCAGCAGACCGTAGACATGGACGCCATGGAAAATGCCGAGCTCTCGGTCCACGGCCGTCACGATCCCTGCATCGTCCCGCGTGCCGTCCCCGTAGCTGAAGCAGCAGCTGCCCTCGCGATTTGGGACGCCCTCCTCGAGGACGCCGGCCAGCTTTAGTCCACCCACCCCAAGGGTAGTTAATTTGGGACGGGGCTATTTTAGCTACCCCCATATGCCAGTTGATATGTGCCCTGGCACTCATCGATTCGTCGACAGTCAAAGGGTAGCTAAAAAAGCCCCGTCCCGTCCCAAATTAACTACCCCAGGCAAGCATTCACGAAAGGGGTCCCTATGGACCTTGCTGACATCCGCCAAGCCATCGATGGCATCGACACCACGCTCCTCAACAGCTTTGTCGAGCGCATGGACATTGCCACCGAGGTCGCCAAATCAAAAATCGAGATGGGCAAGGCTGTCTTCGACCCCGCCCGTGAGCGCTCCAAGCTCAACAACCTCGCCAGCCGCGCGCCCGAGCGCTACGAGGCGCAGACCATCACCCTGTTCCGTCTCCTCATGAGTATGAGCAAGGCCGAACAGCAGCGTTACATCAACGAGCTCAAGGGCATCAACGTCTCGCAAAAGGCCCACGCCACGGCCGTAGCCTTCGACACGCCCTTCCCCCAGACTGCCAGCGTCGCCTGCCAGGGCGTGGAAGGTGCCTATAGCCAGATCGCCGCGTGCAAGCTCTTCGACGTACCCGACATCGCGTTTTTCGAGACCTTCGAAGGCGTTATGCGCGCTGTGCGCGACGGCTTCTGCGAGTTTGGTGTGCTGCCCATCGAGAACTCCACCGCCGGCTCGGTCAACGCCGTCTACGACCTGCTCGCCCAGTTCGACTTCCACATCGTGCGCTCGCTTCGCCTCAAGATCGACCACAACTTGCTCGTCAAGCCCGACACCAAACTCGCCGACGTGCGCGAGGTCTACAGCCACGGCCAAGCCATTGCCCAGTGCGCCGGCTTTATCGAGGGCCACGGCCTGCATGCCACCAAATACCCCAACACCGCCATGTCGGCCGAGATGGTCGCCAACTCCGAGCGCACCGACGTCGCCGCTATCGCCTCGCGCAGCTGTGCGGCGCTCTACGGCTTGGAGGTACTGGAGCCCAACATCCAGGACTCCGACAACAACTACACGCGCTTTGTCGTCATCAGCCGCGAGCCCCGCGTCTACCCCGGCGCCAACCGTACCTCGCTCATGATCACCACGGCCAACGAACCGGGCGCCCTTTATCGTGTACTCGAGCGCTTCTATGCGCTCAACATCAACCTCATCAAGCTGGAGAGCCGCCCCATCCCCGGTCGCGACTTTGAGTTTATGTTCTACTTTGACCTGGACTGCCCCTTTGGCAGCAAGGCCCTCGACGACCTGCTCGATTCCATCGACGACGTGTGCGAGAGCTTCACCTACTTTGGCAGCTACACGGAGGTGCTCTAGATGACCGATACCGCCGCAACCCGCCCCTACGGCGTACTGGGCCGCGTGCTGGGCCACAGCTACACCCCGACCATCTACAAGGAGCTCGCTGGGCTCGAGTACGTGCGATTTGAGCGCGAGCCCGAGGACCTCGCGGCCTTTATGACGGGCGACGAATGGGAGGGCACCAACGTGACCATCCCCTACAAGCGCGCCGTCATGGAGTACCTGGACGAGCTGAGTCCGCTCGCCGAGCGTATGGGCAACGTCAACACCATCACGCGCCTGCCCGACGGCCGCCTGCGCGGCGACAACACCGACTACTTTGGTTTTCAGTACCTGGTCGAGGAGTTGGGCGTAGAGGTTGCCGGCAAAAAGGTCCTCGTGCTTGGTGCCACCGGTGGCGCCGGCACCACGGCAAGTATGGTGCTGGGAGACCTGGGTGCCATCGTTGTACCCGTGGGTCGCACGAGCGAGGTCAACTACGGCAACATCGCGCAGCAGTCCGACGCCGCCCTACTCGTCAACTGCACGCCCGCCGGCATGTTCCCCCATTGCCCCGACGCGCCTTGCACGCTCGAAGGGCTCGATGCGCTCGAAGGCGTTATCGACATTGTCTACAACCCCGCCCGCACGGGACTCATGCTCGAGGCCGAGCGCCGCGGTATCCCCTGCATCGGCGGTCTGCTGATGCTCGTGGCCCAAGCGGCACAGGCTGTTGAGCGCTACACCGGCCAGGTCACCCCGCGCAAGCGCATCCTGGATGTAACGGAGCGCTTGTCACGCCGCGAACAAAACATCGCGCTGATCGGCATGCCGGGCTCGGGCAAGACCCGCGTGGGTGAGCAGATTGCCCTGCTCACGGGTCGCGAGCACATTGACTTGGACCGCGCGCTTGAGGAACGCCTGGGGATGCCCTGCGCCGACTATATCGTCGAGCGCGGCGAGGCGGCCTTCCGCGAGCAGGAAACGGCGGCGCTGTCCGACATCTCCAAGCGCAGCGGCCTGGTGCTTTCCACCGGCGGTGGCGTGGTCACGCGAGACGAGAACTATCCGCTGCTGCACCAGAACAGCAAAATTGTGATGCTCAACCGCAAGCTCAAAGAGCTCGCCCACAAGGGCCGCCCCATCACCGCACGCGACGGCATCGATAAGCTCGCGGAACAACGTATGCCACGCTACCGCGCCTGGGCCGACCACATCATCGACTCACGCGACTGCGCCGCCAATACCGCCCAAGCCCTCCTCGACACCCTCCCACCCGCTCTCTAAAAAAACCACCACAAAGGGGACAGGCACCTTTGTGGTGGTTTCTCGACTGCAAAGGAAGCAACCATGAAAGCACTCGTCATCAACGGCCCCAACCTCAACATGCTCGGCATTCGCGAGCCGGGCATCTATGGCAGCGACAACTACGACCGCTTAGTGCAGATCTGCCAGGAAGCAGGCGCCGTACAGGGCTTCGACGAGGTCGAGGTCTTCCAGTCCAACCACGAGGGCGGCATCGTCGACAAGATCCAGGAGGCTTACGGCAAGGTCGACGGCATCGTCATCAACCCGGCAGCCTACACGCACACAAGCGTGGCGATCCTCGACGCCCTCAAGGCCGTCGCCATCCCTGCCGTCGAGGTCCACATCAGCGCCGTCGAGACCCGCGAAGACTTCCGCCAGGTGAGCTATGCACGCCTAGCTTGCTTCGCCACCATCACCGGTGAGGGCCTGCAGGGCTACGCACATGCGCTAGAGCTGTTGAGGGAACGACTCGAAAAGTAGTCTCGCGCGCAAATCCATCAACCCCGATTCGCACGCCAGTAATGCCAGTGCCGCCAGCAGCAACCTCGCTACTGGCGGCACTTTATTACTGGCATATAATCGTTGCAGCCACACAACGTCTGGAGACTCGCATGCTAAGCATCCATCTGGGAGATTACCCCGGTTCCATCTACGATACCGAGACCTACTTTAGGAACTCATACTTGGACTCATGGTTCGAAGACCCTATGGCCGCACAGATCATTAAAAGCGTGGACGGATCAGAGCTCATCGGCCCCCACAACATCGTAAGCAAGCAGCTGGGCTCGATCACCCCACTCGAACTGTCCGGCGGCGTTAAGACGCTGCTGCTGGTGCGCAATCTACCAAACATGGTGTTCAATGCATCCACTTGCGGAGATAACTGCGCCCGCTGGCTGCTCAAAATTGGCAAAGAGCAGGATGTGCTGGTGACCCTTTACCACATCATGAAATTTCCCTGGAAGCGTTTTGAGATTCGCATCAATAACGACGGCCGCATCGTCAGGAACATGCAGGAGTTCGTCGGTGCCACCAATGATTTTCTGGATGTTGATGAGTAATGAAAGGATCACACACCGTTGTCGTGGAGCGCGCAAAAGTCAAATACACGCTCACCTTTAAACGCAATATTTCCTTCATCCGCGGCAACAGCGGCACGGGCAAAACGACGCTCATCTCGATGATTCGCGACTACAACGACCGAGGACCGGAAAGCGGCGTTGCACTCAGCTGCGACGTGCCTTGCGAAACGCTTTCCGGCAGACGCTGGGAGCGCGAGCTTTCGATCATCGAAGATTCAATTGTCTTTCTAGATGAGGGCAACGAGTTTATCTACTCAAAGGACTTCGCCAAAACCGTAAACGGCTCGTCCAACTATTTTGTTCTGATATCTCGTCGCGATGCCAACGAGCTCCCCTACAGCGTTGATGAGATCCTGAAGTTAGTCAACACGACGAGTAAAACAATCAATGGCCGCAAGAGCGACAGGCGCTTCTACTCGGTGACCAAGCCGCTATATGACCACACGGCAAGCATGCTGTATCAGGATCTAAATGTTGGATTCGAGGTACCCGACGCCGTAGTTGTCGAGGATAGCAAATCTGGCTATCAATTCTACGACGCTCTTTGCAACCGGCTCGGAATCCCCTGCTATACCGCCACCGGCGTAGCAAATCTAAAGCGGACAATTCACGAATGCCCCGAGCAAAACGTTCTTGCCATTGGAGACGGCGCAGCGTTTGGTCCCTACATCGAAAAGGTGCTCGGACAGCGCGTTTACAAGAACGTTCGCTTGTTCCTCCCGGAATCATTCGAGTGGACACTTCTGCAATCTGGCCTCATTCCCAGTAACGACATTCCAAAAATCCTCAAGGATCCTTCGAGCTATATCGAAAGCCGCGACTACCTAAGCTGGGAACGATTCTTCACCGACGTATTGATCAAGTACTCGGCAGACACTCGCTACGCCTACAGAAAGGCAAAGCTCAATGAGCAGTACCTGAGGCCGCAGGCGATGAATGCAGTTGCAAACGTCTTGCCCGAGTGCCTGAAGGCAGACTAGACAGACTAGATATAGTGGGGAGGGCCAAGTTGGTCCTCCCCGTTTTTGTTACGCCTTCTTGATCACGTACACCAACCCTATGTCGCACCTGCGGCGCACAATCGACGCAAAGAGCCACGATGCTGGCAGCGTCATAAGCAGAGGCATGGTCTGCCAAGGAATAAACCAATCGACCGCGTGGATTGCAAAGATGGCAAGACTGGCCTGTCCGCAGAACACGAGCGCTCGCTCAAAGGACCCCAAAACCGGCACGTCTTTCAACTTCTCCAACGCCATCGAAACCCAGCACACGCAGTAGCTACCGGCAAGAGCGGCAACTGTCGCAACCAAAAACCCATCCACGCGGCGGCTCGAAAGCTCACCCCACTCAGCGCGGCAAGGACAAGCCAAGCAACACCGGCTCCAATAAACAGCAGAGGCTCGCTCACGCTCGGCTCCAGCCCCCTTAGGCGCGCCGTATAACCAATCCACATCAGCAGCACAACAGCAGCTCACGCCACGGCTTCGGTCTAAACGTATACCCGGCAAGAATAAAGAACACCGGCATGTGAAAAAGCCCAGACCACCAAGCGGTCTGGGCTTAATAAACGATGGTGCTCCATGGCGGATTCGAACCGTCGACCTTGGGATTAGAAGTCCCCTGCTCTATCCAACTGAGCTAATGGAGCAAATAACCGCACGCCCAAGCAAGCGCAAGCCTGTCAGGCGCAAGTAATTATAACCTAGTTGAACTGCTCGCGGTACGCCTTGCAGACCTCATCGACCGGGCCGTCCATGCGAAGGTCACCCTTCTCAATCCAAACGGCACGCTGGCAGATGCGCTCAACCTGCTCCATAGAGTGCGAAACGAACAGAACCGTCACGTCGCCGCTCTGGATAAAGTGCTGGATACGGTCCTCGCACTTCTGCTGGAAGAACACATCACCGACGGACAACGTCTCGTCAACGATCAGAATATCGGGCTCGGTAATCGTCGCGATTGCAAAGGCGATACGCGCCACCATGCCCGAGGAGAAGTTCTTAAGCGGCATATCGACAAAGTTCTGCAGCTCAGCGAATTCGATAATGCCGTCAAAGTTGGCATCGATGAACTCCTTGGTATAGCCGAGCAGGGCGCCGTTCAGATAGATGTTCTCGCGGGCGGTCAGCTCGGGGTCAAAGCCAGCACCAAGCTCAATCAGCGGCGCGATGTTACCGTGCACCTTAACGCTGCCCTCGCTTGGCTCAAGCACGCCAGCGATAATCTTGAGCATCGTAGACTTGCCGGAGCCATTAGTGCCGACCAGACCCACGACCTCGCCACGATGAATATCAAACGAGATATGCTTAAGCGCCCTAAACTCCTCAAAGAACAACTCATGCTTGGCAAGCTTAATGAAGTACTCCTTGAGGTTGGTCAGCGACTCGGACGCCATGTTAAAGATCATGGTGACGTCGTCGACCTCGACAGCCAGAGGCTGCTCGCTGTAATCAACAACAGATTCAGTCATCACAGCACTCCTTAGATGTAGAGGATGAACTTGCGCTCGGACTTATGGAACACGGTATAGCCAATAATAAGCGCAAGAACCGCCCAGGCAACGCACATACCAAACGTCATAAGCGAGGGCGTAGTCTGGAACAGGAAGATATCGCGCATAAACTGCAGGTAGTTGAACATGGGGTTCGCATACATCAAGATACGCACGAGATGCGGCATTTGCGCAATATAGTCAGTCGTCCAGAAGATGGGCGTAATGTAAGTCCACGCCGTAATGACGACGCTCCACAGATGCATAACGTCGCGGAAGAAGACCGTAAGGGCAGAGAGCATCATGCCCAGGCCCATGCAGAAGCACATAAGCAGCAGCAGGCAAACCGGCAACAGAATCAGGTGCCAAGAAGGCATAACGCGGAACCACAGCATAACGATGGCAACGGCGACCAGCGAGAAGGCAAAGTTGACCAGCGAGAAGAGCACCTTCTGCACCGGGAAGACCCAGCGGTGCACCTTAACCTTCTTGAGCAGAGGGGCAGCGCCCACGATCGACGTCAGGGCCTGGTTAGTAGACTCAGACATGACGGCAAAGGTAATGTTACCCACGATCAAGTACAGCGGGTACATCTCGGGCGTCATTGAGCCATTGCGGCCCTGGCCAAAAATCGTCGAGAACACGATGGCCATGACGATCATCATCAGCAGCGGGTTGAGCACCGACCATGCGACGCCCAGAACGCTACGGCGATACTTGATCTTAAAATCCTTGGTAACCAGCTGACGAAGGATAAACGCGTCCTTCTCAAATTCGTTCTTAGCAAACGTCGCAGGCAGACTGCGAGTTTCTTGTTGCTTTGTCTGATCCGACACGGATGCAACTCCTTTACTCGTAATCGTTGACAAACGAACAGTATAGACCCGACGGCCATGCAAACGATTCGCGCAACAAAACTGGAGAACTAACCCACATCTTAGGATGCCAGGCCCAAACGGCTATACTTTCTAGGATTGAATGTATAAGGAGCATTAAGTGAATTCTGAATCCATCGCCGTCATCATCCCTTGCTACAACGAAGCGCTCACGATCGGCAAAGTCATCGACGACTTTCACCGCGAGCTTCCGCAAGCGACGGTCTATGTCTATGACAACAACTCGTCGGACGATACCTCACGCATTGCCACCGAGCACGGCGCCACAGTCCGCTTTGAGCCCCGTCAGGGAAAGGGCAACGTGTGCCGCCAGATGTTTCGCGATATCGACGCCGATTGCTACCTGATGGTCGACGGAGACGACACCTACCCCGCCGAGGCGGCCAAGGCCCTCTGCGAGCCCATCCTTAACGGCACGGCCGACATGACCGTAGGCGATCGCCTTTCCAACGGCACCTACGCCGAGGAGAACAAGCGTGCCTTCCACGGCTTTGGCAATAATCTGGTCCGCGCCATGATCAAGTGGATCTATGGCTACAGCTTCGATGATGTCATGACCGGCTACCGCGCCATGAGCCGTCCGTTCGTTAAAACCTTCCCTGTGCTTTCCGAGGGCTTCCAGATCGAAACCGAGCTCTCGATCCACGCCGTCGACCACCGCTGGCGCATCAAAGACGTGCCCATCGAGTACCGCGACCGTCCGGAAGGCTCCGAGTCCAAGCTCAATACCGTGAGCGACGGCATTAAAGTCGTTGCGATGATCGGCACGCTGTTCAAGGACTACCGCCCGCTGAAGTTCTTCAGCCTCGTCGCGCTTCTATTCGCGATTATCGGCCTGGTTTTGGGCATTCCTATCTTTGTTGAGTACTTTCAGACCGGCCTGGTCCCGCGTTTCCCCACTGCCATGCTTGCTGCATCGTTTATGTTCCTCTGTGGTCTGAGCATTGCAACCGGATTCATCCTGGATTCTGTGGCAAAGGTCGAAAAAAAGCAGTGGGAGGTCAACGTGTACAGCAAATACGCCTACGATGACCAGCCCGGCAAGTCCGCCACCGAGACAAGCGAGAGGTAGATCTTCCGCAGAATACTATTGGCACCACTGCGCAGATAGCCACCAACAAGAAAAGCCACCGTTAACAAGCGGCGGCTTTTGCTCTCGAAAAGTTAATAGCGGCTAGAGCGTCTTGAGGTACTCCCCCAGCTCTTCCTCCCAGTCGGGCATGTGGAACCCGACCGACTCGAGCTTGGACAGGTCGAGCGCGGAGTGGACCGGGCGCGGGGCGACGGGGCCGGCGGCGCTCGCGTAGTAGTCGGCGGTCGACACCGGCACGACCCTGTCGCCGTTGCCGTTGGCGGCCTCGAAGACGGCGCGGGCGATGTCGGCCCAGGACTTGACGGCGCCGGAACCGGTGCAGTCGTAGGTGCCGTAGGGGGCGCGGCTCCCCAGCACGTGGAAGATTGCCTGCGCCATGTCGCGCGTGAAGGTCAGGCGTCCCAGCTGGTCGTCCACGACGGTGACCTGCTCCAACTTGTCCTCCGGGTCGGCGACGCGGTCGGAGAGCGCCCTCATGGTCTTGACGAAGTTGTGCCCCTCGCCGATGACCCAGGAGCTGCGCATGATGTAGTGGCGCGGGCACCCGGCCACGGCGATGTCGCCGGCGGCCTTGGTCTGGCCGTAAACGGACAGCGGGCTGAGGGGCTCCTCCTCGTCGTGCACCTCGGCGGTGCCGTCGAAGACGTAGTCGGAGGACACGTGGACGAGCGTGATCCCGTGCTCGGCGCAGGTGCGCGCGAGCAGGGCGGGGCCGGTCGCGTTGGCCTTCCAGGCGGCCGCGCGGCCCTCGGGGGTCTCGGCTTTATCCACGGCGGTGTAGGCGCCGCAGTTGATCACGGTGCCGTAGAGCGACCAGTCGTACTTGGAGTAGGCCGCCGGGTCGGACATGTCGAAGGTGTCGATGTCGCAGAAGTCGAAGTCCTTGGCGACGCCGCGCTCCTCCGCCAGCCTGCGCACAGCATGGCCCAGCTGGCCGTTGCAGCCGGTGACGAGCGTCCTCTTGGGCGCCATTGGGACGACGTCCCTGAGCATCGGGTGGTTGAGGTCGGCCTCGGAGACGGTGGCCTCATCGAGCGGGATCGGCCACTCGATGGCGAGCTCGGGGTCGGCGAGGTTCACGAAGGTGTAGGTCCTCTTGAGCTCGAGGGACCAGTGGGCGTCCACCAGGTAGGTGTAGGCGGTGCCGTCCTCCAGGGCCTGGAAGGAGTTGCCCACGCCGCGCGGGACGTAGATGGCCCTGCTCGGATCGAGCGTGCAGGTGAAGACCTTCCCGTAGGTGGCGCTGCCCTCGCGCAGGTCCACCCAGGCGCCGAAGACCGAGCCGCGGGCCACGGAGATGAACTTGTCCCAGGGCTCCGCGTGGATGCCGCGGGTGACGCCCCTCTTCTCGTTGTAGGAGATGTTGTTCTGGACGACGCGGAGGTCGGGAATCCCGAGCGAGGTCATCTTGGCGCGCTGCCAGTTCTCCTTGAACCAGCCGCGCGAGTCGCCGTGGACGGCCAGGTCGACGACCTTCAGGCCCTCGATGCCGGTCTCGGCGACGGAGAGGTCCTTCTCGAATGCGATGTCTGCCATGTGGGAAAAGCTCCTATCGAAGAGGTTGTATAACCGGGGGCGCCCGCGCGGGGACGCGGGATCATCCCCATGCCCTGCGGCCCCGCGCGGGCGCCCCGCGGCGCGGTTCGCCGGAATGCAGTCTTACTGGCCCTGTGCGCGGTAGCGGGCCTCGGTGGCCTCCTTGGCGGGGCGCCACCAGGACTCGTTGGCGACGTACCAGTCGATGGTCCGCTTGAGCCCCTCGGCGAAGTCGGTGTGGGCCGGCCTCCAGCCCAGCTCGCGCTGGAGCTTGGTGGAGTCGATGGCGTAGCGGCGGTCGTGGCCGGGGCGGTCGGCGACCCAGTCGAAGTCCTCGGGGTCCTTTCCCATCGCCTCGAGGATCATGCGCAGGACGGTGATGTTGTTCTTCTCGCCATTTGCGCCGATGAGGTAGGTCTCCCCCATCCGGCCCTTGGTGAGGATGTCCCAGACGGCAGAGGAGTGGTCCTCGGTGTGGATCCAGTCGCGGACGTTCTCGCCGCGGCCGTAGAGCTTGGGGCGCACGCCATCGATGATGTTGGTGATCTGCCTGGGGATGAACTTCTCCACGTGCTGGTAGGGGCCGTAGTTGTTGGAGCAGTTGGAGATCGTGGTGCGCAGGCCGTAGGTGCGGGTCCAGGCGCGGACCAGCATGTCGGAGGACGCCTTGGTGCTCGAGTACGGGCTGCTCGGGTGATACGGCGTCTCCTCGGTGAACTTGGCGGGGTCGTCGAGCGCCAGGTCGCCGTAGACCTCGTCGGTGGAGACGTGGTGGTAGCGGATGCCGTATTTCCTCACGGCCTCCAGCAGGCGGAAGGTGCCCTCCACGTTGGTGCGCAGGAACGGCTCGGGGTCCGCGATGGAGTTGTCGTTGTGGCTCTCGGCGGCGTAGTGCACGATCGCGTCGTGGCCCGGCACCAGCCTGTCCAGCAGCTCCGCGTCGCAGATGTCGCCCACGACGAGCTCCACGCGGTCCGACGGCAGGCCCGCGATGTTCTCGGGGTTGCCGGCGTAGGTCAGCTTGTCCAGGACGGTGACGTGGACGCCCGGGTGGTTGTTCACGACGTAGTGCACGAAGTTGCTGCCGATGAAGCCGCAGCCGCCCGTGACGATGATGTTCTTAGGTTCAAAAATCTCAGACATGAAAATCCAATCTGAAGCATGTACAGCTTCTTTAGTATGCCGCAGGAAGTGATGCCGCGACACTATTCAACAAAACTATCGGACATTTCGGCATGCGATAAGAGCCATAACCTTCGCAGAATTACTTCCCGTACAAAACGCCTCCGGAATGCAATCTTTGTCGTAGTGAAAAACCGAATCCCCAGTTATTTCACGTAAGTAATGTCCCGTTTTGGCGCCGACCGGGAAATAGAATAACGATGATTCCCGCGATCTTGATAAACAGGGACGAAAGAATGGTATTTTCCGCTCGTCTTAATCTTGTAAATCTCATCCACGCTATACGGAAGATTGGGGAAATCAGCCCTTGAGATCAGCACGAAATAATTCGAGGAATACAGCACATGATGGGCAAACTCATCAGAATGGATCTCTTTTAAGCCCTCATCGACAAATACAATCGAGTCATGAACGGACGAAAGCTGGTTTCGCCAATCATAATCGGTCAGGGCGACACAGGGACAATCGCATTGCAAGGAAACGCCCGACTGCTCGCCCGTTCGCATGTAGTCTGCGACCATGTCAAACAGTGTCGTCTTACCCGTGCCACTATCGCCACGCACAATAGTGATGTTCCGCTTGATGGTAAATGTGTACTTGGTTCCCCTGCGGCGGGAAATCTTAACGAGATGCGAACCGTTCATAAGCAGCACCTACAGATACGGAATCGACTCGTGAATCAAATCGGCCATGTTGTGAACGATTCGGCCGCTATTCACGACTTTAATTTTAAAATCCTCGCGACCAAAGTCCATCACATGATAGAGATTCACAACGAGCTTGCGGTCTTTCGCCATGTCGAGAATCCACTTGGCACAGTTGTCACCACAGGTAGAAGCGTTAAAAATATGCTTACGATCAAATCTCATAAGCAGCAGCGTTTTCACGCCACCAGAAAGCTGGAGTGGGGAGATGGATCCAAGCACAGGGCTTTCGATGACGTTTTCGGAGACAACAACCGATCGATCGACATCTTTAATTATCGAGACTGCATAGGGATCCGTAATCCAAGTAGACCGGTAAGAGTTTTTGAAATATGTCGCTGTGTTGTAAATCGCTTCTGGCATATCGCCAAAGTAGACGCTTAACACATCCACTCCCAATCATATTGTCTTTATGGTCAACGTAATCATAACGAAAGGGGCCACCAGATAAACGGTGACCCCTAAAAGAAAACAAGCTGGCGCTAGTACTCGCGCGGGCTGTTGACGATCTCGCCGGCGGCGACCTTCTTCAGGTGCCGGCCGTAGACCGACTTGCCGTAGGCCTTCGCGGCCTCCTCCAGCTCGGCGGTGGTGATCCAGCCGTTCTCCCAGGCGATCTCCTCGGGGACGGACACGGGCAGGTCCTGGGAGTGCTCCACGGCGCGGACGAACTCCGCGGCCTCGTGCAGGCTCTCCATGGTGCCGGTGTCGAG